>NZ_JBEXRO010000001.1:0-575936 GCF_040613095.1 Streptomyces sp. NPDC006309 | reverse complement strand
CGACCTGGTTCAGCCGGCAGTCGCCGCGCTCGATGAGGTCCTTGAGCCGTCCGGGAGTGGCGACGACGACCTCGGCTCCGCCGCGCAGCGCGGCGGCCTGGCGGCCGATCGACATCCCGCCGACGACCGTGGCCAGCCGCAGCCTGACCGAGCGGGCGTACGGGGTGAGCGCGTCGGTGACCTGCTGGGCCAGCTCACGCGTCGGTACCAGGACCAGGGCGAGCGGCTGGCGGGGCTCGGCACGCTGTCCGGCGGTCCGGGCCAGCAGGGCCAGACCGAAGGCGAGGGTCTTGCCGGACCCGGTGCGCCCCCGGCCCAGCACGTCACGGCCGGCCAGTGTGTTGGGGAGGGTGGCGGCCTGGATCGGGAACGGCACGCTCATCCCCTCGGCGCGGAGGGAGGCCAGCAGCTGCTCGGGCATGTCGAGATCGGCGAACGCCTCGACGGCGGGCAGCGCCGGAGTCTGGGTGACCGGCAGGGCGAACTCCCCCTGCACGGAGGTCCGGCGGGCCGGGCCACTCGAGCGGCTCGGCTTGCCGGAGCGGCCGGAACCACCCCAGCGGGCGGCGCGGTCGGAGCCGCCGGTCGAACGGTTGCGGGAGCGCTCGGACGTACGTGTGCGGTTCATGCGGAACCTTCCTCGATATGGCTCGTGTCAAGGAATTACCGCGGAAGAAGAGCACACGGAGAATCGCGAGAACGGGCCAGAATGAAAACAGCAGCGAAAGGAAATGCGGCCGGGAAAAAAGCAGCCATCGCTGGAAAAAGTCACGGCAGGGGTCCTCGGCCGGGGCCGAAGCTCATACGGAACATGTCCGGAGCAAGAGGGGAACGCCCAGTGCGCGTGAGCCCGCGGGTTCAGGGCCTGTCACGTGGGGCAGGCGCCGGGAGCGGGGGAGGGCTGTGCCCGGATACTCCATGAGCTGGGGCCCGCACTCAAAGGTGCGGGCCCCAGCTCACGATGCGCGTGTCAGGCCGGAACGATGTTCTCGGCCGTCGGGCCCTTCTGGCCCTGCGCGATGTCGAAGTTCACCTTCTGGCCTTCGAGCAGCTCACGGAAGCCCTGGGCGGCGATGTTCGAGTAGTGGGCGAAGACGTCGGGGCCGCCGCCGTCCTGCTCGATGAAGCCGAAGCCCTTTTCCGCGTTGAACCACTTCACGGTGCCAGATGCCATGTTAAATCTCCTTCGGGGCAGTGCCCGGAGTCCACACTGTGCGGACTCCGCGTCGCCGCGTTGATCGCCCCTCCGGAAAGCTTGGAGTTTTTGGGAACCACAACTGCAACTGGAAACGACACTAGCACGGCGGGAGTGGCGCTGCCGCGTGACTAATCCCTCCCGGCCCGCCTGTTTGAGAAATCCTGACACGGAATCGCTCTGAATTCTCGCTTCCCGGCTACAGATATTCGCTCACCCCGGAGGCATGTCCCGCGAGAGGGCGGAGGGGCGTGGGGGAGGAGGGGGGTGAGGCGAGGAGGGGCGTCAGGGGTGGGCCGGCCGGTCGTCCGGTCATCCCGGACACACGAAAACGATGAAGGGCTGACCCGGTTCTCCGGATCAGCCCTTCATCTGTGAGGGTGAGTGACGGGACTTGAACCCGCGACATCCTGGACCACAACCAGGTGCTCTGCCAGCTGAGCTACACCCACCATGACCGGCGGTGGAACTGTCGTTTCCCCGACCGGCCGAGAAGAAGTCTACAGGGTCCGAAGGGATGCTCGCGCACAGGTTTTCGCGCGGGCGCCCACGCGGACCCGGGGCGGTTACTGCGCGGGCAGGACGTGCCGGGCGGCGATCTCCCTCGCGGTGTCGGAGTCCGGGCCGGGCTGCGGGACGAAGACGGCCTCGCGGTAGTAGCGCAGCTCGGCGATCGACTCGCGGATGTCGGCGAGGGCGCGGTGGTTGCCGTTCTTCTCGGGGCTGTTGTAGTACGCCCGCGGGTACCAGCGGCGGGCCAGCTCCTTGATCGAGGACACGTCCACGATCCGGTAGTGGAGGTAGCCCTCCAGCGTCGGCATGTCCCGCAGCAGGAAACCGCGGTCGGTGCCGACGGAGTTGCCGCACAGCGGGGCCTTGCCGGGCTCCTTGACGTGCTCCCGGACATAGGCGAGGACCTGTTCCTCGGCGTCGGCCGGCGTCGTGCCCCCCTCCAGTTCGGCGAGCAGCCCGGACGCGGTGTGCATCCGACGCACCACCTCCGGCATCGTCTCCAGTGCCCGGTCCGGCGGCCGGATGACGATGTCGACCCCCTCGCCGAGTACGTTCAGTTCGGAGTCGGTGACGAGGGCGGCCACCTCGATGAGC
This sequence comes from Streptomyces sp. NPDC006309, assembly GCF_040613095.1. Taxonomy (NCBI): domain Bacteria; kingdom Bacillati; phylum Actinomycetota; class Actinomycetes; order Kitasatosporales; family Streptomycetaceae; genus Streptomyces; species Streptomyces sp. NPDC006309. The sequence goes on along the minus strand of NZ_JBEXRO010000001.1, from coordinate 573,634 downwards.
GCGTCGTCCGACAGCGAGAGGCCGGTCATCTCGCAGTCGATCCACACCATGCGATCGTTCATGCGACCACCCTAAAGCTGACGTCGGCGTTTGGATGCCCCGCGTCGGTGCGGGGCCTCGCGCGCACGCGCACGGGTACACGCGCACGGGTAAAGGGGGACGGAGTCGTACTCCGTCCCCCTTGCCTCCTGCTTTCTCCCGCTCCCCGCTCAGCTGCCGCTGCGCGGGCCCGGGAGCAGGCCCACCGCGCCGGCCGCCGCCCGGCGGCTCTGCATCGGCACCCCGCCGTCCCGCTCCGAGTGGAGCAGGGCGGCCGCCCCGCTCATCGGTCCGGGACCGGGCAGGCCCAGGGGCGACCCGTGCTGGCCGGGCGGCGCCATCGCCGGCTCGGCCTCACCCGGCCGGTCGCCCTGCGGGCGGCGAGCCCGGTAGGCGGCGCGGTAGGCGGCGGGGGACGAGCCGAGCTGGCGGCGGAAGTGCCCGCGCAGCGCGACCGGTGAGCGGAAACCGCACCGGCCCGCCACCTCGTCCACCGAGTAGTCCGACGTCTCCAGCAGCCGCTGGGCCTGGAGCACCCGCTGCGTGATCAGCCACTGGAGCGGGGCGCTCCCGGTGAGCGAGCGGAACCGGCGGTCGAACGTACGGCGGCTCATGTAGGCGCGTGCCGCCAGTGTCTCCACGTCGAACTGCTCGTGGAGGTGTTCCAGCGCCCAGGCGACGACCTCCGCGAGCGGGTCGGCGCCGATCTCCTCGGGTAAAGACCTGTCGAGGTAGCGCTCCTGTCCGCCGCTGCGGCGCGGCGGGACCACCAGGCGCCGGGCGAGCGCGCCGGCCGCCTCGTTGCCGTGGTCCGACCGCACGATGTGCAGACACAGGTCGATGCCCGCCGCCGTGCCGGCCGACGTCAGGACGTCGCCGTCGTCGACGAACAGCTCCCGCGGGTCGACGTGCACGGACGGATAGCGCTTGGCCAGCGTCGGCGCGTACATCCAGTGGGTGGTCGCCGGGCGGCCGTCCAGCAGGCCGGCCGCCGCGAGCACGAACGCGCCCGTGCACAGGCCGACGATGCGGGCCCCCTCCTCGTGCGCCCGGCGCAGCGCGTCGAGCGCGTCCTCCGGTGGCGGTGAGGTGATCGAGCGCCAGGCCGGTACGACGACCGTTCCGGCGCGTGAGATGGCCTCCAGCCCGTGTGGCGCGGTGAGTTCCAGGCCCCCTGTGGTCCGCAGCGGGCCTTCCTCACCGGCACACACCAACAGGCGGTAGCGCGGTACTCCGGCGTCCTGGCGGTCGATCCCGAACACCGAAAGCGGTATGGAACTCTCGAAGATGGGACCGCCGCTGAACAGCAGCACCGCGACGATCTCCTTGCGTCGTCGCCCGGAAAGTTTCCGGGCCGCGGCGTCCGGCGCGGCAGTGGAGTCGTGGCTCATCCTGCTAAGCCCCCCTCGGTGGTCGCGGCTCCTCGGTCGTGTCGCTCCTGCACGTTTCCCCTCGGTCCTGCACGAGTCCCCCGCCGTAAGACAGTCAAGATCGAATTTACTGGCTCCCGCGTGACCACGGTGACCAGTTACCCACGCGGCACATTGTCGACATGACAACTTGGCGTAAAGCATTCGATCACGAAGCGTTGCACTCGGGAGACGCACAGGGAAGTGCGCCTTGTCGCGGTGGCCAAACCGCGTAGGGTGCGCAGCGGCCCGTGGACCCTTTCCGTGCAGGTGGAACGGGGGTTGGGGGTGGTTCGGAACCCCCCTGGGGCGGTATCCAGAAGTTGGCTGAAAAGCAGCGCTCGAAGGTACGGAAACAGGTCAGTCGACCGGTGTCTGTCCCCGGGTGTGCCGTCCGCCCCTTTGCGCCTCGCAACGCCCGGCGCACCGCTCGGAGCGGCGCAGCAGCCACCGGCAGACGGCCGTGACGGCCATGAGGCCCAGTGCGGTGCCCGTGGTGCCGGCCAGCGAGGTGCCGAACCAGAGGAGGACCACCGGCACGAGCACACAGCTGAAGGCTGCCCAGCGGATCACATCACTCACGGTGTCCGGTGCGGACCGCGGGCCGCGAGGGGACCGGGGGGCGGGCATCTCGTACTCCCTGTGGCGGTGGTTCACCCCGGTTCAACGTCCGTCCGTCCGGTCGGTCACCGGCGGCGCGGGAGTGAACCCCGTGCAAACCGCCTGTACGGGGCAGCAACCATTGCGTTACGGGCGCGGCTCGTGCATGCTCCGGTGAACCCCTACGGACGTCGGGGACCGCTTACGGAGCGTGCGCGGGATCTGGGCTCAGGAGGCTTGCCGCCGTACCCTTGTGGGTAAGGGCTTGGGAAGATGTTTCCCGGACACAGCTCCGCCGCACTTCCGCCGCACACTGTCCCCCCATAAAGGATCACAACGCCGAGACAGTCATGGCCGGTCACGAATTCTTCGAACCCGCGGACCGCAAGCGGCCGGTCGCCGATCCCACGGCGGCCGATCCCCTGGCGGCGGCAGACTCACGCCCGTCCTGCGATCCCGCCTTCCGGCACGGAGTGGTCGTCGGCTTCGACGGCTCCGACTCCAGCGAGCGTGCCCTTGCCTACGCGATCGGCATGGCCCACCGGTCCCGTTCCGGCCTGATCATCGTGCACGTCGCCAACCGGCTGCCCACCACCGTGTGGGCCGGCTGCGAGCCGCCCGTCTTCGTCGACGTCCCCGACCACCGCACCGAGGTCCTCGGGCTCGAACTGGCCTGCGCGGACTATCTGGCCGAGGTGCCCTGGATCCTGGTCGAGCGCGGCGGCGACATCTGCCACGAACTCGAAGAGGTGGGGCGGGAGTACGAGGCGGACGCGATCGTCGTGGGCTCCACGCACGGCATCGTCGGCCGGATCTTCGGCTCCGTCGCGGGACGGCTCGCCAAGCGGGCGCGGCGGCCCGTGATCGTCATCCCCTGACCGTCGCGTCCCCCGGCGGCCTCACACACCGTGAATTGTGTTGCGGTGGCGCGAGACTACTCGTGCGTAGAGGTGGTTCGCGCCCCGGCGCAGGGCATATAGCGGTCACCGCACCACCACTCACGCAGGAGAGGCGCCGGCCCGCGCCCCCTCCGTGGCGTGCCGCCGGCCGGGGGGTGACGGCCACCGGCCGATGGACCGCGGCACGGGAAGGACCCCCACGTGCTGGGTGGCACACGTGGGGGTCCGTTCCGCCGCCTACTCGACCGTGACCGACTTGGCGAGGTTCCTCGGCTTGTCGATGTCCCGGCCCAGGGCCTTGGCCGTGTGGTAGGCGAGGAGCTGGAGCGGGATGCCCATCAGGATCGGGTCCAGCTCGTCCTCGTTCTTCGGGACGATCACCGTCTGGTCGGCCCTCTCCTGCTCCCGGTGGGCCACCGCCAGGATCCTGCCCTCGCGGGCCTTGATCTCCTCCAGGGCCGCGCGGTTCTTCTCCAGCAGGTCGTCGTCGGGGACGATGGCGACCGTGGGCAGGGCCGGCTCGATGAGGGCCAGCGGACCGTGCTTCAGCTCGGAGGCGGGGTAGGCCTCGGCGTGGATGTAGGAGACCTCCTTGAGCTTCAGGGAGGCCTCGCGGGCCACCGGGTAGCCCCGGACGCGGCCGATGAAGAGCATCGAGCGGGCGTCGGCGTAGCTCTCCGCCAGCTTCCTGATCTCCTCCTCCTGCGCCAGGATCTCGGAGATCTGCCCCGGCAGCCGGCGCAGGCCCTCGATGATCCGCTTGCCGTCGCGGACGGAGAGGTCGCGGGTGCGGCCGAGGTGCAGGGCGAGCAGCGCGAACGCGACCGTGGTGTTGGTGAAGCACTTGGTGGAGACGACGCAGACCTCGGGGCCCGCGTGCACGTAGATGCCGCCGTCGGCCTCGCGGGCGATCGCCGAGCCGACCACGTTGACCACGCCGAGGACGCGCGCGCCCTTGCGCTTCAGCTCCTGCACGGCGGCGAGGACGTCGTACGTCTCACCGGACTGCGACACCGCGACGTACAGGGTGTCGGGGTCCACGACCGCGTTGCGGTAGCGGAACTCGGAGGCGGGCTCGGCGTCGGCGGGGATGCGGGCCAGCTCCTCGATCATCTGGGCGCCGATCATGCCCGCGTGGTAGGAGGTGCCGCAGCCGAGGATCTTGACGCGGCGGATCCGCCGGGCCTCGCGGGCGTCCAGGTTGAGCCCGCCGAGGTGCACGGTGGAGAACCGGTCGTCGATGCGGCCGCGCAGCACGCGGTCCACGGCGTCGGCCTGCTCGTGGATCTCCTTGTGCATGTACGTGTCGTGGCCGCCCATGTCGTACGACTCGGCCTCCCACTCCACGGTGGTGGGCTCGGCCGTCGTACGGGTGCCCTCGGTGGTGTAGGTGCGGAAGTCGTCGGCCTTGAGGGTGGCCATCTCGCCGTCGTCGAGGGTCACTATCTGCCGGGTGTGGGTGACGAGCGCGGCGATGTCCGAGGCGACGAACATCTCCTTCTCGCCGATGCCGAGGACGACCGGGGAGCCGTTGCGGGCGACCACGATCCGGTCCGGGAAGTCGGCGTGCAGCACGGCGATGCCGTACGTGCCCTCGATCAGGCGCACGGCCTGGCGGACCTTGTCCTCCAGCTTCTCGGCCTGGGAGCGGGCGATCAGGTGGGTGAGGACCTCGGTGTCGGTCTCGGAGAGGAACTCGACGCCGTCCGCCTCCAGCTTGCGGCGCAGGTCGGCGGCGTTGTCGATGATGCCGTTGTGCACGACGGCGACCTTGTGGTCGGCCGACATGTGCGGGTGGGCGTTCACGTCGGAGGGGGCGCCGTGGGTGGCCCAGCGGGTGTGGGCGATACCGGTGGTGCCCTTGAAGCGCGCCGGGACCTTGGCCTCCAGGTCGCGCACGCGGCCCTTGGCCTTGACCATCTTCAGGCCCGGCGTCTTCGGGGAGGTGACGACGATGCCCGCGGAGTCGTAGCCGCGGTACTCCAGGCGCTGCAAGCCCTCCAGCAGGAGGGGCGCCACGTCACGCTTCCCGATGTATCCGACAATTCCGCACATGTAAGAGGTATCCCTTGGGTGTCGCTGGTCCGGTACGGCCGGTTCTCAGCCGTAGACCATGCGGCGCAGCTGCCTGAGCGTCAGCTCCGGCGGCGCGACCGCGCGGTATTTCAGATCCGCCTCGATCCGTCCGAAGATCTCCGTGTTCACCAGGCCCTGGGCCTGGAGTTCACGGTGGCGGCGACGGACGTACTCGGCGGTCGTCTCGTCGAAGTAGGCGAGCACGTCCTGGACCACGCGCAGCGCCTCGCCCCGGCTCAGGGGCGTGGACCGCGTCAGATGATCAACGAGTTCGTCGTGCACCCGGTAGATCCTGGAGTACCGGCGCCTCTTTCGCAAGAATCGTGCCCGATTCCGGGCAGGCGCCTGTTGGATCTCTTATGGTGCTCTGTTCGCAAGCTGTCCATCCTGCGTCTTGCGCGTCGTCGCCCGGACAGACGAGTTTCAGACGCCATGGACATACCTCGCATGGGCGTTCCCGAGAAGCTGGCCGAGCGCATGAGCATGGCCGAGCAGCACGAGTACCTGCGCGCCCGTTTCTCGCGGCGCTCGATGATCAGGGGCGGCGCCGTCACGCTGGGCGCCGTCGCGGGCGGCGCGTTCGTGCCCGGCGCCACCGCCCAGGCGGCCGCGCCGACGCGGCACACCGCCCCGGCCGCCACTCCGGTCGACGGCGCGCTCGTCGCCCCCTTCGGCCGCCACCTCGCCTACGGCAACGACCCGCGCACCGAGATCACCGTCTCCTGGCAGGTCCCGGTCGCCGTCAAGAAGCCGTTCATCCGCATCGGCGCCCACCCCTGGGACCTCTCCCGCAGGATCGAGGCCGAGGTCCGCACCCTGTACACCCCGGCCGGCGTCGGCGCGAGCGGCGACCACACGCAGTACTACCTGCACGCCGAGCTCACCCACCTGCGCCCCGGCCGGACGTACTACTACGGCGTCGGCCACCAGGGCTTCGACCCGGCCCGGCCCCACCTGGCGGGCACCCTGGGCACCTTCACCACCGCCCCCGCCCACAAGGCGCCGTTCACCTTCACCGCCTTCGGTGACGAGGGCGTCGGCTACCACGGCCTGGCCAACAACTCCCTCCTCCTCGGCCAGAACCCCGCCTTCCACCTGCACGCCGGTGACATCGCCTACGCCGACCCGTCCGGCGCGGGCAGGACCACCGACACCGGGTTCGACGCGCGCACCTGGGACCAGTTCCTCGCCCAGACCGAGTCGGTCGCCAAGCAGGTCCCGTGGATGCCCGCCTACGGCAACCACGACATGGAGGCCTGGTACTCGCCCAACGGCTACGGCGGCGAGGAGGCCCGCTGGAACCTCCCCGACAACGGGCCCGACAAGAAGAACCTGCCGGGCGTCTACTCCTTCGTCTACGGCAACACGGCCGTCATCTCGCTCGACGCCAACGACATCTCCTTCGAAATACCGGCGAACCTGGGCATATCCGGCGGAACCCAGACCAAGTGGCTCGAAGGCCAGCTGAAGAAGTTCCGCGCCGCGAAGGACATCGACTTCGTCGTCGTCTTCTTCCACCACTGCGCCTACTGCACCTCCACCGCGCACGCCTCGGAGGGCGGGGTACGCCAGGAGTGGGTGCCGCTGTTCGAGAAGTACACCGTGGACCTCGTCATCAACGGCCACAACCACCAGTACGAGCGCACCGACGTCATCAAGGGCGGCAAGGTCGCCAAGAAGCTCCCGATCGGCGGCACCGCCTACCCCGAGACCGAGGGCGTGGTCTACGTCACCGCCGGCGCGGCCGGCCGCAGCCTGTACGCCTTCAGCGCCCCGGACTCCTACGAGGGCCACGAGCACGAGACCGACTCCGTGGCCTCGTTCGTCAACACCAAGGACGGCAAGGTCGACGAGACCGTCGCCTGGTCCCGGGTGCGCTACCTCGACTACTCCTTCCTGCGCGTGGACGTCACGCCCGCCCCGAAGGGCCGGCAGACCACACTGACGGTCTCGGGCATCGCCGAAACCGGCGACCGCGTCGACCACTTCACGGTGTCCCGCAGGGCGAAGTAGCGAAAGGGCCACGCGCGGGGGCGTGGCCACGCCCGGACGGCGGGTGCGCCCGCCCACCGGCCGCGCCCCGGCGGGCCTCCGCGGTCCGGTGGGGGCGCGGTGGCGGCGGACAGCGGGCGGTCCGCACGGTCTCACGGCCGTCCGGGGAGCGCCTGTCCGGCCGGGGCCGGCTGCGCGTCCGGCGAGCGGGGGCCGGCGTCGGTGCAGCAGCGGTAGCCGCCGTGCGGCGGTAGCGCCGCCGCCTACGGGCGCTGCCCTGCGGGGGCAGGGGTTGGCGCCGCCTCGCAGCCGCAGCCGCAGCCGTGCCGCCGCTCACGGGCGCGCCCGGACGAGCGGACGCGGTCCCGGTGGACAGCGGGCGGCTCTCACGGCCTCACGGCCGTCTGGGGGAGCGCCTGGCCGGCGGGGGCCGCTGCGCGTCCGGCGGGCGGGGACTGGCGCCGCCGTACCAGCGGTGGTCGCCGTGCGGTGGTCGTGCCGCAGCCGTGCCGCCGCCTGCGGGCGTGGCCCGGCGGGCGGGCGCGGTCCCGGTGGGTAGCGGGCGGTTCTCATGACCTACACGGCCGCCGGGGGACCGGCTGTCCGGCCGCAGCCGGCGCGTCGTGCGGTCGAGGTTCGGCGCCGCCGTACCAGCGTTAGCCGCCGTGCGGGGGTAGTGCCGTCGCCTGCGGGCGGGGGCCCTGCGGGTGGGCGCGGTCCCGGTGGGTAGCGGGCGGTCCGCATGGGCCTCACGGTCGTCGGGGCGCCGCCTGGCCGGCCGGGGTCGAGTGCGTGTCCGGTGGGCGGGGGCCGTCGCCCACCGCGCAGTCGCAGCAGCGCCGCCGTACCAGCGTTAGCCGCCGTGCGGCGGTAGTGCCGTCGCCTGCGGGCGGGGGCCCTGCGGGTGGGCGCGGTGCCGGTGGGTAGCGGGCGGTTCTCATGCGCCTCACGGCTGTCGGGGCGCCGCCTGGCCGGCCGGGGCCGAGTGCGTGTCCGGTGGGCGGGGGCCGTCGCCCACCGCGTAGTCGCAGCAGCGGGGGCGTCGTAGCGGTAGTCGCCGTGCGGGGGTAGTGCCGTCGCCTGCGGGCGTGGCCCTGCTGGTGGGCGCGGTGGCGGCGGACAGCGGGCGGTCCGCACGGTCTCACGGCCGTCCGGGGAGCGCCTGTCCGGCCGGGGCCGGCTGCGCGTCCGGTGGGCCGGGCCGGAGCCACCACCACCACCACCACCGCAGCCGCAGCCGCAGCCGCAGCCGCAGCCGCAGCGGCAGCGGTGGCGCCGTAGCGGTGGCCGTCGCGTGGTGGTACCTCCGTCGGCGGTGCCGCGGTCGGTCCGGATCGCGATGCCGGACCGCTCCAACTTCCGCCGCGGCGGGGACGATTCGGCCGTTGTGCGGGACAGTGGGGGCCCGGCCGTGTCCGACGGTCGGGTTCCCTCGAAGGGAGCGCATGTGAGTCGGAAAAGCCGTGGCACGACCTCCCGGACATCCCGCGTTCTCGGATCCCTGCTGCTTCTCACGGCCGGTGTCCTCACCCTCGGCGCGACCCCCGCCGCGCCGCCCGTGGCCCCCGTTCCCCTGGACCGGGTGGTCCCGGCGCCCGCCTCGGTCGCGCCGGGCGGCACCCCGTACCGCATCACCCGCGCGACCGGCATCCGCGTCGACGACTCCGCCGAAGTGCGCCGCGTCGGCGCCTACCTGGCCGGCATCCTGCGGCCCTCCACCGGCTATCCCCTGCCGGTCACCGACCACGGCGTCGGCGGGGTCCGACTCCACCTGGCCGCCGGGGACTTCGGCGCCGAGGGGTACCGGCTGCACAGCGGCGCCGACGGCGTCACCGTCACCGCGAGCACCCCGGCCGGGCTCTTCCACGGCGTCCAGACGCTGCGTCAGCTGCTCCCGGCCGCCGTGGAGAAGAGGACCGTGCACGGCGGCCCCTGGCGCGTCGCCGGCGGCACCGTGCGGGACCGCCCCCGGTACGCCTACCGGGGCGCCATGCTGGACGTCGCCCGGCACTTCTTCACGGTCGCCCAGGTCGAGCGGTACATCGACGAGCTGGCCCTGTACAAGATCAACGAGCTGCATCTGCACCTCAGCGACGACCAGGGCTGGCGCATCGCCGTCGACTCCTGGCCGCGCCTGGCCTCCCACGGCGGCTCCACCCAGGTCGGCGGCGGCCGGGGCGGCTCCTACAGCAAGGCGGACTACCGGGAGATCGTCCGGTACGCGGCCTCCCGGTACCTGGAGGTCGTGCCCGAGATCGACATGCCCGGCCACACCAACGCGGCCCTCGCCTCCTACGCGGAACTCAACTGCGACGGCGTGGCACCGCCGCTGTACACCGGCACCGCCGTCGGCTTCAGCTCCCTGTGCGTCGCACGGAAGACGACGTACGGCTTCGTGGACGACGTCGTCCGGGAGCTGGCCGCCCTCACCCCGGGCCGCTATCTGCACATCGGCGGTGACGAGGCGCACTCCACCCCGCACGCCGACTACGTGACGTTCATGGACCGCGTCCAGCCGGTGGTGGCGTCCTACGGCAAGAAGGTCATCGGCTGGCACCAGCTCACCGGCGCCCGTCCCGCCCGCGGCGCCCTCGCCCAGTACTGGGGCCTGGACGGCACCGGCGCCGCGGAGAAGGCGCAGGTCGCGAAGGCCGCACGGAACGGTACCGGCCTGATCCTGTCCCCGGCCGACCGCACCTACCTCGACATGAGGTACACGAGGAGCACCCGGCTCGGCACGGACTGGGCGGGCCTGGTGGAGGTGAGGCGGGCCTACGACTGGAACCCGGGCGCCTACCTGCCGGGCGTGCCCGCGGCGGCCGTCCGCGGCGTGGAGGCACCGCTGTGGTCGGAGACGCTGAGGAAGTCCGCCGACCTCGAGTACATGGCCTTCCCCCGGCTCGCCGGCACCGCCGAACTGGGCTGGTCACCGGCGGCCACCCACGACTGGAACCGCTACCGCGCACGGCTGGCCGCGCAGGGCCCGCGCTGGGACGCCCTCGGCATCACCTACTACAGGTCGCCCCAGGTGCCCTGGCCGAGGCGATGACCGGCGGCGGAGAACGCGTCCCGGAACGGGGTGCAACCCTTCACCCGGATCCGGTGTTTTCCTGAGTGATGGATGAGAAGGCCGAGCGGCAGCTGACCGAACTCCTGGCGGCGGACCTCGACGACGGCTTCACCGAGCTGGTCAGGGTCCACGGCAGGGCGGTGTACACGTTCCTGCTCCGGGTCTGCGGCTCGGCCACCGAGGCCGACGACCTGGGGCAGGACGCCTTCCTGCGCGCCTACACGGCCTTACAGGACTACGGCCCCGAGCGCCGGCGGGACCTCAGGCCGCGTGCCTGGCTGCTCACCATCGCCGCCAACGTGTGGCGCAACCACCTGCGCACCTGTTCACGCCGGCCCGCCCTGGCGGGGCTCCCCGTCGAGGACACCGCCGACACCTGGACCGACCGCAGTCCGGGACCGGAGGAGCGGGCCGCGCTCGCCGACGACCGGCGCCGGCTGGTCACGGCGCTGCTGGAACTGCCGGAGCACCACCGCACGCCCGTGGTGCTGCGCCATGTGGTGGGTCTGAGCTACACGGAGGTGGCCGAGGTGCAGCGGTGCGCGGTCGGAACGGCCAAAGCACAGGTGTCCCGGGGTCTGAAGAGTCTGCGCCGGCTGCTGGAGCCGGAGACAGCCGTGCTGGAGGAGGTGACGACATGAGGAGTGACCGCGAGGTACCGCGCCCCGGCGCGGACCGGCCCGGCCTGGCCGGGCTCGCCACGGAGCCACCGGCGGACTTCGCCGTGCGCGTGCTGCGGCGCACCGGCGTCCCGCGCGAGATCTACGACACCTATGTCCGCCTCGACACCGCCGTCGGCGGTCTTTTCGTGGCGGCGAGCCCGGAGGCGGTGACCGGGGCCGCGCTGGACACGGGCGGACTGTCCGCCACGGCCTTCGAGGAACTGCACCGCGCCCGGACCCGGCGTTCGGCCCTGCGGTCGGGCAGACCGTTCCCGGGGGTGACCACCGCGCTGCGGACCGGCCGCGCCCGGCGGCTGCCCATCGACCTCTCCCCGCTCGGCCCGGTGGACCGGGCCGTGCTGGAGGCGGTCCGCGCCGTCCCCGCCGGGCAGCTGCGCCCGGTCGGCTGGCTCGCCCGGGAGGCCGGGGTGGCACCGGAACGCGTGGTCGGCGCCCTGGCCCGCAACCCGGCCGCGGTGCTGATCCCCTGCCACCGTGTGACGTACGACAACGGCACGCCCTGCGACGCCGGCCACCTCCCCGCGGTGGGGGACGCGCTGCGCGCCGCGGAGGGCGTCGACCTGCTGCGGATGGCGGAGCTGCACCGGCGCGGCGTGGTGTTCCTCGGCAGCGACACGACCCGTATCTACTGCCATCCCACGTGCGCCCACGCCCGCCGCATCACCCCGCCCCACCAGGTGCCGTTCCGTACCGCGCGGGAAGCCGGCCGGGCCGGGTACCGCGCCTGCAAGAGCTGCCGGCCGGTCGCGGTATGACGGCCATCCGAACCCGACGGTCACGATCCACACGGAGTTGTTGTGCGAACCAGTAACATCCCCGGCGACACCACGGCGGCGGTCGCGGTCCATCCCACCCCGCTGGGGCCGCTCGTGCTGGCGGCCACGGCCGACGCCCTCGTGCTGTGCTGCTACGGCACCCCCGAGACCGGTGTCGCCCGCCTCACCAGGGCGGGGCTGCGCACCGTCGAGGAGGAGCACGCGGACGCGGGTTCCCGCGCGGTGCTGGCGGAGACCCGGACCCAGCTCGACGCCTACCTCACCGGCGCCCGCCGTGACTTCACCGTGCCGGTGGACCTGCGGCTCGCCACGCCCTTCAGCCGGCTGACCGTGGCGGCGCTGGACGCGTTCGTGCCGTACGGGCGCACCGCGACCTACGCGCAGCTGGCGGCGGCGCTCGACCGGCCGCGGGCCGCCCGCGCGGTCGGCACGGCCCTCGGCGCCAACCCGGTCTGCGTCGTCCTGCCGTGCCACCGGATCGTCGGTTCCCAAGGCAGCCTGACCGGGTACGCGGGCGGCCTGGCGGCCAAGCAGTTCCTGCTCGGCCTGGAGTCCTGGCACGACGGCCTGACCGGAGAGCGGGAGCCGGCGGCGCTGCCCACCGGCCTGACGGCCCCAGAAGGCCTGACGGCCCCAGAAGGCCTGACGGCCCCAGAAGGCCTGACGGCCTCCACCGGCCCGACGGCCCCCTGACCGGTGGGCGTCGGGAGATCCCCCGTCACCGGCGCCCACCTCCCCTTCCTCGTGTCCCCCGTACGACCTCCCGTCCCCCGGAGAGCTGAGCGCGTGAACTCCTACGACACCCCGTCCCTGCCCGGGCTCGACGAGCCGGCGGCCCTGGACCGGCCGGCCCCCGACGCCGACGGGCTGCCCGCACTGCGCCGCCTCGACTGGCCCGTCCTGGCCGCCGAACTGGACGCGGAGGGCGTCGCGCTCACCCCGCCCCTGCTCTCCGCCGACGAGTGCGCCCGGCTGCGGGACATGTTCGACGAGCCGGGGCTGTTCCGCAGCACGGTGACGATGGCGCGGCACCGGTTCGGCGAGGGCTCGTACCGCTACTTCGCCCGCCCGCTGCCCGATCCGGTGGCGGCCCTGCGCCGGGAGCTGTACCCGCCCCTGGCGCGCATCGCCAACACCTGGGCCGCGCGGCTCGGCGAGCCGGAGTTCCCCGGCCGGCACGAGGACCTCGTCGCGGCCTGCGCCGCCGAGGGCCAGCACCGGCCGACGCCCCTGCTGCTGCGCTACGGGCAGGGCGGTTACAACTGCCTGCACCAGGACGTCTACGGCGACCTCACGTTCCCGCTCCAGGTGGCGGTGCTGCTGGACCGGCCGGACGAGGACTTCACCGGCGGCGAGAGCGTGTTCGTGGAGCAGCGGCCGCGCGCCCAGTCCCGGCCCCTGGTGCGACGGCCGGCGCAGGGGCAGGGGCTGATCTTCGCCGTGCACCACCGCCCGGTGCGCTCGGCGCGCGGCTGGAGCCGGGTGATGCTGCGGCACGGGGTCAGCGCCGTCACCAGCGGACAGCGGCACGTGCTCGGCGTGATCTTCCACGACGCCCGCTGAAACGCCGCCGCGGCGAACCTGCCCGCGCCCCGCTGAAACGCCGCCTGCGGCGAACCTGTGTACGACCGCTGCACCGGCCCGGTTCTGCCGCCTCGCTCCAGTGAACCGGCAGTCTCCGCAACGCCGCTGGTCAGCGCCGCCTCCTCCGCTCGTGGAACTGCCGCTCCGGCTGGAGTGCCGCTGGAGAACCGCAACAACACGGTTACGTACGGTCGCTGTTGCGACGGCAGGAGGGTTTCGGGACCTGCCTCGTACCACTGTCAACCCGGCGAGTCACCGTAAGGAGCAGTGGCACACATGCAGCACGTACAAGGGGCACGGGACACCCCAGCGGAGCGGGAAGTCCGGCCGGAAGCGGGGGCCAAGCCGTCGAGCGGCTCCTCCTACCGGCTGGGCGCGGCTCTGCTGCAATCGCTCGCGCAGGAGATGAACGCCCTCGCCGAGCAGGCGTCCGCGCTGTTGAGCACGCCCCCGGAGAGCCTGTCCCTGGACGCGGACGTGTTCGCCCAGATCGCCCGCAGGAACGTTCCACGCTGGCACTTCGCCATGCTGAACGACACCGAGCGCAACGACGGGCTCGTCACCGCCCTGGAGCGGGGCATCCCGGCGGGGGCGACCGTGCTGGACATCGGCTCCGGCAGCGGGCTGCTCGCCATGGCCGCGGCCCGCGCCGGTGCGAGCAAGGTGTACACCTGCGAGATGAACCCGCTGCTGGCCGAGATCGCCCGCAACGTCATCGACGCGCACGGCCTGTCCGACGTGATCACGGTGTTCGGCAAGCCGTCCACGGAGCTGGACGCCGAGCGGGACCTCGGCGGCCGGGTCGACGTCCTCGTGTCGGAGATCGTCGACTGCGGCCTCATCGGTGAGGGCCTGCTGCCCTCGGTGCGCCACGCCCGCGAGCACCTGTTGGCGCCGGACGGCATCATGCTGCCGTCGGCGGCCCGGCTGCGCGGCAGGCTGGTCAGCAGCGAGGCGGTGCTGAAGCTGAACCAGGTCACCACGGCCGGCGGTTTCGACGTCTCGCTCATGAACACGGTCGCCACCCGCGGCCACTTCCCGGTACGGCTGGACACCTGGCCCCACCGCTTCCTGTCCGAGGCGGCGCCGGTGCTGGAGTTCGACCTGGCGCGCGACGCCCTGGAGCCCGGCGAACGCGCCCTCACGCTGCCCGCCACCGCCGACGGTGAGGCACAGGCCCTGGTGGTCTGGTTCGAGCTGGACATGGGCAACGGCGTCGTCCTGTCCAACCCGCCGGACAACCCCGGTTCGCACTGGATGCAGGGCTGGGTCCCGCTGGAGAAGCCCGTACCGACGAAGGCGGGCGAGACGGTCTCCCTCCGGCTCCGCTGGAGCGACTTCACGCTCCGCGTGAGCCTCTGACACGGCCTCGGCCGGCGCCCGCGCGGCACCGGCGGCCGGACCTTATTCGATTAGGACCAGGGAGCAAGCGATGAGTCACGTCCCCGCGCACGTCCCGTTCGAGCTGAGCGGCACCGAGCTGCGCGACGCGGTGGTGCAGTACGCCACCGCCCCGATCTACCACGACAACCTGGACTGGCTGAACCACGACAACCCCTACCGCCGCCAGCTCAGGCCGCAGGTCCTGCCCCATCTGAACTACGACAAGATACCGGGCCGGGAGAACATACTCGACTACTCGAGCCTGGCCGTGCAGCGCCTGCTGACCTCGATCTACGAGGCCGACCTCGTGTTCTTCCCGAAGTCCGGCCTGAAGGGCAAGGAGGAGGACTTCCGGGCGTTCTACAGCCCGGCGAACCGCGCGCTCGGCGAGCGGATCCGGCCGGCGCTGGAGCGCTACGCCTTCGGCTTCCTCGACGACGAGGTGGAGACGTCCGGGAACTGGACCGCCGAGAGCCTGGACGCCTACCTGGACGCGCTGGACACCAGCGGCGGCCAGGAGCAGTCACCGGCCGAGAAGGCCATCGCAAACTCCTCCGACCCGCAGCGGGCGGCCCGGATGTGGCTGGTGCAGTTCGCGCCGGACTTCCTCTCCGAGGCCTCGCCGATGATGCGCAACGTCCTCGGCTACTACGGCCCGGCCCAGTCCGAGTGGTTCAAGGTCGTCATCGACGAGTACGGCTACGGCGTCCACGACACCAAGCACAGCACCCTGTTCGAGCGGACCCTGGAGTCGGTCGGCCTCGAGTCCGACCTGCACCGGTACTGGCAGTACTACCTCAACAGCAGCCTGCTGATGAACAACTACTTCCACTACCTGGGCAAGAACCACGAGCTGTTCTTCCGCTACGTCGGGGCGCTCTACTACACGGAGTCCTCCCTGGTCGACTTCTGCCGCCGCGCCGACCAGCTGCTGCGCGACGTCTTCGGCGACTCGGTGGACACCACCTACTTCACCGAGCACGTCCACATCGACCAGCACCACGGCCGGATGGCCCGCGAGAAGATCATCAAGCCACTGGTGGAGGCCCACGGCGAGGGCATCATCCCGGAGATCGTGCGGGGCATCGAGGAGTACCGGGTGCTCCTGGAGGTCTCCGACTTCGACTTCTCCGAGCAGATCTCGTGGATGGACGACCAGCCCGAGCTGAAGAAGCTGCACGACCCGGTGTTCGAGGGCCTGGGCAAGATCGACGCGCCCGTGGCGCACATCGTCGAGCCCCGCGGCGAGCTGTCCAACACCCACTGCCACGACGGCGACGAGCTGTGCCACATCGTCTCCGGCACCATGCGCTTCGAGAGCGGCCTGGGTTCGTCGCTCACCCTGGAGGCGGGCGAGGGCGTCGTCATCCGGCGCAACCGGCTGCACGGCGCCAACATCGAGTCGGACGAGTGCGTCTACGAGATCCACTCGGTGGGGGACTACCGCAAGTGCCTGTCGTGACCTTCTCCGCCGCGGGGCGGGACAACTGCGTCGTCGTCGCCGGGACACCGTACGTCTACGCGACGGTCGGCGGCCGGGGCTTCGTGATGCGGGCCCAGTGCCCGCACCGCGGCGGCCCCCTGCACCTGGCCGACGTCGCCGAGGACGGTGTCCGGCTCGTGTGCCCGTGGCACGAGCGCAAGACCTCCGTGGCCCGGATGCGCGGGGAGATCCCGGCCGTACGGGTGGGCGAGCGGATCACCGCGGTCTTCCCGGAACGCCCGCCCGCCCGGGGCTGGCCCGCGGCACCGGCGGCCTGCGGCGACGTGGCCCTGGAGCACCGGCCGCTGGCCCCCGCGCTCACGCGTGCGCGCGTGACGGCCGGCTGACCCGCCGGCGACTGCAACGACCCGGGGCCGGCCGGTGTTCTACAGACGGCCGGTACGCGCGCGCCGGGGGCCCGGCACGGCCCCCGGCGCGCGTACCGGACCACGAGTGACCACATGCAAGGAGAGCGGAACATGGGCACGGACGGTGGCAAGCCGTTGCTGCTGCTGATCGGCAGCAGCGCCCGGCGCAGCCGGGAATTCATCCTTCGGTCGGTGAGCCGGCGCTACGCGCTCTGGCTGCTCCAGCCGGCCCAGGTGACCTGGGAGGAGCCCTACGTCGTCGGCAGCACGTCGGTCGACAACACCCGTCCCGAACCCCTCATAGCAGCAGCCCGGCAGGTGGCGGCCGAGCACGAGGTGGCCGGCGTGTTCTGCTACGACGAGGGCCTGGTCACCCCGGCCGCCCACGTGGCGCAGGCGCTCGGACTGCCGGGCAACTCCCCGGAGACCGTCATCGCCTGCCGCGACAAGAACGCCACCCGGGTGGCGCTGGAGCGGGCCGGGGTGGCCCAGCCCGCCTCCATCGGCGTGCGTTCCCTGGAGGAGGCACGGCAGGCGGCCGAGAAGATCGGCTTCCCGGTCGTCCTCAAGCCCCGGGGCCTGGCCGGCGGCATGGGCGTGCGCCGGGCCGACGGCCCCGGTGACGTGGAGAGCGCCTACCGGGCGGCGTCCGGCGCCTCCTACCCGGGCGTTCCCGTCTTCGAGGTGTCGGTGCTCGTCGAGGAGTACGTCGACGGCCCCGAGATCAGCGTCGACGCCGTCTTCTTCGAGGGCGAGGGCACCCCGCTGGCCGTGGCCCGCAAGAAGGTGGGGCTCGCGCCCTTCTTCGAGGAGACCGGCCACGAGGTCGACGCCGCCGACCCGCTGCTGACCGACCCCCAGCTCCTCCAGGCGCTGCGGGCCAGCCACGCCGCGCTCGGCTTCCACACCGGCGTCAGCCACACCGAGTTCCGCCTCACCGCGGCCGGCCCGCGCCTGATGGAGGTCAACGCCCGCCTCGGCGGCGACATGATCCCCTTCCTCGGCGAACTGGCCACCGGCGTCGACGTGGCGCTGGCCGCGGCCGACGTCGCGGCCGGCCGGCGGCCCCGGACGACGGCGACCCGGCGGCGGGCCGCGGCGATCGCCTTCCTGTACCCCGAGCGCGACACCGAGATCGAGTCGGTGACCGTGCACGAGGACCGGTTCTCGCCCGACGTCCACAGCGCCGACGTGATGGCCGACCCGGGAGCCGTGCTGCGGCTGCCGCCGCGCGGCTACATCTCCCGCTACGCCCGGGTCATCACCCTCGCGGACTCCGTCGAACAGGCGCGGGCGGCACTGCTGCGGGCGCCGGAGATCGTCGAACTCACGGGCCGCCCGGTGGAGGAGTCCCCCTGATGAGCCCCGGAAAGACCTCGTCCGAGCCCGGGAAGACCGGCCGGCCGTCGATCGTGCAGACCCTGCGGGGCATCCCGGGCCCCATCTGGCTCGTGCTCGTCGGCATGCTGGTCAACCGGCTCGGCAACTTCCTCCAGATCTACCTGGTCCTCTACCTCACCGCGAAGGGCTTCTCCGCGACCGAGGCGGGCCTGGCGCTCGGTGCCTACGGCGTGGGCTCGGTGGTCGGCGTACTGGTGGGCGGCACGGCGTCCGACCGGATCGGCTACGCCTGGACGATCGTCGGCTCCATGGCGCTCGCCGGACTGGGCACGCTGAGCCTGCCCCACCTGCACACGCTGCCCCTGATCATCGCGGTGGCCTCGGTCATCGGACTCCTGGCGCAGATGTACCGGCCGGCCTCCTCGGCGCTGCTGGTGGAGCGCACCCCCGAGGACCACCACGTGATGGTGTTCGCCGTCTACCGGATGGCGTTCAACCTGGGCACCACGGTCGGCCCGCTGCTCGGCGCGCTGCTGATCAGCCACTCGTACGACCTGATCTTCTACCTGGAGGCGACGGCCCAGCTGGTCTTCGCCGCCTTCGCCCTGATCCTGGCGCGCTCCGGGGGCGCGGCCCGCCCGGCCGGACACGACACGGACGGCCCCACCCGGTCGTACGCCGCCGTGCTGCGCGACACCCGGTACGTGGTGTTCCTGCTGGCGCTGTTCCTCAACGCCGTCGTCTACATCCAGCACACCTCCGCGCTGCCGCTCCAGATCAAGGCCGACGGACACGGGGTCACGTTCTACTCCAGCCTGCTGTCGCTGAACGCCGTCATGGTCATCTCCCTGGAGCTGCTGTTCACCAAGTACGTCCAGCACCTGCCCGGCAAGGTGGCGGTGGCCCTCGGCGTCGGCCTGGTCGGCGTCGGGATGAACCTGTACGTGGCCGGACCCAGCATGGCCATGTACGTCGTGGCGACCGTGGTGTGGACGTCGGGCGAGATGATCGGCACACCGACCGCCTCGGCCTGGCCGGGCAAGGTCGCCCCCGGACACCTGCGGGGCCGCTACATCGCGGCCGCCGCGTTCCCCATGCAGATCGGTTACGCCATCGGCCCCGTGCTCGGCGTCGCCGCCTGGCAGGCGTCGTCGTCCTCCGTGTGGTGGCTGTCCGGGCTGCTGACCGTGGGCGCCGTGGCCGCCGTCCTCTTCGGCATGAGCGAACGGCCCGCGGACGCGGAACCCGGCGCCACCACCCCGGCCGACGGGACCGCCCCGGCCGACGAGCCGGCCGGACCGGTCGCCGCCGACACCCCCTGACCCTCCCACTCCTTCAGTCCGTGCCGCGGGTTCCGGCACCCAGTCCCCAGGAAATGAGCGAGCTGCGCATGGCGTACGCCGATGGCATCGAGAAGTTCGTGGAAACCGTGAACGGCGCGCTGCCGCCCGACTTCTACACCTACCCCGTCGACCGGCAGCGCGTCCTGTACGACTCGCTGACCGAGGTCCTCCCCATCCCCGTCCCCGACGGCGTCCGGCACCGGGACGCGACCGTCGTGCACGAGGGCCGCACCGCGCGGATCCGCATCTACGAGCCGGCCGAACGCGCCGGCAGCGCCGTGCTCTTCTACATCCGCGGCGGCGGCTTCGTCATCGGCTCGCTGCACAGCCACCACAGCCTGGTCGCCGAACTGGCCGACCGCACCGGCCTGGTGACCATAGCCCTGGACTTCGGCATGGCGCCGGAGAACCCCTTCCCCGGCCCGCTGGAGGACTGCTACGCCGGCCTCTGCGGCACCCTCGCCGACCTGCCCGGACTCGGACTGGACGGCCTCGACCCGGACGGCGCGGTGATCTGCGGCGAGAGCTCCGGCGCCAACATGGCCGTCGTGCTGTCGATGATCGCCCGCGACCGCGGCGGCCCCCGGCTGCGCGGCCAGGCGGTGATCAGCCCGGTCCTGGACTTCACCCGCTGGCGGCACGGCGGCGAGGACGCGCCCCTGCTCTCCGGCGGCGAGATGGAGTTCTACACGGCCTGCTACTGCCCCGAGCCGGAACAGGCCACCGACCCCTACGTCTCACCGCTGCTGGGCGCCGCCTTCCACGACCTGCCGCCGGCCTACGTCGTCGGCTGCGAGATGGACTCGCTGTGCGTCGACGCGGAGAAGTACACCGCCCTGCTCAGGGAGAACGGCACGCCCGTGACGTACGTGCGGGAGGAGGGCATGGTGCACGCCCCGGTGCGCGCCCGGCGGGTCAGCGAGCCCGCGGCCGACTTCTTCGCCCGCTACTGCGCCGCCGTCTCCGCCCTGGCGGCGAAGGGGAGCGCCGATGGTCGGCACTGACCCGCTCACCGGGCCGGGGCCCGGCCCCTGCGTCATCGTCGACCCCTACTCCTCGGGCGCCCTCTTCACGGAGGCGCTGCGGGGCCGGGGCGTACCGGTCGCGGCCGTGGTGAGCAGCCCGCACCCGCCCGAGGCGTTCGCCTCGTCCTACCGGCCGCAGGACTTCCCCGACGTCATCGTGTACGACGGCGATCTGGACGACGTCGTACGGCGGGTACGGGCGCTGGAGCCGCGCTGCGTCATCGCCGGCTGCGAGTCCGGCGTGGAACTGGCCGAGCGGCTCGCCCCCCGGGTGCTGCCCGGGCTGAGCAACGTACCGGAGCTGGCCGAGGCCCGCCGGGACAAGAGCCGCATGGCCGACGCCGTACGCGCGGCCGGGCTGCCCGTCATCCCGCAGCTGTGCACCTCCGACGTCGAGGAGGCGGCGGCCTGGCTGGAACGCGAGGGTCTGTCCGGCGCCGACCTCGTCATCAAGCCGCCGAAGAGCGCCAGCACGGACGGTGTCGTCAAGGTGCAGGGCGGCACGGACTGGCGGGCCGTGTTCGAGCGGCAGATCGGCCGGGTCAACCAGTTCGGCGAGGTCGACGACCGGCTGCTCGTGCAGAAGTTCGTCACCGGCACCGAGTACGTGGTGGACACCTTCAGCCACGACGGCAAGCACTCCCTCGTCGACGTCTGCGCCTACGGCAAGGTCGACAACGGACCGCACATGGCCGTCTACGACACCATGCGCTGGCTGCCGCCGGACGAGCCCGCCGTCGCGGTCCTGGCCGAGTACGTCTTCGGCGTACTGGACGCGGTGGGCGTCCGTTTCGGCTCCGCCCACGTCGAGGTGATGGGCACCGCCGACGGCCCCGTCCTCATCGAGCTGGGCGCCCGCCCGCACGGCGGCGGCCAGCCGCGGTTCAACCGCAACGCCACCGGCGACAGCCAGATCGACCGGACGGTGCGCTGGCTGACCGGGGGCGAACTGCCGCAGAGCTACGAGCTGCTGACCCACCAGATGTGCGTCTTCCACATGGCCCGCCGCTCCGGGGAGGTACGCGGCACCGCTGTCCTGGACGAGATCCGGACGCTGCCGAGCCACCACTTCTCGGTGCAGAACCTGTCCGACGGGGACCACGTGCCCGTCACCCGGGACCTGGTCGACAGCCTCAACTTCGGGTTCGTGATCCTCGCCCACCCGGACGAGGAACAGATCCAGCGGGACTACCGGGCCGTCCGCGCCCTGGAACAGCGGCTGGTCATCGGAGAGCCGTGATCAACGCGCTCGCGTTCCTGACGAGTTCACTGGTGGTGATCATGGCGCCGGGTCCCGACCTGGCCCTGATCACCCGCCTGGTGCTGGCCGGCTCGCCGCGCACGGCGGCGCCCGCCGCGTTCGGGATGATCGCGGCGGGCGCCGCCCAGGCGGCGCTGGGGGCCCTGGGCCTGGCCGCGCTGCTCGCCGCGCGCCCGGACCTGTTCGCCGCCTTCCGCTGGGCGGGGGCCGCCGTCCTGCTCGTCTGGGCCTGCCGGGCCCTGCGCGCGGCCCTGCGCCCGCCCGGGCCCGAGGACCCGGGCCCGGGGGAACCGGCGCAGCCGGACGGGCCGCCGCGCGGCAGGCGCCGGGCCTTCGTCCTGGGACTGCTGTGCACCGGCTCCAATCCCAAGGTCGGCATCTTCCTGATGGCGTTCCTGCCGCAGTTCGTGCCGGCCGGGATGAACCCGACCGCCGGAGTGGTGGTCCTGGCCGCCTGCTACCTCGCCCTGGTGCTCGTATGGCTGCTGACCTGGATGAGGCTGGTGCACCGGCTGGCCCGGCACCTGAACTCCGCGTCGGCCCAGCGGCTGACCAACGGGCTCACCGCCGCCGTCTTCGGCGTGTTCGCGGTGCGTCTGGCCCTCGGCGGATGAGCGCCCCCCACCGGACCGCAGCCGGCCCCCGCCCGGGTCCGGCGGCCCCGGGCCGCTCAGACCGTCTGGAAGCGCTCCTCCTCCTGCTCGGACAGCGCCTGCGCGTACCGCAGCAGCGGGGCGGACATGCTGAACCGGCCGGGCGCGTGCTCCCGCAGCAGACTCGCGTCGACCAGGCGGTACAGAGCCCACCTGGTCTCCGCCGGCGTCATGCCCCCCGCCGCGTCGGCCAGGGAGTACGCGGTGATGCCGTTGCCGTCGGTCCGGCCGAGCAGCCGGAACACCCGGCGCGCCGGCTCCGGGAGCGCCGTGTAGGACAGCTCGAAGGCCGTCTGGACGTTGGACAGCAGCAGGTCCCCCGGGACGGAGGGCCGCCGGAAGAGCCCGGCGTCCTGCAACTCCACGTAGTACTGGGCGATGCTGAGACAGGGGTGCTGCGCGAGACGCGTGGCGAGGATCCGCACCATCAGCGGCAGCCCGCCGCAGTACCGGCCCAGGGCCATGGCGGCCAGCGCCTCCGCGCCGACCCGTTCGGGCCCCAGCAGCCGCCCGAGCAGGGCGAGCACGTCCTCGTCGTCGAGCGCGTCCACGAAGACCCGCCGGACCCCGTCCCTGGCCACCAGGCCGGGCAGTGTGTTGCGGCTGGTGACGAGCACGGCGCAGCCGGCGTCACCGGGGATCAGGGGCCGTATCTGGTCCTCGTCGCGGGCGTTGTCCAGGACCACCAGCACCCTCCGGCCGGACAGCCGGGTGCGGAACAGGTTCGCCGCCTCGTCCAGGGTGTCCGGGATGCTGCCGTCCGGGACGCCGAGGGCGCGCAGGAACGAGGCCAGGGCCGTCAGGGCGTCGAGGGGACGCCGGCGCGCGTGGCCGTGCAGGTCGATGTAGAGCTGCCCGTCGGGGAAGCGGCCGAGCACCCGGTGCGCCCACCGCAGCGCCAGCGCCGTCTTGCCCACGCCGGGCGGCCCGGTGATCAGTGCGGCCGGCACCTGCCCGTCCCGTTCGCCGGCGGCGAGGAACAGCTGGTCCAGGTCCCGGATCTGGGCGGTGCGCCCCACGAAGTGCCGCGTCCGGGCGGGCAGTTGCGACGGCCTGACGTCCGGCGGCGGATGGGGGGCCGCCGGTCCGGGCGGCCGCGGGGTGTCCGCCGGCTGCCGGGTGAGCAGTCCGTTCCCGGGCCAGGCCAGCTCCTGCTGGAGAACCCGCAGATGGGCCTGGCGCAGCTCCGGTCCTGGCTGGAGGCCCAGTTCGCCGTCGAGGCGCTGGGTGACGTCGGCGTACACCCGCAGTGCCTCGTACTGCTCGCCGCAGCTGGCCAGGGCCAGCATGAGCCGCGCCTGGAGTCCCTCGTGCAGCGGTTCGTCCTCGGCGGCGGCCCGCAGCGCCGGCACCACCTGCTCGGGCTGCTGGAACCGCAGGGCGAGATCCGCGTACAGCAGCAGGTTCTCGATCCGCCGGCGGACCGCGGCCGTGGCCGCCGGATGCAGGGCGAGCACCGGCTCGTCCGCCAGGATCGGGCCGCGCCAGCAGTGGTGGGCGAGCGAGGCGAACTCGTAGGCGGCCCTGGCCTCCCCGGCGGCGTGGGCCTGCCGCGCCTTCTCCGCCAGGCTCCGGAACCGGGTCAGGTCGACCTGGTCGCGGCCCAGGGACAGCGCGTAGCCGGTCGGTGTGCGGATGAGGTACGAGGTGGCCTGGCCCGCGGGGCCGGACTCCGGGAGGCGCAGCAGCCCGCGCGCCTGGCTCACGTAGGTGTGGATGAGGTTCTGGTAGGAGCGCGGCGGCTCCTGCGGCCAGAGGGTGCTGCCTATTTCGTCGAGTCCGGCCGGCTGCGGGTGGCAGAGCGCCAGCAGGGACAATAAGCGCCGCAGTTTGAAAGCGCGCACTTCGCTGACGACGCCGTCGCGTTCGATGGTCAGGGCGCCGAGAATGCCGATACGAAGGCCCGCTCTGTCCTGATCGACGGGTTTACGCATACTGGTCATGGAACGCCGCAGGTCGTCGACGTCGAGTCCGAGGACGAGCGCCAGGCTGCGCAGGGTTCGCTCCTGCGGCTGTTCCACCCGGCCGCTCTCGATGTCCCGCAGGGTTCGCACGCCGACCCCGGCCAGCTCGGCGAACTGACGCTGCGTCAGGCCCGTGCGCTGCCGGAACATGCGGATCTGGGTGCGGACGGGAAGCGGTTCTGCCGGATGGGGTCGATGGCTCGTGGCCGCTCCGGCACTTCGAAGGTTCGACATGGTCCCCCCGCCGCCGAGTGATGACTCAGCTCGTGATCAGAATGTCCCCGGGTGATCTCGACTTTTTGATCTCTGATCCCCGGCACCGCTCGATCGGGAATGATCGTAGATCGAGTGGCTGGATACCGCAATTGACACTCTGGTGAACGACTCGGTGCCCGGCAAAAGTCCCCGGGGGCACGGCACAATTCAGGTCACATATTCTTGTCCGAAAAGGAAGTTGACGGGCATCCCGGAGGACCGTACTCCGGGATGCCCGTCCGCCGGCCGGCCCTCAGTGGCCCGCGAGGGGGTTCTTCAGGCTGCCGGCCAGCTGGAGCGCGCTGGACGGATCGGCGAGGTCCACCATCTGCCGGTTGTCGCGCAGCTGGAGCCGGTTGAGACAGGACAGCGGGAACTCGGGCGCGAACATGTCGTACTGGCCGAACTTGTCCGCCAGCTGGGGGTTCGCCTCCTGGTACTCGCGGGTGACCTCGGCGACCGTCCGCCAGAAGCCGTCCTCCGCCAGGACGCCCTCCTCGGCCAGGAGGGCGGCGAGGAAGCGGAAGAAGCAGTCGAAGACGTCGGTGAAGACCGACAGCAGCTTCTTGTCGTCCGGCACCTCGACACGGATCCGCCGCACCGGACGCGGCAGGGCCGCGTCCGGGTCCATGACGGCGATCTCCTCGGCGATGTCCTTGTACACCGTGCGCTGCACGGCGCCGTCCTTCAGCACCAGGATCGTGTTCTCGCCGTGCGGCATGAACACCAGGTCATAGGCGTAGAAGCTGTGCAGCAGCGGCGTGTAGTAGGCCCGCAGGTACTGCCGCAGCCACGTGGTGGGCCCGAGGCCGGAGCGCTCGATCAGCGCGCCCGCGAAGGAGGCGCCCCGGTGGTCCACGTGCAGCAGGGAGGCCATGGTCGCGAGGGACTCGCCGTCCCGCAGCGAGGACACCGGGCTCTCCCGCCACAGGGCGGCCAGCATCTTGCGGTACGGCGAATGGCGGTCGGTGGCCTGCTCGTACTCCAGGTGCCGGTAGCCGACGGCCGCCCGCTCCCGGATGATCGTCAGGCCCGTCGACCGCAGCACCGGGTCGTCCTCGATCAGCTGGGCCAGCCAGTCGTTGATGGCCGGGGTCGCCTCCATGTAGGCGGCCGACAGTCCTCGCATGAAGCCCATGTTGAGCACCGACAGGGCCGTCTTCACGTAGTGCTTGCGCGGGTCGCTGATGTTGAAGAACGTCCGGATCGACTGCTGTGCCAGGTACTCGTCGTCGCCCTCGCCGAGGCACACCAGGTGGTCCCGGGCCACCTCGGCGGCGAAGGTGACGCTGAGCTTGTTCCACCACTGCCAGGGGTGGACCGGGATGAACAGGTAGTCGGCGGGGTCGAGGCCCCGGCCGGTGAGGACGGCGTGGAAGCGGCGCACCGCCGGTTCGCCCAGCTCCTCGCGCAGGAACGACTCGTACGCGATCCCGGCACCGGCGGTGAACGCGGCCCGCGAGCGGTGCGCGGCGAGCCAGACCAGGCGGACGGGGTTCGCCGTCTCGGGGGCGTACGCCAGGTACTCGTGGCCGGCGAACCCGAGCCGGCCGCTGTTCGCGACGAAACAGGGGTGGCCCTCGGTCATCCCGGTCTCGATGGTCTGGAATCCGCCGCGGGCCAGCTCGGCGGAGGTCACCCGCGGCTTGGCGAGTTTGTAGCAGGTGCTGGAGAGAGTGGAGGAGATCTCCTCCAGATAGACCGGCAGGATCTCGTCACTCAGCCCCAGGGACCGCCGGAACTCCAGGAAGAAGTCGAGCGCGGCCAGGGGCAGCCGGTCCCCGCCGCGGTACCGGGTGACGGAGCCGGCGTCGACCTGCCAGTGGTCGAGGGACCGCCGTACGGCGGTGAACCGGTAGGTGGTGTGCCCGTCGTCGCTGCGGACGGTGTACGCGTCGCCGTCCGGCTCGGGGGTGAGCAGCCGCTCGTGCGCGAACTCGGCGAGCGCCTTGCGGACCAGCAGCCGGTTGGCCCTCTCCCAGCGCTCGGGGGACAGGTGGGCCACGGCGTCGGCGGGGGTCACGCGGCCACCGCCCGTTCGAACCGTTCGCGGGTGCAGAAGCTCAGCAGGGCCTTCTTCTCGGGCTTGCGTATCTCCCGCTCGGGCACGAACCCGACGGCCGCGTTCAGGGCGTGCACGGCCGTGTTGCGGACGTCCGGCTCGACGACGACGCGGGCCACCGCCGGGTCCTGGAAGAGGCGGGCCAGCACGGCGGTGATGACGGACCGGGTGAACCCGTGCACGGGCGTGCCGGTCGCCGGCACGAGGAAGTGCATGCCGACGTCCCCGGGCCGCGGCTCGTACAGCCCGGCCAGTTCCCGGTGCGCGGGGTCGTACGTCTCCATGAGGAAGGCGGGGACGCCGTCGCGCAGCCCGAGCAGCGCGTGATGGTGCGCGTCCGCCGCGATCTCCGCGTAGGCGCGTTCGACGTCCGCCTCGCTCGCGTCCTGCATCATCCAGAACACCGCCTTGGGGTGGGTGACCCAGGAGTGCAGCAGCTCCGCGTCCTTCGGGGGGTCGACGGGACGGAAGGTGAAGGTCATACGGCGAACTCCTGGAAGGCGATGCTCTTCTCGACCGGGTAGTACTCCGTGCCGAGCAGCTCACGGATGATGTACGCGTTCCGGTACGCGCCCATGCCCAGGTCGGGGCTGGTGATGCTGTGGGTGTGGACCCCGGCGTTCTGGAGGAAGACGCCGCGGCCGGTGCGGTCGACGGTGTAGTTGCGGGCGATGTCGAAGTTGCCCCGGCCGTCGTAGCGCAGCCGGTGGCGGACGGGCCGCAGGAACTCCGGTTCGGTGTACCGGTAGCCGGTGGCCAGGATCAGGCCCTCGCTGGTCAGCTCGTAGTCCTTCTCCTGCTCCTCCTGGCGCAGCCCCAGGACGTAGGTGCCGTTCTCGTGACGGGCACCGGTGAGCGCGGAGTTGGTGAGCAGCCGGGTGGGGACCGGGCCGCCCAGGCTCTTGCGGTAGAGCAGGTCGAAGATCGCGTCCACCAGGTCGCCGTCGATGCCCTTGAACAGGCCCTTGTGCGCGTCGGTGAGGCGGTAGCGGGTGGCCTCGGGGAGGGCGTGGAAGTAGTCGACGTACTCCGGGCTGGTCATCTCCAGCGTGAGCTTGGTGTACTCGAGCGGGAAGAAGCGGGGGGAGCGGGTGACCCAGTTCAGCTGGTAGCCGTGGACGTCGATCTCGCCGAGCAGGTCGTGGTAGATCTCGGCCGCGGACTGGCCGCTGCCGACCAGGGTGATCGACTTCTTGCGCTGGAGGTCCGCCTTGTGGTGCAGGTAGCGGGAGTTGTGGATGAAGTCGCCGCCCAGGCCCCGGCAGGCGTCCGGGAGGTGGGGCGGGGTGCCGGTGCCGAGGACCAGGTGCCGGGCGTGGTAGGTGTCACCGTCCCCGGTGCGCACGACGTACGTCCCGTCCTCGTCCTCGTACGTCACCTCGGTGACGGTCGCGCCGAAGCGGACGCTGCTCAGCCGGTGCGCGGCCCAGCGGCAGTAGTCGTCGTACTCGACGCGCAGCGGGTAGAAGTTCTCGCGGATGTAGAACGAGTACAGTCTGCCCTTCTCCTTCAGGTAGTTGAGGAAGGAGTACGGCGACGTCGGGTCGGCCAGGGTGACCAGGTCCGACAGGAACGGGGTCTGGAGGTGGGCGCCGTCCAGGAACATCCCGGCGTGCCACTCGAAGTCGGGCTTGGACTCCAGGAAGACGCCGTCCAGCTCGGCGATCGGCTCGGTGAGGCAGGCGAGGCCGAGATTGAAGGGACCGAGCCCGATCCCCACGAAGTCGTGGGTGCGGTGGGCTTCAGGACGCGCGGTCAAGGGACTCTCCCAGGTACTGCTCGGCATGGCCGGCGATCAGGTCGAGGACGGCGGTGATGTCGGCCGTCGTGGTCTCGGGGTTGAGCAGGGTGAACTTCAGGTAGTGGCGGCCGGCCACCTTGGTGCCCGCGACCACGGCGTCACCGGAGGCGAACAGGGCCTTGCGGGCGTACAGGTTGGCCCGGTCGGTCGCGGCCGGGTCGGTGACGGCCGCCGGGACGTAGCGGAAGACGAGGGTGGACAGGGTCGGCTCGACGACGACGTCGAAGCGCGGGTCGGCGGCGAGCAGCCGGTAGCCCTCCCGTGCCAGGTCGCAGACCTCGTCGAAGAGCTGTCCGATGCCGTCGGCGCCCATCGTGCGCAGGGTGAGCCACAGTTTCAGGGCGTCGAAGCGGCGGGTGGTCTGGAGGGACTTGTCGACCTGGTTGGGGATACGTTCCTGCACCATGCGGCGCGGGTTGAGGTACTCCGCGTGGTAGGTGGCGTGCCGCAGGGTGGCCGCGTCCCGGACCAGCAGGGCCGACGAACTCACCGGCTGGAAGAAGGACTTGTGGTAGTCGACGGTGACCGAGTCGGCGCGCTCGATGCCGGCGAGCCGGTCCCGGTACCTCAGCGAGGCGAGCAGCCCGCAGCCGTAGGCGGCGTCGACGTGCATCCAGACGCCGTACTGGGCGCACAGCCCGGCGATCTCCGGCAGCGGGTCGATGGAGCCGAAGTCGGTGGTGCCGGCGGTGGCGACGACCGCCATGGGGACCAGGCCGTCCTTCGCGCAGCGCTCCAGCTCGTGCGCGAGGGCCACCGTCTGCATGCGCTTGTCGTGGCCGACGGGGATCGTGACGACGGCGTCCTGCCCCAGGCCGAGGAGTTTCGCGGACTTCCCTACGCTGAAGTGGCTCGCCTCGGAGGCGAAGACGCGCAGTCTCGCGATGCTGTCGGTCTTGGCCTCCTCCCGGGCCAGCAGCAGCGCCTGGAGGTTGGACTGGGTGCCGCCGGAGGTGAACACGCCGTCGGCGGACGGGCCGAGGCCGGCGCGGGCGGCCGTCCAGTCGACGAGCCTGCGCTCGATGAGGGTGGCGCCGGCCGACTGGTCCCAGGTGTCCAGGGAGGAGTTGACGGCGGAGAGGACGGCCTCGGCGAGCACCGCCGGGATGACGACGGGGCAGTTGAGGTGGGCGAGGTAGCGGGGGTGGTGGAAGTAGACCGCGTCCCGGAGGTAGACGTCCTCCAGCTCGTCCAGGACGGCGGAGGTGTCGCCCAGGGGACGGTCGAGGTCGACCGCGTCGATGCGGGGCGCCAGCGCGTCCGCGGTGACGCCGGTGAACGGACGCCCGGTGGTGGCGAGTCTGGCCGCCACCCGCTCGACTCCTTCGGTCACGGAGCGGCGGTAGTGCTCCGCGGTGAGGCCATTGAGCAGGTGCGAGCGCATGCGGGGGTCCTCCGAGGGGACGGTCCGTCGGGATCAACTTAGGTTAGCCTAACCTAAAATTCTTGGGTCAGGGTATGCCTCACCGGCGGTCGGCGGCAGGGCCGCGACAGGTCATTCGGCGGCGCGGAGCTGCTCCTCCGTCATCCCCCGCCGCCAGTACCCGACGAAGGTGACCCGCCGCCGGTCCACCCCGCACTCGGTGACGAAGTACCGCCGCAGCGCCTTCACCTGACCGGACTCGCCCGCGATCCACACGTACGGCCGCCCGGCGCCCGTGAGCCCGGCGGCCCGTACGGCGTCGACGGTCGTGGGGGCCGGCGCGTCCGTGCCGTCGCGCCGCACCAGCCAGGTGATCTCCGCGTCGGCCTCCGTGCGCACGTCCTGGATGTCTCCGGCGTGCGGCACCTCCAGCCAGGCCCGCGCCGGGGTGCCGGCGGGCAGGGATTCGAGGATCGCGGTCGCCGCGGGCACGGCGGTCCCGTCGCCGCACAGCACCACGAGGCCGGTGTCGCCGGGCGGACGGAAGCGGATCGCGCGGTTGTCCGCGAGGGCCGGGCCGAGCAGCAGCACCCGGTCCCCGGCGGCGGCCCGCGCGGCCCATCGGGAGGCCGGCCCGGCGGGGGAGACGGCGTCCGGTCCGACCCCGTGCAGCGCGAAGTCGATGTCGATCTCGGCCGTCTGCCCCGAAGCGTCCCGCCGCAGGGCCCGCAGGGTGTACGAGCGCATCACCGCCCGCACGCCGTCGGGGAGTTCGCGCCAGCCCTGCCACCAGCGGTCGCCCAGCTCCAGCGGGACGACCGGCTCGGCCTGCCCCGGGTGCGGCAGGAACAGGGACAGGGACTGGTCCCGGCCGTGGGACCGGAAGGCGTGCAGATCCGGGCCGGTGAAGGTCACCCGGACCAGGGACGGACCGAGCCGCCTCGTCGTCACGACCTGGAGGGAGAAGAAACGGAACGGGGCGGCCACGGCCGTTGTCATGGGGGCTCCTGAGGGATGCGGGCAGGCGGCGATCCGGGGGGGGGCGCCGGGAACCGCGACGGGCCGCGACGAACCCGCGGTTCCCCGGGAGCGGACCGGCCCTTCGGTGGGACCTAGCCGACCTTCCTTGCCTTCTCCAGCGCCTCGGCGAGCCCGGTGAGCAGCGGCACGCACTTGTCGTAGGAGAGGATCGGCTCCGGGGAGCGGGGGATGACCTGGCCGGCCTTCACCGCGGGCAGTTCCTTCCAGGTGGCCTTGGTGATGCCGGCCGGCTGGATGGCCGAGGTGCGGTCGTCCATCATGATGATGTCGGCCCGGTACTTGTCGGCGTTCTCCCAGCTCAGCGACTCGTACCAGCCGCCGCCCTTGGCCTTGGCGCTCGCCGGCGGCTCCACGAAGTCCACCCCGAGGGACTTGAAGTACTCCAGGTCGACGGAGAGGTCGGTGCCGGAGACGTAGAACAGCTCGTCGCTCGCGCTGGCGGCCATCACCCTGATGCCGGGCTTGGCCCTGGCGGCGGCGCGCAGCCGGGCGGCGGCGTCCTCGAACCGCTTCTTCGCCGCGGTCACCTCGGTGGCCTTCAGGTCCGCGCCCAGTGACCCGGCCAGCTCCCACATCCGCTGGAGCGGCTCGGTGAGCGGGCGGTCGTAGACCGAGATGCCGACGCTGGGGGCCAGCTGGGAGATCTTCTTCTTCGACTCGTCGGGGACGTACCAGAGGGTGCCGGCGTCGTCGAACATCGTGCTGATGAGCACGTCCGGTGCGAGGGCGGCGTACTTCTCGATGCTGAACTGGCCCCAGGCGTTGCCGAGGACGGTCACCTTGCTGATGTCCATGTCGCCGGCCTGGACGTCGGGCTTGCCGCCGCTGGTCCTCGTCGGGCCGAAGACGCCCTTCACCTGGACGCCGTAGTCGTACAGCGCGGCGGCGGCACCGGTGAAGGCGACGATGTTCGCCGGGACCTTGTCCAGCTTCACGGTGGTGCCCCGGTCGTCCCTGAACGACCAGGGGCCGGACCCGCCGGCCGTCGTCCCCTTGCCCGAGCCGGTGTCCTTGCCCTTGTCGTCCCCGCAGGCCGCGAGCGCGGCACCGAGTCCGAGGGCGCCGCCCGCGGCGAGCAGGCCGCGGCGAGTGGGGTGGGTGGCACGGGCGTGGGGCATGGGTACGACTGCTTTCGAACGGGGCGGGACGCCCACCGGACAAGGTGAAGATAGGTTAGCCTAACCTCACTTGATGTCCAGTGGGCGGTCGCTCCGTGCCCGGGCCGGCGTACCGCCCGCGCACCGGCCGCAGTTGCGGCCGTGGTGCTCCTGTCTCAGCTCACCAGGCCCAGTTCGCGGGCGATCAGCATGCGCTGGACCTCGCTCGTGCCCTCGCCGATCTCCAGGATCTTGGAGTCGCGCCACATGCGGGCCACCGGGTACTCGTTCATGAAGCCGTAGCCGCCGTGGATCTGGGTGGCGTCGCGGGCGTTGTCGACGGCGACCGTGGAGGAGTGCAGCTTGGCCAGCGCCGCCTCCTTCTTGAAGGGTTCGCCCGCCACGAGCCGTGAGGCGGCGTCCCGCCAGGCCAGCCGGGCGGTGTACGCCTTCATCTCCATGTCGGCGATCTTGAACTGGATCGCCTGGTTGGCGCCGATCGGCCGGCCGAAGGCGTGCCGCTCCCTGGCGTACTTCACCGACTCGTCCACACAGCCCTGCGCCAGCCCGGTCGCGAGCGCCGCGATCGCGATGCGGCCCTCGTCCAGGATGCGCAGGAACTGGGCATAACCGCGGCCCTCTTCGCCGAGCAGGTTGGCGGCCGGTACCCGGACGTCCTGGAAGGACAGCTCGCGGGTGTCGGAGGCGTTCCAGCCGACCTTCGAGTACGGCGCGGCCACCGTGAAACCCGGCGTACCGGCGGGGACGATGATCGCCGAGATACGCGGCCGGCCGTCCGGCTTGCGGCCGGTGACCGCGGTGACCGTCACCAGGCCGGTGATGTCCGTGCCCGAGTTGGTGATGAAGCACTTCGTGCCGTTGATCACCCACTCGTCCGTGTCCGGGTCCAGGCGGGCCGTCGTACGGGTCGCCCCGGCGTCGCTGCCGCCGTCCGGCTCGGTCAGGCCGAACGCGCCCAGCATCTCGCCGGAGCAGAGGCGGGGCAGCCACTCGCGCTTCTGCTCCTCGGTGCCGAAGAGGTGCAGCGGCATGGCACCCAGGGAGACGCCCGCCTCCAGGGTGATGGCCACCGACGAGTCGACGCGGGCCAGTTCCTCCAGGGCGATGCCGAGGGCGAGGTAGTCGCCGCCCATGCCGCCGTACTCCTCGGGGAAGGGCAGCCCGAACAGGCCCATGCGGCCCATCGCGCGGACGATCTCGTAGGGGAACTCGTGCCGCTCGTAGAAGTCGCCGATCTTCGGCGCCACCACGTCGTGCGCGAACTCTTCCACCGTGCGGCGGAGTTCCTCCAGCTCGGGGCTGAGGCGGTGGTCCATGCTGATCACTGGTCCTTGTGGGAGAGAGCGCGGACGGTACGGGACGGGCTGGGCCGGCCCAGCTGTTCGGCCATCCACACGCTGGTGGCGGTCAGACGGCCGAGGTCGACGCCGGACTCGATGCCGAGCCCGCGCAGCATCCAGACGAGGTCCTCGGTGGCGAGGTTGCCGGTGGCGGACCTGGCGTACGGGCAGCCGCCGAGGCCGCCCGCGGAGGCGTCGACCGTGGTGACGCCGTGGCGCAGGGCGGCCAGGGTGTTGGCGAGCGCCTGGCCGTACGTGTCGTGGAAGTGCACACCGAGCGCGGGGGTCGGCACGCCCCGCTCGTTCAGCAGGGTGAGGAGGGCCCGGACCTGGCCCGGGGTGGCGACCCCGATGGTGTCACCGAGGCTCAGCTCGTCACAGCCCATGTCCCGCAGGGCCGTGCAGACCCGGGCCACCTGCTGCGGGGGCACCGCGCCCTCCCAGGGGTCGCCGAAGCACATGGACACGTAACCGCGCACATGCGCGCCGGCGTCCTTCGCCTGCCGCACCACCGGTTCGAACACGGCCAGCGACTCGTCCACGGTGCGGTTGAGGTTGGCCTTCGCGAAGGACTCGGTGGCGCTGGCGAACACCGCGACCCGGCGGGCGCCGAGCGCCAGCGCGCGGTCCAGGCCGCGCCGGTTGGGGACCAGGACGGGCAGGTCCACCCCGTCCAGGTCGCTCACCCCCGGATACAGCTCCTCGGCGTCCGCCAGCTGGGGGACCCACTTGGGGTGCACGAAGCTCGTCGCCTCGATGGTCGTCAGACCCGCGCCGGCCAGCCGCCGGATGAACTCGGCCTTCACCGCGGTGGGTACGGCAGTCTTCTCGTTCTGGAGCCCGTCCCGCGCGCCGACCTCGTGGATCCGTACCCGGGCGGGCAGGTCCGGGGCCGGTACGACCATGGGCAGTGCGCCGGCGGTCACCGCGCCACCTCCGCTTCCTCTGCGTGGGGGGCGATGACGGCCAGTACCTGGTCCATGGCGACCGTCGAGCCCGGGGAGACGTCCAGCTCGGCGACCGTGCCGGCGTGCGGGGCGGAGATGACGTGCTCCATCTTCATCGCCTCGACCACCAGCAGGCTCTGGCCGGCGGCCACCTCGTCGCCGACGGCCACCTTGACCACGGTCACCGTGCCGGGCATGGGCGCGGTCAGCGAGTCGGCGCCCGCGTGCCCGGCCCGCGTCAGGGAGGCGGCCACCGGGTCGTGGTCGCGCACGTGCCAGGCGTCGCCGTCCCGGCCGATCCAGTCACCGGCCCGGCGGAAGGTGTGCCGGACGCCGTCCAGGGTGACGGCCACCCGGTCGCCGGTCACGGTGTGGGTGCCGCGCGGGCTGTACGTCACCGGCTCGGCCACCCGCAGCGGGAACGCCGGCGGTTTCGGGGTGCCGCCGAGCCGCCAGCCGCTCGGCACGGAGAACGGGTCCACCCAGCCTTGTGCGCGCGGCCTGAGCGCCTCCAGGCGGACGGCCGCCGCCGCCTCGTACACCTCCTCCGGGACGTCCGTGGTGACCAGCTCGTCCACGACCCGCTCCACGAGCCCGGTGTCCAGCTCGCCGGCCACGACCGCCGGATGGCCCAGCAGCCGGCGCAGGAAGCCCGCGTTGGTCTGCACGCCCAGCGTGACCGTCTCCGCGAGGGCCGCGCGGAGCCTGCGCAGCGCCGTCTCGCGGTCGGGGCCGTAGGCGATCACCTTGGACAGCATCGGGTCGTACAGGCTGCCGACCTCGGTGCCCTCGCTGAGCCCGGAGTCGGTGCGGACGCCTTCGCCGCCGGGCTCGTCCAGCAGCAGCACCGTGCCGCCGGAGGGGAGGAAGCCGCGCGCGGGGTCCTCCGCGCAGATCCGGGCCTCCACCGCGTGCCCGGTCAGCCGCACGTCCTCCTGCGTGAAGCCCAGCCGCTCCCCGGCCGCCACCCGCAGCTGCCACTCCACCAGGTCCAGCCCGGTGACGAGTTCGGTGACCGGGTGCTCCACCTGGAGGCGGGTGTTCATCTCCATGAAGTAGTACGAGTCCGGGTCCCCGCCGGGGACGATGAACTCCACCGTGCCCGCGCCCCGGTACCCGCACGAGCGGGCCGCCTGCACGGCCGCCTCGCCCATCGCGGACCGGGTCCGCTCGTCGAGGAGCACGCTGGGCGCCTCCTCGATGATCTTCTGGTGCCGCCGCTGGAGGGAGCACTCCCGCTCGCCCAGGTGGACCACGTTCCCGTGGCCGTCGGCCAGCACCTGGATCTCGATGTGCCGGGGCCTGTCGACCCACCGCTCCACCAGCAGCGTGTCGTCGCCGAAGGAGGCGCGGGCCTCGCGGCGGGCGGCGGCGATCTCCTCGGCCAGCGCGTTCACGTCCCGGACCAGGCGCATGCCCTTGCCGCCGCCGCCGGCCGACGGCTTGAGCAGCACGGGTGTGCCGATCTCGCGGGCGGCCGCGGCCAGTTCGGCATCGGACAGCCCGCTGCCGCTCGACCCCGGCACCACCGGCACCCCGGCGGCCCGCACCGTCTCCTTGGCGCGGATCTTGTCGCCCATGAGCGCGATCGCGTCGGCCGGCGGGCCGATGAAGACCAGGCCCGCCTCCTCGCAGGCGCGCGCGAAGCCCGCGTTCTCCGCCAGGAAGCCGTATCCCGGGTGGACGGCCCGGGCGCCGGTGCGGGCGGCGGCCGCCAGGAGCCGCTCCACCGACAGATAGCTCTCGGCGGCCGGGGCCGGACCGATCCGCACCGCCGTGTCGGCCTCCCGCACATGCCGCGCGTCGGCGTCCGCGTCGGAGAAGACCGCCACCGAGCGCACGCCCAGCGAGCGCAGCGTACGGATCACGCGTACGGCGATCTCGCCCCGGTTGGCGACCAGCACTGTGTCGAACACGGTTCCCCTCCTCACATCCGGAAGACGCCGAACTGGGGATCTCCCAGAGGCGCGTTGGCGCAGGCCGTCAGGGCGAGCCCGAGGACCTGACGGGTGTCCAGCGGGTCGATCACACCGTCGTCCCAGAGCCGGGCGGTGGCGTAGTAGGCGTTGCCCTGGCGCTCGTACTGCGCGCGGATCGGCGCCTTGAAGGACTCCTCGTCCTCGGCGGCCCAGTCCTCGCCCCGCGCCTCCGACTGGTCGCGCTTGACCGTGGCGAGGACGCTGGCGGCCTGCTCGCCGCCCATGACGGAGATCTTGGCGTTGGGCCACATCCACAGGAAGCGGGGGGAGTAGGCCCGGCCGCACATCGAGTAGTTGCCCGCGCCGTACGAGCCGCCGACGACCACGGTCAGCTTCGGCACGCGCGTGCAGGCCACCGCCGTGACCATCTTGGCGCCGTGCTTGGCGATGCCGCCCGCCTCGTAGTCCTTGCCGACCATGAAGCCGGAGATGTTCTGGAGGAACAGCAGCGGGATGCCGCGCTGGTCGCACAGCTCGATGAAGTGGGCGCCCTTCTGGGCGGACTCGGAGAACAGGATGCCGTTGTTGGCGACGATCCCGACGGGGTGGCCGTGGATCCGGGCGAAGCCGGTGACCAGGGTCTGCCCGAACTCGCTCTTGAACTCGGCGAACCGGGAGCCGTCGACCACGCGCGCGATGATCTCGCGGACGTCGTAGGGGGTGCGGGAGTCGACCGGGACGGCGCCGTACAGGCCGTACGGGTCCACCTTCGGCTCGGCCGGTGCCGTCACCTCCCAGGGCGGCGACTGCCCGGCGGGCAGGGTGGCGACGATGTTCCGGACGATCCTCAGGGCGTGCGCGTCGTCCTCGGCGAGGTGGTCGGTGACCCCGGAGATCCGGGAGTGCACCTCGCCGCCCCCCAGCTCCTCGGCCGTGACGACCTCGCCGGTGGCCGCCTTCACCAGCGGCGGGCCGCCCAGGAAGATCGTGCCCTGGCCGCGGACGATGACCGCCTCGTCGCTCATCGCCGGGACGTACGCGCCGCCGGCGGTGCAGGAGCCGAGGACGGCCGCGATCTGCGGGATCCCGGCGCCCGACAGCCGCGCCTGGTTGTAGAAGATCCGCCCGAAGTGGTCCCGGTCCGGGAAGACCTCGTCCTGCATCGGCAGGAAGGCGCCGCCGGAGTCGACCAGGTAGACGCACGGCAGCCGGTTGTCGAGGGCCACCTCCTGGGCGCGCAGGTGCTTCTTCACCGTCATCGGGTAGTACGTGCCGCCCTTGACGGTGGCGTCGTTGGCGACGACCACGCACGCGCGTCCGGCGACCCGGCCGATCCCGGCGATCACGCCCGCCGCCGGGGCCTGTCCGTCGTACATCCCGTCGGCCGCCAGCGGGGCCAGTTCCAGGAAGGGGGAGCCCGCGTCGAGCAGGGTGTCCACCCGGTCCCTGGGCAGCAGCTTGCCGCGCGCGGTGTGCCGCGCCCGTGCCTTCTCGCCGCCGCCGAGCGCCGCCGCGGCCAGCTTGGCGCGCAGCTCCTCCACCAGCGCCCGATGGCCCTCCTCGTTGGCCCGCCAGGCCTCCGACGCGGGATCGGCCGCGCTCCGAAGCTCCGGTGCCTCCTGCATCCTGCGGTTCCCCTCACCCGGTGGTCGAACCTGTTAATGAGCGTTAACCATTTCCTTCAGGTTAACGACCGCTAACCTCGCTGTCTAGAATTGACGGCATGGTCACCAGAACCGACGCCTCGACCCGCCGCGAGCAGATCCTCAAGGAGGCCGCCCGGCTCTTCGCCGAGCGCGGCTTCCACGGCGTCGGTGTCGACGAGATAGGCGCCGCGGTCGGCATCAGCGGCCCCGGTCTCTACCGGCACTTCCCGGGCAAGGACGCGATGCTCGCCGAGCTGCTCGTCGGCATCAGCGGCCAGCTGCTGACCGGCGCCAGACGGCGGCTGGCGGAGGCCGACGGGGTGCCCGCGAGCCGGGTCCTGGACTCGCTGGTCGAGGGCCACATCGACTTCGCCCTGGACGACCGGCCCCTGATCACCCTGCACGACCGCGAGTTGGACCGGCTGCGCGACAGCGACCGCAAGCTGGTGCGCCAGCTCCAGCGGCAGTACGTGGAGCTGTGGGTGGAGGTGGTGCGCGAGGCGCATCCGGGGCTGACGGAGCCGTCCGCCCGCTCGGCCGTCCACTCGGTCTTCGGCCTGCTCAACTCCACCCCGCACCTGGGCCGCGCCGGCACGCTCCCCGGCCGGGGCGCGACGGCGGCCCTGCTGCACCGGATGGCGCGGGGCGCGTTCGCGGCGGCGGGCGAGGAGTGACCGGGGCCGGGGTGGCCGGGGCCGGGGTGGCCGCCCGGGGCCGCCCGCGCCGGGCCGCGTGACGAGCATTACGGCCGAACCCCTGGACGACCTTTCCTACCGGCCGGTACGGTTGAGTGAGCAAGCGCTTAGCCATCGGGTCGCCGCCCAGCCGGGGGAAACCAGCCGGGGGGACGCCCGAGGGCGAGCAGCCAGGTACGCGAGAGCGGCGCCGGTCCAGGCGCGAAGAAGGGCGGTGGCGGCGTGCGCCGTACGGTGTTCAACGAGGATCACGAGGCGTTCCGGGAGACCCTTCGTTCCTTCATCGAGGCCGAGGTCGTCCCGGTGTACGACGAGTGGTTCGCCGCGGGCCAGGCGCCGCGCGACTTCTACTACAAGCTGGGCGAGCTGGGCATCTTCGGCATCAGCGTTCCCGAGGAGTTCGGCGGCGCGGGCCTGGACACCCACAAGTTCGAGGCCGTCATGTACGAGGAGACGGCCCGCGCGGGCGTCCAGTTCGGCGGCTCCGGAGTGCACGTCCTGCTCGCCCTGCCGTACATCAAGATGCTCGCCACCGACGAGCAGAAGAAGCGGTACCTGCCGAAGTTCGTCTCCGGCGAGGAGATGTGGGCCATCGCGATGACGGAGCCGGGCACCGGTTCCGACCTCGCGGGCATGAAGTCCACCGCCAAGCTCTCCGAGGACGGCACGCACTACGTCCTCAACGGCGCCAAGACCTTCATCACCGGCGGCGTGCACGCCGACCGGGTGATCGTCTGCGCCCGTACGGCCGCGCCGACCGCCGAGGACCGCCGCCACGGCATCTCCCTGTTCGCCGTGGACACCAAGTCCGAGGGCTACTCCGTCGGCCGCAAGCTCGACAAGCTCGGCCTGAAGACCTCCGACACCGCCGAGCTGGCCTTCGTCGACGTCAAGGTGCCGGTCGAGGACCTCCTCGGCGAGGAGAACAAGGGCTTCTCCTACCTCGGCCACAACCTGGCCTCCGAGCGCTGGGGCATCGCCTTCGGCGCCTACGCGCAGGCCAAGGCCGCCGTCCGGTTCGCCAAGCAGTACGTGCAGGAGCGCACCGTCTTCGGCAAGCCGGTCGCCCACTTCCAGAACACCAAGTTCGAGCTGGCCGCCTGCCAGGCCGAGGTGGACGCCGCCGAGGCCGTCGCCGACCGTGCCACGGAGGCCCTGGACGCCGGTGAGCTGACCCCCGCCGAGGCCGCCTCCGCCAAGCTGTTCTGCACCGAGGTCGCCCACCGCGTGATCGACCGCTGCCTCCAGCTGCACGGCGGCTACGGCTACATGAACGAGTACCCGATCGCCCGCCTGTACGCGGACAACCGGGTCAACCGCATCTACGGCGGCACCAGCGAGATCATGAAGACGATCATCGCCAAGGACATGGGTCTGTAAGGTCCGGGCAACCGCCGGCCGGTACAACCGACACCCATGAGCCAGGCACTCCAGGATCTCCTCGATCTGCTCGACCTCGAACAGATCGAGGAGAACATCTTCCGCGGCCGGTCCCGCTCCGCCGTCGTCCCCCGGGTCTTCGGCGGGCAGGTCGCGGCCCAGGCGCTGGTCGCCGCGGGGCGCACGGTCCCCGCCGACCGGCCCGCCCACTCCCTGCACGCCTACTTCCTGCGCCCCGGCGACCCCGGCGCGCCGATCGTCTACACCGTGGACCGCATCCGCGACGGCCGGTCCTTCACCACCCGCCGGGTGGTCGCCGTCCAGCACGGCAAGCCGATCTTCCACCTCTCGGCGTCCTTCCAGGCGGACGAGGAGGGCCTGGAGCACCAGGCCGTCATGCCGCCCGCGCCCGACCCGGCGACCCTGCCCACCTCCCAGGAGCGGCTGCGCGGCTACGGCCACCTCGCGCCCGAGGTGGTGGAGCGCTTCCTGGAGGCCCGCGAGGCGATCGACCTCAGATACGTGGACGAGCCGCCGTACGGAAGGTTCGGCGAGCCGCGCGACCCGCACTCCCAGGTGTGGTTCCGCACCAACGGCAAGCTCGGCGGCGCCGTGAGCGCCCTCGACGAGCCCCTGCTGCACGTCGTCCTCGCCACCTACGTCTCCGACATGACCCTGCTCGACTCCGTCCTGCTCGCGCACGGCCGGGGCGGCTGGGCCGTCGGTGACGTCGTCGGGGCCTCCCTGGACCACGCGATGTGGTTCCACCGGCCCTTCCGCGCCGACGAGTGGCTGCTGTACGACCAGGAGTCGCCCTCCGCCCACGGCGGCCGCGGCCTCGGCCAGGCCCGTATCTACACCCAGGACGGGCGGCTCGCCGTCACCGTCATCCAGGAGGGCGTCGTCCGCGTCCCGCGCTGAGCCGCCCCCCTGCCGGCCGCACACGGCGAGGCGGGCGGGAACCCCGTCCGGGGGACCCGCCCGCCTCGCCGTACCCGCGTCGTCAGCCCACGTGGACGCAGCCGGCGTCGACGTAGGCGGCCTGCACGTCACCGGCGACGGCCGCGCCGCCGGAGTGCCAGCAGGCGGGACTTGCCCGACTCTCCGGCAGGGCCTGCCGCTCCGCACGCCGGGTGGCGCGACCGGGTGGCACGACATCCGTTGCCCAAGGTGACGTACGACGTATGTGGGATTAGGCTCTAGTGTGAAAGCCGCAGCGAACGGC
This sequence comes from Streptomyces sp. NPDC006309, assembly GCF_040613095.1. Lineage (NCBI taxonomy): Bacteria > Bacillati > Actinomycetota > Actinomycetes > Kitasatosporales > Streptomycetaceae > Streptomyces > Streptomyces sp. NPDC006309. Next base: position 532,893 of record NZ_JBEXRO010000001.1, on the reverse strand, counting down.
ATGCTCGGCCGGCGAGGTGTGGGAACGTTCCGTGACTCAGCCGCAGCACCCGAAGGCGCCACGACGTACGGGTGGGCTGCAGGCGCCGGCGAAAGCGTCGTGCCGCTCATGACGCAGCGGTGACATCCGAAGACCGCGCCGCCAACTTCCCCTTCGTCATGACGGCGCCGGCCATCAACCTCGTGACGCTCCCCGCGGGGAGCCGCGAGAGACGATGGGAACGGAAGGTATTCCTATGCGATCACTACGCACCAGGCGTCTCGTCGCGACGTCAGCGGCCGGGCTGCTGCTGGCCGGCGGAGCCGCCATCGCCGGGGCCGGCACCGCGTCGGCGTCGTCGGACCACCACGACAGTGGCAGCAGCTACAGCCGCCACTTCGACGACAACAACCGGGACAACAACAACCGGGATCACAACAACCGGGACAACAACAACCGGGACAACAACAACTGGTGGAACAACGACAACGGCCACGGCGGTCGCCACAACCATGACAATGGCTACGGCAACGGCCATGACAACGGCTATGGCAACGGCCATGACAACGGCTACGGGCACAACAACGGTCGTCACAACAACAACGACAACTGTGACTGACTGACCCGTCCGACCAGCGCGGCGTGCGGCTCCGGTTCTCGGCCGGACCGCGCGCTGCGGCACGTCAGCAGGACGGCACCTCAGGTCCCGAGCCCCGCCCGCGCCAGCAGATACGCCGTCATCGGGTCGTAGTGGCGGGGACTGACCACGTGGTCGTCCAGCGGTACGGCGACCTGGAGCGTCCCCTCGGACTCGGCGAGGAACAGCGCCGGGTCGTTGCAGTCGGCGTACCCGACCGAGTCCACGCCGTGCTGTCCCGCGTACCCCGCCCAGCCGTGATCGGCGACCACCAGGTCCGGCAGCGGGCGCCCCTCGCGCTCGAGGCCCGTGAGAACGGCCCGCATCGGCTCCCCCGAGTGCGTGTGCCACAGCGTCGCCCCGTGCTCCAGCACGGCCACGTCGGCGAACTGCATGACGTACCCCTCGTCCGTCCGCAGCCCGTCCGGGATGACGACGATCTCGCAGCCGGCGGCACGCAGCGCGGCGGCCGTGGCCCGGTGCACGTCCAGCAGGCCGCCCGGGTGCCCGGTGGCGAACAGCACCCGCTGGCGCCCCTCGGCCGCCTTCCGCAGCCGGGCCGCCACGCGCTCCAGCGCGTCCACGGTCAGTTCGGGGTCGATGGTGTCCTGCCCGTACCGGTACTCCGGGTCGTCGTTGACACCCACCCGCTCGGCCATCACCGCGAGCACGTCCTGCTCGTCCGTCCAGCGGTCGCCCAGCTCCAGGCCGAACCAGAAGTTGCGGACCCCGTTGGCGAGCTGACGGTAATGGGAGAGGTTGTTCTCGCGGGGCGTGGCGACGTCCCCCGCGATACGGGTCCTCACCAGGTGGTCGACGAGCTGGGCGCGGCTGGGTGTCCCGGGTATCGGCATGGCTCCCATTGTGGGGCAGCGCCCCGCGCGCGTCCTCGGCATACCGCCCGCTGGGACGGGCGTCACCCGGCCTCGTCCGTCACTCCTGCCGCAGCGCGAACCACAGTTCCATGCGCACGTCCGGGTCGTCCAGGTCGGCGGGCAGCAGGGCCGCGCAGCGGGCGATCCGCTGCCGCACGGTGTTGCGGTGCACGGCCAGCGCCACCGCCGTACGGTCCCAACTCCCGTGCAGCGACAGCCAGGTGCGCAGAGTCTCGGCGAGCGCCGGCTGCCCGGCGAGCGGTGCGAGCAGCGTCCGGGCGTGCGCCCGCGCCTCCGCCGGGGGCACCAGGTCCGCCAGGGCCGGCCGGGCGCCGTGCCGGACCAGGCGGACGCGGGTGGCGCGGGCGCGGGCCAGGGCCCGGGCCGCCTGGGTGTCGGCGGCCGGCCAGTCGCGCGGCGCCGCGGCGGCACTGATCCCGAGCGTCCAGCCGGGCTGCGGCTCCGGTTCCCGCCCGGCCGGCACCAGCACCCGTACGGCGTCCCGGCCGACGTCGACCAGCGGTGACCCCAGGGCGGCGCCGAGGGCGGAGGCGGAGACGGCGTCGTGCGGGCCGCCCCGGTCGGGGCCGCCCCGGTCCGGCCGCGCGTGCACGACGACCCACTCACCGGTGCCCAGCAGGGGCGCCACCTCCTCGGGCGGGGCGCCCAGCAGCAGCCGTACCAGCGCGGAGGACCGGGCGGTGCCGGTGCCGCTGCGGTGCTCACCGGTCAGCAGGGACAGCAGGACGGCGGCCACGGAGGCGATGGTGTGGTCACCGGGCTCCCGGCGGGGCGTGGCCACACCGAGCACGAAGCCCTCGCCGGCGCCGAGGGCGTAGACGGCGAGGTGGGTGGAGCCGAGGGTGTCGGTGGCGGAGGCGGGCAGGGGCCCGGGTCCACCGCCCGGCGTGCCGTCCGCCGTGTGCTCCGCCGGCGGTCTGACCACGCCGGTCAGCTCCGCCAGTGCCTCCCGCACGCCCTGCCCCGGCTCGCGGCCCGCCGTCGCGATCGCGGTGCCGTCGGGGCCGTGCAGGACCGCGTGCCCGCCCAGCCGCTGGGCCAGCCGGCGCAGGACCGACGGCACCGGGTCCGGGCGGGAGGCCGCGGCGGCGAGGCTCTGCTGGGCCTCCGTGACGCGGCGCAGCTCGGCCAGCCGGGCCTGCGCCATCAGCTGCCACACCGCGCGGGCCACACCGGAGAACGTGGTCTGCGGCGGGACCTCCAGCAGCGGCAGGCCGTGGCGGTCGCAAGCGGTGGCCAGGGCGGGGGGCACCGTGTCGTGCACCGGTGCCAGGCCGAAGCCGAGGGCCGCGCCGCCCGCGGCCACGATCCGGCAGACGTAGTCGTCGAAGTACGTCCCCGCTTCCGCCGCCCGGGGGATGTGCACCCCGGCCGTCAGCAGCAGCTCGCCGCCCAGCAGGTACGGGTACGGGTCGGCCATCTCGGAGGTGTGCGCCCAGTGGACGACGGCGCCCGGGTCCGCGGGGCCCGCGATCTGCCGCAGGCCGAGGTCCTCCCGGGCCAGCAGGGCCGCGAGCGGCACGGGCGGGGTCGGGGGTACCGCTGGGGTGATCGTCTCCGGCATGGTGTGCGTTTCCTCCATCCCGCCCCGCTCCACTGGATGAAACGTACTCTTCGCAGTCGCTTTCCGGCCACCTAGGGTCGTCAGGGAACGGCAGCCGCGGGTACGGGCGGATGTCCCCGCGATCCGCTGCCGTCACACCCCACCCCCACGCCCCCGCACGACACGCCACCGAAGTCAGCGAAGGAGCACCGCCCATGGCCGTCGACTACACAGTGATCGTCGTCTATCTCGCCGGCATGCTGGGCATGGGCTGGTGGGGCATGCGCCGGGCCAGGTCCAAGAGTGACTTCCTGGTGGCCGGCCGCCGCCTCGGGCCCGCCATGTACTCCGGCACCATGGCGGCGATCGTCCTCGGCGGCGCCTCCACCATCGGCGGCGTGGGCCTCGGCTACCGGTACGGCCTGTCCGGCGCCTGGATGGTCCTCACCATCGGCCTCGGCCTGCTCGCCCTGTCGGTCTTCTTCTCGGCCCGCATCGCCCGACTGAAGGTCTACACGGTCTCCGAGATGCTCGACCTGCGCTACGGCGGCCGGGCGGGGGTCATCTCGGGCGTGGTGATGTGGGCGTACACCCTCATGCTGGCGGTGACGTCCACCATCGCCTACGCCACGATCTTCGACGTCCTGTTCGACATGGACCGCACGGTCGCGATCGTCCTCGGCGGCGCCGTCGTCGTCGCCTACTCCACCCTCGGCGGCATGTGGTCCATCACGCTCACGGACATGGTCCAGTTCGTCGTCAAGACCATCGGCGTGCTCCTCCTGCTCCTGCCGGTCGCCGTCGTCAGGGCGGGCGGCTTCGCCGAGATGAAGGCCCGGCTGCCGGCCTCGTACTTCGACCCGCTGGGCATCGGCGGCGACACGATCTTCACCTACGTCCTGATCTACACGTTCGGCATGCTGATCGGCCAGGACATCTGGCAGCGCGTGTTCACCGCCCGCAGCGACAGGACCGCCAGGTGGGGCGGCACGGTGGCCGGAACCTACTGTCTGGCCTACGCCCTCGCCGGCGCGGTGATCGGCACGGCCGCCAAGGTGCTCTACCCCGACCTGGGCAGCCCCGACGACGCCTTCGCCACCATCGTCAAGGACCAACTCCCCGTCGGCGTGCGCGGACTGGTGCTGGCCGCCGCCCTCGCCGCCGTGATGTCGACGTCCTCCGGCGCCCTGATCGCCTGCGCCACGGTCGCCAACAACGACATATGGTCCCGGCTGCGCGGTGCCGTACGACGGGACGGCGACGGCGACGGCCACGACGAGGTCGCGGGCAACCGGGCCTTCATCCTCGTCATGGGCGTGGCCGTGATCGGCACCGCGATCGCCCTGAACAACGTGGTCGAGGCCCTCACCGTGGCCTACAACCTCCTCGTCGGCGGCCTGCTCGTCCCCATCCTCGGCGGCCTGCTGTGGAAGCGGGGCACGGCCCCGGGCGCGCTGGCCTCGGTCGTCGTCGGCGGCCTCGCCGTCATCGGGCTGATGGCCGGCTACGGCATCCTCGCCGACGAGCCCGTCTACTACGGCCTGCCGGCCTCCCTCGTGGCCTACGTCGCCGTCTCCCTGGCGACGAGGCCCACCGACGAGGCGGTCCTCGCCGCCTGGCGTGAACGCCTCGCCGGACGGTCCCCCGAACTCGTGTCCGAACCGGCCCCGGCTCACCAGTAGAGTCGTAGGGAAAGCAGTACATGCGCGACGAAGCGCAGGAAAGAAGGCATTCGACCATGAGCAGCAACGAGACGCCCCGCGGCCCCGTGGACTCCTCCCGCATCCCGCGGTACGCCGGCCCCGCGACCTTCGCCCGGCTGCCCCGCCTCGACGAGGTCGGCACCGCCGATGTCGCCGTCGTGGGCGTGCCGTTCGACTCCGGCGTCTCGTACCGGCCGGGCGCCCGCTTCGGCGGCAACGCCATCCGCGAGGCGTCCCGGCTGCTGCGCCCGTACAACCCGGCGCAGGACGCGTCCCCGTTCGCCCTCGCCCAGGTCGCGGACGCCGGTGACATCGCCGTCAACCCGTTCAACATCAACGAGGCCGTGGAGACCGTCGAGGCCGCCGCGGACGAGCTGCTGGGCACCGGCGCCCGCCTGATGACCCTCGGCGGCGACCACACCATCGCCCTGCCGCTGCTGCGCTCGGTCGCGAAGAAGCACGGCCCGGTCGCCCTGCTCCACTTCGACGCCCACCTCGACACGTGGGACACCTACTTCGGCGCCGAGTACACCCACGGCACCCCGTTCCGCCGCGCCGTCGAGGAGGGCATCCTCGACACCGAGGCCCTCTCCCACGTCGGCACCCGCGGCCCGCTGTACGGCAAGCAGGACCTCACCGACGACGAGAAGATGGGCTTCGGCATCGTCACCTCCGCCGACATCTACCGCCGCGGCGCCGACGAGGTCGCCGACCAGCTGCGCCAGCGCATCGGCGACCGCCCGCTGTACATCTCCATCGACATCGACTGCCTCGACCCGGCCCACGCGCCCGGCACCGGCACCCCGGAGGCGGGCGGCATGACCTCCCGCGAACTCCTGGAGATCCTGCGCGGCCTGGCCTCCTGCAACCTGGTCTCGGCGGACGTCGTCGAGGTCGCCCCGGCGTACGACCACGCCGAGATCACCTCGGTCGCCGCCTCCCACACGGCGTACGAACTCACCACCATCATGAGCCGCCAGATCGCGGCGGCCCGGAAGGACGCGGAAGCGAAGTGACGCACGACCACGACCTGGTGCTCCGCCCGACGGCCGCGCAGACGGAGGCCGCGCTGAACCCGCCCGCCGGCCGCAACGGCGGAGACCTGGTCGTGGAGACGCTGGCCGGGCTCGGCGCGACCACGGTCTTCGGCCTGCCCGGCCAGCACGCCCTCGGCATGTTCGACGCGCTGCGCCGCTCCTGCCTCCACTACGTCGGCCTGCGGGTGGAGAACAACGCGGGCTTCGCGGCGGACGCCTACGGCAGGATCACCGGCGAGGCGGCCCCGCTGCTGCTGTCGACCGGCCCGGGCGCCCTGACCTCGCTCGCCGCCCTCCAGGAGGCGGCAGCCGCCTCCGCCCCCGTCCTGGCGATCAGCAGCCAGATCCCGACGGCGGGCCTGGGCGGCGGCCGGCACGGCTACCTCCACGAACTCCCCGACCAGTCGGCCTCGTTCCGGGGTGTCGTCAAGTCCGTCCACACCGTCCGCACCCAGTCCCAGATCCCCTCCGCCGTCGCGGCGGCCTGGAAGTCGGCGCTCACGGTCCCGCACGGACCGGTGTGGGTGGAGATCCCGCAGGACGTGCTCCTCGCGGAGACGGTCCTGCCCGTGGTGACGGCGATCGACGCGACCCCCGAGGACCTCGTCCCGCGCCCCGAACTGACGGCGGTGGCCGCGGACCTGCTGTCGCGCGCGGCCCGCCCGGTGATCATCGCGGGCGGCGGGGTCGTACGGTCGGACGCGTCGGGCAAGCTGCTCCAGCTGGCCGAGAAGCTGGACGCGCCCGTGGTGACGACGTTCGGCGGCAAGGGCGCCTTCCCCTGGGAGCATCCGCTGTCCCTGCGGTCCTGGCTGGAGGACCGGCACACCACGGACTTCCTGGAGGACGCGGACGTCCTCCTCGTGGTCGGCTCCGGCCTCGGTGAACTCTCCTCGAACTACCACACGTTCAAGCCCCGTGGACGGGTCGTCCAGATCGAGGCGGACGCCGGCAAGCTGGAGTCCAACCATCCGGCCCTGGGCATCCACGCCGACGCCCGCCTGGCCCTCCAGGCCCTGCTGGAGACGGTGCGGGAACGGACGGACGCGTCGGCGCCGGACCGCGTACGGGACCTCCTCGCGAGGGTCGCGGACCGCATCGCGTCCCAGGAACTCACCCTGGAACAGGACGTGCTGGCCGCCGTCCGCGCCGCCCTGCCCGCCGACTCCCCGTCCTTCTGGGACATGACCATCCTCGCCTACTGGGCCTGGTCCGCCTTCGACGCCCAGGGCCCCAACACCATGCACTCGGCCCAGGGCGCCGGCGGCCTCGGCTACGGCTTCCCGGCGGCACTCGGCGCGGCGACGGCCGACCCGACCCGCCCGGTACTGGCGGTGTCCGGCGACGGCGGCGCCCTGTACTCCATCGCGGAACTGGCCACGGCCCGCCAGTACGACCTCCCGGTCACCTGGCTGATCGTGGACGACGGCGGTTACGGCATCCTCCGCGAATACATGACGGACACCTTCGGCCGGGCGACGGCGACGGAACTGACCCGCCCGGACTACGTGGCCCTCGCAGAGTCCTTCGGAGTCCCCGGAATCCGTACGACCCCCGAAACGCTGGCACAGGACCTGACGAAGGCCCTGGCCACCCCGGGGCCGTCGGTGGTGGTACTCCCGGCGGTACTGAGGATGTTCGCTCCGACGCATCTGGGCTGACCGGGATCCGGCAGCAACAGCTCGGCCCGGGCCGCCTTCCCGATCCCGTGCCGGCGCGGGCGACAGCCCCAGCGTGCGGCCGGGGCACTGATGACGGTGCGGCCGCGGCCTTCCTCGTCGTCGTCCGCCGCCGTTCGCGGCAGCGGCCGGGCGCAGTCGGCAGGAGGCCGAGCGGTTGGCGCTCGGCGTGGGAGTGCCCGTCGTGCTGATCGCGCGTACCGCCTTCGACGCCGAGGGGCTGGTCGTCGAGGTCAACGAGATGGTGCTCGACTCGTCGGCCTACGTGCTGGAGTACGACTTCGAAGCGTGAGGCGGGAGTTAGAGTGATCATGCTCCGGTGGCCCTGACCAGGCCGCTGCGTGAGCGAAAGTGCCGCCGACACGAGAAGAGGCGGTTCTACGGGGGGACGGCGAAGCGTGTTCGAGGCTGTGTTCGGCGATGACCTGGGGTTCCTGTGGGGGCTCACCGTCGTCGCGTCGGTGGTCGGTGCCGGAGCGTGGGATGTCGCCCGGCGGCGTCGGGCTCCCCACGCCGGATGGTGGTTGCCGTTCGCGTTCTGCCTCACCGGCGTGCTCGGGGTCACTCTCGCGATGCGCGGGGGCGACGCCGGGCGGGGCGAGTGTGTGATCGACCATGACATCACCGAGCCGCTCCACACCACCCAGGGCCTGTGGAACCTGGCCATGTTCGTGCCGGTCGGCCTGTTCGGACTGCTCGCGTCGCGGCGGCCGGTGCCCGTGCTCGGGTGCGTGCTCGCGTTGCCCTGTCTCATCGAACTCATCCAGGCACTGGCCCCGTTCGCCGCCGGCGTCTGTGACAGCGCCGATGTCGAGATGAACGTGGCCGGGGGAGTGGCCGGTCTCGCCGTGGGGCTGTCGGTGGTGCGTGGCCGGGTGGCCTGGCGGGCCCTGGGCAGGTCCACTGGGGTCGCCCTCGGGGTGCTCGGTGTTCTCGGGGTCACCGTGCTCCAGAGCGCGGTCACCCTGGAGCATGTCGACGGTTCCAGCGTCCGGGACGCCCACGGGGATGAGCGGGAGGCCGCCGAGCGGGCCGTCCGGCAGGCCTTCGGGAACCGGTACGAGATCGGAGACGTACACGTCAGCCCCGGAGTCGACGGCTACAACGGCTGGATGTCCGTCCAGTTCGCCGGCGGGTTTCCCGCGGAACTGATGTGGCCCGGCGGACGCCGGCTCACCGTCGACTTCAGCGGCACTTCCGGTGCGGGGTACGCCGTCCCCGGTGCCACCCCGGCCCACGACGCCCGGGACGCGTACCGCGTCGCCCGCGCCTACATGCGGGCCCACTACCCGTGGGCCGATTCGGCCTCCTGGCATGCGACACGGGCGGTGGGCCACGCCGCGGGTGGCGGCGCCTGGGTCACCTCGTGGCGGTTCAGGGAGCGTGGGGTGGCCATGCCCCGCAGCCTCGATGTGCGGATCAGCCGGGCCGGGCGCGTCTACGGGCTGTCCGTCGACCTCGGGCCCACGCACGTGGCGCTGCCCGCGCGACTCCTCTCGGCACGGCAGGCCGAGGACCTCGTCAGGAAGTGGGAGCGGCGGAGCCGCGCCGACGCCGGGCACCTGCGGATCCACGCCCGGGAGCTGACGACGGAGCGCGCCAGGGGGCATCAGGGGCCCTGGCGCGCGGTGTGGTCCGTCGAGGTCGCCGACCCGAGGTGCCGGCCCGACGGGGACGGGGACGGCTGCGACCCCTACGTCACGGCGGTGGACGCCGCCACCCGGGAGATCGTCGACTGACGGGTGACCCCGTGACCCGGTGGGAGCCGGGTGAGGGGGCACGGTCCGGGCGGGGAGCCCGCGCCTGCTCGAACGCACGCCCTGCGAACACGCGTACAACCCTCCGTCGTTCTGGCGAGTCTTCCTCGACAGCGCACGGGTGCGCTCAACGGCGTTCAGGGGGACGCCCGTTCGACGTTCAAGGGGATCTTTTCATGACTTTCCGGATATCCGGCCGGGCCGGTGTGCTCGCGGCCGCCGTCGGTGGCGCGCTGCTCGTACCGGCCGTCGTCGCCGCCACCCCGGCCGCCGCCACGACGCCCGCCGTCAGCTGTACGTCCGCCAAGGCGGGCCTCGCCGACAAGCTGAAGAAGGACATCACGGCCGCCCTGGCGAACCGCAAGGGCACCGTCGCCGTCGGCCTGTACGACCGCGGCACCGACACGACGTGCACGCTGCGCGCCACCACCGCCTACGACTCGGCCAGCAGCGTCAAGGTCACCGTGCTCGCCACGCTGCTGTGGGACGCCAGGAAGCACAACCGGTACCTGACGGCCACCGAGCAGTCGCTCGCCAAGGCCATGATCACGCAGTCGGACAACACCGCGACCAGCAAGCTCTGGAAGCAGCTCGGCGTGACGAAGGTCAAGGGCTTCCTGACCGCCGCCGGGATGACGAAGACCGTGCCGGGCGCGAACGGCTACTGGGGTCTGACCCAGGAGAACGTCACCGACGAGCAGAAGCTGCTCAAGCTGGTCACGGCGAAGAACAGCGTGCTGAGCGACAACTCCCGCGCCTACATCCTGAAGCTGATGGGCCAGGTCGTCTCCTCGCAGCGCTGGGGCACCCCCGCCGGTGCGCCGTCGTCCGTCTCCGTGCACGTCAAGAACGGCTGGCTCCAGCGCTCCACGCACGGCTGGCGCGTGCACAGCCTGGGCACCTTCAACGGCGCCGGCCACGACTACATGGTCACCGTGCTGACGCAGGACAACAGCACCATGGACTACGGCGTCACCACCATCCAGAACGTCGCCAAGGCCATCCACAAGGACCTGGTGCCGGTCACCTCCGGCGTCACCCGCTACACCCCGACCACTCAGCCGCGCGAGGCGTTCGTCGCCGTACCGCCGCAGGCCTGAGGACGAGGACGCGGCCTCGCGACCTGCCGTCGCGAGGCCCCGCCTGCGTGCGGGCCTGCCGGACGGGCCCTGGTCGGCCGGTACCGTGAGCGCGACCGTGTCGCCGCTCGTCACGGCGAAGGTGCCGGAACCGCCGGCGGCGACCGTGCCGCTGTGGACGGCCGGGCCCGCCGGGGTCCTCTCCGTCAGGGTGAGGGTCCGGTTCGTGAGATGCGTGACCGCGAACTGCGTGGCCCCGGCCTGGACGCCGTCACCCTGCTCGCCGATGCCGGTAAGGCTGGCGCCGGCCGGCCGGAACAGGCCACCGCCGTACGGGTGTCGCCCGCCGCCCGGCCCTCGTCGACGGCCCTCCGCTCCGAGGTCAGCCCGCTGATCCGCCGAACTCCCGTGCCTGCGAACATGCGTACAGCCGTCGTCCGTCCCGGCGTCGCGGCAGGCCCTGCGGGGACACGGCCGACGGTGACCGCAGGACGCCCGAACGACGTTCCAGGGGGACGCACTTCATGACCCACCGGATATCCGGCCGAGCCGGGGCACTCACGACCGCCCTCGGCGCCACACTGCTCGTCTGCGCCACCGCCCTTCCGGCCTCGGCGGCGCCCACGGCCACCGTGACCTGCACGTCCGCCAAGGCGGGTCTGGCCGACAAGCTGAGGAAGGACATCACGGCCGCCCTGGCGAACCGCGAGGGCACCGTCGCCGTCGGCCTGTACGACCGCTCCACCGGCACCACCTGCACGCTGAACGCCACCACCGCCTTCGACTCGGCCAGCACCGTCAAGGTCACCGTGCTCGCCACACTGCTGTGGGACGCCAGGAAGCACGACCGGTACCTGACCGACACCGAGGCCGACCTCGCCACGGCCATGATCACCCAGTCGGACAACGACGCGACCAGCAAACTGTGGAAGCAGCTCGGCGCGGCGAAGATCCAGGGCTTCCTGACCGCCGCCGGGATGACGAAGACCGTGCCGGGTGCGGACGGGTACTGGGGTCTGACCCAGGAGAACGTCACCGACGAGCAGAAGCTGCTCCAGCTGGTCACCGCGAGGAACAGCGTGCTGAGCGACAACTCCCGGGCGTACATCCTGAAGTTGATGGGTCAGGTCGTCGCGGACCAGCGCTGGGGCACCCCCGCCGGTGCGCCGTCCTCGGTCTCCGTGCACGTCAAGAACGGCTGGCTCCAGCGCTCCTCGCACGGCTGGCGCGTGCACAGCCTGGGCACCTTCAACGGCGCCGGCCACGACTACATGGTCACCGTGCTGACCGAGGACGACAGCACCATGGACTACGGCGTCGCCACGATCCAGGACGTCGCCACGGCGATCCACAAGGACCTGGTGCCGGTCACCTCCGGCGTCACCCGCTACACCCCGACCACTCAGCCGCGCGAGGCGTTCGTCGCCGTACCGCCGCAGGCCTGAGGCCCGGGGCCTCGCGACCACCGTCGCGGGGCCCCCGCCGCCGGTGCCGACGCCTGCGCGGCCGCCCCGAACCGATCCCCGGCACCGGATCTTCTCCAGCACGCCGATGAACTGGGGCGGCTTCACCAGCCTCGACCACGAACGGGCATTGCGGCGCACCACCCGCGGACTTCGCCCTGCTCCGGCCTGTTGTCCCTACGTCGGGCTGCCGGTCGAGGTTGTGGGCCGCACAGCGCGATCACCGTGCCGGGAGCGTCAACGTCGCAGGCGGCTGGTCACCCTGGGCAAGGGTGAGCACAAGAGGTGCACCGGGAGCATCCGGCCATGACTGATCGGGCCCGAAGAGAGCTGAGAGGCCCGGTGTGGCGGGAGTGGTGCGCTGATCCGGCGTGGGTGACGGTGTGCTGACGGGGGCGGGGTTCGCAAACCTCTCGCACGGGATTGGCCGAACTCAATCGCCTGTCACTTTACGTGTCCTCTTGATTGCGATGGGCTACTTCCTGCTTCGGCTCCGCCACGGTGCGCATCAGTGCGACCGGTCGGCGGTACGTCCAGCAAGTGTCGACGCGAGGGAACGAACCATGGCCACACCTCCTGCTGTTCCGCGCGGGATCGCCCTGGTCAACGGCAGCTTCGAAGCTCCCGCCGTCACCAACCCGAGATTCTGCCGGACGCCTCACAGCCGCAGGCGTCCGAGCGGGTTCCGGGCTGGCCCATCACGGTTCTCTCGGCCTCTGGTCACATGATCGAGCTGTGCCGGTCGGGCTTCAGCGCGCTCGTGCTGCGGGCCGAGGCCATCAAGGCCGCCTGACCGGCAACACCGTCACCGCCACCGGCGACGAAAGAGACTCCGACGCCACCGACGACACCTCAGCGTCACCGTCTGCATCGGACCGGCCCCTCCTGCTGCGACCCCTGCTCCACCGATAAGCAGTTCCCCCGGCATGTACCGGGCGGGCTGCTGCTCCCCAGCCTCCGTGTCCTCCACACCATCCGCGCACGCGTTGTGTGCGGGCTGCCCGAAAGAGGAGATTTCATGAAGCGTGCTGCTCGCGGCTCCCTGTTGGGTGCCGCACTGCTGGCCCTGTCCTTCTCGGTATCGCCGGCCGGTGCCGCCGACGAGATCATCAGGAACGGCGAGTTCTATCCTCCCGCCGTCTCCGACTACGGCTACCTCACCATCTGGCCCCACAGCAACCCGGGCATCGACCAGTGGAAGGTGTCCGACGGCAACGTCGATATCTACAGCACCCAGCTGGCCCGTGCCCCCTACCAGGCCGTTGACCTCAACGGCGGTCAACCCGGTTCCATCACGCAGGTCATCCGCACCACGCCGGGGACGACGGTGCACCTGACGTGGAAGCACACCCGCAACACCTATGCAGGGTGCGCGCCCGTCACCGAGCAGAGGTACAACGTGTCGATCGAGGAAGCCGGGCTTCAGGAAGACCACCTCGTCCGCGGCCGGATCGGCAACTGGCAGCCCGCCGAACTCACCTTCAAGGCACAGCGCAGCCGATACAACCTCACGTTCGCCTCCGACACCATCGGGGTGTGTGGCGCCCTGATCTCCGATGTCGAGGGTGAGCTCATCGACTCCTAGCCGGCCCTTGCGGGGGTCCGCCCGTCCGTCGCCGGGCGGCCGGAGCGGGCGGCCCCCCGCCTCATGCGAGCCCTGCCCGGCTCCGAATCCCACGCACGAAGCGCAAAGGAACGAAACATGGCCATCGACTTCCGCAACGCCTCGTTCGGCGAACCCTCACTGACCACCGAACCGTTCGTACAGTTCACCACCGACGGCGGCCGGCACATCCCGGGCTGGAAAGTCACCCAGGGTGTCGTGGAGGTGGTGCGCCTGGGGTCCGGCGACGGCCCGGACACCGCCACCACTCAGGCGCTGCGACTGAAGAACGAGAAGCGCGCCGAGGATCGAGACGTGGGCGGAGTGAGCCAGGACATCCCCACCCGTCCGGGAGAGGGGGTCACGATCAGATGGAAGGAGCGCGCCGACCGCGGAGGTGACTCCACGCCCAACGAGCAGCGCTACACCGTGCAGGTCACCCCGGTGCGCGGGACGCCCAGCACGCTCAAGAAGCCCTTCGATCCTGAGCCGGTCGAAGAACAGGGCTGGGTGACGCGGTCGGTGGAGTTCACCGCCGACGCGTCCACCACGACCGTCCGTTTCACGGCCTACAAGGCGGGGCTGCGCTGCCCCCTGATCACCGGCCTGACGGCCACTTCGTCGGACGGTGAGGTCTCCGGGAAGCCCCGGCTTTTCGCCACAGCCGAGGCCACCGTCGTAGCCGCCCAGGCCGGCGACACGGTCGCTCTGGCGTTCTTCGCCGGCAACCGGGGTTCCGCGCCCGCCGTGGGGGACAAGGTCCTTGTCACCCTCACACCCAATCCGCCGCTCGCCCTGGCCCAGGACGCCCCGGCCACGGTGTCGTTCCCCGGCCAGCAGCTGGTGGCCGGCGGGCCGACGCTGCCGGGCGAATTCAAGGTCGTCGTCCCCCCAGGCACGGCTGCCGGCACCTACACCGCGCAAGCCGTCGTCTCCTATGACGGACTGGTCCTGAGCGACACACTGGTCTGGCAGATCGAGGTGACCGCCAAGGACACTCCCAAGCCGGTCGTCGACGAAAGTCAGCTTGTGGTCTTTCAGGTGACCAGCGAACCCACCGAACCGCCGTCCCCGTACCTGATGTTCATGGCTGAGGCCCCCAAGTGGCCGTCCGCGCACCCGGGCCGGAGCAGGGAGGAGGATTCGCTGCTCTGTATCGGCATTGCCACCCTCGGGCCGAACGCCGACCTGCTGGGCCTGCCGCAGGAGTTCAAGGCCCCGACCGGCTTCGTCTTCACCGATGTCGCGGCCTTCGGCCACTTCCGCACCGTGCGCAACTGGGCGGCCGTCTCACCCAAGCCGCGTCTTGTCCTGCGCCGCAGCGAGGACAACACCAAGGCCTGGGTGACCGGCAGCGAAACGGGGCAGATCCCCGTCCACCGACTGGAGCCAGCCTCCTTCACCGACCCCGCGAAGGCACTGACCCACAACCAGGTGTTCCTCGGCTACGGCTTCAGCCTGGCCGCCCGGCCGGACGCGAAGCCCGGCCTCTACGAGGACGGCTACGCCAAGTTCGGCAAGAATCTGACGGTCAGGCTGATCGGCAGGATCCTCTGACTGGGGCAGCGCGAGTGCCGACGGCCCGGCAGCGGCCGTCACTGGCACACCCGCTGCCCTGGCACACGTCGCGCGAGTCCGCCATCTGCGCGGGCAGGCGGGCGAGCCCGCCCCCGGTATGGGCTGGGGGGCGGGCTGCGGAGGAGCTGAGTGGCCGTGGAACACGGTCCACGAAATGATGCGCCAGGTCGTCGCGGACCAGCGCTGGGGCACCCCCGCCGGTGCGCCGTCCTCGGTCGCCGGGCACGTCAAGAACGGCTGGCTCCAGCCAGTGAGCCGCGCGAGGCGTTCGTCGCCGTACCGCCGCGGAGCTGATCCGGGGCCGCGGCTTCTCGGGGCGATCTCCCACCGGACACCGTCCCGTTCCACGGTGACCGCGATGCGCCTGAGAACCGTACTCGCCGCTCTGGCGGCGGCCAGCTGCCTCACCGCGCAACCGGCCGCCGCCGACGCACTTGCCTGTCACGCCTGTTCGCCCCGCGTCCAGCTCGACCGCTTCTCCGACACGCTCGACAGGACGACGTACGACGGCACCCCCGTCGGCACTCTTCCCGCCCCGACCGTGGACCGGGACGGCTCGTTCGCGGCGCTGGAGGACCGCTCGCCCCTGCTCCGCCTGGACGCCGTACCCTGCGGCCCGGATCGGCCGTCCGCCTCGCCGACGAGACGGGCGCCACGGAGTCCGCCCTCCACGGAGTCCGCGCTCCCGGTCGCCACCCCGGCCTCGTCCGCTTCCGGACCCGGCGGCGCACCGCGGGCGGCCACTTCCGGCCCGCCCGGTACGCCTGCCGCACCGACGCCGGTCTCGGCGTCCCCGAGGTCCAGGCCGCCCCCGACGGCCGCCTCCTCGTCGTGGAGCGCGGCTTCACCGCCGGCGTGAGCGGTATCGAGAACCCGACCGGCCAGGACGGTGTCCGCCCGGCCCGCACGACCCTGCCGGCCGACATCGCCGCCTGCCCGTCCCCGGGCGCGACGGCCAGGCAGCCCCAGCCCGATCCGCTGCTGGACACCATCGAGGGCATGACGGTCGCGGGCCGGGACCGCACGGGCCGCCCGCGGGTCCTCCTGGTCAGCGACGGCAACCAGAACGCGGACCACCCACCTCTGCTTCCGGCGGGTACGCACCCGGTGACCTGACGGCCGACGTCGCCGTGCCCGGCCCCGTGGACGTCCAGGACGCGTGCCGCGGTGGCGGCGGTCACGGGGCGTACGGCCCGGGTGGCCGAGAAGGCGGGCGCGGCCGGGCGGAGGACCGGGACCTGTCCCGGTCCTCCGCCCGGCCGGCTCCGGCATGGCGTCCGGCCGCGCGGCGGCGCCGGGCCACCGGTTCACGCCGGCCGCCGAGCGGCTGCCCGAGCCGGCCCGCCGCGCGCCGGCCGCCGAGCGGCTGCCCGAGCCGGCCCGTCCGGTGCCCCGATTGTTGCGGAGGGATGAAATCCGCATCCGGCGGCGTTGCAGCCTTGCGGTAGATCGGCTCTGACGGAAGGCACCGGTGTGGCACCGCGACGGGGATGGGCACGAAGGCTGGCGGGCTATGCCTGGCGGTATCCGAAGGACGTCGTCCTGGCCCTCGGCTCCTCCCTCGCCGGCATGGCCGTCACGGCCCTCGTCCCGCTGATCACCAAGGTCGTCATCGACGACGTGATCGGCGCCCACACCCGCGGCATGGCCCCCTGGGCCGGCGCCCTGGTCGGCGCGGCCCTCCTGGTGTACGGCCTCACCTACGTCCGCCGTTTCTACGGCGGCCGGCTCGCCCTGGACGTCCAGCACGACCTGCGCACCGAGATGTACGCCACGATCACCCGGCTGGACGGCCGCCGCCAGGACGAGCTGTCCACCGGCCAGGTCGTCGGCCGGGCCACCAGCGACCTCCAGCTGATCCAGGGCCTGCTCTTCATGCTCCCGATGACCATCGGGAACGTCCTGCTCTTCCTGCTGTCCCTGGTGATCATGGCGTGGCTGTCGCTGCCGCTGACCCTGGTCGCGCTGGCCGTCGCCCCGGCCCTCGGCTGGATCGCCCGGCGCAGCCGCAGCAGGCTGCACCCCGCCACCTGGTACGCCCAGGCCCAGGCCGCCGCCGTCGCGGGCGTCGTGGACGGCTCGGTGAGCGGCGTCCGCGTCGTGAAGGGCTTCGGGCAGGAGGAGCAGGAGACCGGCAAGCTGCGCGAGGTCGGCCGCCGGCTCTTCGCCGGACGGCTGCGCACCATCCGCCTGAACAGCAGGTACACCCCCGCGCTCCAGGCGGTCCCGGCGCTCGGCCAGGTCGCCATGCTGGCCGTCGGCGGCTGGCTCGCCGTACGCGGTCACATCACGCTCGGCACGTTCGTCGCCTTCTCCACCTACCTCGCCCAGCTCGTCGGCCCGGTCCGCATGCTCGCGATGGTCCTCACCGTCGGCCAGCAGGCCCGCGCCGGCACCGAACGCGTCCTGGAGCTGATCGACACCGAGCCCGGTCTGAAGGACGGCACCAGGACCCTCCCCGCCGACGCGCCCGCGGCCGTCGAGTTCGACGACGTGTCCTTCGCGTACGGCGGCACCCCCGTCCTCCAGGGGCTCAGCTTCGAGATACGCCCCGGCGAGACCCTCGCCGTCGTCGGCTCCTCCGGCTCCGGCAAGTCCACCCTCTCCCTGCTCCTGCCGCGGTTCTACGACGTCACCCACGGCGCCGTCCTGATCGGCGGCCACGACGTGCGCGAGCTGACCCTGGACTCGCTGCGGGCCGCGATCGGACTGGTCCCGGAGGACTCGTTCCTCTTCTCCGACACCGTCCGGAACAACATCGCCTACGGCCGCCCGGACGCCACCGCCGAGGAGGTCGAGGCCGCCGCCCGCGCCGCCCGGGCGGACCGTTTCATCGCCGAGCTGCCCGACGGCTACGACACCACCGTCGGCGAGCACGGCCTCACCCTCTCCGGCGGCCAGCGCCAGCGCGTCGCGCTCGCCCGCGCCCTGCTCACCGACCCCCGCCTGCTCGTCCTCGACGACGCCACCTCCGCCGTCGACGCCCGCGTGGAGCACGAGATCCACGAGGCGCTGAAGCAGGTGATGCGGGGCCGTACGACCCTGCTCATCGCCCACCGCCGCTCCACCCTCAACCTCGCCGACCGCATCGCCGTCCTCGACGGCGGCCGGCTCGCCGACCTCGGCACCCACGAGGAACTCCAGCAGCGCTCGGCGCTCTACCGCCGCCTGCTCACCGACCCCGACGAGCTGGGCCGGGTCTCACCGGGCCACGCCGTGCCCGCCGGACCGCACGAGGACACCTCCGTCCGCGACGAACTGGACGCCGAGTTCGACGCCGAGCGGGGCGTGACCCCCCGGCTGTGGACCGGCGACCGCGAACCCCGCGATCAGGCCCTGGCCGGCACCCCGGCCACCCCCGAACTCCTCGCCCAGGTCCAGGCGCTGCCTCCGGCCACCGACACCCCGGACATCGACGAGGGCCGCGCGGTCCTGCCCGAGGACTCCTACGGACTGCGCCGCCTGCTGCGCGGCTTCCGGCTGCCCCTGCTGGTCAGTCTGCTGCTGGTCGCCGTGGACGCGGGCGCGGGCCTGCTGCTGCCGGTGCTGATCCGGCACGGCATCGACTCGGGCGTGACGAAGGCGGCGCTCGGCGCGGTCTGGTCGGCGGCCCTGCTCGGCCTGCTGACCGTCGTCGTCCAGTGGGCCGCGCAGACCGGCGAGATCCGGATGACCGGCCGCACCGGCGAACGCGTGCTGTACACCCTGCGCCTGAAGATCTTCGCGCAGCTCCAGCGGCTCGGCCTCGACTACTACGAGCGTGAGCTGACCGGCCGGATCATGACCCGGATGACGACCGACGTCGACGCCCTGTCCACGTTCCTCCAGACCGGCCTGGTGACCGCGTTCGTCTCGGTGGTCACCTTCTTCGGCATCATGGTCGCCCTGCTGGTCCTCGACGTACGGCTCGCCCTCGTCGTCTTCGCGACCCTGCCCCCGCTGGTCGTGGCCACCTTCTTCTTCCGCCGGGCGAGCGTGAAGGCGTACGAACTCGCCCGCGAGCGCGTCTCGACGGTCAACGCCGACCTCCAGGAGACCGTGGCCGGGCTGCGGATCGTGCAGGCGTTCGGCCGGGAGCGGGACAGCGGCCGGCGGTTCGCCGAGCGCAGCGACGCCTACCGGCGCGCCCGCGTCCGCGGCCAGCGGCTGATCTCCGTCTACTTCCCGTTCGTGCAGCTGCTGTCCTCGGTCGCCGCGGCGGCCGTGCTGATCGCGGGTGCCGGCCGGATCGAGGCGGCCACGCTCACCACCGGCGCCCTGGTCGCCTACCTGCTCTACATCGACCTGTTCTTCACCCCCGTCCAGCAGCTGTCCCAGGTCTTCGACGGCTACCAGCAGGCCACGGTCTCGCTGGGCCGCATCCAGGAACTGCTGCGCGAGCCGACGTCCACCGAGTCCGCCGGGCAGCCGCTGGAGGTGCTCTCGCTGCGCGGTGACATCGCCTTCGAGGACGTCCACTTCGCGTACGGCGACGAGGAGGAGGCCCTGTCCGGCATCGACCTGCGGATCCCGGCCGGGCAGACGGTCGCGTTCGTCGGCGAGACCGGCGCCGGCAAGTCGACGGTGGTGAAGCTGGTCGCGCGGTTCTACGACCCCACCGCCGGCCGGGTCACGGCCGACGGCACGGATCTGCGCGCCCTGGACCTCACCTCGTACCGGCACCGGCTCGGCGTCGTCCCGCAGGAGGCGTACCTCTTCCCGGGCACCGTCCGCGACGCCATCGCCTACGGCCGGCCGGGCGCCACCGACGCCGAGGTGGAGGCCGCGGCCCGCGCGGTCGGCGCCCACGAGATGATCGCCACCCTGGAGGGCGGCTATCTGCACGAGGTCGCCGAGCGCGGCCGCAACCTCTCGGCGGGCCAGCGCCAGCTGATCGCACTCGCCCGCGCCGAACTGGTCGACCCGGACGTCCTGCTCCTGGACGAGGCCACGGCCGCCCTCGACCTGGCCACCGAGGCACAGGTCAACCAGGCCACCGACCGCCTGGCGGGCCGCCGTACCACCCTGGTCGTCGCCCACCGCCTGACCACCGCGGCCCGCGCCGACCGGGTGGTGGTGATGGATCGCGGCCGGGTCGCCGAGGACGGCACCCACGAGGAGCTGCTGGCCCGCGGCGGCCGGTACGCCGAACTGTGGCGGACCTTCGTCGGCCGGTCCGAACCCGAGGAGCCGGTCGGCGTGTCCCGCTAGCCCGTGTCCGAACCCCGGCCACGCGTGTCGCTGACGGTCGTGCAACCATCCGGCACACGTGTGCGTCCGTACATCAGTACGGGCACAGGGGAGTGTGAACCGCGGTACGGGGAGGACGACGAGTGGACACTGGTGCGATACGCCGGCGACTGGCGTTCGGCGCGGCCGTGCTGGCCGTGTCGGGGGCGCTCACCCTCTCGGTGACGGGGGCCGCGCAGGCCGCCCCGGCCGGTGGCGGCTGCGCCGGGCACGAGGTGCGGACCCTGCCGTTCAGAACCGGCGTCACCCACGTCTACAAGCAGGACGGCTACGTCTGCGCCGTCACCGTCGCCCGGCACTCCGGCGCCGCCCGGACGATGTCGGTCAGCGTGCAGGCCCGCGGCAACCGGCCGGTCGTCGACCGGGGCCGCTACCGGCACCACGCCGGCCCGGTGACCGTGCACACCGGTCACCGCTGCGTCTGGATCAAGGGCACGGTGGACCGGTACACGATCAGCTCCGGCTGGATCCTGTGCTGAACGGCTGAACGGCTGAACGGCTGAACGGCTGAACGGGGCCGCGCAATCTCCTCTGGTGTGACGGCAGTTGCTGGGATAGCTTCCGGCGCACATCTGTCTCACAGGGGAGAGTACGCATGCGCAAGGCGCTCAGATGGCTGCTGGCGCTCACGGTGCTCCTGGGCACACTGAGCACGGCGGCCGGGGCGGCCACCGCCGCCGAGCCCGAGCCCACCGACATCAAGGACCGGCTGCTGTCGATACCCGGCATGAGCCTGGTCCAGGAGAAGCCGTACCCCGGCTACCGCTACTTCGTCCTGAACTACACCCAGCCGGTCGACCACCGCCACCCCGGCCGGGGCACCTTCCAGCAGCGGATCACCGTGCTGCACAAGGACACCAGCCGTCCCACTGTCTTCTACACCAGCGGCTACAACGTCTCCACGACCCCCTCGCGCCGCGAGCCCACCCAGATCGTGGACGGCAACCAGGTCTCCCTGGAGTACCGCTTCTTCACCCCCTCCCGCCCCGAGCCGGCCGACTGGTCCAAGCTCGACATCTGGCAGGCGGCGAGCGACCAGCACCGCGTCTACCAGGCCCTCAAAACGGTCTACGCCGCCAACTGGCTGGCCACGGGCGGCTCCAAGGGCGGCATGACGGCCACCTACTACGAGCGGTTCTACCCGCGCGACATGGACGGCGTGGTGGCGTACGTCGCCCCGAACGACGTCGTCAACGACGAGGACTCGGCGTACGACCGCTTCTTCACCCAGGTCGGCACCAAGGCGTGCCGGGACCGGCTGGACGCCGTCCAGCGGGAGGCGCTGGTGCGCCGCGAGCCACTGGAGAAGCGGTACGCCCGGTACGCCGCCGACAACGGCTACACCTTCGACACCATCGGGAGCCTGGACCGGGCGTACGAGGCCGTCGTCCTCGACTACGTGTGGGGCTTCTGGCAGTACAGCCTGCTCAAGGACTGCGACACCGTCCCGGCGGACGCGGCCACCGCGAGCGACGACGCGATCTGGGACTCGGTCGACACCATCTCCGGTTTCTCCGCCTACACCGACCAGGGCCTCCAGACGTACACGCCGTACTACTACCAGGCGGGCACCCAGCTGGGCGCGCCGACCATCCACTTCCCGTACCTCGGCAGGGACCTGGTCCGCTACGGCTACCAGCCGCCGCGCAACCTCGTGCCGCGTTCCATCCCGATGCGTTTCCAGCCGCGGGCCATGCGGGACGTGGACACCTGGGTGCGGCACCACGCCACGCACATGCTCTTCGTCTACGGCCAGAACGACCCCTGGGGGGCGGAGCGCTTCCGGCTCGGTGCGGGCGCCCGTGACGCGTACGTCTTCACGGCGCCCGGCCTGAACCACGGCGCGAACGTGGCGGGCCTGGTCCCGGAGGAGAAGAGCCTCGCCACCGCCCGCGTCCTGGACTGGGCGGGCCTCTCACCGGCCACCGTGGCCCGGGCGAAGCCGCTCGCCCGGTACGACGCCCGGCTGGACGCCCGGGATACGGAGCGCGAGCCGGCTCCGCGTCCCTGAACGGTCCGGCCGGCCGCTAGTAGGTCAGCCCGTGTCCGATCGGGTACAGCACCCGATCCGGGTCGTCCGCCCGCTGCACCGGTACCGGCAGCTTCCCGCGCGGTGCCACCCGGCCGGCGATCACCCGTGCGGCGGCGCGCAGTTCGACGTCCGTCCAGCAGTACGTGGCCAGGCAGGCCCGGACGGAAGGGAACTGCGCGACGTCGTACGGGTTGCGGACCGCGACCACGGCCACCGGCTTCCCGGTCTGAAGCAGGCGGTCCACCAGGGTCCGCTGGGCGCTGGACGCCGTCACGTTGTAGGTGCACACGACCACCGCGTCCGCGTCCCGCGCGGCCGTGACCGCCGCGGTGACGGCCGCGGCGGAGGGCGTGGTGCCGGTGGACAGGGCCGTGGCGGTGAAGCCCAGTTCGGTGAGGGCGGCGGCCAGGACGCCGGTGGGCGGGCCGGTGGTGCCGGACGGCGAGGCCGGGTCGGCGCCGACGACCAGGACCCCGCGTTCGCGGCGGGGTTCGAACGGCAGGGTGCCGTCCTCGTTGACCAGCAGCGTGGTGGTGCGTTCGGCGATGCGGTCGGCGGCGGCCAGATGTGCCCGCGTGCCCACCGTGCGGCCCACGCCCGCCGGGTCGGCGTAGGGGTTCTCGAAGAGCCCGAGCCGGGCCTTCAGCCGCAGGATGCGCAGGATCGATTCGTCCAGGCGGGCCTCGGTCAGCTCGCCCTCGCGCACGGCCGTCAGCACCGCGTGCCACGCCACGTCCAGCGACGGCGGGTTGAGCAGCTGGTCGACGCCGGCCTTGAGCGCGAGCACCGGTACCCGGTCGTCGCCGTACTTGGTGCGGACCCCCTCCATCCCCAGCGAGTCGGTGATCACCACCCCGTCGTAACCGAGTTCGCCGCGCAGGATGCCGGTGACGATCGGACGGGACAGGGTCGCCGGGTCACCGGAGTCGTCCAGGGCCGGGAACTGGATGTGCGCGGTCATGACCGAGTCGATGCCCTCCCGGATCGCGGCCCGGAACGGCACCGCGTCCAGCCGCTCCCACAGCTCCCGGCTGTGCGTGATGACCGGGAAGCCGTAGTGGCTGTCGACGGCGGTGTCCCCGTGGCCCGGGAAGTGCTTGGCGGTCGCCGCGACCCCGGCCGCCTGATAACCCCTCACCTCGGCGGCGACCAGAGCGGCCACCGCCTCCGGGTCGGCACCGAAGGAGCGGACGCCGATGACGGGGTTGGCCGGGTTGACGTTCACGTCGGCGTCGGGGGAGTAGTCCTGGTTGACGCCCATCGCGCGCAGCTCGGCACCGGAGATCCGGCCGAGGGCGCGGGCGTCGGCGCGGGAGCCGCCCGCACCGAGGGCCATCGCGCCCGGGAACAGGGTGGCCGGCCTGCCGATCCGGCAGACGGCGCCGTGCTCCTGGTCGGTGGCGATGAGCGCCGGCAGTCCGCGCGGCTGCTCCAGGCAGGCCCGCTGGATGCCGTCGGACAGGTCCGCGATCTGCCGCGGGTCGCGCGTGTTGTGGGCCCAGGTGAAGTAGATGATGCCGCCGACCCGGTACCTGCCGATCAGCTCGGCTGCGGTACGGACGCCGATCTCCCGGAGGTTGGCGTCGACGTCGGCCTTGTCGGGGGCGGTGGCGGAGTGGCCGTAGACCCGCATGACGAACAGCTGGCCGACCTTCTCCTCCAGCGTCATCCGGGAGATCAGGGCGCGCAGCCGGCGGTCGTGGACGGCGGAGCGGCCGGCGGCCCGGGCGGTCGCCGGGACGGTGAGGCCGGCGGTGAGACCGGCGGTGGCGGTGAGGAGGGCGCGCCTGGACGGCCGTGCGGCGCTTCCCGTGTGTCCCGTGCTTCCCGTGCTGGTGTCGTGCACGTGCGCTCCTTCCAGAGGAGAACCGCTGAAGGAAACTTCCGAGGAGTCACCAATATCCGGGAAGTTTCTTTCCGTCAAGGGAATGCACAGTAACCACGGGAGGGCCGCCGCCGACGCATTCCGGCGGGCGCGTCCAGCTCCTGGACATCACGTGACCGGATGCCGGGCGAGCCGTCATCATTCGGCCATGCCCGCAGTCGACATCCCCGGTTCCAAGTCCATC
Organism: Streptomyces sp. NPDC006309; assembly: GCF_040613095.1. NCBI lineage: Bacteria > Bacillati > Actinomycetota > Actinomycetes > Kitasatosporales > Streptomycetaceae > Streptomyces > Streptomyces sp. NPDC006309. The sequence continues at coordinate 508,609 of NZ_JBEXRO010000001.1, read as the reverse complement.
ACCGCCCGCGCGCTCTTCCTCGCCGCGGCCGCCGACGGAGTCAGCACACTGGTCCGGCCGCTGCGCTCCGACGACACCGAGGGCTTCTCCGAAGGCCTGACCCGGCTCGGCTACCGGGTCGGACGCACCCCCGACACCTGGCAGATCGACGGCCGCCCGCAGGGACCGGCGCGCGCCGAGGCCGACGTCTTCTGCCGCGACGGCGCCACCACCGCCCGCTTCCTGCCCACCCTGGTCGCCGCCGGACACGGCACCTATCGCTTCGACGCCTCCCCGCAGATGCGCCGCCGCCCCCTCGGCCCGCTCACCCGCGCCCTGCGCGACCTCGGCGTCGACCTGCGGCACGAAGGCGCGGACGGCCACCACCCGCTCACCGTGCACGCGGCCGGCGTCGAGGGCGGCGAGGTCTCGCTGGACGCCGGCCAGTCCTCCCAGTACCTCACCGCGCTCCTCCTGCTGGGCCCGCTGACCCGCACCGGCCTGCGCATCCGGGTGACCGACCTGGTGTCGGCGCCCTACGTGGAGATCACCCTCGCGATGATGCGGGCGTTCGGCGCCGACGTCGTCCGGGACGGCACGGTGTACGACGTCCCGCCCGGCGGCTACCGGGCCACCACCTACGCCATCGAACCCGACGCCTCCACCGCGAGCTACTTCTTCGCCGCGGCGGCCGTCACCCCGGGCCGCGAGATCACCGTGCCCGGCCTCGGCACGGACGCGCTCCAGGGGGACCTGCGCTTCGTGGAGGTGCTGCGGCGGATGGGCGCGGACGTGACGGTCGCGAAGGACCGCACGACCGTACGCGGCACGGGCGAGCTGCGCGGGCTCACGGTGAACATGCGGGACATCTCGGACACCATGCCGACGCTGGCCGCGATCGCGCCGTTCGCCTCCGGACCCGTCCGCATCGAGGACGTCGCCAACACCCGGGTGAAGGAGTGCGACCGCCTGGAGGCCTGCGCGGACAACCTGCGGCGGCTCGGCGTCGACGTGGTGACCGGCCCCGACAGCATCGAGATCCGGCCCGGCACGCCCGCGTCCGGCGTCGAGATCAAGTCCTTCGGCGACCACCGCATCGTCATGTCGTTCGCCGTCACGGCCCTGCGCACCCCCGGTCTGACGTACGACGACCCCGGCTGCGTGCGCAAGACGTTCCCCGGTTTCCACGACGCGTTCGCGACGCTGCCCGCCGCCGGCTGACGCCCCCGGGAACGTCCCGGGAAAGATCCCGACAGGAGAGGGCCACCGCCATGACCCCCCGCTCGTACCTGATCCTGCACGGCTGGCAGAACCACCGCCCGCCGGCGCACTGGCAGCACTGGCTGGCCGACCGGCTCACCGCACTCGGCCACCGGGTCCTCTACCCGGCGCTGCCCGACCCGGACGACCCCGGCCTCGACGTGTGGCTCGGCGAACTCGCCCGGCACCTCGAAGACCTGGACGGCACGGGGGAGCGGGTCGTGCTGGCGCACAGCGCGTCCGCCCTGCTGTGGCTGCACGCCGCCGCCCGGGGCATGAAGCAGCTTCGCCACGCCGACCGGGTGCTGCTCGTCGCGCCGCCGTCCGGGTCCGTCACCGCCCGGCACCCGGAGATCGCGGAGTTCACCCCGCCCGGCCTCGACTTCACCCTCCCCGGGCCGGCGCGGCTGGTCGCGGGCGATGACGATCCCTACTGCCCCGAGGGCGCGGGCCACCTCTTCGCCGGCCCGCTCGGCATCCCCGCCGACATCCTGCCGGGCGCGGCCCACCTGGACCTGGACGCCGGCTACGGCCCCTGGCCGGCCGTACTGGACTGGTGCGTCGACGCCACCACACCCCTCACCCCGCGCCCGGCGGCCGGCATCTGAGGCGGGCGGTCTACGCCGCCTCGCCCAACAGCCGCGCCAGGTGGTCGCGGCCCGCGTCGAGCAGTCCGGCGAGCGGGGCGGCCTCCTCGTACCAGCGCTTCTCGTACTCCCAGCACAGCCAACCGTCCCAGCCCTGCCGGGTGAGGACGTCCACGCACTCGGTGAGCGGCAGCACGCCCGCGCCGAGCGGCAGCGGGGCGGTGTCCTCGGCCGAGACGATGTCCTTCACCTGCACGTACCCCAGGTGCGGGGCGAGGGCCGCGTAGGTCTCGGTGGGCTGTTCACCGCCCAGCCAGGTGTGCATCACGTCCCACACCGCGCCCACCTGCCGGTGGCCGACCGGGCCGATGATCCGGATCGCGTCGGCGCCGGTGGGGTGCGAGTCGTGGGTCTCCAGCAGGATGCGGACGCCGAGCGCGGCGGCGTCCTCCGCGGCGGTGCCGAGCCGGCGGGCGGCGATCGCGTCGGACTCCTCGCGGGGCTGCTCCGCGTCGGCGCCGGGCAGGACGCGGACGTAGGGCGCGCCGAGGTCGTGGGCCAGCCGGAGCAGGTCCCGGATCTCCTCCAGCACGGGGGCGTCGTCGCCGGGGGCCGCCACCCGGGCGTACCCGGCGATCCCCAGCACCTCGATCCCGGCGCCCCGGAACTGCGCCGCGATCTCGGCACGGCCGGCCGGGGAGAGGCCCGGATGCACCGGCTCCTCGGGGTGAGCGCGCAGTTCGACCCCGTGGTAGCCGTGGGCGCTCGCGAGCGCCAGGACCTCCGGGACGGGCAGACCGGGGACACCGAGAGTGGAGAACGCCAGCTTCATGGTCACGGAACGTACCCCCGGCCGCCGGGCTCATGCCCCGTACGACGGCACGGCAGCGCCGGAACCGCCCGGACCGCTCAGCCGCGCGCCCCCCGCACCGGCCGGAACACGTTGACCTGGGCGCCGGTCTTCGCGGTGACCGACGACACCGGCTCCCAGGTCCGCAGGGTTCCGTCCGCCGGGAAGACCGTCTTGCCGCCGCCGAGCATCACGGGCATGACCACGAGCTGCAACTCGTCCACGAGGTCCGCCCCGATGAGCGCCCGCACCAGCGTCGGACTGCCCATCATCGCCACGTCACCGCCGTCGGCGGCCCGCAGTTCCCGCACCTTGTCCAGCGCCTGGGCACCCGGCAGGCGCACGGTGTTGTCCCAGGTCAGGTCCTCGTCGCCGAGGGTGTCCGACACGACGTACTTGCGCAGGGAGTTCAGCCGGTCGGCGAAGGGGTCCCCGGCCCGCTCCGGCCAGGCGGCGGCCATCGTCAGGTAGGTCCGCCGCCCGTACAGCAGCGCCTCGGCCCTCTCCAGGCCCGCGGCGAAGGTCCCGCCGAGGACCTCCGGGTCGAAGAAGGGATGCGACCAGCCGCCGTGCGCGAACCCTCCGTCGGTGTCCTCCTCGGGCCCGCCGGGGGCCTGCACGACTCCGTCGAGGCTGATGAACTCGGTGACTACGACACGCATGGGGTTGCTCCCGTTCCTGTTCTCCGGTCCGTACTTCAGTGCAGACCGGCGGTCGCCGCGGAACTCATCGCTCGGCCGCGGGCGCACGGACATCGAACCCGCCGCCGACGGCCGTCGGCGGCAACTCCGCTGAGTCGACCGCCCGGTGAGGACACCGTACGCGCCGGCACGGCACCGGGAACATCGCGGCCCACCCACCGCCCGACGAGAAGCCCGCACCCCGATGAGCACCCCGCGGCCCGCATCCCGCCGACACCCGCGTCCCACGTCCCGCCCGACACCCGCGGCCCACGTCGCGCCCGACACCCGCGTCCCGCGCCCCACGTCGCGCTGGTCCGCGCCCGTTCCCGGCCTGCGCCCGTTCCCGGCCGTCGGTCCGCGTCCGGCCCGCGGTCCGCGTCCGGCCCCCCGGCCCCCGGTCCGCGTCCGGTCCCCGGCCTGCGCTCGTCCCCGGCCTGCGCTCGTCCCCGGTCCGCGTCCGGTCCCGGGTCCTCGGCCCGCTCCGGTCCCCGGCCCGCGCCCGCGCCCGCTCCCGGTCCCCGGTCCGCTCCGGTCCCCGGCCTGCGCTCGTCCCCGGTCCGCGTCCGGTCCCGGGTCCTCGGCCCGCTCCGGTCCCCGGCCCGCGCCCGCGTCCGGTCCCCGGTCTGTGCTCGGACCCCGGCCCGCGCCCGCGTCCGGTCCTCGGCCCGCTCCCGGTCCCCGGCCCGCGCCCGCGTCCGGTCCCCGGTCTGTGCTCGGACCCCGGCCCGCGCCCGCGTCCGGTCCTCGGCCCGCGCCGGCCCCGGTCCGCTCCCGGTCCCCGGCCCGCGCCCGCGCCCGGCTCCCCGGCCCTCGGCCCGCGCCCGGCCCCCGGTCCGCTCCCGGTCCCCGGCCCGCGCCCGGCTCCCCGGCCCTCGGCCCACGCCCGGCCCTCGGCCCGCGCCCGCCCTCGGCCCCCGCCCGGCCCTCGGCCCCCGCCCGGCCCTCGGCCCCCGCCCGGCCCTCGGCCCCCGCCCAGCCCTCGGCCCGCTCCCGGTCCGCGCCCGGCTCCCCGGCCCTCGGCCCGCGCCCGGCCCCCGGTCCGCTCCCGGCCCGCGCCCGGCCCCCGGCCGCGCTCAGGACGTCCGGGGCACCCCCGTGGACCCCCGCACCATCAACTCCCCCCGTACGGAGGCGATCCCGCCGGGCGGTGGTTCCTCGCGGCCCATCGCGATGCGGCCCGCCCGGGCTCCCGCCTCCGCCAGCGGCAGGCGGACCGTGGTCAGTGAGGGCAGCGTGTCGACGCTGAACGGCAGGTCGTCGAAGCCGGCGACCGAGACGTCCCCGGGGATGCGCAGACCGGAGTCGCGCAGGGCGGCGCAGGCGCCGAGGGCGACGGAGTCGTTCGCGGCCACGACGGCCGTCAGGGAGGGGTCGCGGCGCAGCAGCTCCAGCGTGGCCTCGTACCCGGACCGGCGGTCGTAGCGGCCGTACACCGTCCGGCGCGGGTCGTCCTCGACGCCGGCCGCCGTCAGGGCCGCGCGGTGGCCCTCCAGGCGGTGCCGGGTGGTGGTGCGCTCCTGGGGGCCGGCGATGTAGCCGAGCCGGCGGTGGCCGAGGCCGACGAGGTGGTCGGTCAGCGCGCGGGCGCCGCCCCGGTTGTCGAAGGTGAGGGCGACGGCGTTGGCGTCGGCTGCGGGCGGGCGCCCGCACAGCACGACCCGGGTGCCGGCGTCCGCCAGCTTCCGCAGTTTCGCCGCCACCGCCGCCGCGTGCGGCGCCTTCTCCACGGCTCCGCCGGTCAGGACGACGGCCGCGGCCCGCTGCCGCTGGAGCAGGGTCAGGTAGGTCAGTTCGCGTTCCGGGGAGCCGCCCGTGTTGCAGACGACCGCGAGCCGTTCGCCGCCGGCCCGCCCGCCGGGTCCGCCGATCTCCGCCTGGATCGCGCCGGCCATGATCCCGAAGAAGGGGTCGGCGATGTCGTTGACGAGGATGCCGACCAGGTCGGAGGTCGCCGCGGCGAGCGCGCTGGCGGGCCCGTTGAGGACGTAGTCCAGCTCGTCCACGGCCCGCAGCACCCGTTCGCGCGTGGAGGCGGCCACCGGGTAGTTGCCGTTCAGCACGCGCGACACCGTCGCTGGGGAGACCTGGGCGCGGGCCGCCACGTCCGCCAGGGTCACCGTCATCGTCGTCCTCCGGTCGCGCGTGTCGTCGTACGCCCTCGTAGACATCCAGGCGGATGTCCTGGTTCCGAGCAGACCCTAAGGCCAAGGGCCCCGATTGTTCGCCCCCTCGAACGACTCGAAGCGGACACGGTCTTGTACGGGCCACGTCCAGGAGCTAGCTTCTCTGCATAGAAAGCGCTTGCTGCATGGGTAGGGGCACGTGCTTGCCGTACTGATCGGGGCGCGCGGCGCCCACGGAGGGGACTGACGTGACACGCAAGACGGTGCGTATCGCCATGAACGGCGTGACCGGGCGCATGGGCTACCGCCAGCACCTCGTCCGGTCGATCCTCGCCCTGCGCGAACAGGGCGGCCTCGACCTCGGCGACGGCACCGTGCTCTGGCCCGAACCCATCCTGCTCGGCCGCCGCGAGCACGCCCTGAGGGAGATCGCCGGCCGGCACGGCCTCACCGAGGTCTCCACCGACATCGACGCCGTCCTCGCCGACCCGTCCGTCGACATCTACTTCGACTCCCAGGTCACCTCCGCCCGCGAGGAAGCCCTCGGGAAGGCGATCGCCGCCGGCAAGCACGTCTACACCGAGAAGCCCACCGCCACCGGACTGGACGGCGCCCTCGCGCTCGCCCGTCTCGCCCACGCCCGGGGCGTCCGGCACGGTGTCGTCCAGGACAAGATCTTCCTGCCGGGCCTGCGGAAACTGAAGCGGCTCGTCGACGGCGGTTTCTTCGGCCGGATCCTCTCCGTCCGCGGCGAGTTCGGCTACTGGGTCTTCGAGGGCGACTGGCAGCCGGCCCAGCGCCCCTCCTGGAACTACCGCGCCGAGGACGGCGGCGGCATCGTCGTCGACATGTTCCCGCACTGGGAGTACGTGCTGCACGAGCTGTTCGGCCGGGTGAGGTCCGTCCAGGCCCTGGCCACCACCCACATCCCGCAGCGCTGGGACGAACAGGGCAAGCCGTACGACGCCACCGCCGACGACGCCGCCTACGGCGTCTTCGAACTCGAGGGCGGCGCCGTCGCCCAGATCAACTCCTCCTGGGCGGTGCGCGTCCACCGCGACGAACTGGTCGAGTTCCAGGTCGACGGCACCGAGGGCTCGGCCGTGGCCGGCCTGCGCACCTGCCGCGTGCAGCACCGCAGCGCCACCCCCAAGCCCGTCTGGAACCCCGACGTCCCCGCCACCGAGGTCTTCCGCGACCAGTGGCAGGAGGTCCCCGACAACACCGAGTTCGACAACGGCTTCAAGGCCCAGTGGGAGCTGTTCCTCAAGCACGTCTACGCCGACGCCCCCTACCACTGGGACCTCCTGGCCGGTGCCCGCGGCGTCCAGCTCGCCGAACTGGGCCTCAGGTCCTCCGCCGAGGGCCGCCGCATCGACGTGCCGGAGGTCTCCCTGTGACCATCCGGCTTCCCGACGCCCAGGGGCGGCTGCGGACGTACGAGCCGCGCACCGAACCCCTCGCCGTCACCCCCGGCACCCCCTTCACCTCCCGTACGGTCTTCTCCGCGGCCCATGTCGTCGCCGACCCGTACGCCGACGTCTCGCCCGACGCGCCCGCCGCCGTCGACTGGGACGCCACCCTCGCCTTCCGCCGCCACCTGTGGTCCCACGGCCTCGGTGTCGCCGAGGCCATGGACACCGCCCAGCGCGGCATGGGCCTGGACTGGGCGGGCGCCGCCGAGCTGATCCGCCGGTCGGCGGCGGAGGCGAAGGCGGCCGGCGGCCGCATCGCCTGCGGAGCCGGCACCGACCAGATCACCGGCGGCACCCTCGCCGGCATCCGCGCGGCCTACGAGGAACAGCTCGCCGTCGTCGAGGACGCGGGCGCCCAGGTCATCCTCATGGCGTCCAGGGCACTGGCCGCGACCGCCACCGGACCCGAGGACTACCTGGAGGTCTACGGCCACCTCCTGCGCCAGTGTGCCGAGCCGGTCGTCCTGCACTGGCTGGGCCCGATGTTCGACCCGGCGCTGGAGGGCTACTGGGGCGCCACGGACCTCGACGCGGCCACCGACACCTTCCTGGAGGTGATCGCGGCGCACCCCGACAAGGTCGACGGCGTCAAGGTCTCCCTGCTCGACGCGCGACGCGAGACGGACCTGCGGCGCAGACTGCCGCACGGGGTGCGCTGCTACACCGGCGACGACTTCCACTACCCCGAGCTGATCGCGGGCGACGACCAGGGCTTCAGCCACGCCCTGCTGGGCGTCTTCGACCCGCTGGGCCCGCTGGCCGCGCAGGCCGTACGGGTACTGGACACGGGAGACGTGACCGGTTTCCGCGCGCTCCTCGACCCCACGGTCGCCCTCTCCCGCCACCTCTTCCAGCCCCCCACCCGCTTCTACAAGACGGGCGTCGTCCTCCTCGCCTGGCTCGCGGGCCACCAGTCCCACTTCACGATGGTCGGCGGCCTCCAGTCGGCCCGCTCCCTCCCGCACCTCGCCCGCGCCTACGAACTCGCCGACGGGCTCGGCCTGTTCCCCGACCCGGGGCTCGCCGAGGAGCGCATGAAGAACCTCCTCTCCCTGTACGGGGTGAGCCGGTGAGCACGACGAACGGCCTGGACCGCCTCTCCATCAACCAGATGACCGTGAAGCAGCTGCCCCTGCCCGAACTGGCGGCCGCCTGCGCGGAGTCGGGCATCACCCAGGTGGGCCTGTGGCGCGAACCCGTCCAGGCGTACGGCGTCGAGGCGACGGCCGGGCTGGTGCGCGACACGGGTCTGACGGTGACGACCCTGTGCCGGGGCGGCTTCCTCACCGCGATCGATCCGGCGGCCCGCGCGACGGCCCTGGCCGACAACCGCAGGGCGGTGGAGGAGGCCGCGACCCTCGGCACCGGCACGCTCGTGCTGGTCTGCGGCGGCCTCCCGGCCGGCTCCAGGGACCTGCACGGCGCGCGGGAGCGGATCGCCGACGCCCTGGCGGAACTCGGCCCGTACGCCGAGGGCCACGGTGTCCGTCTCGCCATCGAGCCCCTGCACCCGATGTACGCCGCCGACCGCTGCGTCGTCTCCACCCTCGCCCAGGCCCTCGACCTCGCCGAACGCTTCCCCGCCCACCAGGTCGGCGTGACCGTGGACACGTACCACGTCTGGTGGGACGACCAGGCCCCCGCGCAGATCGCCCGCGCGGGCGCAGCCGGCCGCATCCACGCCTTCCAGCTCGCCGACTGGACCACCCCCCTGCCCGAGGGCGTCCTCAACGGCCGCGGCCAGCTCGGCGACGGCGCGATCGACCTGCGCGAGTGGCTGGGCCACGTGGAGGCCGCCGGCTACACCGGCCCGATCGAGGTCGAACTCTTCAACGACGGCCTGTGGGCCCGGGACGGCCGGGAGGTACTGGCCGAGACGGTGGCCCGGTTCGTCACCCACGTCGGCTGAGGTCCGCCGGGGCGCGCGAGATTTTTCGGGACGCCGTACAACCCTCTCGCCCCGGAGCGTGTCGTACATGACATCAGCACTCCCGACGGGGGATCCGGGGGGACAGGGAGTGCTGACGGGGGAGGGGAGAGCCGAGGGGCTTGCCGGGGCCGGGGACCGGGCAAGCCCCTCGAATCGTCAGGCCTGGAACCGCCCCCGCTTCACGGCGGTCACGAAGCACGCCCAGCCGTCCGAGGAGAAGAGCAACGCCGGACCGGCGGGCCCCGCCTTGCTGTCGCGGACGGGCACGGCGGCGTGACCACGGGCGACTTCGAGGCACTCCCCTTGGTCGCCGCCGCTGTGGCTCGACTTGTACCACCCGGTGAGCGTGGACGAGTCGACGACGGTGTCCTCACTGCTGACCATGTGCGTGTTCCTCCGCTGCTGCCCTGACCAGGGCCAGTGACTCCCGCTGCGACAAAGCGTCGCTCAGGGCCAGAGCGTAGGCCGTCTGGCTGGCGGTCACCAGGGCCGGATCATCCAGCAAGTTCCCCGTCACGAAGCCTTCGACGTAGGCCACCGGCGCCGAGTCCTCGAAGGCCATCAGGGTGAGCAGGCTCTGCAAGAGGGCGTGTGCGCCGACTTCGTACGGCAGGACGTGCAGGCGCAACTGCCCCGCCTCGGCCATGTCGGCGATACGCCGCAGCTGTTCCGCCATGACCTGCGGGCCGCCGACCCGGCGTCTGAGAACACCCTCGTCCAGCAGCGTCCAGACGACGGGCCGTGCGGGTCCGTCCAGAACGCGGCGGCGGTTCGTTCGGATGACGATGAACTCGTCAAGTTCCGCGGCTGTGTAGTTCGGCCTGTAGGCGCGGAAGAGGGCACTCGCGTAGTCGTCGGTCTGCAAGATCCCCGGAACCAGCGTGAGCGCGAACTGCTGGATGACCGAAGCATGTTGCTCCAGTTCGGCAACGACCGCGAAGTGGTCGGTGTACTTCGTCTCCAGGTCCTCCAGCCACCGGGCGAAGAACCCGTCCGTCCCCAGCGCCTGGTCGATCCGCCGGGCGTCATCCGGCTTGGGCAGCCGCCTGCCCGCCTCGTAGTGACTGATCAGCGTGGGCGAGCAGACCACCTGGTCGCCCAGTTTCTCCTGCGTGAGCCGGGCCGCCGTCCGGCGCAGGCGTAACTCCTCCCCGTACTTCTCGCGCGGCGTACGCGGCCTGTGGTCCTCGCTCATGCGGCCAACTCCCTTGCTGACAGGCGCGATGTCAACTCCCCGCCCCTGGCAGCGTAGCCACCGCCGACCCCACGCTGTGAGTGATTCGCCACAGAACGCAGTCACCGCAGGTGAGAGAGCAGGCTGACATGACGCATTTCCTGGCCCGGCTGGTGGAGCCGCTGTTCCGGCTGCTCCTGCCCGCCCGAGGGCGACGGCGCCGCGGGCCGGCCACGCCACCCCCGTGCGGCTACGCGTACCCGTACTCGTGCCGGTACGTCGGCGGCCCCACGGCGTACCGCAGGGGCGAGGCCCCGCTGCGCGGCGAGGACAGCCCGCTGGTCCGCCCCTACCTCGATCGCGTGGAGACCTGCGCATGAGCGAGCCGATGCCCGGCCCCCCGGCGAGCGGGCGCCTGCTTCCCTGGACCGGCGGGGAGGGCAAGCCCTGCTATCTCCTGGGCGACGGCACGGGGTACGTCTCCCGGCTCGCGGACGAGATCGAGAGCGTGCAGCTCGGCATGGCGGACGCCCTGCTGGAACACGCGGCCGAACTCCTCACCGAGCACCGGCTGACCGGTGAGGAGCTGCGCTACCTGGCCCGGCGGCTCAGCGAGTCCCTGCGCGACGTCAAGCGCGTCGCGGAGAGCAGGGGAGCACGCCTGGGCCGGGCGGACTGAACGGCGGGGTCCGGGGGGATCCCCTCAGAAGAACACCCCGCAGCGCAGCAGCACGTTGGCGTACGGCCGGGCCTCGCCGGTGCGGACCACCAGGCGGGCCCCCGCCGACAGCTCCTTCAGCCGCTCGTGCGGGACCAGGGCCAGGCCGGGGAGGCGGGACTCCAGCAGCGCCGTCGCCGCCGGATTGGCCGCCCGTACCTCCGCCGCCGCCGTCGCGCCCTCCACCACCAGCTCGGCCAGCAGGCCGTCCAGCACCTCCGCGAACGACGGGACACCGGCCCGGAAGGCGAGGTCCACCACCCGGGGTCCGGAGGGGACGGGCATGCCCGCGTCGCAGACCAGCACCCCGTCCCCGTGCCCCAGTTCGGCGAGGGCGCCGGACAGCTGGCGGTTGAGGATCCCGGCCTTCTTCACAGCGCCTCGACCTCCGCCGCCGTGGGGTACGACTGCTGCGCGCCCGGCCGTGTCACGGCCGCCGCGCCGACCCGGGCCGCGTAGGCCGCGGCCCCCGCCAGACCTTCACCCGTGCCCAGCTTCCAGGCCAGGGCCGCGGTGAAGGCGTCGCCCGCGCCGGTCGTGTCCACCGCCTCCACCCGTACCGACGGGACCCGGGTCACCCCGGAGCGGTCGCACACCAGCGCCCCGGCCGCGCCCAGCGTCACCACCACCGAGCGCGGGCCCTTGGCCAGCAGCAGCCGGGCCCAGTCCGCGGGATCCTCGCTCACACAGGCGTCGCCGAGGACCACCCGTGCCTCGTGCTCGTTGACGATCAGCGGATCGCAGGCCGCCAGCACCTCCGCGGGCAGCTCACGCGGGGGAGAGGGGTTCAGCACGAACCGGCTGCCCGGCGCCAGGGCACGGACCACCTCCACGACCGTCTCCAGCGGGATCTCCAGCTGCGCCGACACCACCCGGGACGCGTGGAAGAGGCTCGTGGCCGCCCGGATGTCCCCGGGCGTGAGCCGGGAGTTGGCGCCCGGCGACACCACGATGCTGTTGTCGCCGGAGGGGTCGACGGTGATGAGCGCGACACCCGTCGGGGCGCCGCCCACCAGGACACCCACCGTGTCGACCCCCGCCGTGAGCAGGGAGTCGAGCAGCAGCCGGCCGTGCCCGTCGTCACCGACCCGTGCCAGCAGGGCCGTGGCGGCGCCGAGCCGGGCGGCGGCGACCGCCTGGTTGGCGCCCTTGCCGCCCGGGTGGACGGCGAGGTCGCCGCCGAGCACCGTCTCGCCGGCGGCCGGCCGCCGCTCGACACCGATCACCAGGTCGGCGTTGGCCGATCCCACGACCAGGAGGTCGTAGTCGTACATCTGTTGACTCCCCTGTGAATGGCTGTGGGGCGGACGGCCGTCCGGGCTCCTCGCCCGGCACGGCCGTCCGCCCCCGCGTCCGTGTCAGCCGCCGAAGCCGGCCACGTTGTCCTTCGTGACCACCTTCACCGGCACCTTCACCATCGGTTCCACCTTCTTGCCCCGGACCGCCTTCAGCGCGTTGTCCACGGCGGTCCGCCCCAACTGGGCCGGCTGCTGGGCGACCGACGCGTACAGCGTGCCGTCCTTGACCGCGGTCAGTCCGTCCGGGGTGCCGTCGAACCCGACGACCTGCACGGACCGGCCCGCCCTTGAGCCGAGTGCCTTGATCGCGCCGAGGGCCATCTCGTCGTTCGCGGCGACGACGCCCTGCACGTCGGGGTGGGCCTGGAGCAGGTTCGACATCACGTCCAGGCCCTTGGTGCGGTCGAAGTCGGCGGGCTGCTGGGCCAGTACCCGGATGCCGGGGTAGGCCTTGAGGCCGTTGGCGAAGCCCTGCGCGCGCTCCCGGGCCGCGGAGGTGCCCGCCTGCCCCTGGAGGATCACGATCCGGCCCCTGCCGCCGAGCTTCTCGGCGATCGTCTTCGCGGCCAGCTCGCCGCCGGCGACGTTGTCGGAGGCCACCAGGGCGTCGACGGACGCCTTGTTCACACCCCGGTCGACGGCGATCACCGGGATCCCCGCCCGGCCGGCGGCCTTGACCGAGTTGCCGGCCGCGTCGGAGTCCACCGGGTTGACGATGACCGCCCCCAGCCGCGAACTGGTGAAGTTCTGCAACTGGTTGGCCTGCTGGGAGGCGTCGTTCTGGGCATCGGTGACGGTGAGGTCGACGCCCAGCTTCTTCGCCTCGGCCTGGGCGCCCGCCCGGATCTGCACGAAGAAGGGGTTGTTGAGCGTCGACAGGGACAGGCCCATTCTCGGAGCCGTCGAGGACGGGGAGCCGCCGTGCAGGAAGGAGGTCGCGCCGACCACCGCCACGGTCACCACGGCCGCGAGCCCGTATGTCGCCGCCTGCCTGCCCTTCGGCCCGCCCGCCCCGGCGGCCACCGGGGTCGCCCCGGCCTTGCGCCGCAGGGTGTCCAGCAGCACCGCCAGCGCGATCACGACACCGATCACGACCTGCTGCCAGAACGCCGACACCGACAGCAGGTTCAGGCCGTTGCGCAGCACCGCCAGGATCAGCGCGCCGATCAGCGTGCCGGACGCCTTGCCGGTGCCGCCCGCCAGGGAGGCGCCGCCGATGACGACGGCGGCGATGGCGTCCAGCTCGTAGCCGTCGGCGGCCTGCGGCTGCGCCGAGGACAGCCGGGAGGCCAGCACGACACCGGCGACCGCGGCGAACACCCCGGACAGGGCGTAGACCGCGAGCTTCTGCCGCCGCACCCGCAGCCCCGACAGCCGCGCGGCCTCCTCGTTGCCGCCGATCGCGTACATCGACCGGCCGATGTACGTCCGCCCGAGCACCAGCGCGGCGATCAGCCCCATCACCACCATGACCAGTACCGGCACCGGCAGCCAGCCGCCGAGGGTGTCACCGAGGTGGGACACCGAGCCGGGGAAGGGGATGGGGGAGCCCTGCGAGATCACCAGGGCGAGACCGCGGCCCACCGACAGCATGGCCAGCGTCGCGATGAACGGCGGCAGCTTGCCGTAGGCGATGAGGAAACCGTTCACCAGCCCGGCGGCGACGCCGGTGGCGACGGCGAGGACGACCGCGAGCACCACCGGCACACCGTGCTGGGTCGCGCTCCAGGCCAGGACGGTCGCCGACAGCGCGGCCACCGAGCCGACGGAGAGGTCGATGCCCGCGGAGACGATCACGAAGGTCACACCGAAGGCGAGGATCGCCGTGACGGCCGCCTGGACACCGATGTTCAGCAGGTTGTCGGTCGTCAGGAAGTCGCCGGACAGCGCCGACAGGGCGATGACGAGGACGATCAGCGCGGTCAGCGCACCGTTGTCGAGGAGCAGCCGGCGCAGGCCGCCCGGGGCGCTGCTCGCGCCCGTCGTGCTTCTGAGCGTGTCAGTGGCCACGGGTGGCCTCCTTCTCGGTCTCGGAGGTGGGGGTGGGGGTGGAGACGGCGAGCGCCATGACGGCGTCCTGGGTGGCCTCGCCGGCCGCGAGTTCACCGGCGATCCGGCCCTGGGCCATGACCAGCACCCGGTCGCTCATCCCGAGCACCTCCGGCAGATCGCTGGAGATCATCAGGACGGCGGCCCCGGCGGCCGTCAGTTCGTTGATCAACTGGTAGATCTCGACCTTCGCGCCGACGTCGATACCGCGCGTCGGCTCGTCGAGGATCAGCACCCGGGTGTCGGCCAGCAGCCACTTGCCGATGACGACCTTCTGCTGGTTGCCGCCGGACAGGGTCCGCACCTGCTGCCCGAGCCCGGCCATCCGCACGCCCAGCTGCCCGGCGATCCGTCCGGCCGCCGCGTGCTGCGCCTTGCGGTCGACCAGCCCGGCCCGGGTCGCGGAGCGCAGCGTCACCAGCCCGAGGTTCTCCTCGACGGAGGCGTCCAGCACCAGCCCCTGGCCCTTGCGGTCCTCCGGCACGAGACCGATCCCGGCGGCCATCGCGGCGTTCACGTCGTGCCGCCTGAGCGGTCCGCCCGACACGCGCACCACTCCGCGGTCGTACGGGTCGGCGCCGAACACGGCCCGCACGACCTCCGTCCGCCCGGCGCCCACGAGCCCCGCGACCCCGACGACCTCGCCGGCGTGCACCTCGAAGCTCACGTCGTGGAAGACGCCGTCCCGGGTGAGCCCCTCCACGGACAGCAACGGAGCGCCCCGCTCCGGCCGTTCCCGCGGATACTGCTGCTCGATGGACCGCCCCACCATCAGCCGGACGAGTTCGTCCTCGGCCGTGGAGGCGGGCACCTGCCCGACGCTCCTGCCGTCCCGGATGACGGTGACCCGGTCCCCCAGGGCCGCGATCTCCTCCAGGTGGTGGGTGATGAACACGATGCCGACGCCGTCCGCGCGCAGCGCGCGCACGATGGCGAACAGCTTCTCCACCTCCTCGGAGGTGAGCACGGCGGTCGGCTCGTCCATGACGAGCACGCGCGCGTCGACGCTGAGCGCCTTGGCGATCTCGACCATCTGGAGCCGCGCGATCCCGAGGTCCCGCACCCGCGCGCGGGGCGAGACGTCGACGCCCACCCGCTCCAGCAGTTCCCCGGCCCGGGCCTCCATCCGCTTGCGGTCGATCATCCCGAAGCGGCGCGGCTGCCGCCCCAGGAAGATGTTCTCGGCCACGGTCAGGTCCGGCACCAGGTTGAACTCCTGGTAGATGGTGGCGATCCCGAGCCGCTCGGCGTCCTGGGCGCCCTGGATGCGCACCTCCCGGCCGCCGACGTGGATCCGGCCCGCGTCGGGCGTGTAGGCACCGGAGAGCATCTTGATGAGGGTGCTCTTGCCCGCGCCGTTCTCACCGAGCAGCACATGGACCTCGCCCCGGCGCAGGTCGAAGTCGACGCCGTCGAGCGCGACCACGCCGGGGAAGGTCTTGCGTATGCCCTCGATGCGCAGCAACTCGTCCGGGTCGCTCACGACGTGCTCCTCTGCACTGACGTGCTCCTTCGCACTGGGGAGGGGGACTGTGGGGGCCGGGCCGGCGCACCGCACGAGCGGCGTACGACGAGCCGGGCGGGCAGGGTGACGGAGCGCGGGGCGCGCCCCTCGATCCGGTCGGCCAGCGCGCGTACGGCGGCGCGCCCCAGTTCGCCGGTCGGCTGGGCGATCGCGGTCACCGGCGGGTCGGTGTGCACGAACCACGGGATGTCGTCGAACGCCGCCAGCGCGATGTCGTCCGGCACGCGCAGCCCACGCGCGCGTACGGCGTCCAGCGCGCCGAGCGCCATCAGGTTGTCGGCCGCGAAGACCACCTCGGGCGGCTGCGGGAGATCCAGGAACCCCTCGGTCACCCGCCGCCCGCTCTCCGCCTGGAAGTCGCCCTGGCCTGTGTAGGCGTCCGGGAGCGGAACCCCGTACTCGGCGAGGGCGGCCCGGAAGGCCTCGACCCGCTCGCTGCCGGTGGTGGTGGCCGCCGGCCCCGCGATGATCGCGAGCCGGCGGTGCCCGAGCCCGTACAGATGCGCCACGAGATCCCGTACGGCCGCCCGTCCGTCGGCCCGTACGACGGGCACGTCCACGCCCGGGATCCACCGGTCGACGAACACCATCGGGGTTCCCGCGCGGACGGCGTCCAGCATCAGCGGCGACCCCCCGTCGGTCGGCGACACGAGCAGCCCGTCGATGCGCCGGTCCAGCAGGTTGCGCACGTGGTGGTCCTGCAACTCGGGCCGCTCGTCGGCGTTGCCGATGATCACGCTGTAGCCGAGCGCGCGGGCCTCCTCCTCGACGGAACGGGCCAGCTCGGTGAAGTAGGGGTTCAGCACGTCGCTGATCACCAGCCCGAGGGTGTGGGTCTGGTCGGTGCGCAGCGACCGGGCGACGGCGTTGGGCCGGTACCCGAGGGCGTCGACGGCGGCCAGCACCCGCGCCCGCGCGTCCGCACTGACCGACGGATGCCCGTTCAGGGCCCGCGACACCGTGGCCACGGACACCCCGGCCGCGGCGGCGACATCCTTGATGCTCGCCATGAGCCGCCTCCACCTCCTTGTGGAATCGTTTACACGACTGTGTGGGAAGCATTGGAATCGATTACACGGGCAGGAGACAAGAGGGGTGGGGGTGGCCGAAACCCAATCGTGACCAGGCCGGCCGGAAGTGCGGGAGGATCGTCACAGGGGTACACCGGCCCGCCCTGGGTACGCGTGCTCGGCGCCCTCCCGGTGAGGTGAGGACGCCCGCCCCGGCACGCGACACAGAGGGAGATGACATGAGGCTCAGCCGGCCGGCCCTGGCGCTGTCCCGGTGCGCCACGGAGGTGCTGGGCGGGCGGTACCGTCTGGACGCGGTCATCGGCTCGGGCGGCGCGGGCGACGTCCACCGGGGCTACGACCTGCGCCTGAAACGGCCGGTGGCGGTCAAGGTCTTCCGTACCGACGCCGACATCGACATGGAGGACCGCCTCGACAACGAGGCGGTGATCCTGGCCCGGCTGCACCATCCCGGGCTGGTCACCGTCTACGACGCCGGACGGCACAACGGTCGCGCCTACCTGGTCATGCAGCTGGTCGAAGGTCCCACGCTGAGGAAGCGCATCGCCGCGGGCCCACTGGCCCCCGGCGAGACCGCCGCGCTCGGTGCCGGCCTCGCCCCGGCGCTGTCCCACGCGCACGAGGCCGGGGTCGTCCACCGCGACGTGAAGCCCTCGAACATCATCCTGGACGCGTCCGGCCACCCCCACCTGACCGATTTCGGCATCTCCCGGCTGCTCGACTCCACCACCCGCACCGCCACCGGCACCCTCATCGGCACCGCCGCCTACCTGTCCCCCGAACAGGTGCTCGGCCGGCCCGTCGGCCCGCCCGCCGACGTCTACGCCCTCGGGCTGGTCCTCCTCGAATGCCTCACCGGCAGGCTCGAATACGACGGCGGCCCCCTGGAGGCGGCTGTCGCGCGACTCCACCGCGCGCCCGAGCTGCCCGGCTGCCTGCCGGACGAACTCGCCTCCCTGCTGCGGGACATGACCGCGCTGGAGGAGGGGACACGGCCGTCGGCACGCGAGTGCGCCGGGACACTGGCCGCCCTCGCCGGCACGGCCGACGCACGGTCCGTCGTGGTCCCGGCCGACGTCACGAGCATGGTGCCAAGCGAGGCACCGGCGAGGGCCGACGTCACGCACCCGCATCCGCCGCCCCTCGAGGGCACGCCCAGCCGGAAGGGCACGCCCGCACGGGGGCGGAGGGCGCTGGCAGGCGGAGTGGCCGCGCTCGCCGCTGTCACGGCCGCCGCGTTCACCGTCTCCGACGGCCTCTCACATCAGGGAAGCGGCGCCGGAACGACACGGGCCGCCGGTACCCCTTCCGCGCGGGCCGAGCACCCGGACGCGTCCCCCGCCGGGACCGAGCGGGGACCCTCGGCTCCCACGTCCCCCACCCGCGATGCCTCATCCGTACGGCTCCGCGACGCCGCGCTCGACCGGAGCGCGGGCCCTGCCGCCGTCACCCCGAGCCGGAAACCGAACACCGGCACGATCGCACCCGGCACGCCGGCCCCGCCCTCGCACTCCACGGCCGGTGCCCCACCGGGCAGCCGGCTCACGGAGACGTCCCCCAGGACGACGCGGGCCGGGGCCGGGGCGAAGCCCGTGAACAAGCACTCCGGCAAAGCCGGTAAGCCCGGCAAAGCCGAGAGGGCGCAGAAGAAGGCCGAGCAGAAGGCCCAGAAGGAAGCTGAGAAGAAGCTCCGGAAGAAGAAGTAACAGCAGCACCGGGCTCAACCCCGGCGGAGGCGGCCCCGCCTGCTGATGGACCTCCCCTGCGGCTCGGAGTCCACCGCGGGCGTCCAGCGCGCCGTGGGCTTCCTCCTCGGCGTGATCACCGACCCACGGCCGTAATCACCCCGAACGCCCGTCACTCCTCGGCGAACAGGTCGGCCGCGTCGGTGGCCTCTACGGCACGCTCGACCCAGGCCTCGAGCTGGTCGAGGTCCGTGCAGGCGTGCACTCGCTCGCGGACGGGGCCGGGTGCTGGGATGCCGCGCCATTCGAGGATGCGGAGGATCATCTGCCGACGGCCCTCGATGTGCCCTTGCTCCAGGCCCTGCTCCCGTCCTTCCTCGCGTACCTGTTCGGCCAGTGGGTGTCGCCAGAAGTACTGGATTGCCATCGTCGGACCCTCCGCATCCCATTGTTCAGCGGCCGTGGCCGGACTGGACCACGGCCGCTGACGACCACTCACTCTTCGGCGAACAGCTCCGCCGCGTCCGTGGCGTGGAGGGCCCGCTGTGCCCAGGTTTCGAGCTGGTCGAGGTCCGTGCAGGTGTTCACTCGCTGGTGGACGGTGTCGGGTGCGGGGAGGCCGCGCCATTCGAGGATGCGGAGGATCATCTGCCGACGGCCCTCGATGTGCCCTTGCTCCAGGCCTTGCTCCAGGCCTTGCTCCAGGCCCTGCTCCAGGCCCTGCTCCAGGCCCTGCTCCCGTCCTTCCTCGCGTACCTGTTCGGCCAGTGGGTGTCGCCAGAAGTACTGGATTGCCGTCATCAGGTCCCTCCACATCTGCTTCGCCTGGGGATCGGCCAGGCAGGAGTCGACGAACTGCACGAAGACCGCGGCACTGTCGGGGTCGATGGTCCGCAGGGCGGATGCCAGTGATTCCAGTATGGCGGGCGCCTGGGGGCCACGCCCGTGTGTCATCGCCGAGAGCACCGCAAGGGGTACGTCCCGTTCGGCCTGCCGTTCGTCGGCGATCACCGGCACGTTGTCCGGGCCGAGGACCAGTGGACGTACCGTCAGCGAGTGCCAGCCGGGGAAGCCCAGCCGGATGGGCTGGGACGCCCACCGCGCGGTGTTGCTGCTCTGGGTGATGACGATGAGCACGGGCTCGCAGCGGTACTTCTCGTACAGGTACGACAGGTAGTACGGCCAGCTGCCCCGCTTGCGGTCATCCACCTTGCCCTGGGACTCGACCACGAGGAGGTACGTCCCCTCGTCGGTCTCCGCCCGGAGCAGGGTGTCCACCCGGCGCTCGACCGGTTCGACCTCCGTGAGGTCCACGTTCAGCGCGGCGATCTCCCTCGGTTCGGGAAACGGCACGTGCAGTACCCGCTGTAATGCCCGAGTCAGCAGCGTCGGATCCTTCTGGAAGATCCGGTGCAGCGCCTCGTGCGACGAGCCGACCATCAGCTCTCCTTTCCGTACGACGTGATCAACGAGCTACGCCGCCACAAGTTCGCACCACACGTACTTCCCCCGGTCCCCGAACCGGGCCGACGGCTGCCACCCCCAGTACTGCGCGCAGGCCATCACCAGCCCCAGCCCGCGTCCCTCCTCGAGGTCCACGGCCCGCTCCAGCGGTTGGGGCGGCGGAGGCGGCGCGGGGTCCGTGTCCCACGCCCCGATCCACACCGGGCCCTCCGGTGACCGGCGGACCCGCAGTGCGGCCGGTCCCTCGGTGTGCCGTACGGCGTTCGAGACCAGCTCCGCCGCGAGCAGTTCGGCCGTGTCCACCAAGCCGATCAATCCGTGCATCGTCAGGATCAGGCGCAGGGTGCGGCGGCAGACGGAGACGGCTCTGAGGTCGTTCGGGATGTAGAGGGTGTAGTCCCAGGCGTCGTTCTCGGGCATGCGTCATCCACTCCGGTGGGGTGAGGGGTTTCGCGCGCGGTGGCATGTCGCAGCCGCCCTGGCGGGACGGAGCGTCGCACTTCCGCTGTGTGTGCGTTGCGTCACCGACCGTAGGGCTAATTGTTTAAACGGCGCAAGCCGATCGCGTAATGTGACGCCGAACGAGTAGCGCGGGCAGCCGCGTTGGGAGGAGTCGGCGATGGCATTGAGGAGCGAGCCGACAGCCCGTCAGCTGCGGCTGGCGGTCGAGCTGCGCAGGCTTCGCGAGGCGGCGGGTCTCACGGCCCGGGAGGCGGCCGGACTCCTTGGCGTGACCGCGCCGGTCATCAGCCAGATCGAGTCCGGCATCGCCGGTGTCAGCGAGCAGCGGCTGCGTCGTCTCGCCTCCCACTACGACTGCACGGACACGGAGTTCATCGACTCCCTCGTCGTCATGGCCACCGGGCGTACGCGCGGCTGGTGGGAGGAGTACCGGGGTCAGCTGCCCACGGCCTTCCTGGACCTGGCCGAACTGGAGCATCACGCCGGGTTCCTCAGGGAGGTCGCGCTGCTCTTCGTGCCGGGCCTCTTGCAGACCGAAGAGTACGCACGCGCCGTCTTCTCGGCCCGCGTGCCGGAACTGACGCCCGAGGAACTGGAGTTGCGCATTGAGCACCGCATGAGACGCCAGCAGGCCGCCTTCCCCTACGAAGCGGTGATCCATGAGGCGGCGCTGCGCATCCGGGTCAGCGATCGTGCGGCCTCGAAGGCACAACTGGCCCGCCTCCTGGAGCTATCCGACGCGGACCGCATCACCGTGCGGGTCATCCCCTTCGACCTCGACGGTTTCGCGAGGGCTTCGAGCGCCATGACCTATGCGGGCGGCCCGCTGCCCCGGCTGGACACAGTGGTGCGGGACGCGCCCCATGGCTCGGTCTTCGTCGATTCGGAGGCGCAGCTCGCGGCCTACCGAACGCGCTTCCGTAAGGTGGAGGCCGTATCCCTGGAGCCCGACCGGTCGCGTGACTTCCTGCACGAGCTGGCGAAGGAGCTGTGAGGCAATCCATGACCATGCCTGAGAACTGGCGGAAGTCCTCCCATTCCGGTGAGGGGGACGGCAACGCCTGCGTAGAGATAGCAACGACCCCCACCCACACAGCCGTCCGCGACTCCAAGGCCCCCGCCCGGGCCACCCTCACCTTCCCCGCCTCCGCCTTCACCACCTTCCTCGAAGGGCTGAAGGGGAACCCGGACGTCCACCCGCTCTCCTGAACCCTCAGAACAGGAAGACCACGGCGAGGGCGATCAGCGTGCCCAGGGCTATGAGGGCGCCGAGGAGTCCGGCCGCCAGGGCCACCTTGACGCTGGTGGGGCGGATCTCGCGCCAGCCCAGATCCCGGGCCACGCCCCGGATCAGGCGGTGGCCGGCGGCGGACGAGAAGGAGTGGCGCTCGGTGCCGTCGAGGCTGCGGCTCCAGGTGGCGTACACGTTCCGGCCGGAGGACACCGTCTTGCTGGTGCGCACTCCGCCGAGGCCCGCCTCGTACTCGACGGTGCGGACGATGTCCGTCATGGAGAAGCGCCGGTCCTCCGGGTGCAGGACGACCCGGTAGGTGTGGACCTGGCTGACCCGCCGCGCGGTCAGGGGCGACCGGGGGACGTCGACGGTCAGGTCGAAGCCCGGCACGGTCCGGCGCGGCCGGTACCGCGTGTCCGCGGTGGCGGCCACGATGCGGTCGTAGAAGTCCTGGCGGGCGTCGGCGCTGCCGGTGTCGATCACGGGCAGGCACAGTAACAGTGGGCCGCTGTCAGAGCGCACCGGTACCGTCGGATCATGTCCAACCAGGCGGGGAACCCCACGGGTGAGCGGCGTCTCGCCGTGCTCGAAGGCGTGCTGGAGCGTGTCACGTACGCCAATGAGGAGAACGGTTACACGGTCGCCCGGGTCGACACCGGCAGGGGCGCCGGGGAGCTGCTCACCGTGGTCGGCGCGCTGCTCGGGGCCCAGGTGGGGGAGTCCCTGCGCATGGAGGGGCGCTGGGGGTCGCATCCGCAGTACGGCAAGCAGTTCCATGTGGAGAACTACACGACCGTGCTGCCCGCCACCGTGCAGGGCATCCGGCGGTATCTGGGCTCGGGGCTGGTCAAGGGGATCGGGCCGGTGTTCGCCGACCGGATCACCCAGCACTTCGGGGTGGACACGCTGCGGGTCATCGAGGAGGAGCCGAAGCGGCTGATCGAGGTGCCGGGGCTCGGGCCCAAGCGAACCGCGAAGATCGCCGACGCCTGGGAGGAGCAGAAGGCGATCAAGGAGGTCATGCTCTTCCTCCAGACCGTGGAGGTGTCCACCTCGATCGCCGTGCGGATCTACAAGAAGTACGGCGACGGGTCGATCTCCGTGGTGAAGGAGCACCCCTACCGGCTCGCCTCCGACGTGTGGGGCATCGGGTTCCTCACCGCCGACAAGATCGCGCAGTCGGTCGGCATCCCGCACGACAGCCCGGAGCGGGTCAAGGCCGGTTTGCAGTACGCGCTGTCGCAGTCCGCCGACCAGGGGCACTGCTTCCTGCCGGAGGAGCGGCTGATCGCCGACGCGGTCAAGCTCCTCCAGGTCGACACGGGGCTGGTCATCGAGTGCCTCGCGGAGCTGGGCCGGGCGCCGGAGGACGGCGCCGATCCAGGGGTCGTACGGGAGCGGGTGCCCGGGCCCGACGGAGACCCGGAGCCCGTCAGCGCGGTCTACCTGGTGCCTTTCCACCGGGCGGAGCTGTCCCTGTCCGCGCAGCTGCTGCGGCTGCTGCGGACGGACCAGGACCGGATGCCCGCCTTCCGGGATGTCGAGTGGGACAAGGCCCTGGGCTGGCTGGCGTCGCGCACCGGCGCCGACCTGGCGCCCGAGCAGAAGGCCGCCGTCCGGCTCGCGCTGACCGAGAAGGTGGCCGTGCTGACCGGCGGGCCGGGCTGCGGCAAGTCGTTCACCGTCCGTTCGATCGTGGAGCTGGCCCGGGCCAAGCGCGCCAAGGTGCTGCTGGCCGCCCCGACCGGCCGGGCGGCCAAGCGGCTGGCCGAGCTGACCGGCGCGGAGGCCTCGACCGTGCACCGGCTGCTGGAGCTGAGGCCGGGGGGCGACGCGGCCTATGACCGGGACCGGCCGCTCGACGCCGACCTGGTCGTCGTGGACGAGGCGTCGATGCTGGACCTGCTGCTCGCCAACAAGCTCGTGAAGGCCGTACCGCCGGGCGCGCATCTGCTCTTCGTCGGGGACGTGGACCAGTTGCCGAGCGTGGGTGCCGGGGAGGTCCTGCGTGATCTCCTCGCCGACGGCAGCCCGGTCCCTTCCGTCCGGCTCACCCGGGTCTTCCGGCAGGCCCAGCAGTCCGGCGTGGTCACCAACGCGCACCGGATCAACGCCGGGCAGCAGCCGCTCACCGACGGGCTGAAGGACTTCTTCCTCTTCGTCGAGGACGACACCGAGGCCGCCGGCCGGCTCACCGTGGACGTGGCGGCGCGCCGGATTCCGGCCAAGTTCGGGCTGGACCCGCGCCGGGACGTGCAGGTGCTCGCGCCGATGCACCGGGGGCCGGCGGGCGCGGGGGCGCTGAACGGGCTGTTGCAGCAGGCCATCACGCCGGGGCGCCCCGATCTGGCGGAGAAGCGGTTCGGCGGCCGGGTCTTCCGCGTCGGCGACAAGGTCACCCAGGTCCGCAACAACTACGAGAAGGGGAAGAACGGCGTCTTCAACGGCACCGTGGGCGTCGTCACCTCCCTCGACCCGGTCGACCAGCGCCTGACGGTGCTGACGGACGAGGACGAGGAGGTGCCGTACGAGTTCGACGAACTGGACGAACTGGCCCACGCGTACGCGGTGACCATCCACCGTTCGCAGGGGAGCGAATATCCCGCCGTGGTGATTCCGGTCACCACCGGGGCATGGATGATGCTCCAGCGCAATCTCCTGTACACGGCGGTCACCCGGGCGAAACGGCTGGTCGTCCTCGTCGGTTCGCGCCGGGCGATCGGCCAGGCGGTGCGCACGGTGTCGGCCGGGCGCCGCTGCACGGCCCTGGACCACCGGCTCCTCGGGAAAAATGATCGATCAAATGAGTCATGAAGGTCACAGAGCACTACCGGATGCCCCGTGCAGGGGGCAGGATGAGCAGGTTGACGGCACTGAGTGCCGCCAATAGGCCCAATGGTCGACCCCGAGTGCACTCTCCTGAGCCAAATGGGGGATGGTAGAGACAGTCAGGGCACCTCGAAGATGAGGCACTACGTCGGTGAGGGAAGACGTGAGCGACAACTCTGTAGTACTGCGGTACGGCGACGGCGAATACACCTACCCGGTGGTCGGCAGCACCGTCGGCGACAAGGGCTTCGACATCGGGAAGCTCCGCGCCCAGACCGGTCTGGTGACTCTGGACAGCGGTTACGGCAACACGGCCGCCTATAAATCCGCCATCACCTACCTCGACGGCGAGGCGGGCATCCTCCGCTACCGCGGCTACCCCATCGAGCAGCTGGCGGAGCGCTCCACCTTCCTCGAGGTGGCGTACCTGCTGATCAACGGCGAGCTGCCCACCGTCGACGAGCTGACGACGTTCAAGAACGACATCACGCGGCACACCCTGCTGCACGAGGACGTCAAGAACTTCTACAAGGGCTTCCCGCGCGACGCCCACCCGATGGCGATGCTGTCCTCGGTCGTCTCGGCGCTGTCCACCTTCTACCAGGACAGCCACAACCCGTTCGACGAGAAGCAGCGCGACCTCTCCACGATCCGGCTGCTCGCGAAGCTTCCGACGATCGCGGCGTACGCGTACAAGAAGTCGATCGGCCACCCGTTCGTCTACCCGCGCAACGACCTCGGCTACGTCGAGAACTTCCTGCGCATGACCTTCTCGGTGCCGGCGGACGACTACGAGCTGGACCCGGTCGTGGTCTCCGCGCTGGACAAGCTGCTCATCCTGCACGCCGACCACGAGCAGAACTGTTCGACCTCCACGGTCCGCCTCGTCGGTTCCTCGCAGGCCAACATGTTCGCCTCGATCTCGGCGGGCATCAGCGCCCTGTGGGGCCCGCTGCACGGCGGCGCCAACCAGTCGGTGCTGGAGATGCTGGAGGGCATCCGCGACTCCGGCTCCGACGTCGACACCTTCATCCGCAAGGTGAAGAACAAGGAGGACGGCGTCCGCCTGATGGGCTTCGGCCACCGGGTGTACAAGAACTTCGACCCGCGCGCCCGCATCATCAAGGCCGCCGCCCACGACGTGCTCTCCGCGCTGGGCAAGGACGACGAGCTGCTCGACATCGCCCTGAAGCTGGAGGAGCACGCGCTGTCCGACGACTACTTCGTCGAGCGCAAGCTGTACCCGAACGTCGACTTCTACACCGGTCTGATCTACCGGGCCATGGGCTTCCCGACCGAGATGTTCACGGTCCTGTTCGCCCTCGGCCGCCTGCCGGGCTGGATCGCCCAGTGGACCGAGATGATCAAGGAGCCGGGTTCCCGCATCGGCCGCCCGCGTCAGATCTACACGGGTGTCGTCGAGCGCGACTTCGTGCCGGTCGAGGAGCGCTGAACCGACCGGACGGCCGGGGCCTGCCGTCACCGGCGGGCCCCGCGTCACCGGTGTGAGAGAGCAGCCGTAAGACAGACGGAAGGCGCCCCAGGACGCCGGTCCCCCCACGGGCCGACGACCAGGGCGCCTTCCCATGTCCCGGTGCGGATTCCCCCCACGGGATCCGGCCGGGCGCTCGGAGAGGACAGCGCCTGAATCGCTGTCTGTGAGCAGGACGAGCACAGCCCGTCCTGCTCCGGTGATGCGGTGCGGTCTGCCGGGACAACGCACGCTGGGAGGGCCGCTCAAAGCTCCCCGGTGTACGTGCCCCGGCAACGCAACTCTGAGGAAGTCCCCCAAGACATCCCCAGATGCCGGTCAGCGCCCCCCAAGACGCTGGTCCGACATCGCCAACTTAGACCTTCGAAGCCCTTCGAGGGTTACGTTCGCATCACTGTGATGTGCGTCTCTTGCATATGTCCTTTAGGTGCGCAAGAGGCCCGATACGTCGATCGGGTCCCAAGCGTAAGGAAGATGCGCGAGCCTCGTGAAGAGCTTATGTGAGGTGCGCGCCGGACTCCAGGGGCATGTCCGTTTCGGTCACGGGCAATCTGTGCCGGTTCCGCCGCGCCGGTTCACCGGAAGGTCCGCAGCCGCAGGCTGTTGGTCACCACGAACACCGAGGAGAAGGCCATCGCGGCACCCGCGATCATCGGGTTGAGCAGTCCCGCGGCGGCCAGCGGCAGCGCGGCGACGTTGTAGCCGAAGGCCCACACCAGGTTGCCCTTGATGGTGGCCAGCGTCCTGCGCGAGAGCCGGATCGCGTCGGCGGCCACGCGCAGGTCCCCGCGCACCAGGGTCAGGTCGCCGGCCTCGATCGCCGCGTCGGTGCCGGTGCCCATGGCGAGGCCCAGGTCGGCCGTGGCGAGCGCCGCCGCGTCGTTCACGCCGTCGCCCACCATCGCCACGGACCGGCCCTCGCGCTGGAGGCGCCGTACGATGTCCACCTTGTCCTCGGGCAGCACCTCGGCGTAGACGTCCGCGGAGTCGATGCCGACGCTCCGGGCGACGGCCTCGGCGACCGTCCGGTTGTCGCCGGTGAGGAGCACCGGTGTGAGCCCCAGCCCGCGCAGCGCGCGCACCGCCTCGGCGCTGGTCTCCTTGACCGTGTCGGCCACCGCGAGGACGCCGCGGGCCCGCCCGTCCCAGCCGGCCACGACGGCCGTACGGCCTTCCCGCTCGGCCTCGCGTGCGGCGCGGGCCAGCTCCTCGGGAAGGTCGTCGTAGAGACGGCCCACGGCCACCTCATGGCCGTCCACGCGCCCGCGTACGCCCCGTCCGGGCACGTTCTCGAAGTGGTCGGCCGCCGGGAGCGCGCCGGCGCGCTCTTCGGCGCCCGCGGCGATCGCACGCGCGACCGGGTGTTCGGAGGCGTGCTCCAGGGCGCCCGCGAGCCGCAGCAGCTCCTTCTCGTCCTCGCCGTCGGCGACGTACACCGCCTGGAGGCTCATCCGGCCGGTGGTGACCGTGCCGGTCTTGTCGAGGACGACCGTGTCGACGCGGCGCGTGGACTCCAGCACCTCGGGGCCCTTGATCAGGATGCCGAGCTGGGCGCCGCGGCCGGTGCCGACCATCAGCGCGGTCGGGGTGGCCAGGCCCAGCGCGCACGGGCAGGCGATGATCAGGACGGCGACGGCGGCCGTGAACGCGGCGACCGTGTCCCCGGTGACGCCCAGCCACACGCCGAACGTGCCGAGCGCGAGGAGGATGACCACGGGCACGAAGACCGCGGAGATCCGGTCGGCGAGCCGCTGCACCTCGGCCTTGCCGTTCTGTGCGTCCTCCACCAGCTTCGCCATCCGGGCGAGCTGGGTGTCCGCGCCGACCCGGGTGGCCTCGACGACCAGCCGTCCGCCCGCGTTGACCGTGGCGCCGGTGACCCGGTCGCCGGGGCCGACGTCCACCGGCACCGACTCGCCGGTCAGCATGGAGGCGTCCACCGCGGAGAGGCCCTCCGCCACCGTGCCGTCGGTGGCGATCTTCTCGCCGGGCCGGACGACGAACCGGTCGCCGACGGCCAGGGAGGACACCGGTACGCGCACTTCGCGGCCGTCCCGCAGGACCGCCACCTCCTTGGCGCCCAGCTCCATCAGGGCCCGCAGGGCGGCACCGGCGCGCCGCTTGGAGCGGGCCTCCAGGTAGCGGCCGAGCAGGATCAGCGCGACGACCCCAGCGGCGACCTCCAGATAGATGGTGGAGGCGCCGTCCGTGCGGGACACGGTCAGGCGGAACTCGTCGTGCATCCCGGGCATGCCCGCGTCGCCGAGGAACAGGGCCCACAGCGACCAGCCGAACGCGGCCAGCGTGCCGACCGAGACGAGGGTGTCCATGGTGGCGGCACCGTGCCGGGCGTTGGTCCACGCGGCCCGGTGGAAGGGGGCGGCGCCCCAGACGACCACGGGCGCGGCGAGCGTCAGCGACAGCCACTGCCAGTTGTCGAACTGGAGTGCCGGGATCATGGCGAGCAGGACGACGGGGGCCGCGAGCAGCGCGGAGACGAGCAGGCGGTGCCGCAGGGCGCCGAGTTCGGGGTCCCGGCCGGGCGTCTGCGGCCCGTCCGCGGCCTCGGGTGCGGGATCCGGCGGCGGGGGCTCCTCGGCGGTGTAA
Source organism: Streptomyces sp. NPDC006309 (assembly GCF_040613095.1). Taxonomy (NCBI): domain Bacteria; kingdom Bacillati; phylum Actinomycetota; class Actinomycetes; order Kitasatosporales; family Streptomycetaceae; genus Streptomyces; species Streptomyces sp. NPDC006309. The sequence continues at coordinate 480,154 of NZ_JBEXRO010000001.1, read as the reverse complement.
CCGGTCTTCTCCACGGTGGCGATCAGGTCGGCGACCTCGACGCCGTCGGCGTAGGCGACCCTGGCCTTCTCGGTGGCGAAGTTGACGGTGGCGCTGACGCCGTCCATCCGGTTGAGCTTCTTCTCCACCCGGGCGGCACAGGAGGCGCAGGTCATGCCGCCGATGAGCAGCTCGACCCGGTGGGCCGCGTCCGCGGTTATGGCTGTCTCTGCGGTGGTGCTGGTCATGTCCGGACTCCAGACATCGGACCGGACCGTACGGATCCAGTATCAGCTGGTCGGCGCGGCCCGGTCGGGGAAAGGGGGAGTCTTTCTCAGGCCTTGCCGGCCAGCTCGAAGCCGGCCTCGTCCACGGCGGCGCGGACGGCCTCCTCGTCCAGCGGGGCGTCGGAGACGACGGTCACCTCGCCCTTCGACGCGACGGCCTGCACCGAGGTGACGCCGGGGATCCGGGAGATCTCGGCGGAGACGGAGCCCTCGCAGTGGCCACAGCTCATGCCGGTCACCTGGTAGACGGCGGTGACGGAGCCCGGGGTGTCGGTGTGGGCGGTCATGTCATTACTCCTCGTCGAGGCGGGTGGGGCCGGTGGGGCCCACGGGGGAGCCCCACGTTCTTCAGGTTATACCCCTAGGGGGTATTTCACCAAGGGGGGTCCCGGCGTGCCGGAAGCGCCGTGCGGCCGGCGCTTCCGGGTACCCCGCGCGCGTGCCGCCTCTCCCGGCGGCCCGGCGGGGATCAGCCGCCCCCGCGGCCGCGGTTGCCGGGCCGGGAGGCGACCCAGGCGCGGACGGTGTCGGCGTACCAGTAGGGCTTGCCGCCCTCGACATGGTCGGGTGGGGGCAGCAGCCCGTGTTTGCGGTAGGACCGCACGGTGTCCGGCTGGACCCGGATGTGCGCCGCGATCTCCTTGTAGGACCAGAGCCTTCGGTCGGTCATGAGCCGTACCTCCCCGCGCGCGCCGCGGCGGCGGCCGGGTACGGCCGCCGGGGGGACCGGGCGCTGCGCTGGCGATCACCAAGCCTGTGCCCGTTGAACGACGCAGAGTTACCGGCCGGACACCCTTGTCGTCCGGGTGTGACCGAGAGCCCGCGTATACGTGACATGTGTGACAGGAAGAGGGTGTTTGTGACACGACCGCCACAGAAGGGCGGCGCCCCGACGGGGTCCCGTCCCACCCCGGGAGGGAACTCGTCCGAATGTCCGGACAAAACATTGACAGGGCTCGGCGCGCGGGACTAGAAAGCCGGGGAGAGCCACGACGAAGGGATGCCGATGGCCTACGACCTGATCACCATGGGGCGGATCGGAGTGGACCTCTACCCGCTCCAGACCGGTGTCCCGCTCGCCCGGGTGTCGTCCTTCGGCAAGTTCCTCGGCGGGTCGGCCGCGAACGTCGCGGTCGCCGCGGCCCGGCTCGGCCGGCACACCGCCGTGATCACCCGCACCGGCGACGACCCGTTCGGCGCCTACCTCCACGAGGCGCTGCGCGGCTTCGGCGTCGACGACCGCTGGGTGACCCCCGTCCCCGGCCTGCCCACCCCGGTGACCTTCTGCGAGGTCTTCCCGCCGGACGACTTCCCGCTCTACTTCTACCGGCAGCCCAAGGCCCCCGACCTGGAGATCGACGCCCACCAGCTGGACCTGGACGCCGTCCGCGGGACCCGGATCTTCTGGGTCACCGGCACCGGCCTGAGCGAGGAGCCCAGCCGTACGGCCACCCTCGCCGCCCTCGCCCACCGGGCCCGGTCGGGGACCACCGTCCTCGACCTCGACTGGCGCCCCATGTTCTGGGCCGATCCCGCCTCCGCCCGCCCGTTCTACACCGAGGCCCTGCGCCACGCCACGGTGGCCGTCGGCAACCTGGACGAGGTCGAGGTCGCCACCGGGGAACGCGAGCCGTATGCCGCCGCCCGCGCCCTGCTGGCCGCCGGCGTCGAGCTGGCCGTCGTCAAGAAGGGACCCGAAGGGGTCCTCGCCGTCCGCGGTGACGGCGAAAGCGCCGAGGTCCCGCCCCTGCCCGTCACCGTCCTGAACGGACTCGGCGCCGGCGACGCCTTCGGCGGCTCCCTCTGCCACGGCCTGCTGGCCGGCTGGGACCTGGAGACGGTCATGCGGCACGCCAACGCGGCCGGCGCCATCGTCGCCTCCCGCCTGGAGTGCTCCTCCGCCATGCCCGGCCCCGACGAGGTGGCCGCCGCGCTCGAAGCCGGAGCGGTCCGGTGAGGGCGGGCCGCGTCACGGGCACGCACACCCACGGCGGCGACGGGATCCGCCCTTCCCGCGTGGACGTCTCCGAACTCGTCCGCGTCCGCACCCGGCACCCCGAGGCGATCGCCGAGGCCGCCGCCCGCCGGGCCCGCAGACCCCTGCTGGACGACAGCGGCCGGCTGATGATCGTCGCCGCCGACCACCCGGCCCGCGGCGCCCTCGGCGTCGGCGGCCGCGGACTCGCCATGGCCAACCGCGCCGACCTCCTCGGACGCCTCTGCCTCGCCCTGTCCCGGCCCGGCGTCGACGGCGTCCTCGCCACCGCCGACATCCTGGACGACCTGCTGCTGCTCGGCGCCCTGGAGAACAAGGTCGTCATGGGGTCGATGAACCGCGGCGGCCTCCAGGGGGCCAGCTTCGAGCTGGACGACCGGTTCACCGGCCACCGCCCCGAGGACATCGAGCGACTCGGCTTCGACGCGGGCAAACTGCTGCTGCGCGTCGACTACGCCGACCCGGGATCCCTGACCACCCTGGAGTCCGCCGCCCGCGCCATCGACGCCATGGCCGCCCGCCGGCTCCCGGTGTTCGTCGAGCCGTTCATCAGCCGCCGCACCCCCGAGGGCAGGCTGGGCAACGACCTGTCGGCCGAGGCGGTCACCCGGTCCATCGCCATCGCCTCGGGCCTCGGCGGCTCCTCCGCCTACACCTGGCTGAAGGTGCCGGTCACCGACGACCCCGGCGACATGGCCCGGGTGATGGAGACGTCGACGCTGCCCGCCGTGCTGCTCGGCGGCGATGTCGGGGACGACCTGGAGGGGGCGTACGCCAAGTGGCGCGGCGCCCTGCGCCTGCCCACCGTGCGCGGCCTGGTCGCCGGCCGCTCGCTGCTGTACCCGGCGGACGGCGACGTGGCCGCCGCCGTGGACACCGCCGTAGGACTGCTGTGAGGGCCGCATGACGAGCACCGACCTGCATCTGCCCAGGGGCGCCACCGCGAACGACCGGTACGCCGTCGACATCGGCCCCGAGCGGGCCGGGTGGACGCACAGCAGCCTGCGCGTCGTGGAGCTGACACCGGGCGGTACACAGACGTTCACCACCGGGGACAGCGAATGGATCGTGCTTCCGCTGGAAGGCGGATGTACCGTGCGGATCGAGCAGAGCGAGTTCCAACTCCTGGGCCGGGAGAGTGTGTTCGCGGACGTCTCCGACTTCGCGTACGCCCCCCGGGACACCCGGGTCCAGATCGCCTCCGGCGCGGGAGGCCGCTTCGCCCTGGCAGGAGCGAAGTGCGAGCGACGACTCCCCGCCCGCTACGGCCCCGCGCCGGAGGTACCCGTCGAGGAGCGCGGCAGCGGCAGGTGCGCCCGCCGGGTGCGCAACTTCGCCTCGGCCGACACCTTCGACTGCGACAGGCTGATCGCCGTCGAGGTGATCACCCCGGGCGGCAACTGGTCCTCGTACCCGCCGCACAAGCACGACGAGCACCGGCCGGGCGAGGAGTCCGAGCTGGAGGAGATCTACTACTTCGAGATCGACGGCCCGAACGGTCTCGGCTACCAGCGCGTGTTCCCCTCCCGGCCGGGCGGCTGCGACCTGCTCGCCGAGGTCCGCTCCGGCGACGCGGTCCTCGTCCCCGACGGCTGGCACGGCCCCTCCATCGCCCAGCCCGGGCACGACCTGTACTACCTGAACGTCATGGCCGGCCCCGGCGCGACGCGTGAGTGGCGGATCTGCTTCCACCCCGACCACACCGAGACCACAGGGGGATACCGATGACGACGCGGCTGACCGTCGCCCAGGCACTCGTCCGCTTCCTCGCCGCCCAGTACACCGAGCGGGACGGGGAGCGGCGGCGGCTGATCGGCGCCACCTGGGGGATCTTCGGGCACGGCAACGTCGCCGGGATCGGCCAGGCGCTGATCGAGTACGCCGACGTCATGCCGTTCCACCAGGGCCGCAACGAGCAGTCCATGGTGCACGCGGCGGTCGGCTACGCCCGCCAGTCCAACCGCCTGTCCACGCACGCGGTGACGACGTCCATCGGCCCCGGCGCGACCAATCTCGTCACCGGCGCCGCCCTGGCCACCGTCAACCACCTGCCGGTGCTGCTCCTGCCCGGCGACGTCTTCGCCACCCGCCCGGCCGACCCGGTGCTCCAGCAGCTGGAGGTGCCGTACGCGGGCGACGTGTCGGTCAACGACACCCTGCGCCCGGTGTCCCGGTACTTCGACCGCGTCACCCGCCCCGAGGCGCTGATCCCGGCGGCCCTCCAGGCCGTGCGGGTCCTCACCGACCCGGTCCGGACCGGCGCGGTCACCCTCGCCCTGCCGCAGGACGTGCAGGCGGAGGGCTACGACTGGCCGGAGGAGTTCTTCGCCGAGCGCGTGTGGACCGTACGCCGGCCGGGCGCGGACCCGGCCGAGCTGGCGCAGGCGGTCCGGGCGGTCCGGCAGGCGCGCCGGCCGCTGGTCGTCGCGGGCGGCGGAGTGCACCACAGCCGCGCGGAGGAGGCCCTCGCGCAGTTCGCGTCGGCCACCGGCATCCCCGTCGCCTCCACCCAGGCCGGCAAGGGCTCCCTGCGCCACGACCATCCGCAGGACGTCGGCGGGATCGGGCACACCGGCACCGCGACCGCCGACGAGCTGGCCCGCACGGCCGACCTGGTGATCGGCGTCGGCACCCGGTACACCGACTTCACCACCGCCTCCGGCACCCTCTTCGCCCACCCGGACGTCCGCTTCCTCAACCTCAACATCGCGCCCCACGACGGCCACAAGCTCGCCGGCCTCCCGCTGATCGCCGACGCCCGCAGCGGGCTCGTCGAGCTGACCGAGGCACTGGCCATGCACGGGCACACGGTCCCCGGCTCCTACGTCGCCGCGTACACCGCGGACAAGGAGCGCTGGGAGCGGCGCGTCGACGCCTGCCTCACGGCCGGCGACGACGGCGCACGGCCGACCCAGCCGCAGGTCATCGGCGCCCTCGACGCGCTCGTGGACGAGTCGGACATCATCGTCAACGCGGCCGGCTCGCTCCCCGGCGACCTGCACAAGCTGTGGCGGACGCGCTCGCGCGACCAGTACCACCTGGAGTACGGCTACTCCTGCATGGGCTACGAGATCCCGGCCGCGCTCGGCGTGAAGCTCGCCGCGCCGGAGCGGAACGTGTGGGCGCTGGTCGGCGACGGCACGTACCTGATGATGCCGACGGAGATCGTCACCGCCGTGCAGGAGGGCGTCGCGATCAAGGTCGTGCTGGTGCAGAACCACGGGTACGCCTCGATCGGCGGCCTGTCGGAGTCGGTGGGCGCCGAGCGGTTCGCCACCGCCTACCGGTTCCCGGCCGGGCAGGGCGGGTGCACGGGTGCCCCGCTGCCCGTCGACCTCGCCGCCAACGCGGCCAGCCTGGGCATGCGGGTGCTGCGCGCCGGGACCGTACGGGAACTGCGGGAGGCGCTCGCCGAGGCCCGGGCCGCCGGCACTCCCACATGTGTCTACGTGGAGACCGAAACGTCCGACACTGTGTCGGGCGCGCCCGAGGCGCAGGCCTGGTGGGATGTTCCTGTGGCCGAGACCGCGACCCGACCGTCGGCGGTCCGGGCACGCGAGCTGTACGAACGGCACGTCTCGACCCGACGCCGCCATCTGTAGAAGGAGTTTCTGGGCATGACGAAAATCGTCAACCACTGGATCGGCGGAAAGACCGTCGAAGGCGCGTCGGGCACGTACGGGCCGGTCACCGACCCGGCGACCGGCGCGGTCACCACCAAGGTCGCCTTCGCCTCGGCCGAGGAGGTGGACGCGGCGGTCGCGGCCGCCAAGGACGCCTTCCTGACCTGGGGCCAGTCCTCGCTGGCCCAGCGGACCACCGTCCTGTTCCGGTTCCGCGCGCTGCTGGACGCCCACCGCGACGAGATCGCCGAGCTGATCACCGCCGAGCACGGCAAGGTGCACTCCGACGCGCTCGGCGAGGTCGCGCGCGGCCTGGAGATCGTGGACCTGGCCTGCGGGATCAACGTCCAGCTGAAGGGCGAGCTGTCCACGCAGGTCGCCAGCCGGGTCGACGTGGCCTCGATCCGCCAGCCGCTCGGTGTCGTCGCGGGCATCACGCCGTTCAACTTCCCCGCGATGGTCCCGATGTGGATGTTCCCGCTGGCCATCGCCACCGGGAACACCTTCGTGCTGAAGCCGTCCGAGAAGGACCCCTCGGCCGCCGTCCGGATCGCCGAGCTGCTGGCCGAGGCGGGCCTGCCCGACGGTGTGTTCAACGTCGTCCACGGCGACAAGGTGGCCGTCGACCGGCTCCTGGAGCACCCGGACGTCAAGGCCGTCTCCTTCGTCGGCTCGACCCCGATCGCCCGCCACATCCACACCACCGCCTCCGCCCACGGCAAGCGCGTGCAGGCACTCGGCGGCGCCAAGAACCACATGCTGGTCCTGCCGGACGCCGACCTGGACGCGGCGGCCGACGCGGCGGTCTCGGCGGCGTACGGCTCGGCGGGCGAGCGCTGCATGGCCATCTCGGCCGTGGTGGCCGTGGGCGCGATCGGCGACACGCTGGTGGAGAAGATCCGCGAGCGCGCCGAGAAGATCAAGATCGGCCCGGGCAGCGACCCGGCGTCCGAGATGGGCCCGCTGATCACCAGGGCGCACCGCGACAAGGTCGCCTCGTACGTCTCCGGCGCCGCCGCCGAGGGCGCGGAGGTCGTGCTCGACGGCACCGGGTACACCGTCGAGGGCTACGAGGACGGCCACTGGATCGGCATCTCGCTGCTCGACAAGGTGCCGACCGGCGCGAAGGCGTACCAGGACGAGATCTTCGGCCCGGTGCTGTGCGTGCTGCGCGCCGAGACCTACGAGGAGGGCCTCGCGCTCATCAACGCCTCGCCGTTCGGCAACGGCACCGCGATCTTCACCCGGGACGGCGGCGCGGCCCGCCGCTTCCAGCTGGAGGTCGAGGCAGGCATGGTCGGCGTGAACGTGCCGATCCCGGTCCCCGTCGGCTACCACTCCTTCGGCGGCTGGAAGGACTCGCTCTTCGGCGACCACCACATCTACGGCAACGACGGCACGCACTTCTACACCCGCGGCAAGGTCGTCACCACCCGCTGGCCCGACCCGGCCGACGCCCCGGCAGGCGTGGACCTGGGCTTCCCACGCAACCACTGAGCCGGACCGCACGGCGCCCCGCCCCCCTCCGCGCGCCGGAGGGGGGCGGGGCGCCGCCGTGTCCGGCCCCGGCGCGCCCCCAGCGGGCGATGTTGACATGAGCGCGACCAGATTGGCGGTCCGGATACCGGACGGCTGACATTTTTTTGAAACACACGCTGCGGTTCCCGTTCCAGCCGGACGAAACGGATGACGAAGGGGTTTCTCCGGAAACACCTTTGAAAACAAGGTCACACTTGGTTGAAGCTTGATGGATGCACCTATGGGGCGTCACAGCCTGGGAAAGTGATGCGGTGCCGGATCTTCCGCGGGTGCGGATTCCGCAGGTAAACGGCCATTGACGTGACGGTTTTCGTCGGGGTTCTCTAGGCAACGCCGGGAGCGGACGAGATGAACGTACGACGATCCGCCGGAGGCGATATCGCTCCCGACCCCCACCCTCAGCCGCTCACGTCGATCGGAACCGCCGCATGACCGACACGCTCCCGAAGTCCGTGGCCGACACCGCGACAGCACCCGCACCCGAGCTGAAGCGCTCCATCGGTGTCGTCGGCGGCACGCTGCTGACGCTGTCCTGCGTCACGCCCGCCTCCACGCTCTTCGTCGTCGTCCCCGACCTGTTCGGTTCACTCGGCACCGCCACCGCCCTCACGATCGGCATCGGCTCCCTCCTCTGCATCGCCGTCGCGTTCTGCTACTCGGAGCTGGGCACCCTCATCCCCAGCGCGGGCGGCGAGTACGCCATGGTCTCCACGATGGCCGGACGGCTCGCGGGCTGGCTCGTCTTCGTCCTCTCCCTGCTGGTCGTCATGATCGTGCCGCCCGTCATCGCCATGGGCACCGCCGACTACCTCGCCCCGCTCGTCCACCTCGACCCGGCGATGACCGGCGCCGGCGTCATGCTGCTCGCCACCCTCGCCGGCCTGCTCGACCTGCGCGCCAACGCCTGGATCACCGGCATCTTCCTGGTCCTGGAGGTCATCGCCGCCGGGGTCGTCGCCCTGCTCGGCTTCTCGCACAGCCACCGCGGGCTGAGCAGCCTGACCTCCATGCAGGTCGCCGGCTCCGGCGGCCACGCGGACACCGTGACCGCCATGCTGGTCGTCTCCGGGCTCGCCATCGCGCTCTTCGTCACCCAGGGCTTCTCCACCGCCGTCTACCTCTCCGAGGAACTGGAAGACCCGCGCCGCAACGTCGCCCGGACCGTCATGGCCACCCTCGCCATCTCCACCGTGGTCATCCTGGTCCCGGTCGCCGCCATCACCATGGGCGCCGGCGACCTCAAGGAACTGACCGGCGGCGACATCAGCGCCATGGTCACCGCCTGGTCCAACTCCGCGGTCGGCACCTTCGTCAGCCTCTGCGTCGCCCTCGCGATCATCAACGCGGGCATCGTCATGGTCATCCAGAACTCCCGCGTGCTGTTCGCCTCCGCCCGCGACAAGGCCTGGCCCGGCCCCGTCAACAGCCTCTTCGCCAAGCTCGGCCGCTTCGGCTCCCCGTGGGTCGCCACGCTCGCGGTCGGCGTCCCCGGCGCGCTGCTCTGCTTCGTCAACCTGGACACCCTGTACGGCGTCACCGGCGTCTCGGTGACCGGCATGTACCTGCTCGTCGCGGTCGCCGCCCTGCTCTCGCGCCGCGGCTCCCACAAGCACACGACCGCCTGGCGGATGCCGCTGTGGCCCGCGGTGCCGCTCCTGCTGATCGCCGTCCTCGCCTACATCCTGACCCAGCAGGAGGCGTCCTACCTGCTGTGGACCGGCGGCATCACCGCCGTCGCCACCCTCTACTGGGCGCTCTACCTGCGCCCGCGCCGCGAGACCCGCTGGCTGGTGTCCATCCCCCAGGACGCCCAGGCGGCGGAGCACCCCCAGGCGCCCGAGAACGCGCCGGCCACCGAGGGAACGCAGCTCATCGCGGGCACGCCGCTCCCCGACACGGCCTAGGGTTCACAGGACCCACGTCACCACGGTGCACGTCCCGTCGTCCTCGCCGCCCGCACTGCGATAGGCGGCGAGGGCGACGTCGTTGCCGGTGTCCACGCCGACCCACATGCCGTAGCAGCCCCGCTCCCGGGCCAGCGCGGCCAGCCGTTCCACCAGCGCCCGCCCGATGCCCCGGCGGCGGTACGGCTCCGCGACGGCCAGCTCGTACAGGAACATCTCGGTGCCCTTGTCCGGGTGGACGGTCTCCACACCGCTGACGAAACCGGCGACGGCCGGCCCCTCGTACGCCAGCAGCAGATGGTGTCCGGCGGTGGTGAGGAAGCGCTTCGCCCACTCCGTGCGCACCGGATGATCGAACAGGTGCGCGGCGGCGGCGACTTCGGCGACCGTGGCGGCCCGGCGGATCTGCATGGGCCTTCGTACCACGGGTGAAGTACGCCGGGACAGGTCCGTACGCCCCAGGGAGGGCACGCGGCTCCGTCCCCCGGCAGCGGCGGTTGTCGGTGGCGGCCCGTACCGTTGGAGCATGGATCTTCGACCTCCCCGGCTGCGGGCGCTGCTGCGCGGGCCGCGCCGGCTCCTCGCCGGCCTGGCCGCCGTCGCGGTGCTCGCCGGTGCCGGGACGTGGACGGCGGCCGTCGCCTCCGACGGCACCCGGGCCGTGCGCCGCGGCGACCGGGTGATGGCGGTCGACGGAGTGCGCCTGGACACCTCGTTCTTCACCCCGGCCGGCGCCGGCCGGCACCCCGCCGTCCTGCTCGCGCACGGCTTCGGCGGCAGCAAGGACGACATGCGCCGGCAGGCCGAGGACCTGGCCCGTGACGGGTACGCGGTGCTGACCTGGTCCGCGCGCGGCTTCGGCCGGTCCACCGGGAAGATCGGGCTGAACGACCCCGAGGGCGAGGTCGCCGACGTATCCCGGCTCGTCGACTGGCTGGCCCGGCAGCCCCAGGTCCGGCTCGACGGGCCCGGCGACCCGCGCGTGGGCGTCGCCGGCGGCTCCTACGGCGGCGCGGTCTCGCTGCTCGCCGCCGGGCACGACCGCCGGGTGGACGCCATCGCCCCGGCCATCACCTACTGGAACCTCGCGGACGCCCTGTTCCCCGACGGGGTGTTCAAGAAGCTGTGGGCCGGCATCTTCGTGAACAGCGGCGGCGGCTGCGCGAAGCTGGAGCCCGCGCTGTGCCGGATGTACGACCGGGTCGCCGAGTCCGGCACCCCGGACCCGGCCGCCCGCGCCCTGCTGGAGGCACGCTCGCCGTCCGCCGTCGGCACCCGCATCAAGGTGCCCACCCTGCTCGTGCAGGGGCAGACGGACTCCCTGTTCACCCTCGCCCAGGCCGACGCGGCCCAACGGGCGATCCGGGCGAACGGCGCCCCCGTCGACGTCGACTGGATCGCCGGCGGACACGACGGCGGCGACATGGAGAACGGCCGCGTCGAGGCACGCGTGCGTGCGTGGTTCGACCGGTACCTCAAGGGCGACAAGGCCGCCGACACCGGCCCGGCCTTCCGGATCACCCGCACCGGAGGCGTCGACTCCACCGACGGCACCGCCCAGCTGCGCGGCGCCAGTGCCGGCACCTACCCCGGCCTGCACGACCACCGGCACACCGTCGCCCTCACCGGCCGCACCCAGCACGTCGCCAACCCGGCCGGTGCCAGCCCGCCCGGCGTCTCCGCCCTGCCCGGCCTCGGCGGCTCCGGCGGCCTCGCCCAGCTGTCCGCGCTCGGCGTCGGCGTCTCCCTGGACTTCCCCGGCCAGTACGCGCGCTTCGACTCGGCACCCCTCACCCGCGACCTGCGCATCACCGGCGCCCCGACCGCCACCGTCCACGTCACCTCCACCCGCGACGACGCCGTCCTGTTCGGCAAGGTCTACGACGTCGCCCCCGACGGCACCGGGCAGGTGCTGCCCGCCCAGCTCGTCGCCCCCTTCCGGGTGACCGGCGCCAAGGCCGGCAAGGACGTCACGGTCGCCCTCCCCGCGATCGACCACGAGGTACGCAAGGGCCACCGGGTCCGCCTGGTCCTGGCCTCCACCGACCTCGGCTACGCCTCACCGGCCGCCCCGGCCACCTACACCGTCGCCCTGAAGGGCGGCCTGAGCGTGCCGACGGCCCCCGCCGTCACCACCGCGGCGGCCCCGCTGCCCGCCTGGGTGTGGTGGCTGCCCGCCGCAGGCGCGGCCACCGCGCTCGCCCTGCTGCTCACCGCCCGCCGCCGCACCGCGGCCCCCGCACCCGACCCGGAGCTGGCCGACGTCCCGCTCGTGATCAGGGACCTGCACAAGCGGTACGCCGGCTCCGCCGACCGTTACGCGGTGCGCGAGCTGTCCTTCCGCGTCGAACGCGGCCAGGTGCTCGGCCTGCTCGGACCCAACGGCGCGGGCAAGACCACCACGCTGCGCATGCTGATGGGCCTGATCGTGCCGGACGACGGCGAGATCCGGGTGTTCGGCCACACCATCCGGCCCGGCGCCACCGTGCTCTCCCGCGTCGGCGCGTTCGTGGAGGGCGCCGGCTTCCTGCCGCACCTGTCCGGCCGGGAGAACCTGGAGCTGTACTGGCGGGCCACCGGCCGCCCGGCCGAGGACGCCCACCTGGACGAGGCCCTGGAGATCGCCGGCCTCGGCGACGCGCTCGCCCGCGCCGTGCGGACCTACTCCCAGGGCATGCGCCAGCGGCTGGCCATCGCCCAGGCCATGCTCGGCCTGCCCGACCTGCTCATCCTGGACGAGCCCACCAACGGCCTCGACCCGCCCCAGATCCGCGAGATGCGCGAGGTGATGATCCGCTACGCGGCCGCCGGCCGCACCGTGATCGTCTCCAGCCATCTCCTCGCCGAGGTCGAACAGACCTGCACCCACCTGGTGGTCATGGACCGAGGCCGGCTCGTGCAGGCCGGCCCCGTCCGCGACATCACCGGCTCCGGAGACACCCTGCTGGTCGGCACCGCCGCGCCCGTGGAGGAGCCGGTGGTCGAGAAGGTGGCCGCGCTGCCCGGCGTCGCCTCCGCCGTACGCGCCGACGACGGGCTGCTGATCCGGCTCGGACCGGACGGCACCGCCGAGCGGCTGGTCGCGGAGCTGGTCCGGCTGGCGGTGCCGGTCGTCTCGGTCGGCCCGCACCGCCGCCTGGAAGACGCCTTCCTCACCCTGATCGGAGGTGCCGCATGAGCACGCTCACCGAGGTCGCCCCCGGCTACCGGGCGGGCCGCACCCTGCCGCTGCGCGTCGAGCTGGTCCGCCAGCTCACCCGGCGGCGCACACTGGTCATGGGCGCGATCCTGGCCGTGCTGCCCTTCGTCCTGCTGATCGCCTTCGCCGTCGGCGGCGACCCGGGCGCCCGGAACAACCAGGTCACCCTGATGGACACGGCCACCGCGTCCGGCGCCAACTTCGCCGCCGTGAACCTCTTCGTCTCGGCGGGCTTCCTGCTGGTCGTCCCGGTCGCCCTGTTCTGCGGGGACACGGTCGCCTCGGAGGCGAGCTGGTCCTCGCTGCGCTATCTGCTCGCCGCGCCCGTGCCCCGCGCCCGGCTGCTGTGGTCCAAGCTCGTCGTGGCGCTCGGGCTGAGCCTCGCCGCCATGCTGCTGCTGCCGCTCGTCGCCCTGGCCGCCGGCACGGCCGCCTACGGCTGGGGCCCGCTGGAGATCCCCACGGGCGGTGCGCTGGACACGGGTACGGCGGCCCAGCGGCTGGTGGTGGCCGTGGCGTACATCTTCGTCTCCCAGTTGGTCACCGCCGGGCTGGCGTTCTGGCTGTCCACGAAGACGGACGCCCCGCTCGGCGCGGTCGGTGGCGCGGTGGGCCTGACCATCGTCGGGAACGTCCTGGACGCCGTCACCGCCCTCGGCCACTGGCGGGACTTCCTGCCCGCGCACTGGCAGTTCGCCTGGGCCGACGCCGTCCAGCCGCGCCCCGAGTGGTCCGGGATGATCCAGGGCGGCGTGCTGTCCGTGACGTACGCGCTCGTGCTGTTCGCCCTCGCCTTCCGGGGCTTCTCCCGCAAGGACATCGTCTCCTGAGCCACCGGGGGGTCCGGTCCCGGGCCCGGCACGACGGAGCGGGCCGCCGAGATACTCGGCGGCCCGCTCCGGTGCGCAGAATCAGTGACCGGCCTCGGAGTTCGTGGACAGGATGGACACGTCCTCCAGCAGGTGCGCCAGCGCGCCGTCGCGCTTGGCCTGGGTGGAGTTCTCCGTGCACTGCTGCGTCATCTGGTCCGACAGGATGTTGATGTCCTGGAGCGGCACGGCGTCGAGCACGGCCACCGGGATGTCGCTCACGGCGATGCACGGCTTGTTGAAGGAACCCTGGATGAGTGCGATCTGCGGACTCATGTTCCCGTAGGTGGCCGAGTTGCCGTAGCTCTGCCACGAGCCGTTCCCGTTCGCGGCGGTCGGACCGCTGTCGTTCCCGATCGCGAGCGCCTGCGGGGCGGCGGCTGCGGAGGCACCGATGACGGAAGCGGCGACGGCTGCGGTAGCGAAAACCTTCTTGATCACTGGCCAGTCCTTTCGAGAGAACCCCGTTCACCGGAGCGCCTTGTACAACTGGGTGAGCACGGCGGGGTTTCCCCCATTCACTCCGTCAGTCGATACCGCGGACTGGTTGTGTGTTGAGCGGACACCACGATTACCGGACCGATGGCGGCCATGCGCGCCAACCGGGTGAATCCCCGGAACCATTCCCGCTGCGACGGGTTGATGAGGCAGTAGGGCATGCGTCGCTACGAGGAAAGGAACGCGAAGTGCTCAAGAAGGCAATGGTCGCCGCTATGACCGCCGCTTCTGTCGTGGGAATGGCGGTGGCGGCCGCGCCGCAGGCGCTTGCCATCGGCAACGACGACGGACCGACTATCGCGAACGGCAACGGCGCCGTGTCGTCGTTCGGCAACTCGGCGACCAAGGGCGACATGAGCCCGCAGCTCTCCCTGGTCCAGGGTTCGCTCAACAAGCCGTGCCTCGGCATCAACGACGTCAACGTCGCGGTGCTCGACATCGTCCCGATCCAGGACGTCAACATCCTGGGTGACGAGCTGGAGCAGCAGTGCTCCGACAACTCCACCCAGGCCAAGCGGGACGGCGCGCTCTCGCACATCCTGGAGGACCTGTCGGTTCTCTCGGCCAACGGCGAAGGCTGAGCCGTCTGGCCGGCCCGGGCCGTCCGCTGCATCATCGGCGGGCCGCCCGGGCCTTTTTTCCACGGATTCCGGGCGAGGGGAAACGCGTGAGGCAGCGGTGCGATCGAGTGATTGTCACGCGGTCGGTGTTCCGCGGTCTCCCATTGTGTCTATCCCTCGTTCCGTGCCGCGACCGTTCACGTCGTGCGCACACGGTTCTGGCCGTCACTGGGGTTTGACCCCGAAGAAGGGAACATCATGAAGAAGAGCGTTGCTGTCGTCACGGGCGCCATCCTGGCCCTGGGCCTGGCCGGACCCGCCTTCGCCGACGCCGAAGCCGAGGGCGCCGCCGTCAACTCCCCGGGCGTGCTGTCCGGCAATGTCGTCCAGGTGCCGATCCACATCCCGATCAACATCTGCGGCAACACCATCAACGTCGTCGGTCTGCTGAACCCGACGTTCGGCAACGTCTGCGTCAACGACTGACGAGGCAGCACCCCACACCAGTCCCGGATGTGTCTGGCCGGCCTCGGACCGTCGAGCCTTCGACTCGTCGGTGCGAGGCCGGCCTTCCACTTCTTCGAGCAGGAAGAGCACGAGATTGCGACAGACTCTCAGCAAGGGCATGGCCGTGGCCGCCGCCGCGACCGGCATGCTGTCCTTGTACGCCGGCTCCGCGCTCGCCGACTCCGACGCGCACGGCGCCGCTCAGGGCTCGCCCGGGGTGCTGTCCGGCAACAGCGTCCAGGCCCCGGTGAACGTACCGGTCAACGTGTGCGGCAACTCCGTCGACGTGGCGGCCGCACTGAACCCGGCGTTCGGCAACTCCTGTGTCAACGGCCACGGCCCGAAGCAGGAAGCCGGCAGCCCGAGCCGTGACACGCACGGCGACTCGCACGACTCCGGTCACCGCGACTCCGACGACTCCGGCGGTTACGGGGACTCCCGCAGCCACGGCGGTTCCGGCGACTCCGGCGGTTACGGTAAGTCCGACGATTCGGGGGGCTACGGGGACTCCGGTGACTCGGGCGGTTACGGGGACTCCGGGGGCTACGGCGACGACCACACCCCGCCCCCGTACGGCGACGAGGAGTCGCCCCCGCCCAGCGAGCACAGCACGCCGCCCGCCGGCGGTGAGCACCACCCCGGGCAGCCGCCCGTGCTCGCGCAGACCGGTGGTCAGACCGGTGCCATGATCGGGACCTCGGCCGCCAGCGCCGCGCTGATCGCGGCCGGAACGATCATGTACCGCCGGGGCAGGGTCGCCTCCCGCCGGTAGCGCGCCGGGTGCCGGACCGAACCCCGGCACCCGCCCGCGCACCCCGCACCCGCCCGGGCACGCCGCACCCGCGCACCCCCGTTGCCCGGGCTCCCCGCATCCGTGCGCCCGTCCGGGCACGCCGCGCCCCCGCGCCCGTCCGGGCACGCCGTACGCACGCGCCCGTCCGGGCACGCCGCACCCCCGTTGCCCACGCACACGTTGCCCGGGCTCCACGCACCCGTTGCCCGCGCACCCCGCGCCCGAGCGCACCCGTTGCCCGGGCTCTCCGCGCCCGTGCAGCTCCCCGTGCCCGCGCGCCCCGTGCCTCCCGGCCTCCTGCCTCCCGGGCTCCCCGTGCCTCCGCGGACCCCGTGTGCCTCCCGGCCTCCTCTGCCTCCCCCGGCTCCCTGTGCCTCCGCGGACCCCGTGTGCCTCCCGGGCTCCGCCCGCGCACCCGCGCACCCCCGCACCCCCGCGCCCACCCACGCAGTGCCTTCGCCTCTGGCTCCCCGCCCTAAGCCGGCCCCAGCGGGCCACCGGCTCCGGTACCCCGGCCGGCCGGGGCCCGTGCGCAGCCGGCGCCGTACCCCGCGCACCAGCGTGCCCGCCGTGAAGGTGGTGCCGTGCACGAGCCGCATCGCCGGGCGAAGCCGGCGGCCGTGACCAGCCCGGCCAGGAACGGACGGGGGTACGACGACTCGAACGCAGGCCCCACCTCCGGCGCGCCCGGCGGTGCCTGTCCGGCAGCGCGCGCAGGTCGGCGGAGAGCAGCCGCAGCCGGTCGAGGCCGGCCCGGAACCCGGTCGCCGACGGACATCCTCACCGCCCTGCGGCGATGACGTGCCCCGTCTCCAGCACCGCCGGACCGCATCACCGGGCCGCGGTCGCCAGGCGCAGCCCGCCCGGCACCTCACGGGCCCGCACCCCCTCCCCGGCCCAGCAGCACCTCCACCCGCGCGCACCCACCAGGCACCGGCCGGGCCGAGCGCGTCGGCCGCGCTCCGGGTCCGGGTGCGCTCCGGCAGCCGCCGGTACAGGCCGAGCCGCTCGGCGTAGCACCGGTTCCGCCAGCCCGGGCCGAGTCCGCCGTGCGGGAGCGGGCCGAGCGCCACCAGGGGCGCTCCCAGAGCGGTGGCACGTCGTTCCGGCACAGCCGGTCCGCGCGGGCCGGCACCCGGACCCGGGTGCCCTGCTCGCCGAGGAGCGCGGCCGTCTCCAGGGCCGCCTGGTCATCGCCGATCACGGTGACGTCCTCGACCAGGGCTGGCGGCAGGCCACGCCGGGCGGCCGGCCGTACGGTCCGGCGCCCACCACCAGCACGTCGTCCATCAGCGGCTGCTCGCTCTCTCGTCCTCGGCCACGGCCAGGCCCTGGGGGAGGTCCGGGACGCTGACCCGGTGGACCGTGCCGGGCCGGGGACGCGGTGCCGGTGGTGCCGTCCGTCTCGCGCGAAGGCGAAGGCGCAGGCGCAGGCGCAGGCGCCCGGCGAGCCGGCCCGTCACGTGCCGGCCCCACAGCGCCCACATCGCCCGGCCCGGCGCCCGGTCGTCCGGCGCGTACCAGGCCAGCTCGCGGCCCCGGGGCGCGGGGCGCAGCACGGTCAGGGGCGCGTAGTTCTCCACCACGAACTCCCGCCCGGGCAGCGGCCTCCCCGCCGGCAGCGGACGGTGCGTCAGATCGAGGTGCAGGGCGCGTACGACGTCCAGGCCGGCGGTGTCGGTGAACAGCCGGAACTGGGCGCCCGGGCGCGGGTTGAAGTCCAGCAGGTGGTAGCGGCCGGTGCGGCCGCAGCGGCGGAAGTCGAGGTCGAAGATGCCCCGGTAGCCCAGCTCGCCGGTGAGCCGTTCGGCCAGCGCCCGCACCTCGGGGTCAGGCGTCCACCGGCCGGCCGCGGTCAGGCCCGCCCCACGCGGCCACGCCAGCTGTTTGCGGCCGGACCCGCCGGCCCGCACGACGCCGGCACGGTCGACGTACCCGTGGAAGAACCGGTCACGGCCCGGGCCGGGCGGCAGGAAGGCCTGCAACAGCAGCGGGCTGCCCGCCTCCCCGGTGCGCAGGTACAGCTCCCGCGCCTCCCGCGCCGAGCGCAGCAGCACGGTCGAGCGGAGCCCGCTGCCGGCCGGCACCAGCCAGGGCCGGCTCCACTTGGCCATCACCGGCAGGCCCAGCCGCCGGGTGGCCGCCGCCGCGTCCTCGGCGCTGTCCGGGACCAGGGTCACCGGGTGCGGGACACCGGTGGCGGCGCACATGCCGGCCAGTTGCGCCTTGTCCGCCACGAGTCCGGGCAGCGCGCCGGGCTGCCGCGGCAGCAGGAAGGCGGGCGCCAGTTCCTCCCGCAGCAGGCCGGCCGCGATGGCGCCGGCGTCGTCCATCGGGATCAGCACGGCCGGGCGGGCGATCCGGGCCGCGACCCGGTGCAGCGCGGCGGCGATCTCACCGGTGGACGCGCCGGGTGCCGGCGGCGGATGCAGTTGCCGTACAAAGCGCGAGACGTGCACCGGACTTGGCGTGGAGTCGGCGACGACGTGCACCTCCACCCCGGCCCTGCCGAGCGAGCGCACGGCGCCCAGGGTGCCGTGGTGAAAGGGATTCGGATCGATCCGCAGCAGGACCGCGGGGACCCGGATGTCCAGTAGCGACACGGGCTTTTCCTTTTCCTCTTGTCCGTTCGTCCGTGCGGGGGTTCGGGCCACCTGAACGCCGTAACCGCACTGGCGGAATTCACAGGGATATGACTGTGTGTCAATAACAGGAAATGGACGGCGGAGACGCGGTCGAGCGGAGAGAGGGGCAGGCATGGCTCCACAGCAGCGACGGGACCGCTCCCGGCGGCTGACCGTGGTCGCGGCGGCGGTCGCCGCGTCGGTCACCCTGGTGACCGGACCCGGATCCGCGGTGGGGGTGGCGCGGGCCGCCGGTCCTCCCGCACCCACTCCGACGGCCCCCGCCCCGGCCACTCCGACAGCCCCGGCACCGGCGACCCCGCCGGTCACCCCGCCGGTCACCCCGCCGGGCCCGGTCGTCCCGTCGGCCGCGCCGGTACCCGTACGGACGGTCCCGCCCTTCGGGGCCTTCCTGGACTCCGGGGCCCGCGGGGTCGCCCGGATGGCCGAGCTGAGCCACTGGCTCGGCGGGACCGAGCTGAAGGTCGCCCACACCTATCTGCCCGGCGGCACCTGGCAGGACATCGAGGGCCCGCCCGGCTTCCTGGACGTCTGGGCGAACTGGCGGCGCGAGAAGGCCGACCGCACCCTCGTCCTCAACGTGCCGATGCAGGAGCGCAACGAGGAGAACGTCCCCGACTCCGAGGTGCGGCGGCTGCTGGGGCAGGCCGCGGCCGGCGCGTTCGACCATCACTTCAGGGCCCTGGCCGAACGGCTGGTGCGGCTGAAGGTGCCGGACACGGTCATCGTGCTCGGCTGGGAGATGAACGGAACCACCTACACCCATCGCTGCGGACCGGACCCCGAGGCCTGGAAGACGTACTGGAACAGGATCGTCACCACCATGCGCTCGGTGCCGGGCCAGGCGTTCCGGTTCGACTTCACGCCGAGCCGCGGCCGGGACGCCGTGCCCTGGACCGAGTGCTACCCGGGGGACGACACGGTCGACGTCATCGGCATGGATTCCTACGACCAGCCGCGCGGAATGCCGTTCGACGAACAGGTGAAAGAGCCCTTCGGTCTCCAGCAGCACGTGGAATTCGCGAAATCCCACGGCAAGCCCGTCTCCTATCCGGAATGGGGCCTGTTCCGCAACGGGGACAACGCCGAGTACATGCGGCGCATGCTCGCCTGGATCGACGAACACCGGCCGCTGTACAACACGCTGACCGACTACTGCCCGCACGGCGTGTGGCAGTGCTCGGCCAACCCCCGGTCGGCGAGCGTCTACCGCACGGCCCTGTACGGCCGCACCGAGCAGCCCGCCCCGGCACCCACGACTCCCGCACCGACACCGACACCGACGCCCACCCCGCCCTCTACCCCGGCGCCCGCCACGAAGCCCCCGGCCAACTGCTCGCCGCTGGACCTGGGCGACTGGGTCGAGTACTGGCTCGGCGGAAAGCTCTGCCTCCGCTTCGACTGGTGGTCGCGCAGCCGCTAGCCCTCGCCGCGTTCCCGCCACCGGTGCAGCACCTCCCTGCCCCGCTGCCGGGCGGCCGCGTCACCCAGCGCGGCCGTCAGCAGCGGTGCGGTGCGCCGCCGGGCCATGAGCAGGCGCCGGCTGACGACCCGCTCCGGCCGCCAGTGGTGCTTGTACGGCTCGTCGCCGCGCAGCAGGCTCAGCGTGCGGCGGCCGCCGCCGGTGTGCTCCGCGCAGGCGTCCAGCAGCATCACCGCCACGTCCGCCTTCCGCCCCCGAAGGCCCGGATGGGCGCCGTAGAGGTAGCCGCCGGCCAGGCCGCGCGAGAGCAGGGTCAGGTCGACGGCCACCACCTCCTCACCGATCCGGAACTCGGTGACCACCGCGTCCCCCGAGCGCACCATCGGACCCACCGCGCGCACCAGATGCTCGCGGAACCGGGGCTGGAGGTGCTCCGGCGTCACCTTCCGCCCCTGCCACTGCAAGCGGTGCAGCTCCAGCAGCCGGCCCAGCGCCGCGTCCACCTCCTCGGGGCCCACCGGCCGCCGCCACACGCCCAGCGCGTCCAGCCGGCGCAGCTTGGCCCGCACCCGCTGGGCCTTGTTCGACGGCAGCCGGGCCACCAGAGCGTCCATGGGCACGGCGGGCAGCTCCAGGCAGACGGAGTCGGCGACCGTGCGGCGCGGCCCGCGCCAGCGGTCGTAGACCCGTTCCACCGCGCCGCCCGGCCGTACCTCGCGGAAGTCGACGAGCGCGGTGCGCGCCGCGCCCGCCAGCGCCTCGGTGAGCAACCCGGTCACCCGCCCGTCGTCGCCGTCGTCCAGCAGCACGTCCGCGTAGTCGGAGATCGCACCCCCCAGCGGCACCAGCGCGGGCAGCGGCCGGCGGACCAGCATCAGCGGCGCGGCGGCCACCAGTTCACCGGCGGCCCGCACCACCAGCAGCCGCAGCCGACCGGGGACGCCGTACGACAGCCACCACGAGTACAGCCAGGCGTGGCTCTGGAACGGGGTCGCGGCGGCGCACCGCCCGTACAGCCGCCCCCAGGCCGGGGCCAGGGCGGCGAAGGCCGCCTCGTCGGTGACGACGTCCGCGCTGAGGACGGCGGGTGCGGTGCGCGCCGCGTACGTCGCGGTCACAGCTGGCCGTGCGCGTCGGCGGCGACGGCCGGTCCGGGTACGGAGGCCGGACGCACCGTGTCGTCCTCCGGCCGGCGCTTCGGCCGGACCAGCAGCGCCAGGGCGCCGAGCAGCCCGCCGGCACTCGCCCCGACCAGCCCGGTCACCCCGGCGGAGGCCGAACCCGGCTCGGTCGGCGCGACCGCCCGGGAGAACTGGAGGAGACCGACGTGCGTGCCGGCCTTGGCGGCGTCGGCGTGCCGGATGAGGGCGCGGGCGACCGCGTTGGCCATGTCGGTGGCCCGGGACGGGCGGGCGGAGACGGCGGAGACGGCCACCATGGGGGCGTCCGGCGAGGTCGCGGTGCGCACGCTGTCGCGCAGGGTCCGCACCGGCACCCCGGCCTCCACCTGCGCGTCGCCGAGGACCGCGAGCTGGGTGGCGACCCGGCCGTAGGCCTGGGCGAAACCGAGTGCGGTGGCGGTGTCCGACCCCGACGTGGGGACGGCGATGACATAGCTGGTCGCCGTGTACTCCGGCGTCCTCAGCACGCCGTACCCGCCGCCGAGCAGCCCGCCCGCGAGGACGCCGGCCGCCACCAGCGACCAGGGCGGGAGCGCACGCGCGCGGAACGGACGGGGGGTGCGGTGCTGCCGGGTGTGGTTCTCGCTCATGAGGGGCTGACTCCCTGGGAGGAACGGGACTTCGGGACCGTGCGGGCGAGCGCCGCCGTGTAGACGTCCATGAGCCGGGCGGCGCTGCGGGTGATGCAGTAGTGGCGGGCCGCCTCCGGCGCGGTGCGCGGGCCGGGCCCGGCGGCACGGACCCCGGCGAGCGCACGGGCGTAGGCGCCGGCGTCGCAGGGCACGCGCAGCGCGTCCGGGGCGGCGCCGGGCGGCAGGTCCTCCAGGGCCGGGCAGGAGGTGTAGCGCACGGGCAGCCCGGCCGCGAGCGCTTCCACGACCGCGAGGCCGAACGCCTCCTCGGGGGAGGGGGCGGCGAGCACGTCCATCGCCGAGGCCAGCGCCGGCAGGCCGGGCCCGGGCGAGCCGTCGGGCAGGTACGGCCGTTCGCCGGCGAACAGCACCCGGCCGGCGACCCCCGCCTCCCGCGCGCTCTCCCGCAGCGCGCGTTCCTCCGGTCCGCCGCCGACCAGCAGCAGCCGGCAGTCGTCCGGCAGCGCGGCCAGAGCGCGGATGACGACGTCGAAGCGTTTGCCGGGGACGAGCCGGCCGATGCCGCCGATGACGAACGCTTCCTCGGGCAGGCCCAGTTGCTCCCGGGCGTACCGGCGGGCGACCGGATCGAAGGCGAACCGCGCCAGGTCGATGCCGTTGGGCACGACCGCGATGCGCGGCCCGGGCACGCCCCAGCGGGTCAGCCGGGCGGCGACCGTGGGCGACACGGCGACGGTGGACCGGCCCAGCCGCTCGCCCAGCAGATACAGCGAGCGCACCCCCGCGGTGAGCGGCCGGCCCTCCATCTGCGAGTCGCCGAGGGAGTGTTCGGTGGCGACGACCGCCCGCACCCCGGCCAGCCGGGCGGCGATCCGCCCGTACAGGCAGGCCCGGTACAGATGGGTGTGCACGAGGTCGTACCGGCCCCGCCGGACGATCCGGGCCAGCCGGGGCAGCGCGCCCAGGTCGCGGTTGCCGGTCATGCCCAGGTGCACCACCCGGACCCCGTCGGCCGCCAGCCCGTCGGCCACCGCCCCGGGGCTGGTCAGTGTCACCACGTCGCACTCGACGGGCAGATGGCGCAGCAGCAGCCGCAACTGCTGCTCGGCGCCGCCCACCCCGAGCCCGGTGATGACGTGCAGCGCCCTCACCGCAGCCCCTCGACCGGCCGCCGGCGCAACCGGTGCAGCCGGTACTTCAGGAACAGGCGTACGGCGGTGTCGTTCTGCCCGACGTGCACGCGCGGCAGGACGTGCGGGCCGTTCAGCCCACCGGGGTCGATGGCGCAGGCATAGCGGTAACCGGCCCGCCGTACGGCCTCCACGGCGCGCCGGTCGACCGTGCCGTACGGATAGCAGAAGCCGTGCACCGGGGCGCCGGTCAGGTCCTCCAGCGCGGCCCGGCTGCCCGCGGTCTCCGCCGCGAGCAGCGCGTCGTCGGCCCGGGTCAGATCGACGTGGCCGAGGCCGTGCGAGCCGATCTCGACGCCCGCCGCGGCGGCCCGCCGGATGCCGTCGGCGGTCAGCAGCGGCTTGCGCGGGCCCAGCGGATCCCAGGCGTTGTCGCCACCGAGCCGGCCGGGCAGCACGAACAGGGTGGCCGTGCACCCCCGGCGCGCCAGCACGGGCAGGGCGTGGGCGACGAAGTCGGCGTACCCGTCGTCGAAGGTGAGACCCACCAGGTCCCGCCCCTCGCCACGGGCCCGGGCGGCGAGCAGCTCGCCCACGGACACCCCGCGCAGCCCCTGCCCGCGCAGCCAGCACAGCTGCCGGTCCAGCCGGTCGGGGGTGACCGTGATGCGGTACGGGTCGTCGGAACAGTCACCGACCGAGTGGTACATGGCGATCCACGGGACCGGGCCGGTGCCGGCGGCGGCCGGGGTCGCCGCGCGGGCGGACTCAACGGAGGACGGCATGGGCGAGCCTTCGGGTGTGGGTGCGTACGGAACGGGAAGCGGCTGCCAGACCCCGGGCGTCCGGCCCCAGGCCGAGCAGGACGAACACGACGGTCACCGTGGTCCCGCCGGCGGCCAGCCCGGCGAGCGGGGCCGGGAACAGGCCCGCCGCGAAGGCGCCGGCCACGGCGGCCGCCCCCGCCGCCCACACGGGCCGGCTCAGCCCGCGCAGCACGGCCCCGGTGCGGATGGGCACGCTCCGGCGGCGCATGCCGGCGATCAGCAGGACGGCGGTGAGCGTGATACCGGTGGCGTTGGCGGCGGCGATCCCCGCGGCCCCCCAGGGACCGATCGTCCAGGCGCCGGCACAGGACGTCGCGACGATCCCGGCGGTCATCGCGGCCAGCGGGTACCAGGTGACGCGGCCCGCCGAGAAGTAGGAGCGGACCAGGACACCGGTCAGGGTCTGGCCGAGCAGCCCGAGCGCGTAGACCCGCATCACCCCGGCGGTCGCCACGGTGTCCTGGGCCGTGAAGGCGCCCCGCTGGAACAGCAGCCCGATCAGCTGCGGCGCGCACGCGACCACCGCCGCGGCGCCGAGCAGCACCAGGCGGGCGGCCAGCGCCACATCCCGCTCCACCCGGACCCGGGCCCGCTCGGTGTCCCCGTCCGCCAGGGCCCGCGCCACCACCGGGAACGTGACCGTGCACAGCATCATCGACAGGGTCATCGGGATCTGCGCGACCTTCTGCGCGTAGTTCAGGTGGCTGATGGCCCCGGCGGGCAGCCCCGAGGCGAGGAAGCGTTCGATCAGCACCTGCGACTGCCGGCACAGCGCGAACAGCAGCACGGTGGCCAGCAGTCGTACGTCCATCGGCTGTGCGGCGGCCACGGCCCCGGTGTCCGCCCTCCCCGGACGGCGGCGCAACTCCCGCACCAGCGACGGAAGCTGCACCAGCACCATCAGGCAGCCGCCCGCCGCCACCCCGAACGCTGCCGAACGCACACCCCAGCGGGTGCCGAGCGTGTACATCGCCGTGACGATGCCGACGTTGTACGCGATGTAGATCGCGGCCGGCGCCAGGAAACGGCGGTGCGCCCGGAGCGCCGCGCTGGAGTACCCGGCGAGGCCGAAGCTCAGCACACAGGTCGCGGTCAGCCGGGTGCAGTCCACGGCGAGCCCCGGATCGGGCAGACCCGGCGCGAGCGCCCCGACGAACTGCGGCGCCGTCAGCGCCAGCAGCGCCCCGACCGCCGCGAACGACAGCACGAGCCGGGGCAGGCTGCCCGCGACCAGCGACCGCACCGGATCCCCCGGGGCGCCCTGGGCCCGGCGGGCCAGGGCCCGGCTGAACGCCGGGATCAGCGCGAACGCCAGCCCGTCCTCGATGAGCAGCGTGGCCGCGAACTCCGGCACGGTCCACGCCACCAGAAAGGCGTCCGTGTCCCGCCCGGCCCCGAACAACCGCGCCAACGACTGATCCCGCACCAGCCCGAGCAACGCCGCCGCGATGGACAACGACGCGGTGACGAGCGCGGCCCGGGCGAGGAACTTGCGGGTGGGGTGGGGGAGTTCGGGGGGTGGGGGTGCGGGTGCGGGTGCGGTCTCTGCGGGCGGTGCGGATGCGGGCGTGGGCGCCGGTCCGGGAACTGGCGGCGGAGACGGGGACGGGGCCGCCGATGGGGTCGGCGGGGTGGTCACGGGGTCGGGTGGGAGCGGGGCTGGGTGTGCTGCGGTGGTGGGGTCGGGTGGGAGCGGGGTCGGGTGTGCTGCCGTGGTGGGGTCGGCCGGGACGCCGGCCGGGCCCGCTGTTGCGGTGGTGGTGCTCACGGGGAGGGGCGCGGCCGACCGGGCCGTCGGCAGGGCGGCCCTGCCGTCACCGGTCTCCGACACGACCGCCGCCCTGGACACGCGCCCGGCCCCCAGGCCGGGAGCCGCTGTGGGCCTCTTTGCCGCACCGGCTCTGGGCCAGGCCCCGGCCCTGGCACGCCCCGTCGGGGCGGGTGCCGCACCGGTCTCCGGCCGTGAGAACGGTCCCACTGTCGGAGTAGGTGCCGCACCGGTCTCCGGCCTGGGATCCGGACCCCCCGCCGACGCCGGTGCCCCACCGGCCTGCGGCCTGGGACCCGGACCCACCGCCGATGTCGGCGCCACTCCGATCTCCAGCCGGGAGAACGACCCCACCGCCGGCGCCGGTGCCGCACCTGTCTCCGGCCGCGAAGGCGGAGTCACCGCCGGCGCCGGTGCGACCTCGATCCCCGGCCCGGATCCCGGCCCCACCGCCGGCGCCGGTGCCACCCCGGCCTGCGGTGCGGAACTCGGCGTCGGCGTCGGTGTCGTAGCGGGCCGCGAGGCGGAAGACCGGGCCCTCGTCGGTTCCGGCGCCGTACCGGCTCCCGAGGCCGAGCCGCGGCCGACAGGCGGCTTCGGCTGTTCCGGGGCGTCCAGGGCGTCCGAGATGTTCGAGATATCTGAGATGTTCGGGGTGTCCGTATCCGGGTCCGAGGGTTCGCCGGTCGTCGGGGTCGTCATCGTGTCGGCCTCCGGCGCAGCGCCGGAGCGCGGGGCGGTGTCGTCGTCATCGCAGGGCCGCCTCACCCGTCACCGTTCCCCGTCCGGCCGGTACGGCGGTGTGCTCCTCCGCGGCGACCCGGTCGGCGCCGGCCAGCGCCCACCAGGCGACCAGGCCGAAGCACACCGCCGTCAGCACGGTCGAGGGTCCGCCGATGTCGGCGTACGCGAAGTCCACGAGCTGCCACACCAGCAGCCCGCAGGCGACGAGCGCGCAGTCCAGGCCCCGGCCGCCGGCCGCGCGGGCCCGCCACAGGCCGCGCAGGGCGCACACCAGCAGGGCGAGCCAGCAGCCCGCCAGGCAGAGCAGCCCGATCAGGCCCTGTTCGCCGAGGACCAGCAGGTACATGTTGTGCGGGGACAGCAGCGGCTGCCGGCGGAAGGCGGCGCCCGCACCCTCGGTGTCGCTGCCCGAGGACAGCGCGAGCGAGGCGTACCCGTCGCGGTACTCGGGGAACCCCTTCAGGCCGACGCCGGTCAGCGGGCGCGCGCGCCACATGTCGCCGGCCGCCGCCCACATCGTGTACCGGTCGGTGACCGACTGGTCGGGCGCGTCGGTGACCTGGCCGATGCTGTCGATCCGCTCCTGGAGCATGGCCGTACCCGTCCCGAACCCGCCGACCAGCACCACGCCCACGGCCACCACGGCCGCCCCCACCCGCAGCGCCCGGCGCAGCCCGGACAGCACCAGCTGGACGGTGAGCGTGATCACGGTGGCGATCCAGGCGCCCCGGCTGAAGGACAGGGCGAGGGGGACGGTCAGGGCGAGCGCGCAGCCGAGCGCGACGGCGCGTTCGCGCGCCGCGGTCCGGCCGAGCGCCAGGCCCACCGCGCACACCAGCCCGAAGGCCACCACGGTCGCCATGCCCATCACGTCCGTCACCCCGAAGGTGCCGACCGCGCGGACGTCCGCGCCCTGGTAGGAGGCCCCGGTCCCGGTGACGTACTGGTGCACGCCCACCGCCCCCTGCCATCCCGCGAGGCCCACGAACGACCAGGCCAGCAGCCGGAAGTCGGCGCGGTGCCGGACGAGCAGCACGACGGCGGCCGGGACCAGCACGAAGACCTGGAGGTAGCGGCCCAGGCCGGTGAGCCCGGCACCCGGTGGGACCGCGTGCAGCGCGGCGAGCGCGACACCGGCCACCGGCAGGCCGAGGACCACCGCGGCGGTCCGGGTGAGCGGGCGGCGGCGCGCCCGCAGCAGACGTACCGCGCAGGCGACGACGACCAGACCGGACAGCGCGTCGGCGGGCCCGGCACCGCCGTCGCCGCCGGGCGTGACGGGCAGCGCGAGCAGCGCCACCACGGCCATCACCGGCAGCACCGGGGTCAGCCGCGCGGGGCGGCGGAGCGGCAGGACGAGGGCCATGGGTCAGCTCCCCGTGGAACGCACGAGCGCGGCGGCGGTGCGCAGCAGGATGCAGATGTCCTGCCACAGCGACCAGGTGTCGATGTAGGCGTTGTCGAAGCGGGCCCGGTCCTCGATGGAGGTGTCGCCGCGCAGCCCGTTGATCTGGGCGAGCCCGGTGATGCCGGTCCGCATGCGGTGCCGGGCCGCGTAGCCCGGGTAGGACTGGCTGAACTGCGAGACGAAGTAAGGCCGTTCGGGGCGCGGGCCGACCAGGCTCATGTCACCCCGGAAGACGTTCCACAGCTGGAGCAGTTCGTCCAGCGAGGTCTGCCGCAGGAACCGGCAGAAGGGGCTCATCCTCCGTTCGCCGGCCACGCTCCACCGGGTGGCCGCCTCGTGCTCGTCGGCCGGGCGGTGGGTGCGGAACTTCAGCAGCGTGAAGGGGCGGCCGTCCTTGCCGATGCGCTCCTGCCGGAAGACCACCCCGGGCCCGTCGGTGACCCGCAGCACCACCGCGCACACCAGCAGCAGGGGACTGACGAGCACGAGCAGCGTCCCCGACACCAGCACGTCCAGCAGCCGCTTCCCGGCGCTCGTCCGCCGCCGCGCGCCCAGGTCCAGGCGGCGTACGGCGAACCCCGCGAGCTGGTGGCGCACCTCGTAGGACGGGCAGTCCGCGTCCACCTCCCAGACCGTGCAGCCCGACTCGGCGAGCGCCCGCAGCAGCGGCCCCTTCCCGGTGCGTACGGCCGGGTCGACGGTGAGGACGGCCCGCACCCCGTGCCGGACCAGGGCCCGCTCCACCTCCTCGCCGGTGGTGAGCACCGGCAGCCCGCCGGAGCCGTCCGGGTGTTCCGCGACCACACCCACCGGCCGCACCCCGCAGCGCGGGTGCCTGAGCAGCGCGGCGGCCACCCGCTGCGCGGTCGCGGCCGGCCCGATCATCAGGGCGGTGTCCGGCCGGCGCAGCAGCGCGGCCCGGCGCCGCCAGTGCACCGCGCCCCGGCCCGCGCAGGCCGCCGCCGCGTGCGCCGCCCAGCCGAGCAGCAGGGTGGGGACGGCGAGGGCCCGCTCCGGGCCGTGGGCGGCGAGCACGGTGGCGAGGGCCAGCCAGACCACCGCGATCCGCCCGCACACCGTGGGCAGTTCGTCGAGGATGCCGGGGACCGGCCGGGCGGAGCGCGGGCGCAGCAGCAGCGCGCCGGCCACCAGGACGCCGACGAGCACCGGCGGGCGGACGGCCCCGTCCAGCGCGACCGCGCCCGCCAGCGCGGCGCACAGGTCGGCGGTGAACAGCGGCAGTGGCGAGGCGGGCCGCGCGGGCGGGCGCCGCAGGGGGAACCGGAAGCTGCCGGCGGCACGGGCCGGGAGGACCGAGACGGGCGAGAATCCGTGCTCCCATGGCTGCGCGCCGGGGGAGGGGACGGTACTTTCCGCAGTCACGAGTGGATGGACTCCCTGCGCTCGGAGGGCACGGGCTGGGCTGTTCCGCTGTCCGCCGCCGGGGCGGGGACGAGGAGTTCGCGGTAGAGGGCCGCGACCCGTCCGGCGGTGTGCCGCACGTCGTGCGTGGACAGGACATGCCGGCGCCCCTGGTCGCCGAGCGCCGCGCGCAGCGGTGCATCGGACAGCAGCCCGGTGACCGCGCCCGCGAGCGCCGCGGGATCCTCCGGCGGGACCAGGCAGCGCGCGGCGAGGGCGGGCGGCAGGCTCTCGCGGGCGCCGTCGACGTCGGTGAGTACGACGGCCCGGCCGCAGCCCAGCGCCTCCAGCGGGGCCAGCGCCATGCCCTCCCAGCGCGAGGGCAGCACCACCAGGTCCGCGGCCCGGTACCAGGGCACGACGTCGGCGACGGCGCCGGCGAACCGCACGCCGGGGGGCGCCTGCCGCCGCAGGGCCTCGCGGTCCGGGCCGTCGCCGACCAGCACCAGCCGGGCCGGCGGCAGCGTGCCGAGGACCTCCGCCCAGGCACGCAGCAGCACGTCCTGGCCCTTCTGGCGGCACAGGCGTCCCACGCAGACGACGAGGGGCGCAGGTGGCTCGGACGGGTGTGGCACGGGTGGTGGCGGCGTGGCGTTCCCGTCTCCGGGCGGCTGCGGCGGGTGCGAGACGGCCGCCGTGGCGGCGGGGGGAGCCGGTGAGAAGCGGGCGGTGTCGATGCCGTTCGGGATGACCGCGTACGCCGCGTGCACCCCGGCGCGTACGCCTGTCGCACGCTCCGCCTCGCTCACGCACACCACCCGGTCGGCCCACCGCACCCCCCACCGCTCCCAGCGCAGGGCGAGCGCCGCGGTGAGTCCGCCGACCGCCGCGAACGACCAGGCGTGCGGCTGGAACACGGTGGGCGTGCGCCCGCGGACGGCGAGCCGCGCGGCGAACCCGGCCTTGGCACTGTGCGCGTGCACCAGGGCGGGCCGTACGTCGTCGATCAGGCGTACGAGCCGCCGTACCTCGCCGGGCAGACCGGGCCCCGGGGACCGGCCCGCCCGCCACTCCCGTACGTCGGCGCCCAGCTCCCCGAGACCCGCGGCCAGTTCACCTCCGGGACAGGCCACCGTGACCCGCAGACCCGCCGCGAGCTGGGCCCGCGCCAGGTCGAGCACGACCCGGGCGACCCCGCCCTCGACGGGTTGCGCGAGGTGCAGGATCCGGGGCCGTGGATCGGGTGCTGGCTGGTGCATTCGCGGGTTACCTCGCTCACGGGGGGCGCTCGGAACTGCGGTCGTGAACGCGTCGCACTACCGGGCGTCCGCGGCGACGAAGAGCGCGCCGGCCCACGCCGCGTCCGCGTGGGAAACGAGCCGGAAGCCCCGCCGGTCACCGCCGTGCCGCAGAGCCGCACCAAGATCGGACACGTCGAAGTCGTAGCCGAGCGTGTTGGCGTAGGCCGGAACCCGCCGGGACGGTACGGCGCCCGGTTCGTTGATCGTGGAGTTCGGTACGTCGTCCGCAGGACGCGGGGAGCCGGCGAGTGCGACGGGCGTACGCCGGGGCCCTGCGGCGAACGTGAGCGTGCCACCCGCGCGTCCCCGTCCGCCGTCGTACGCCACCCGACCGACACGTCTGCCCACGCCCCGCCGGTCACCGACACGTCCGCCCCCCACGGCCCGCCGGTCACCGTTCGCCGCGCGGGCGAAACCGCCGTGCCGCACCGTGCGGTGGCGCGGGGCGAAGGGCGGGCGCGCGGCCTCGGGGGAGGGGAGCGTGCCGGCCCGGGTGGCGGCCGGGACGGAGAGGGCGGCGAGGGCGAGGGCGGCGAAGTCGGCGAGGGTGAGGGCGCCCGCCGCCGTACGCAGCAGCGGACCCGGGAACTTGCGCATGGCCGGCGGTGCCCTTTCGCACGTACTGGAGAGACCGCAACTCTAGCGGCAACCCCGTCAATTCGTATAAATAGGGCAAGTGTGTCGTAACCGGGAAGCGTCTCCGCCCGTGCGTCACTCCATTGGCGGCACAACTCCGGGGGGCGCGGCGCGTTGACACAGCGCCGGGCATCCGCCCGGGTGTTGTGTCGATCTCAAGGAGCACTTCTCCATGTCGCGTATCGCGAAGGGCCTGGCCCTGACCTCTGCCGCCGTCGCGGCCGTTGCCGGCGGTGCCGGTGTGGCCTCCGCCGACGCGGACGCTCACGGCGTCGCCGCCAACTCGCCGGGCGTGGTGTCGGGCAACGTCATCCAGGTCCCGATCCACATCCCGGTGAACGTCTGCGGAAACACCATCGACGTCATCGGCCTGCTGAACCCGGCGTTCGGCAACACCTGCGTCAACGGCTGACACCGGGACGCAACCCTTCGGCCGGCCGGCCGCCCGCACATCCGTCGCGGCGCGGACGGCCGGTTCCGTGCTACTCCGGACGGATCACGTTCCGTACGCGAGCGGTTGCGCCCGGCCATCGGTGAACTGACGGTGGGCTCAGGTCCCACTGTTCACCGAAAGGAACACCCATGCGTGATCTGCCTGCCCGGCGTCTCGCGTCCACCGCTCTCTGCGCGGCCGTCCTGGTCGGCATCACCGGCCCCGCCGTCGCCGCCGACACGGCCGACACGGCCGACACGGCAAGCGGACACGCCCGCGCCGCGTCCCGGGCAGCCGTCCCCGCGGCGGAACGGGAGCGGCTGCTCGCCCAGGTGAGGGCCCTCGGCGCCGCCGGGTCCGTCCTCAACCCCGTCGTCGACCTGCTCAACCGGTCGCTGGAGAAGGGCAAGCTGCCCGCCGACGAGGCCAGGAGGCTGGGCGAGGCCGCGAAGAAGGCCATCGCCAAGGCCGCCGAGGACCCCTCCCCGGCGACATCCGCCTCCCCGGCCTCGCCCGCGGCCCCCGCGAAGCCCGCCTCGCCCGCGGCCCCCGCGTCTCCGGCCTCGCCCGCGGCCCCCGCGAAACCCGCCTCGCCCGCGGCTTCCGCGTCACCCGCCGATGCCGCGAAGCCCGCGTCCCCCGCCTCCCCTTCGGCCTCCGCGTCCCTGTCGACCGCCGCCTCCCCTTCGGCCTCCGCTTCTGTGTCGACCGCAGCCTCCCCCTCGGCCGCCGCGTCCCCGCAGGCCGCCAAGCCGGCCGCCCCCGCCAAGCCGGCCGTCCCCGCCAAGCCGGCCGTCCCCGCCAAGCCGGCCGTCCCCGCCAAGCCGGCCGCCCCCGCCAAGGCCGCCGCCCCCGCCGTCCCCGCCAAGCCCGCCGTCCCCGCCAAGGCCGACGACGGCAAGCCGCCCTCCTCCCGTGACCTCGCGAGCGACGCGCTCTCCGCGCTCCAGACCGCGGTCGACAACCTGGTGAAGGCGGTCACCGGAGACCTCGACCAGCTCCTGTCGTCCGCCAGTGACGTGGTGTCCGGCCTGGTGGATCTGCTCGGGACGACCCTCCTCGGCAACGACATGCCCGCCCCCGGCATCGACTCCCTCCCGTCCCTGCCCTCGCTGCCCGCCCTGCCGTCCCTCCCCGCCACGCCGAGCCTGCCGACCACCGGCTGACGTGGGGCCGGCCCCCCGGCCGGCTCCACGGGGATCTCATATGTCTTCTCGGTGCGGGGTTTCCGGCCCGCCCGGACCTCGTTAGGCAGGGCGTCAGAATCCCTGGGGCGACGCGAGTTGCCGAGGAAAGGAACACGATGAAGTCCCTGAAGGCTGCCGCCGTTGTCGCCGGTTCCGTGGCCCTTGCCGGCGTCGCCGCGCCCGCGTTCGCCTACGACGCCCAGCACCTGCCGCCCCTGAGCCTCAACGGCGGGATCGCCCACATCGCCGAGCACCCGCCCACGGTCACCGACCTGCTGCCGGTCCAGCACCAGTCGGACGCGCTCGACACCGAGAACAAGGACTCCCTGCTGAGCGGCGTCAAGGGCGCCACCACGAACCTCAACCGGAAGGGGCTGCTCGGCGGTCTGCCCGTGCAGCACTGACGTCCACGTACCGAACGGGCCGGTACCGCACCCGCGGGACCGGCCCTCGGCACGTCCGGCGAGCCGCGTCCCCCGATCGTGTGGAGCGGCCCCGGGCACTGCTCCGGACGAGTGAGAAGCGGCCGGGTCGCCCCGCGGCCCGTCGGTATGGTCGCGCGGTGACCTCAGTATCGAGCGATACCCGTCCCTTCCGCGCCGCCGACCTCGGCACACTCGCCCTGCTCGCCTGGATGGCCAGGAACGAGGTGGGCGACGGCAGGACCCCCTGCCTCCTCGCCTGCTCCCTGGGCGACGGCCCGGACGGCCCGGAGGCCGCGTCCGCCGCCGTCGGGCGGCTGCTCGACGACATGGGGCTGCCCGTGGGCGGCGAGCCCGTCGACGGCACCACCCGGCCCAGCCTCAAGGTCAGCATGCTGGTGGTCGCCGGACAGATCGTCCTCCAGATGCCGGGCGTCAGCAACCAGGTCAGCCCGCCGGCGGAATGGCTGAGCGCGGTCGAGGAACTCGGCTACGCCTACTTCATGTTGACCACCCGCATCTGCCCCTCGACCGGGCCCCGCCGGGCGGCCACCGGAGAGGCACTGGCCGCGTTCGCGGCCGCCCCGGACACGGTGAACGCCGCCGCCCACCTCTACCTCCCCGCCCGCAGCCTGCGCGCCTGATGGGCCGGCGGGCGGGCGCGAGCCGCGGGCTCGCCCTGCTGATCGCGCTCACGGGGGCGGCGGGAGTGCTGGCCTCCTGGGTGATCACCCTGGACGAGTTCAAGCTGCTCCAGGACCCGCACTTCGTCCCCGGGTGCAGCCTGAACCCGGTGCTCTCCTGCGGCAGCGTGATGAAGAGCGGCCAGGCCACCGTGTTCGGGTTCCCCAACCCGATGCTGGGCCTGGTGGCCTACGGCATCGTGGTCTGCGCCGGCGTCGGCCTGCTCGCCGGGGCCCGCTTCCCCGGCTGGTACTGGCTGCTGTTCGAGGCGGGCTGTCTGTTCGGCGTCGGCTTCGTGTCCTGGCTCCAGTTCGAGTCGCTGTACCGGATCAACGCGCTGTGCCTGTGGTGCTGCCTGGCCTGGATCGCGACGATCGTCCTGTTCTGGTACGTGACGTCCGTCTGCGTGCGCCACGGTTTCCTGCCCGCGCCCCACTGGCTCAGGACGTTCTTCGCCGAGTTCACCTGGGTGCTTCCCGTACTGCACCTCGGGGTGGTCGGCATGCTCGTGCTGACCCGCTGGTGGGACTTCTGGACAAGCTGACCATTACGGCAGCCGGGGGAATTGCGCGCTGAAGCCGTTTTCCGCTCGTTACGCGGTACGGACGTCGAACCCCCGCACTGTGAAAGGGACCGTACCTGACATGAAGCCGACCACCCGAGGAACCCTTGCCGCCGTCGTCACGGGCGTCGCGGCCACCGTCGGGGCCGCCGGCCCCGCCGCGGCGGCCGGCGCGGTCCCCGTCCCCGTGCCCCTGGGCGGCGTCTCCAAGGCCCTGCACATGGAGGTGCCCAGGCTCGGCGCGGAGCTGCCGCTGCTGACGCCGGGCGCCCCCGACGGTCCCCGGTACGTCACCGGCCGGCTCCTCCCGGACCGGACCCTGCCCCAGGTGCCGTTGAGCAGCGGGCTGCCCGGCCTGGACGCCCGGGCACCGCTGCCGCACGTCCTGGGTGACGACTTCGACCACCTCGACGTGGTCGCGCCAACCTCCGACGTGCGGGCACTCGCCCCCGGCCTGTCCGTGGACGCCCCCCTCACCGCGCCCCGCGGGGACAACCTCGGCCTCCCGGACGCCAAGCTCCCCCAGGCCGGCGTCCTCGCCCCGGTCCTGCGCACCGTCGCCGGCGCGAACGTGGGCACCGGCTCGGGACTGTAGGCGACGGCGGGCGGGCCCGGCCGGTATCGCGGGCGGTACTGCCGTGCCTCAGTGCCCCATAGCCCCCGCACCTCCTGCTGACGCTTGTGCCCCCGCACCTCCTGCTGACCCTTGAGCCCCCGCACTCTCCGCCCTCCGGCTCCCCGTATGGCTCCTCGGCGGTGACCCCTCGCGCCCTTCGCCGGTTAACCGGTAGGACATCCGAACCCGGAGGAGGAGCGAGCGATGGTCGTCGGTGCCGGTGGTGTGGCGGTCGGTGCGGAACAGCAGGGCGGAACGGGGGCGGTCAGACCCTCGCGGAGGGAGATGGCGCGGGGGCTGCTGGCCTCCGCGGCCACCCTTGCGCTCGCCCCGGTCGTCGCCGCGTCCCGGCCCCTGGCTCCGGCCGGCGGCACCGGGGGCGGCTCCTTCGACGAGACCTACCGGGGCCGCCGCATCCAGGGCGTCCTGACGCCGTCCGCGGGGCACCGGGCGGTGGCCGGCGGCGACTGGCGGATCACCATCGACGGCCGCCCGCTGCACCTGATGCGCCGGGCCGACGGCACCTGGCTGAGCATGGTCGACCACTACACGTCGTACCGCACGCCCCTGGAGGCCACCCGGGCGGCCGTCGACGGGCTCGGCCCCGGCCAGCGGCTGCGCGACCTGGCGCCGGGACCGGTCGGGGACCCGCGGCACGGGGAGCACACGCACTCGGGGGGCCCGCATGGCGTACGTGCGTAAGAACGTCAGCACACTCACCCGCACCGAGCGCCGGCGGTTCGTCAACGCGCTGCTGGAACTGAAACGGCGCGGGGAGTACGACGAATTCGTGCGCATGCACATCGACTTCTACACCCCCGACGGCGAGAACGGCCTGCGCAGCGCCCACATGGCACCGTCGTTCCTGCCCTGGCACCGCCGGTTCCTGCTGGAGCTGGAGCGGGCCCTGCGCCGGATCGACTCCTCGGTGACGGTGCCGTACTGGGACTGGACCCGGGACCGCACGACGACCTCCGTGCCCTGGAAGAAGGACCTCCTCGGCGGCAACGGGCGGCGCTCCGACCGGCAGGTGACGACCGGCCCGTTCGCCTACTCGGCGGGCCACTGGACCATCCGCGAGGGCGTCACCGACGGCAAGTTCCTCACCCGGGACCTGGGCCGGGCCGCCGCCCCCATCAAGCTGCCGACCCGCGGTGAACTCCGCGAGGCGCTCGACGACCCCGTGTACGACGTGTGGCCCTGGGACTCCACCGTCCGCAAGGGCTTCCGCAACAAGCTGGAGGGCTGGGGGGCCGGCACGGGCAGCGCCTCCTGGCGCAACCACAACCGGGTGCACCGCTGGGTCGGCGGCGTGATGCTCGGCGGCGCGTCCGTCAACGACCCGGTGTTCTGGCTGCACCACGCCTTCGTCGATCTCCAGTGGTACCGCTGGCAGCGGGCCCACCGCGGCCACCGCTATCTGCCGGCCGAGCCGCCCCGGGCCACCGACCGCCAGCACGGCCGGGTCGTCGCCCGGCACGAGAGGCTGCCGCCGTGGGACGAGACACCGGACCAGCTGGAGGACGTGAGCCGCGTCTACCGGTATGCGTGAGGTGCCCGCCGGGTGAGGCGGGCACGGGCAAGAGCCCCGGCGCTCGGAGTGCCGGGGCTCTTGCCTGTGGATGCGGTCGGCTCAGCCGCCGTAGCCACCGTCGTGGCCGGGACCGGCGTTGCCGTCCTTGTCCTTGTCCTTGTGGCCGCCGTCGTTGATGCAGACGTTGCCGAACGCCGGGTTCAGCAGCGCGATGATGTCGACGGTGTTGCCGCAGAGGTTGATCGGCACGTTGACCGGAACCTGGATGACGTTGCCCGACAGGACGCCGGGGGAACCGACGGCCGCGCCCTCGGCGGTGGCGTCGGCCAGGGCCAGCCCGGCCGAGCTGATCACCACGGCACCGGTGCCGAGAGCGACAGCGGCTGCCTTCGCGATGCGAGACATCACGTTCTCCTTTGGTAGCTCGGATAGCGCAGCGGCAGACCAGCCGCCGCACTTCCCGTTCAACGGCGCCACGCGGGGCTGGTCACGGTGATCAGCCGGGGATCACCCTTTCAACGGCAACGCCCCTCCAGCGGACGAGCCGGCGCGGCGCGCACGCGGCTCCGGCGTTATTCGCGGGCACCGGTCCGCACTGCTCCCCTACCCTCCGGCCATGGACAACGACAACCTCCCCGATGCGCGCGAGCGGTCCCGGCAGCTGATCGGGCTGCTCGCCGACACCGGCCGGCTGCGGGCCTTCGCGGCGGTGGCGCTGGGCGCGCGGAACCCCGAAGAGGTCGCCGGGGCGGCCGACCTCCCGGCGAGGGCCACGGCCCTCGCGCTGTACAGACTGCGCGAACAGGGTGCCGTGACCGACGGCGCCGACGGCGCGCTCACCGTCTCCTACGGCCTCCTGCGCGACCTGGCCCGCCCCGAGCAGCCCGCGCGGCAGGCCGGGCCGGACGTGATCGCCACCTTCGTCCGGGACGGCCGTCTGCTACGGCTGCCGGCCCAGTGGACCCGCAAACAGCGCGTACTGCGGCACATCGCGGAACAGACCTTCGAACCGGGCGTCGCCTACCCGGAACGCGTCGTGAACGAGCGTCTGCGGGCCTGGTGCGAGGGCTCCGACGACATCGACCATGTGACGCTCCGCCGGTACCTCGTCGACCTGCACGAACTGCGCCGGACCGACGGCATCTACGAACGCGTGCCGACCGGTACGTGACCGGAACGTTCCGGCCGCGCACGCCGACCCCTCCCCCAGGGCATGACCGACGCCACGGCGGTCCACCGTGCGGCCGTCCCCCTCAGCCGGGCAGCCGGCGTACCGGCGAGCCGTCCAGCCAGGCCCTGATGTCCTCCACCGCCTGGCCGTAGTACGTCGTGTAGTTGGCGTGGGAGACATAGCCGAGGTGCGGTGTGGCGAGGAGACGGGGCGCGGTCCGCATCGGGTGGCCGGCGGGCAGCGGCTCGATGTCGAAGACGTCGATGCCGGCGCCCGCGATCCGGCCCTCGTGCAGCGCGGCCAGCAGCGCGTCCTGGTCGACGATCGCCGCCCGGGAGGTGTTGACCAGGTAGGCGGTCGGCTTCATCAGGGCGAGTTCGGCGGCGCCGAGAAGACCACGGGTACGGTCACCGAGGGCCAGATGAACGGATACGAAGTCGCTCGAGGCGAGCAACTCCTCTTTGGAGTGCGCGAGTTCCACCCCGACCTCGGCGGCGCGCTCCTCGGTGAGGTGCCGGCTCCACGCGCTCACCCGCATCCCGAACGCGAGCCCGACCTGCGCCACCCGGCTGCCGATCTTCCCGAGCCCGAGCAGCCCCAGCCGGCGTCCGTGCAGATCGGCGCCGACGGTCGACTGCCAGGGCCCGTCGCCACGCAGGGCGGTGCTCTCCTGGACGATCCCCCGGGCGAGACCGAGCAGCAGCGCCCAGGTCAGCTCGACCGGCGGGGTGCTGGAACTCGCCGTCCCGCACACGGTGACCCCGTGCGCCTCGCAAGCGGCGTAGTCGATGACGCTGTTGCGCATCCCGGAGGCGACGAGCAGCTTCAGCCGGGGGAGACGGGCGATCAGCGAACCGGGGAAGGGGACGCGTTCGCGCAGGGTGACGACGATGTCGTAACCGGCGAGGGCCGCGGCGAGGGCGTCCTCGTCACCGAGATGCTCGCGCAGCGAGACGACCTCCACCCGCTCCCCGACCACCGACCAGTCGGCCAACTCGGTGGCCACCCCCTGGAAGTCATCCAGCACCACACAACGAAGTCGCACGACATCTCCCTCCGGCCCGACGACTCTAACGACCGGTCGACACCGGATTCCCCGCAGGTGGACCAGGACGCCCGACGCTGCCAGGATCGGCGGTCCAAAGGCACGCTGTGAGGAGAAACAGGTTGGGTTACGACCTCAGGGCAGTGATCGCGGAGCGGGGTCTGCTGGCCGCGGTGACGGCTGATGTGTCCGCCGCCCGCCTCGTGGATGTGCGTCATGGTCTGGCACTGCTGCCCATGACCGGTGTTTTGTCCGACGCGCTGACCGATGCGGCAAGGCCCCGCCGTACCGCCTTCTGGAGCCTCCCGCCCGGCTTCGACGATGTGCTGGCCGAGTGGTCGAGGACGGGTTCCGTGGCGTATGCCGAAGCGGAGTACTTCGGGGGCGTAGGGGAGGAGAACGCGGCGGTGTGGCGCGACGGGGAGCTCGTCCTCGGACCGCTCCACCTCGCCGAAGGCGAAACGGCACCGGCCGGGGGGTCCCCGGTCTGCCAGGTGCTGCGTGCGCTCGGCGTCCACGCCGGTCAGGAGGACGAGTTCACGGCCGTGGGCCTTGGCGAACATCGGGACAACGAGGGATGGCTGCGCTGATGGCGCGGCGTGGACGTGGCGGTGGTGCAGCCCGTGCCCGCGAGCGACGGCCCCTTTCTGGCGGGACCTCTGACTCTTCTTCGGGAGGTGATTCTCCAGGCTTACGTGAATGAGGTGAAGGGATAGGGAGAATGCGTGTGCCCGCGAATTGCGCGCCCCCTGTCGGCCGCCCCCTTCGACATGTCCACGGCACCCCGCCAGTATGCTCATCGAGTCTTCCCGCCCTGCCCGGCTGACCAGGAGTGCACGATGTTCAAAGCCCGGACGACCACAAGCGTGTCGATCCTCGCGGCCGTCGTGGCGAGCACGCTGCTCCTGGGCTGCTCGGCCTCCGCCGAGGTCAAGAAGTCCACGCCGCCGAAGCTGTCCGCGGACAAGCTGTCCGGCATGCTGTCCGAAAGGCTCGCCACTGCCACAGGGCAGCAGAAGCCGCGCGTCTCCTGCCCCGAGGACCTCGTCGGCAAGGTCGGCACCACCTCGCGCTGCACGCTCACCGCGGATGACGGCAGCACCCTGGGTGTGACGGTCAAGGTCACCTCGGTCAACGACGGCCGGATCCACTACGACTTCAAGGCCGACGACAAGGCCTCTCCGGCCCCGAACTGATATTTCCAGGCGAGTAGTTGACGCCGCCGGCACTTTGCCGAAAGCGCTACGGTACGAGCGGATCGTTGCAACGGGGGCGCCCGCCACGCCGGCGCCGGACAGCGGCAGGAGGCAAGGCTGATGGCAGGGGCGGAACCGGGGGCCAGTGCGGCGGCACAGCCCGTCGGGATGCGGCTGAACCAGGTACCCGGCGATGTCGGAGGCTCCCCGACCCCACCGGGACTGATCGGCGGCCAGAAGAAGCTCGTCTCCACACCGGCCCAGAAGCAGGCCGCGGCCAACGCCATCGAGCAGCACATCGAGCCCGACACCCGCAAAGCCGGAGATTACGCGGACGCGCACACCGACGCGGCGGTCAAGGCCTTCCGTGACGGCTGGCACACTGCGGGGGCGCTGAAGAAGGCACACACGGCCTGGGGGCAGCAGGTGACGAACCTGATGAACATGCTGGCTTCGGACAAGGCGGCGTTGCGCAGCACCAACACCACTTTGCAGGGCACCGACGTCCAGGTCGGTTCGCACACGAACTCGGTGTCGCCGCTCTACGGGTACTGACCGGGCGGCGCCACGCGGCTCACGCCCTGGCCGCGGCCTCACTCGCAGACAGCTTGGCAATGACAACGGGGACCCATGCCGACGTATCACGAGATCATGACGACCGACCTGTCCACACTCACGACGGCCGCGGAGCACTGGGACGGGATGGCGAAGGAGTTCCACAAGCAGGAGACCGCCTACCGGCGCGACGTCTACGGCATCACCCTGAGCCCGGGCTGGTCGGGGTTGAGCGCGGACGCCGCGAACGGCCGCTTCAACGTCACGCTCAGGCAGTTCCAGGCCGCGCAGGTCGAGGCCAGGGCAGTGGCCTCACTGCTGCGCGAGGCGCACACGGACTTCACGGATCTCCGCAAGAAGCTGGACTCCGCCCGGTCGGACGCCGTCAAGGCGGGCATGGCGGTCTCGGAGGCAGGCGTGGTCTCCTACGACACCGCGAAGCTGAGCGAGGGCGAACGCAACGCCCTGCACCACGACCCCGATTACCAGCAGTCCGTGCGCAAGGCGGTCACCTCCTGGCAGGCGGAGATCGACCGGCTCGTGAAGGAGACGAGCGACACCGACACCGAGGTCGACAACGCCCTCACCCGGGTGGTGATCGACTTCGACCTCCGTGACGGCACGCTCGCCGGCTTCAACAGCCACGCCCACGGCGACATCAAGACGTACGAGGACGAAGCCGAACGCGAGGCCGCCCGCACCGGACCCGACGGGTGGAAATCCGAGGGCAAGACCGAGACATCCGGCCCCGGGGTTGGGGCGAGTGCGACGGGACCGGACTTCGGTTCCGGCAAACTCGGCGAGGCGGACGCACACGCCGACCTGAGCAGCGCGAGCGCCGAGGGCTCGCTCACCAGGGGGCCGTGGAAACTCGACGGAAAAGCCGAGGCCTACGCGGGGATCAAGGGCTCCGCCAGCGGCGGCGTCTCCCACAGCGGCGTGCAGGGGGACGCGAGCGCCTTCGCGGGAGGTGAGGGCTCGGCCGAGGGCAGCGTCGATGTCGGCCCGGTCGGCGTCTCCGCGAAGGCCGAAGGCATGGCGGGCGGAGAGGCCGGCGCCAACACGGGGGGCGGAAAAGAGGGCGTGCACGTCGGCGCCGAGGCCTTCGCGGGGGCCAAGGGCGGCGGCGAGTTCGGCGCGGACGTCGGAGGAGTCTCGGCGGGCTTCTCCGGCGAGGGCTGGGCCGGCCCCGGAGCCGAGGCGAACCTGGACTTCGGCAAGAACGCCGAAGGCGCGTGGGAGTTCAGCACCAAAGTAGGCCTCTCTCCCGTCCTCGGCGGCGAATTGGGCTTCGACTTCAGTGTCGACCCGGGCAAGGTCGCCCACACCGCAGGTGACCTGGCCAGTGCCGTGGACCATGGTGTGAGTTCGTTCGGGCATGCGGTCACCAGCGTGTTCTGAACCCTCACCGACGTGCTCCCTGGAGGAAGGAAACCCCGCGATGTCCACGAAGCTGCCGATCCCGATCCGGTTCGACGTACCGCACGGCTGGCGAGCCGCGCCCCCGGACGAGGCCGGCGCGCCCGGTGCGGCGTTCGTCGCGATCCATCCGCCGTCGGACGCCGGTTTCACCGCGAACATCACCGTCGACGGCGAGTACCGCCCCGACACGGCGACACTGCCCGAGATCGCCGACGAGTCGGTGGCCCTCATGGGTGAGTCCGTCACGTCCCTCACGGTCACCGACCGCCGTGAGACCGGCTCCGCGGACGCCCCGGGCCTCACCCAGACCCTCACCTTCTCCGTAGTCGCCGGTCGGCACAGCCACGAACTCGTGCAGTCACAGGTGTACTTCTCCATGCTCGACGTCGACGATCCGCACAGGCGGGTCGTGATCCGACTGGTGCTCACCTCCACCGCGTCGCAGCATCCCGCCCTGCTGGACGACTTCCGGGACCTGGTGCGCACCGTCCGCCCGGGCGAGGCCGTGACACCGTAGCGGTTCCCGGGGGAGTCGGCCGGGCTTGTGCCGCCGGTCCAGGCCTTCGTAGGTTGGCCCCATGGGACTCTTCGACAAGCTGACCGGCACCCAGCATCCCCCAGAGGGGGTGTCGCCGGTCCCGGGGGAGGAGGTGCGGGCGGCGCTGCTCGGCCTCAACCAGCCCGAGGTTCCGTACGTCATCCGGTACGGCGGCGGTGAACAGTGCGACCTGCTGGCGGAATGGCGGCTGACGGAGCCCGCCTGGCAGCAGATCTTCATCCGGTCCCAGGTCAGCCACGCTGTCCGGATCCGGATGCGGCTGGACCACAAGGACCACGAGGTGCGCGCTCTCGAGGAACAGTGGGAACTCAGCCGGGCCGGAACTCCGACGAGGCTCCAGATGACATCGGAGTACACGCGCGGACCGAGCCGGACCGTCAGCCGCCGGTGGACCATCGGACGCGGGACGGACGGTCACCTCGAGACGACGGAGACCTTCCGCTTCGACAGCGCCCAGATGCGCGACCCACTGCGCGACACCGTCCTCAAGTCCGGCTGGACCTGGCGCGGAGTGCTCCTCGGCAAACTGTGACGATCACTCGATCCCGAGGGACCCGAAACCCAGGTCCTCACGCATGAGACGACGCATCCGAGCCATGGCCGTACGCCGTACCGCTACCAGGGACGCTTCCTCGGCGGAGCCGACTGCCATCCCCCGGGCGTAAGCGTTGCGTATCGCGCGCAGCCCATGAAACGCCTCGTTACCCGCCGCGACGACCTGCGGCGGGCCCACGAGCCAGAGGCGTTCACTGGCCGTATAGAGGCCGGTGCCACGGACGGCCTCCCTCACGGCCGCATCACGCGCCGACTCCGACCTGTGATCGCCGAGGGCGACGGCCCGCATCTCTTCTCCTGCCGCTTTGAGGGCGGTCACGAACTCCGTATACACCTCACGCCTTACTTCCCACGCATGCCTGGCCTCCTCCCGCCGCCACCGGCTGCGATCGGCGATGGCAGTAGCTGTGATGCCGATGACGGCACCGGTCAGGGTGGAGAGAAGCGGCGTCCAGTCCATATGCCGCAGCGTGTCTCAGTCGGTGCACGGGCACCAGTGGTGCTCGCTGGAGGCGAGCGCCGTGGTCCTGTACGGGACAACGTCAGTGACGGTTGATCGGAACCGCGTAGACGATGTCGCGGTGGCCGTGGGGCGCGAGTGCCGGCGATGAGGTCGTACGGCTCCGCACTCGTCGACAGCCGCACGGGCCTGCCACCGGCCAGGAACTCGTACGTCGTCCGGACGCGCAGGTCGCCCTCGGCGATGCCGGGCCGCGCCGCGATGTCCACCGTCACCGGCAGGGGTAGTTCCTCGGCGGCCGCGATGGCGGCGATCGTGTCTGCGACTTGTGACCTTCTTGGCCGAGCCAGAAGGCACTGTTGTCCCCGACAGTCACCCTCGTCGACTGTTGCTTCCTCCCGTTATCCGGCCCGACTGTGGCAAGCGGCGATTCGGGCCCGTACTCCCCTCCCCGCTCTACACGTTGATCTTGTCGGTCCTGGTGCGGGATTTTGAGCTGAACGAACCGGAGGGAGACGTAACGTGGCTGTCCCGTAGGGGCTCCTGATATCAACCGCTGGAGGCATCGCCGCCACCGTGGGGGCGTCATCGCTGGTGGCGTCGTGGGGCGGCGCAGTCAGAACCGTCAGTGGCTCCAGGAGGCGCGAACGGCCGCCTACGAGAAGTTCCTCCAAGCCTTCGGAAACGTGGAAATGGAGCTACGTGAAGCGTTCGTGGACAGACGCGCACCCGCGGTCGTCTGGGCGCCGTTCAATGCCGCTGTGCAATCGATGTCTCTTGTGGCAAGCCAGGAGGCCATGGCGGCGGCTGAGCAGATCTGCGACGTCGTCGAGGAATTCACGATCCTGTTCCACGGGCGTCATCCGGCGGATCTCGAATAACTCCGGCCAATTCACGGTCGGTTGTACGAGGCACACGTGAGGTTCGTCAACGCGGCCCGCCGCTCGCTCGACTCCTCGCGGTGGTGTCGCCCGTCCGTGGGTTATGGGGCGGTTCCACGCCGAGCCGCGACTGCGTGGCTACGACGAGGGCCCGCGCCAGCCGAAGCGCGCGCTGCACGACAGGAGATCGCGGGCATACCGCCTACCCCGAAGCCACTAAGTACGGCACTGTGTC
Source organism: Streptomyces sp. NPDC006309 (assembly GCF_040613095.1). Classification (NCBI taxonomy): domain Bacteria; kingdom Bacillati; phylum Actinomycetota; class Actinomycetes; order Kitasatosporales; family Streptomycetaceae; genus Streptomyces; species Streptomyces sp. NPDC006309. The sequence continues at coordinate 435,865 of NZ_JBEXRO010000001.1, read as the reverse complement.
TCCGACTGTCCGCGTTAGTCATGGGGGATCAACGTTGTGGGAGCAGTTGCCTGCTTTGGCTGGCGTTCTCGTGGGAGCCATCGGCTCCTACGTGGCAACCAGCCTTACGGAACGGAGCCGGTGGCGACGAGCAAGAGCCGAACGCTGGGATCAGAAGAGAATGGACACCTACGCGTCCTACGCGAACAGCTTGAAACTTCAGATCAACATCGCCCAGCGCATAGGGGCCGCAAGGGGGTTCCAGCACGCTGTGGACCCGCTGGATCCGGAGCGGGGCCTAGCACAGCTCGCCGAGGCCGAGGCGCGGCGTGCAGCCGAGTGGGAAACGGTGCTACTCGTTGGGGATGCTGAGACCATAGCGGCGGCTCGTAAGTGGCATGAAGCAGTGTGGAACGTCGAACTTTATGCTCGCGGCCTGAAGGACGACCCAGCCGGCTGGGAGAGGGCAATCGGGCAGATGAGCCGAGCACGTGATGACTTCTATGCACTCGCACGGCGTGACCTGGGCATCTTGGGGCCCCCTCCACCGTCCGGCAACTGGCCTCGTGTCTGGCAGCAGCAAGACGAAACGAACTGAGAGCAACCCGGTGAGGAAACCGGACGCACCTACTTTGGCGCAGCGTGAAGACCCCGACCTCAGCATTTCCGCTGGTGACGGAGCCCTTCGGCATCTCATGCAGGGTGCCCCCCGGCAGGATTCGAACCTGCGACACCCGCTTAGGAGAGAGGGTGGGGCGCCTGGGCGGTGACCTGCGGTTCACTGGCCGAGCTAGTCAGCCCGGATGAAGCTGCTAGCCACCCCTCTTGACCGTGACTGACCCCCGCATCTGGCAAGGCGGTGGCACGCGGCCGCCTGCCTCGTACACAAGCAGTGGACCAACACCGGGGGGTCTACGAGGAACGTAACCTGAAGGGCCGTGCCGAGGGCGAGACGCGTGCCGTGCCGGGGCATCCCCCTGACGCGCATTCTGCGGCAGCACCTCGAGGACGAGCAGCTCAAGCCGGGGGTCTGCTGTTCCAGGGCGGGACGGGCGGCGTCCTCGCGGGTTCGGTCATCCGCCGGGCGTGGTGCAGCCCGCGCAAGGCCGTCCTGCCCCCTCGCGTCTTCGAGTCGCCCACCAGGAGGCGGGTGTACGACAACCGGCACACGCGCCTCACGAAGTGGCTCAACGACGGGATCCCGCCCGCCCAGGTTGCCGACTGGGCCGGGAACTGCGTGCCGGCGCTGCTGGCCACTTACGCACGGTGCGTCGAGGGGCAGCTGCCTGACCTGAAACGGCGCCTGGAGGCCGCTGGAGATCTCCCCGAGCCGGCCGGCGGAGACTGACGCTTCCCGCCGAAAACTTCGACACGTATTCGACACAGCCACCCGCGAGAAGCCGGTGACAACCGGACGGCCCCGGAACCTCCCCATGATCGTCGGGGAGTGTCCGGGGCTCGCCGTGGCGAGTGAAACGCGCCCTGACCAGCAAAAATGCCCTCCCATAGGAAGGCGGAGACTTGCGCCCCCGGCAGGACTCGAACCTGCGGCCAAGCGCTTAGAAGATGCGGGCACCACCCTGCGGTGCCTTCGGATGGGTCAGCGTCATTGCCGCGACTGACCGCTGACGATCACCGCCGTCCGCCGTCGTTGCCGTCAGCGCTGCCGTCACTGCCGTCGGCGACGTCGCTGTGTGACCACCGCATTAGAAGTTCGATCAACCGGGCGCTACTGCATGCTGCGATAAGGGGTGTGGTGGCGTAGTGGACCGCTGGAGGCCGTGGACGTACGCCGCCGTTGATGTCAGCCGTGGATGTCAGGCGGGCCAAGGCACGATGCTCACGGCGCGGTAGTCGTACCCGTCCTGCTTGAAGCCGGGGGCCTCCCATGCGAGGTCGACCTGCTGTCCGGGCGACAGAGTGCGGAAGCCGGTCGCCTGAATGTCGGAGTAGTGGCCGAAGCAGCCGCCGGGGGTTTCGGGGGAGTCGAGGACGCCCCACCCTTCCTCGTCGTCCCACTTGCGGACGGTTGCGATCACCATGGACGGAACCTTACGGCTTTCCTTGCTGCGATGAGCTTGGCACCTCAGCTCGGGAAGCTGCGGGCCTTTGGGACCGGCTTCGGCGCTGACCTGGATGAACGGTTCGCTCGGGGGCCTTCGACGGGTGCTGCCCCAGTCACCGTGGTTCCCCGCTGTTTCCCGCGCGATCTGGTGCGGTTGTGGTGCGATCCGTCGATGTTCGGAATCAGCTCAGAGGCCTGTGCAAGTACCTCAAAGGTGCTGCTTCGCTGAGCCGACGAGTCGGCTGATGTTGTCACGGGTCCGTGCTCTCAGCTCGTCCAGCTCAGCCCTGGCGTCCGCCTTCGGCAGCTCCGTGATGTCCGCAAGCACGTCTTCCGCGGTCCGGCTCAGCCGGTCGTCATCCGTCAGCATCTGCACCCGGAATAGGGCCTCCTGGGCGCTGGAGCGCAAGTCGTAGGCGCGGATGCGCACCGTGTCGGGGTTCTCCGGTGGTGGCGGCTCATGCTCACAGAACCACAGATGGACCAGGCAACGGCGATAGTTGACCAGCGCGCCGGCGTAGGCGGAGTAGGCATCGAGTCGCTCCTGCCGAAGCTTCTCGCGGCGGGTGAACTGATGGCTCCTGTCGGTGGTGCGCTGCTGGAACGCCAGGGTGATCCCCGACCCAAGCAGGGTTCCGAGAACGGCTATGGCGCTGGCGATGATGGACTCCACGCCTCAAGCTGATCACGTCTCGCCGCCATGGGTGGGCCGCTGGCCCAACTTCGGCGTCAAGTCGGCGATGCCATCGGCATCACTGACGCCGATGGCATGACCTTCTGATCCGTAGCTCTAGAGAGATGGGTCGGAGACGGTCATACGGGTTGCTTGGAGGCCCATGACGGCCGGTGCGGGGTGCTGCCGGTTGCTTGGGTTGCTGTACCTCGCTGCTGTACCGCAACTCACGGCAGCCATCCCGTTGTCCGTCTCCCCTGTTAGCGTGCCTGGCGGGATGAGACCGGTCAGAGAACCTTCGAGGTCCGCGGTCAAGGGGGGTGGGCACGGCGCTCGGGCTGGTCTGAGGTCAGCACCTCTGGGGCTCTAGTTCCTCGTACATGCGGACGTGCAGTGAGGCACACTGGTGCCTCCGTGAGCGTGAGGGGGACCGTGGGTAATCCGTATCTCAACGCACCGATCCGGGCGCGCATGTACTCATCCACCGTGCACAAGGCGGTCTGGATCGTGGTCGTCGTGGCGTCCGCTGGTCTGCTGGCGCCGCCGCTGTTCTTTATAGCGGCGAAGAAGCGGGTCGTCGCCATGTACGTGCCCGCTCTGTACGCCGTCTTCGCCTGGGGCACGCCGATCGCCGCGTCCCTGGTCGGCAACGCGAAGAACTGGTCGGGCGGCGTATTGGTCTTTGCGTTGATCGTCGCGGCCGTCCACGCTGCGATCCTGGACACTGATTGGAAGGCCGGCCGCTAGGACGGGAAGGAGGCTACCGTGATTGGGCTCGCGATCTCGCTGGTGCGGCTGATGCTGCGCCTGACCTTCGGGATGATCGACATGATGTTCTGGATGTGCACCCTTGGGAAGGTGGACCCGAGGACTCGCAGGTTCGTTTAGAGCCTGGCCTCTGTACGCCTGCTACCTCGATCCGAACTACGGGCGGGGAGGTCGTTGAGGTCTCGCGACCTGATCGCAGGGGTGGCAACGGTTCGCCATAGTGTCTCAACTCACCTTTGTGTGCGCGGCGTTCACCTCTTGCCGTCTGCTACATTCGAAGCATCAGGTGTCCTACGACGTACGGGATGCCGCCTCGTGAGAAACGCGGGACGTAACACCAAGTCGGCGCCCCTCCGAGGAGCTTCACCACTGCTTTGAGAGCTGAACGTCGGCAGATCTCAGGCCAACACCCAAATTTGGGTGGTTGGGCTGAGGTCTGCTTTTTTCGGTCCAACCACCTTCCCTACAGGAAGGAAACGGATCGTTGAGCACCCAGTCGGCACCCCCGACGATCGGCATGAGGGTCCTGTACATCACGATTGCAGCGCTGCTGTCCGCGGTCGTGGCTCTCATCGCGGGGATCCTCATTAGGACCACCGGGGTTTCTCTGGCGCAGGCCGTTCTGTACGGCGGTGGGGCCTTCATCGCCGTCATGACGCTGTCCCTCGCGGTGCTCACGGTTCTGGGACTCCGTGAGCACCGAACGGATCCCGCACTGACGTAGCGGGCGGCGGACGGACCCAGTCAAGCGCCGCTGCCCGCTACCTGGAGCACGAGTTTGGAAGATCGCGTATGCGGATGTGCGGTGACCTGGCGAGGCGCTGAACTGCGCGGTTCTGGGCTGGTTGCCGTGGCTCCCCGCTGTTCCCCGTGCGATACCCGCTCATCGGGCACGCAGGGGGCACGGTCGAGCCCTCTCCCAGTGTTCGACTCCGGTCTTGGAGGGCATGGCGTCCACGGCTCCGAATTGGGAGGCTGAGCCGGTGACTGATGATGAGATTCTGGAGGCGCTGTGTACCGTAGCTCAGGCGCGTCCCTTGCCCCCGCCTGCATCACCGGAGGCTGTTGCCGAGGCGGAACGAGTCATCGGGTTCCCGGTGCCTCCGCTCCTGCGGCGTCTGTACACCGAAGTCGCCAACGGAGGATTCGGCCCCGATGAGGGGATCCTGGGCGTGAGCGGCGGGCGCCCCCAGGGCAACTTCTGTGACATCGTCGAGCCGTACCAGGACGGCCCGGATCCGTCCGGCCGTATCCCTGCCGGTTTGGTGCTGATCTACGACTGGGGCTGCACCATCTGGTCGCTGGTCGACTTCCGTGATCCTGCAGGTCCCATGTGGTGCAACCACGAGGGAGAGCTCTGGCCCGCAGGCATCACTCTCGGGGAATGGCTGATCGCTACATCGGCGGGGACCCTGACGGTAGAGACGCTGCTGGAGGGTCAACCCCGTTCGCACATCATCTAGCCAGTCCGCCGCTTCCCGACCACCTCCACCACCACTCTCCCCAGCTCCCATCCCGTCCGCCGTCGACCCACACACCGTGGAGCGGGCGTGGTTCCTGGCGTCCAGGTGGAGCGCGCCACTGTACGAACGACCTGGACGCCAGGGGCCGCGTCTGCTCGGCTCTGCCTGGGTCGACGGTGGACGGGATGGGAGCACCCCGCGCACGCCACTACGTCCCCGCAGTCGGCGACGGCGCCCCCTCCATCCCGGTGCCGGCCGATCCCCCGCCGGAGGCATCGCCCTGACCGTGGGCAGCGCTCCGCGGTGCTCGACTCATGGCCACCGGCCCTATCCACATGTGGGCGCGCGTCGGCGCAGCGCGGGCGGAGCGGGCCGAAGGCAGGAGCGTCGCCCGCAGCGGAGCCGGGAAGCGCGCCCGGCGGAGCGGAGCGCAGCCGGGGCTTGACAGGCTGGGGAATCTGCTGGCCGAAGAGTGACGGGCCCGTTGCCGTCAGCGTTGCCGTCAGAGACACGAAACGCCCTGGAGGGAAGATCCCCTCCGGGGCGTTTTTGCAGGTAGCAGGTGGCGCCCCCGGCAGGACTCGAACCTGCGGCCAAGCGCTTAGAAGGCGCCTGCTCTATCCACTGAGCTACGGGGGCCGGGTGGGGTGGCCTCGTGACCGGTGCCCTGGTGGGGGCTGATCCGTGACGGTGCCGGGGTCAAGGATAGGGCTCCCGGTTCCTTGACCCTGTCGCTTCCCCTCCGTGGCTCGATGTGGAGGTTCGGTGAAGCGGTCCTGATAATCGCAGGCAGGTGCGAATCGTGCACCGTTTTTGGCGGCCTGTGCCACCGGGTGTTGTGCACTCGTTATGCCTCGACTGCGCCCGTGTCCCAGTCGTCCCCTGCGTCCGTTCTGTCCCGTCGGCACGCAGACATGTCTATATGCTTCAGAATTCCCCTGAAATTGGGCATTCTTCACATGTGGTGACCTTGGACGTACGGCCTCAGCTGCTCGACACACTTTCCGCTCTGCGCGACCGTGTCGCCGCCGCACGCTTTCCGCTGCCCCTGGCCGGGGCCCCACGCGCGCGTGCCAACCGCGACGAACTCCTCGCGCAGCTCGACGACTACCTCGTACCCCGGCTGCGGGAACCCGAGGCGCCGCTGCTCGCCGTCGTCGGCGGTTCCACGGGCGCGGGGAAGTCGACGCTCGTCAACTCGCTCGTCGGCCGCCGGGTGAGCGAGGCCGGTGTGCTCCGGCCGACCACCCGGACGCCGGTGCTGGTCTGCCATCCGGAGGACCATCACTGGTTCAGCGGCATGCGCGTGCTTCCCGATCTGACGCGCGTGTGGGTGCCCCACCAGGACCCCGTCGACGATTTCATGCCCCCCGGAGAGGAACCCGGACGTCTGCTGCGCGTCGAGTCCGCCGACTCCCTCCCGCGCGGGCTCGCGCTCCTCGACGCCCCCGACATCGACTCCCTGCTCGCGGACCACCGCGTCCTCGCGGCCGAACTGATCTGCGCCGCCGACATCTGGATCATGGTCACGACGGCCGCCCGCTACGCCGACGCCGTCCCCTGGCATCTGTTGCGTACCGCCAAGGAGTACGACGCCGCCCTCGTCACCGTCCTGGACCGGGTGCCCCACCAGGTCGTCTCGGAGGTCTCCCGGCAGTACGGCGCCCTGCTCACCAAGGCCGGTCTCGGTCACGTACCCCGCTTCACCGTGCCGGAGCTGCCCGAGTCCGCCTGGGGTGCCGGCCTGCTGCCCGCCACCGCCGTCGCGCCCCTGAAGAGCTGGCTCACCCAGCACGCCCAGGATCCCGCCGCCCGGCAGTACGTCATGGCCCGTACCGCCCACGGCGTCCTCGACTCGCTCAAGGCGCGCATGCCCGAGCTGGCCGGCGCCGCCGCCGCCCAGTACGCGGCGGCCCTCCGGCTCACCTCTGCCGTGGAGACCGCCTACGACCGCGAGCACGAGCGGGTACGGGGCCGCCTCCAGGCCGGCGCCGTACTCGCCGGGGACGCCCTCAAACGCTGGCGCGCCTTCCCCCTGGACTGCACAGCAGGGGAACTCCTCGACGCCCTCGTGGAGAGCCTCGCGGCCCTGCTGCTGTGTGCCGTCACCGCCGCCGACGAGCGCGTCGACGACGTCTGGCGGCGCGAGCCGGCCGCTGGCGCCCCCGGTCTCATCGGCCGCGACGTGTCCCTGGAGAACGCCGAGCACCGTATCGGCCTGGCGGTACGGCGCTGGCGGCGGGAGCTGGAGGAGTACGCCGAGGACGAGGTACGGGACCTGGACCGCACCGGCGCCCCCGACTCGGAGGCCGTCGCCGCCCTGGTCGCCACGGCGGTGCTGGGCGGGCGCCGGGCGCGTACCGCCGGGGAGGGACTCGCCCAACGGATCGGCGCCCATGGCGCGCTGCGGCTGCGGGACCGGGCCGGACGGCTGCTCATCGAGCACGTGGACCGGGTCGTGCACGCCGAACGGGAGCGGCGCCTCGCCCCGCTGGACGCCCTGGACGTCCATCCCGAGCACCAGGCCGAACTCATCGCCGCGCTGTCGGTACTTCAGAAGGAGAGGTGAGCGGTGACCGCCGTCACTGACCAGGACCACACCGAACACACCGACCACATGAGGCGCGGCGATCACGGCAGCGGCCATGGCAGCGATCACGGCAGCAGCCAGGGCAGTGACAGTGGCGGCACCCGGTCCACGGAGCACAGCGGTCGCGCCGGCACGGCGCCTGCGGACGACGCCACGACCGCCGGGATCGCCGCGCGCGCAGACGGCCCCGCACACGGACGCGCGAGCCGCGCGGAGGGCAGCCGTGGCGATGACGGTCCCGGCAGCGACCACCGCACCGCGAACCCCGGCTCCCGGCCCACCGCCGTCAGCGTCTGCGCCCTCGGCGTCCCCGAGGACATCGAGGACATCGAGGACATCGAGAGGGGAGACGCCGGCGGGAACGGGGAGCGCAGGCGAGGCGGAGGCGAGGTCACGGACCGGGACGGCGGCGGCGAGGGCAACGGCCACGGTGACGGCCGCGGCGAAGGTGAGCAGGAGGACGACGGCGGCAAGAGCAAGGGCAAGGACAAGGGCAAGGAGACCGTCGGCGGGCAGCACGCGCGCGTGACGGACGAGAACGCCGACCGCGAGAGTCCCGCGCGCGTGCACAGCGAGAACACCGACCGTGAGCGACACGCGCGCGGGGCCGGCGCGGGCGAGATCGCCTGTGTCCCCCGCCCGCACCCCCACTCGCCGAGGCCCCGCCCCGCGGCGGAAGCCAAGCCGGGCACCGGCAGCGGAACGGGTACCAGCACCGGCACCGGCACCGAAACCGGCAGCGGAACCGGCAGCGACACCGGCACCCACACGAAGACGCAGGCGAAGACGAAGGCGAACACCGGCACGAACCCGAGCACCACCCCCGGCCGGGACGCGGCAGCCGAGGCGGAGTCCCAGGAGGCCTGGGACGACGGTCTCATCGCCCGGCGCGTCACCGAGGCCAACGCCGCCGCCCTCGCCGCCGACCGCGCCTCCGCGATCGAGCCCGCACACCGCGGCCCGGCCGGCCACATCCCGGCCCCGCTGGCCTACGACGGCCCCCTGCGCTCCCGCCTGGACGCCCTGCGGGAACTCGTCGGGCTGTCCCGCACCCGCCTGGACAGCCACACCCTCGCCGAGGCGGGCCGGGTGCTGGACGAGGCCGCTGCCCGCCGCAAGCTGTCCGGCCGGCACACCGTCGTCGCCCTCGCCGGGGCCACCGGCAGCGGCAAGTCCCAGCTGTTCAACGCCCTCGCGGGCGTGCCCATCTCGGAGACCGGCGTACGACGCCCCACCACCGCCGCGCCCATCGCGTGCAGCTGGAGCGACGGCGCGGCGGGCCTCATCGACCGGCTGGGCATCCCGGGCCGGCTGCGCCGCAGGCCGCTGCACAACCAGGAGAGCGAGGCGCAGCTGCGCGGACTGGTCCTGATCGACCTGCCCGACCACGACTCCGCGGCCGTACAGCACCGCGAACAGGTCGACCGGATCCTGAAGCTGGTCGACGCGGTGATCTGGGTGGTCGACCCCGAGAAGTACGCCGACGCCATCCTCCACGAGCGCTATCTGCGCCCCATGTCCGGTCACGCCGAGGTCATGTTCATCGTCCTGAACCAGGTGGACCGGCTGCCCGGCGACGCCGCCGACCAGGTCCTGGACGACCTGCGACGGCTGCTGGACGAGGACGGCATCGCACTCGGCGAGTACGGCGAACCGGGCGCCACGGTGCTCGCGCTGTCCGCCCTCACCGGCGAGGGCGTCGGTGATCTGCGCGAGTCGCTCGGTGAGTTCGTGGCGGAACGCGGCGCGGCGGCCCGCCGGGTGGCGGCCGACCTGGACGCCGCAGCGGCCGAGCTGCGGCCCGTCTACGCCACCGGGCGGCGGGTCGGCCTGACCGAGGAGGCGCGTGAGGAGTTCGCCGCGCGGCTGGCGGACGCGGTGGGCGCCACGGCGGCGGGCGAGGCCGCCGAGCGCGCCTGGCTGCGGAACGCCAACCGCGCGTGCGGCACGCCGTGGCTGCGGCTGTGGCGCTGGTACCACGGCCGCGGCGAGTCCACCACGGGCCGCATCCCGGTGCGCACCCAGGCGGACGAGGAGGCCACGGCCCGCCAACGGGTGGAACAGGCGGTCCGTACGGTCTCCGAGCGCGCCTCGGCCGGGCTGCCCACGCCCTGGGCGCAGGCGGTGCGCGAGGCGGCCGTGCGCGGCTCCCAGGGGCTGTCCGAGGCGTTGGACGACCTGGCGGCGCGGGCGGGCCTCCCGCCGGGCCGGCCGCCGCGGCCGGGCTGGTGGCCGATGGCCGTGCTGGTCCAGGCGGCGATGACGCTCCTCCAGGTCGTGGGCGGCCTGTGGCTGGTGGGCCAGATCGCCGGCGTGATGGCGCCCAACCTCGGTGTGCCGGTGCTGCTGATGGTGTGCGGGATCATCGGCGGACCGCTGGTGGAGTGGGGCTGCCGGATGGCGGCCCGCGGCCCCGCACGGCGCTACGGCCAGGAGGCGGAACGCCGGCTGCGGGAGGCGGCGGCGAGTTGCGGCCGGGCCCGGGTGCTGGACCCGGTGGCGGCGGAGCTGCTGCGGTACCGGGAGGTCCGCGAGCAGTACGGCAGGGTCGCGCGGACCGGGGCCGCGGTGGGATGAGCGGGGCGGGGCGGGGCGGCGCTCCTCCCGTGCGAGGCGTCTGGCGGCGCTTCCCGCCCGCGAACAGCGGCGCGGTGGTCACCCGTGCGGGTGGCGGGGTTTTCCACAGACAGATGGTCGTCCACAGCGCTCAGCGGGCCCGGCCCGGCGGAGGCAGTCTGAGGTCACGGCGATCGCACGGCGGGTCCGGCCGGAGACACGGCGGACGGTACGGGCGGTCGGCGGGAGGTGCGGGCGCGTACGGCAGTCGTACGCGCCGGCACGGCAGACGCAGCCGTACGGGACGGGCCCGTAGGCGTGCCCGCCCGGCCGGAAGGGGACGGGCGAGGGAGGGGAACGAGGACATGAACGAGACCATCGTGTGCGTGGTGGGCAACGTGGCGACCCAGCCGGCGTACCGCGAGCTGGCGGCGGGACCGTCGGCGCGATTCCGGCTGGCGGTGACCGCGCGCTACTGGGACCGGGAGAAGAACGCCTGGGCGGACGGGCACACCAACTTCTTCACGGTGTGGGCCAACCGCCAGCTCGCGGTCAACGTGGCCGCGTGTGTGGAGGTGGGCCAGCCCGTCGTCGTCCAGGGCCGGCTGAAGGTGCGCACGGAGCAGCGTGAAGGGCAGCAGCAGTGGACGTCGGCCGACATCGACGCCGTGGCGATCGGCCACGACCTGTCCCGCGGTACGGCGCTCTTCCATCGCGCGGCCAAACCGGAGGCACCGCCGACGGCGAACCGGCCGGAGCCGACCTGGGAGACGCCCCGGCCCGCCGGCCCCGAGCAGGGCGGAGAGGCGCAACGGGTGCGCGAGGAGGTGGCGGTGACGTGACGTCGGACGGGCGTCGCCCGCGGGACCTCAGGGGGACCGCCCGAGACCCGGCCGGCGCTCCGTTCCACACCCCGGCACCCCGGCGCCCGGGTGCGCACGGTGCGCACGGTCTCAACCCCCCGTACGAACCGGTGGATTTGTCGATATGGCCAGCTCATGGGCGGTGCTGGCGATAACGATTCCAGATCGGATCTGCCATCGGATGATCCGACCGGCAGGTGAGGCTCCGCCTGATCCATAGGATGCCGGGGCGTGCCCCTAGGGGCTGCTGATTCTGCTGGTGGGACCGTCCCCCACGTCCAACGGGTCCTGCTCGAAGGGGAATTCTGTGCTTGCTGCGCTCTCTGGCTTCTGCCGGTCCACCGGAGCGGCCCGCCTGGCCGCCGCCACCACGGTGTCCGGCCTCGCGGCAGCCGGCGTGCTGTCCGGCGCCGGTACGGCCGCGGCCGAGGGGACGCCGCAGAGACAGGGCGGGGCCACGGCCACGATCAACGGGCTGAAGACCTACGGCGAGGCCGTGATCCACGGGGACGGCGGCGACCAGCGGGTGTCGGCGGGCTTGTTCGAGATGTCGGTGGACGGCGGCGGCACCTTGCAGACGTACTGCATCGACCTCCACAACCCGACCCAGCGTGACGCCCGGTACCAGGAGACGGCCTGGAGCGGTACGTCGCTGGGCACCAACAGGAGCGCCGGCCGGATCCGCTGGATACTCCAGCACTCCTACCCCCAGGTCAACGACCTCGCCGCGCTCGCACGGCGGGCGGGCACGAGAGGACTGACCGAGCAGGACGCGGCGGCCGGCACCCAGGTGGCCATCTGGCGCTACTCGGACGGAGCGAAGGTCGACGCCGTCGGCCCGCGGGCCGAGAAGCTCGCCGACTACCTGGAGAAGAGCGCCCGGAACACCGCCGAACCGCAGGCCTCGCTGACCCTGGACCCGCCCGCGGTCTCCGGCCGGCCGGGCGATCTGCTCGGACCGGTGACCGTGCACACCAACGCGGGCGCCGTCACGGTGAGTCCGCCGGCGGACGCGGCCGCCGGCGGGGTGCGGATCATCGACAAGACCGGCAAGGTGATCACCTCCGCGAAGGACGGCACCCGGCTGTACGTCGACGTGCCCGAGGACGCGGCGGACGGGACGGCCGAGCTGACCGTGCAGGCGTCCACGACCGTGCCGGTGGGCCGTGCCTTCGCCTCCGAGAGCCGCAGCCAGGCCCAGATCCTGGCCGGTTCCAGCGAGTCCACGGTCTCGGCGGCCGTGACGGCCACCTGGGCCGCCGAGGGCGCCGTACCGGCGGTCTCGGCCCGCAAGAACTGTGCCGAGGGCGGTGTGGACATCGTCGTGGCCGACAAGGGTGACAAGCCGTTCACCTTCGAGCTGATGGGCGCCGAGCACACCATCCCCGCGGGCGCCTCCCGGACGGTGACCGTCCCGCTCCAGGAGGACCAGGCCTACGACTTCACGATCACCGGCCCCCACGGCTTCAGCCACCGCTTCACCGGCGTCCTGGACTGCCGGACCCAGGGAACGGTCACGACCGAGACGGCCCAGCTGCGGAGCGAACCCAGCCCCGCCACGGTGGGCGCCGTCACGGCGGACACCACCGACCTGGCCGCGACGGGCGGTTCGGCGATCACCCCGCTGATCGCGGGCGTGGCCATCGGCCTGGTGGTGATAGGCGGCACGGTGCTGGTGGTGCTGCGCCGCAAGGAGACGACGCCCGGCGCGTGACGGTGCCGGGTGACGGCGCCGACGTGCCGGGTGGGCTCCGTGCGGCCCGTCAGCAGCCGATCGGTGCCGGGCCGGCGGCCACGTCGTCGAACCACAGAGTGTCGTCGCCGGTCCCGTAGCTCTCCCAGCCCAGCCGCAGCGCGGTCGGCCGGGGCGGGACGGTACGGGACAGCCACTGCTGGTCGACGTCCTGCGTCGGTACGCCGTCGACGTGCAGACCCGGCACCTGCTCGTCCCCGAGCCAGGTGTCCAGCCGGGGCGCCTGGGTGTCGACCGCGAACCGCAGGCACTGCCAGCTTCCCGTCGGCAGCGGCCTGCTCAGCGCCACCCCGGCAGGACTCTGCGCCGGGAGCGTGGCGTCGTCGCTCTCCCGGTTCCACTGCAAGGCCCCGTTCTGGCCGCCGACCCGCAGCGCCCGGCCGGACTGGGAGGTGTCCGGCATCGACATGAAGGTCACATGGGAGGCCGGAAGCGCGGTGGTGTGCCGTACCCACATGCGGACGTACAGCACCGGGCCGACCGAAGACAGGTCGGCGGTGGCGGCGACGAAGGCGTGATTGCAGTAGCCGGCCCGGCCGTCCACCCGCAGCGATCTCGTGCCGCTGTGCGCGACGGCGGTGTCGACGGCGGCCGTGCCCGTGCCCTGGCAGTCGGGCGCGGTGAAGCGCCAGTCACCGGACGGCGTGGAGCCGGTCTGGTCCTCGAAGCCGGTGCAGAGGACGGCGGTGCCGCAGCCCGCGGGCGGTGGTGTGGGGGAGGGGGTGCCCGGGGTGGTGGGAGGCGGTGTCGGCGGGGTGGTGCCGTCGCCATCACAGGGCACGCCGTTGAGGCTGAAGCCGGTGGGCGCGGGGTCGGCGGGCTGCCGGGTCCCCTGGAGGCCGAAATCGGCGCCGGCACCGGTGGCCAGTGCCCCGTTCCAGTCCGTGTTGACGGCGGTCACGGAATGGCCGGTCTGGGTGACGGACGCGTTCCAGGCCGAGGTGACGTGCTGGTCGCCGCCGTACGTCCAGGTCAGCCGCCAGCCGGTGAGGGAGGCGCCGAGGTTGGTGACGCGGACCTGGGCGGTGTATCCGCCGGTCCACTCGTCGGCGGTGTAGTCGACCCGGCATCCGGACGCCGCACCGGCGCCGCTCGCGGGCATGGCGACCAGGAGGGACACGGCGAGCGCGAGAGCGGCCGAGGCCACCACCCAGGGGCCGCGCACCCGGGGCCCCCGTCGCAGCCGGAACAGGCATCGCACGAGAGGGGTGAGCATGTGCGCCTCCTGGGCGTACGGACGGAAGAGAGAGGAACGGAGAGGCGGTGCTCCGGCCGGCCGGCCCGGGTGGGGGCCGGCCGACGGGAGCCGTGTCCGGTGGTGGGAGGGGTGCCGCCGGGTCAGCGGAAGTTCACGTCACTGCACAGGAAGTACGTCTGGTCCATGTGCGACGCCTGCCAGATGGTGTAGACGACGTGGCGGCCGGTGTAGCCGGACGTGTGCACGGGGATCGCGTAGTTCTGGCTCGGGGCGTACTTGCCGGTCCGGGTGACCAGTTGCAGATCGTTCCAGGTCAGCGACTGGGTGGTGGGGTCGAAGCCCTGCCGGGTGACGTAGACGAGGAAGTAGTCCGCGCCGTGGCTCGCCTGGTCGTACAGCTTGACGGTGAAGTCGGAGCCGATGTCCGTGGTCTTCCAGGGACCGACGGCGTCGAGGGAGTTGTAGCGCCCGCTCTCGGTCCGGCCGCCGCTGCACAGCTGGCCGTCGGGGACGACGGCCGGGAAGTTGCCGGCGGAACCGTTGCGGTAGAGGCCGTTCCAGTTCCACATGGCGTTGGGATTGGCCTGCCACGCCTGCCAGCACATGGGGTCCTGCTGGGCCATCGCCGGGTTCTGGAAGTCGCTGCCCCAGCGCAGCCAGCAGCCGTAGTTGCGGGAGGCCGGGTCGACCACCGACCCGTGGGCGGAGGCCGTTCCGCCCCAGGTGACCAGGCTGATCAGTACCGCGACGAGAGGACTGAGGAGGAGCAGTGACCGATGCCGCAAGGAACGTACATGCTCATGACAATGCATGACGGGACTCTTTCCGTGGGGGGAGAAGTGCCGGTGTGCGGTGGAGCCACGGGAACATGGTCCGGTCGGGACAACCGAAGCGTGGGAGCGCTCCCGCGCCTCCAGGCTGCGCGGCCCGCCGCGGCACGGCAACAGCTCGTTTGCGCCAAAGCCGAACACCGCCACTGCCCACGGCGAACCCCCAGGTCAGCGTCGCCCGCCCGGACGGGTTTCCCCCCAGGGGTGGCGGTCAGGCAAGATGGGGTGTTACTTGCCAGGGGAGGGCAGGAAAAGGCCCCTCACCAGCAATTTCCTTGCCGATGAGGGGCCGTGTCAGGCGGCTTGGGCCGTCTCTGGGCCGTCACCCGTTTTCGGGCCGTCGTGAGCGTGACCGGCGGCCCGGTACATCGCGGAGATGGCTTTCCGGGTCCGGGTCTCGCTGGATGGCATGAGGTGCGTGTAGACGCGGAGGGTGAATCCGGGGTCACTGTGGCCCAGGTAGAGACTCAGGGCCTTGATGCTCTCCCCGGCGTCCAGGAGCACCGAGGCGTAGAAGTGGCGGAGCGCGTGCATCCCGTGCTCACGGGCAGCTGCGTGACGCTCACCCTTCTCCGGCACCGGGATGATGCCCGCGGAGGCCAGCGCAGGCTTCCACGCCTGGTCGTTGAACCCCTGGCTCCAGATGGCAGCGCCGATGCTGCTCGTGAAGACCAGGCGGTGTGTGACCTTGGGGCCGGTCGGTGTCAGCCAGGGCAAGGTCACCTCGACAGGCGGGAAGCGCTTCATATGCTCGCGGAGCGCGGCCGACACCTCGGGGTCGAGGGGGACGTCACGGAGCTTGCCGCGCTTGGGCGGGGCGAAGACGAGCGTGCCGCGAACCTTCTTCACCTGTTGGCGGACGTACAGCCAGCCGAGATCCCCGATGTTGTCGACGGCCAGGCCGAAGATCTCGCCCTGGCGAAGACCGCATCCGGCGCCGAGGTCGACCATGGCCATGTAGCGCTCGGGGAGGCTAGCCCGTACGCCGAAGACCTGTTCAGCAGACCACGGGTGCACACGTGTCGGCGTCGGACGGGGCGCCTTGACCGATCGGGCCCGGCAGGGGTTCGAGGCCAGCAGACGGTCATCTACGGCCGCGTTGAGTACCGAAGAGACTGCGTCGAAGATGAGGCGCCGGTACTGGGCTGACGCCACGGCGTCTTCCAACTGGCGGTTCCAGTCGCGGATGTGCTCCGGCTGGAACGAGCCGATTGGGCGGGTGCCGAGGTAGGGGAGTGCGTGCAGGCGCAGCCGACCCTCGACGGCAGCCCGGCTCGTCAGGTCGGTCGTGAGCGACGCAAGCCAGCGGTCCGTGTACTCCCGGAACGTTGTCCGGGCCGCTTGCGGGTCGATGTACTGCCCGCGTGCCATGTCGGCTTCGATGTTGGTCAGCCACTTCTCGGCCAACCTCTTCTGCTTGTCGGGGAAGCTCTTGGACTTTTCTGTGCCATCCGGGCCGATGTAGCGGGCCCGGTAGCGCATGCCCGTGCCGTGGCGTTCGGTCTTGACCCGGTGTGGCTTGCCGTTCGCGCCTACCTCGGTCCTGTACCAGCGGTCTTGGATGTGCCCAGCCATCAGGCGGCCTCCCCGAGCTGGGTGTCCACCCAGGCCCGCACGTCGGTCGGGTCAAAGCGGAGATGCCGACCGACACGGAAGCCACGAGGACCAGTGTGCTTGCGGCGCCACTGGTAGACCGTTTCCACACTCGGGAGTTCGAACATTTCGACCAGGTCCTCAGGGGTCAGGAACCGGTTCGGAAGCTCTGCTGCCATGGTCAGCACTCCTGAGGTCCTGGAGGAGACCGGCATCCACGTTGACGTGGACTCACTGACCGGCGTCTACAAGAACCTCACCCGCGGCATCGTGGCCCTCGTCTTCCGCTGCAAGCCCTCCGGCGGCACCGAGCGCACGTCGAGCGAGTCCACGGCTGTTTGCTGGCTCACGCCCGAGGAGGTCAGCGAGCGCATGGCCGAGGTCTTCGCAGTCAGACTCCTGGATGCCTTGGACGGCAACGGCCCTCACGTACGCAGCCACGACGGCAAGCGCCTCATCCCAACGGGATAAAACCTTCTCTCCTTCATCAAGGCGGCTCCGTAAGTTGTTGGGTGGTCCGGAAGGGCGGGGTGTGGCTTAAGGCGGCTTGTCGAGTGTGGCTCGGAGCGAGTGGCCGCCGCGCCCTTCGGGACACCTTGGCTGCTGATTGAGATGTGCGCGCCTTGTGCGGTCGCTGTTTACGGAGCAGACAGCGGGGTGTTCCTCGGGCCGACGGAATGCGGTGCGGTGCGAGGAGGGGCGAGTGAGCGAGCCACGGACCCGAGTATGGCCGGCGTCGATGCAGGCAAGGGGCACCACTGGGCAGCGGTCGTCGACGAGACCGGCGCGACACTCTGGTCGAAGAAGATCGACAACGACGAGTCGGACATCCTGACCGCACTCGGCGAAATTCTCGACCTGGCGGGCGAAGTCCACTGGGCCGTGGACATCTCCGGGAAGTCCTCCGCGCTGTTGTTGGCCCTGCTTGCGGCCCATGGCCAGCAGGCTGTCTACGTGCCTGGCCGCACGGTGAATCGTATGTCCGGCGCCTACCGTGGCGAAGCGAAGACCGACGCCCGTGATGCCTATGTCATCGCCGAGACGGCACGTCATCGCAGCGACTTCGCGACCATCGATGTGCCCGCGCAGCTGGCCGCCGATCTTGCGCTGCTGACGGCTCATCGGTCAGATCTGGTCGCCGATCGGGTGCGGATGACCAATCGGCTTCGTGACGTGCTGACCGGCGTCTTCCCTGCCTTGGAGCGCTCCTTCGACTACTCGAATCACAAGGGCGCGCTGGTACTGCTGACCGGCTATCAGACACCGGCTTCGATCCGCCGCCGCGGCCGGGCCCGGCTGACAGCCTGGCTGGCGGCTCGCAGCGTGCGGGGCGCCGACGCGGTGGCGGCGACCGCGCTGGAAGCCGCTCAGGCCCAGCAGACCGCTCTCCCCGGCGAGGAGGTCGCCGCGCAGATCGTCGCCGACCTGGCGACCCAGATCCTTGCTCTGGACGAACGCCTCAAGCGGATCGACCGGCAGATCCGCGACACCTTCCGCCGTCACCCACAAGCGGAGATCATCGAGTCAATGCCCGGCCTGGGCCCGATACTCGGCGCCGAATTCGTCGTGGCGGCCGGGGACCTGGCGGCCTACGCCGACGCCGGCCATCTCGCTTCCGCGGCCGGGCTCGTACCCGTGCCCCGCGACTCGGGCCGCCGAACCGGCAACCTGCACCGGCCCAAGCGCTACAGTCGCCGCGTACGACGGGTGTTCTACATGTCCGCCCAGACCAGCATCATCCGCGAAGGCCCGAACCGGAACTTCTACCTGAAGAAGCGAGGCGAAGGCTGCAACCACGTCCAGGCCGTCATCGCCCTGGCCCGGCGGCGCACCAGCGTCCTATGGGCACTACTGCGCGATAACCGGGCATTCACCAGCGCCCCGCCTGCCACGCAAGCGGCTTGACGGCCCCCGGCCGGGCCTGCGCTCCTGTCTCCGCCCCGCTCCAGCCCGGCCGACGTCCGTGCCGCGCGCACAGCAACCAGCCGCCTGAGCTTCGAGAAGGGGTACGTCATGGTTGGGGCGGTCGACTCCACGGCTTTAGGCAGCCACTTTGGCGCGAGCCTCGAAGATCATGGCCCCAACGTCGTGCTTTACCGGGCAGGTCCACAGACTGCCCGACGCGCCGGAAGCTTACGGGGCCATGATCACTCGCGCCAAAGCAGCTCCAGCCCAAAGCCGCTACGCCGACCGCGTACCCAAAGTGCAGGTCGCCCTGGGGTTGCCATGCGGCATCATGCGCCTGTGGACATTGCTCGCTTAGTGCTCGACTACCTCAAGGTCATCATCTGGCCAGCTGTGACGGTGGTGATCGTCTACGGCTTCCGAAGCCAGCTCAAAGACCTCATACGCAGAGTCCGGATGCTGAGCGCCCCAGGTGTTGATGCCGAGTTCTCCAACGAGGTCATCGCTGCCAGCGCAGATGCAGAGGTGGCAGTACTAAACAATCACCTCGGAGGCCCCGACCAATCTGAGTTGCCGCCCGTAGTCGACCACGGGGTACAACCCGCGGTGCCACCTGGGGCAGATTCCAGTGGCCGGCCGCAGGGCTCGTTCGTGCACTTCCACAGGGTGGCTCCAGACGACGACCCTCTCCTGACCCTCGCAGAGACGCACTCAAACGCCGCAGTCGTTGCAGCCTTCTTAGGGGTAGAGGCTCAGCTGCGGCGACTTGAAGAGCAAGAATTACCGGCATCACGGCTTCGGTGGCCAGTCAGGCGCCTAGCCGAGCGACTAAACCTGCCCTCCGACATCAGAGCGTCGATCATCGAGCTAAGCGAAGTGCGCAACAGAGTCACCCATGGTCATCGCTACGTCGTGACTCCTGAGGCAGCTCGCACTTATGTTCGCAGCTGTCGAGAGATGATCGATTGGCTTGAAGAGCGGGGACAGCAGCAGATGATGTTTGACCTGGAATAGGCAGGCCCAGGCCGCAAGCCAGACACCTAGCCCTTCACTTCTTCGGTGCCTGACCATCGGTCAGGCACCGGGCTTGTACCAGGCGCCGTGGCTCATGACCGGACTGGGCCGTCTCTGGGCCGTCGAAGGGTGCTCAACGACAACCAACGCAAGACCCAGGCTGTCCGTCTCAGTTTCCGTCTCGTTCAGGGACGGACGCCGACGTTCAGGAGAGTTCGGCCGTCAGCTCTCGTCGAACGGCCGGACGGCCATGAACCCAGGTGAACGCCCCGGCATCGGGCCAGCCAGACCGCCAGCAGACTTGGAAAGCGTATTGCGTGCAACCGCTGCCCAATACCAGCTCAGAGTGCTCACACGGCGCCTCTCCGGGCGCGCCGCCGGGTCAACTGTTCGTCGATGTCATTGATGAAGAGAGCAAGGAGGTCACCCTCCTTCACCTGCCTGCCGCTGTGCCCGAAATCTCGGCGAATTGCGGACAAGAGTTCTTCGAAGCTAAATATCGTATCCTCGGCTTCGAGAACTTGGGCTTCCCGCTTGAATTTTGACCAGGCAAGCAGAACATCGTCGGAAGCCCACGTAATGAGATCTGGCGCGATTTCCCGTAGGAATTGTGCCACCTCATCTCCGCTCGAAGAGTCGGGGTTCATGATCGTCCTCATGAGTCCACTTACGAGCCTGGTGTAGACGGGGATCTTACTGGCTCGAATCTCTGCCTCGACAGATTTCCGGCGTTCGAGGTAGCGTCCAATAACCAACGTGGCAACGGTTACGAGAACCGTTGCCATCGCCGTTACCGCTGCCGCAGCAACCGTAGGGTTCACGCCATGGAAAACTTGGCGCCCCAAGTATCTCGCCAAGAAGGCTATGCCCTCCACCGCGCCGAACAGCAGGGCAGCAAGGACAGCGAGGCTACCTATCCCTTTGATGAATGCGCGCATGGGCACACTGTGGCACGACGCCAAGCGTCGACGAGACGAATCGGCGGCAAGAGCTGGGAAGGAGCCAGCGACTTGACAGTGAGCTGCCGCTGACATCCAACGCTGACATCAACGACCACGAACAGCCGCGACGGTCAGCACCCAACGATGGCACATGGGCACGTGCTGGATCGCGGCCGCGTAGGGGCAGGACCGAACTTGTAAAGCGGTGCTCACACACGAGCGCCCTCCCGGGGCCGTCCTAAGGGCTGTCCCGTAACTGCTGGTCAGGGAGCTGACCAGGGTGCGGAAACTGCGTAGCTGCTGAGTTCGCGGTGCCGGTATCGTCCGGACTCCCGACCCGCCGTACCGGCGCGCCTGCGTTCACAGAGCGATGCGGATGACCAGCCAGCAAGCAACTACGACCCTGTGGCGCCCCACCGGCCCCAAGGAGCTGGACCTGGTCCGGGAGCTGAACTGGCGTGCCTGGCCGCCCCGGCTGCCCGAGCAGCCGATCTTCTACCCGGTCCTCAACGAGGACTACGCCGTCAGGATCGCGCGGGACTGGAACGCGAAGCACGACGGCGCCGGCTTCGTCACCCGTTTCGAGGTCGAGTCCGCCTTCTTGAGCAGGTATCCCGTCCAGCAGGCCGGCGGGCAGACGATCCTCGAACTCTGGGTTCCGGCCGAGGAGCTGGACGACTTCAACGCCCACATTGTCGGCGAGATCCAGGTGGTCCACGAGGTCCGCTGAGGCGGGGAAGCCCGCTGGCGGGGCACGCCACGCTGCGATGATCCCGGCGTGGCTGGCGTGATCACGGCGTCGGAGCCGTCCTGGATAGCCCCGTTCACCGGGCTGAGCCCGCGCGCCTTCGGGAAGCTGGTGACCGCGCTGCGGCGCGAGGGTGCTTACGCGGTCCGCAAGGGTCGGCCGTGGGGCCTGCCCCTGGAGGACCGGGCGCTGCTGATCGCGGCGTACGGGCGCACCACCTGACGTTCCGCCAGCTCGCGCCGCTTTTGGGGGTGTCGAAATATGCGGCGGCCCGTGTGATCGACCATCTCGGACCGATGCTCGCGCTCCAGCCCCGCAAGCGGTTCGCCAAGGACACCGTGCTCATCGTGGACGGCACCCTGGTGCCCACTCGCGACCACACCATCGCCGTGCAGTCGAAGAACTACCGGATACTCCACCAACCACCAAGTCGTCATCGACGCCGGCACCCGGCTCGTCGTCGTGGTCGGCCGACCGCTGCCCGGGAACCGCAATGACTGCAAGGCGTGGGAGGAATCCGGCGCCAAGGCCGCCGTCGGCAGGACACTCACAATCGCCGACGGTGGCTATCCCGGCACGGGACTCGTCATGCCCCATCGTCTACGCAAGGGCGAAGATTTGCCCGACTGGAAACAAGCGCACAACAAATCCCACAAGCAGGTCCGCGCCCGAGTCGAGCACGTCTTCGCCCGAAAATGAAGACCTGGAAGACCCTCCGTGACTGCCGTTTCAAAGGCGACGGAGTCCACCACGCCATGCGCGGCATCGCTCGGATGCACAACCTCGCCCTCGCCGGATAAACGAGAGTGCCACACGGTGGCCCTACACGCCTGAGGTGACCCAGGGATCATTTACGGGACAGCCCTTGGGCGGAGCTTCTCCATGCCCCATCCGCTGACACCCCAGGATCGGATCCCCCAATAGCGAAAGCCCTGTGCGCCTTCCTGGCGCAACTCCGAACCGAGTACGACGAGAGTGGCGCCGAGCGGGAGAACAAGACGCGGAACTCCTATGCGCACATTTCCTATCCCGTTACGCCTGCGGGGTGCCGTTCACGGAGCTGGTATGCCGTTTCGGCGTCCGCTTCTTCGACCGAGGCTCCGGGGTCCGCTCCTTGTCCGACTCCGCCTTGCCACCCATCCGGGCGCCGTTACTAAGAACCTCGCGGATAACCTGCATCCTTATCTCGTCCTGGTGCTGCTCCCCGAGACCCTCTGTGAGGCGCTCGGCGGTCAGGTAGTAGCTGTTCAACACCGGCTGGTCGAAGTAGCGGTTCAGCTGGCCGATCGACTCTTTGTACAGGGACAAGTAGGTGCGGCTCAGATAGCCGGACAGGAGCGTGCTGAAGGCAGCAAGCGCGCCGATGAACCAGCGGACTTGTTCCAGGGGCACGAAGGCGCCTCCGACAGCGGCAGCTACTAGGAGGAGCATGCCGATACCCATCGCGATGCGGGAGGACTTGAAGGACTTGTCCGCCTGGTCGGTGACGATGTCGTGGTAGGTCTTGATCTGCCCTTGATTGAGATCCATCAAGGTGGCCAGTTCGGTGGCTTTCTTGAGGTTCTCAAGCCTCTGGCGGTAGTACGCCTTCTCCGCCTTTAGTCTTTCCTCGAACTCCACGTTCCGGTTCTTCATGTACTTACGTCGCGTAGCGAGCCATGGGATTCCGAACGCGAGGATGCCCAGCGCACCTGCGCCGATCGACACTTCGATGATCGTGAGGTCGGAGCCTTTGAGTACCTCTTGGTGCCTGCCCGGGGTGGACTTCGTGTTTCTTGCGATGACGTCCGCGAGGAGCAGGAGCAAGATCATCAACAGGAAAAGCCCGAAGGTGACAAGTAGCCAAATGTTGCGCAGCTTTTGGCTGCCAGAGCGCTGGCGGAGCAAGGCGGAGGGGGGCCTGAGACCTTCAAGCTGCCCCCAGGTGATGCCGCCCGTGACCGAGACGTTCTCGTCGTCACCTGGATCCATCACTGTCGTCACTGTTCCCCCTTGTGATCAGGCGTGGAAGCCTAGACGGAGTCGCGCTCAGAGGGAAACGGTTCAACGGAACTAGGAGTTGTCTCCTGAAGCGGTGATCTGCACCGGCGAGTGAGATCATCCGTAGATGGCCGACGCGCGACTACCCCGGGGATGGACTCTTCAGAAGATCCGCGATGTCTCGGGAGTCCGAGAGGCTGTCGCCCTTGCTCCCGACCGACCAGTGCAGTGGGTCAGCGTCACCGAGGCCCACGAGATGCAATGCCCAGAGATCGTCCTCGGGTTCCACAGCTTGTGTCTCCTGAAGCCTGTGGATGGCGACGACTGGTACATGGGCAGCCTGTACGACGACGGCAGCATCGACTGCTGGACCACCTGCGGCGACCTGTACGAGGCGCTAAGCGACCTTTAAGAGGTCGTCTTCACCTGAAATGCTCGCGTATCCACATTTTCGGATTGCCGGGTTGTGGGGCTCGTGCTGGTGGAGATGCGGGTTGATTCTTGCTGGTCAGGTGGGGTGGCAGGGGAGGCGGGAAGCGGCTTGTGCCTGTCTCATCCCAGGACGCCCGGCTTTCGCGGCCGGGTGCTTCCGTTGTCGGGCTCGCTGTGTCGTCGAGGACGGCTGGACTCTTCGCCGGGCCGCCGAACGTTTCCAGGTCTCACCGACCACGGCCCAGCGGTGGGCCGACCGTTACCGCGCCCAGGGCGAGGCCGGGATGAGCGATCTGTCCTCCCGGCCGCACACCAGCCCCCGCCGCATTCCGACCGGCACCGAACGGCGGATCATCAAGGTCCGCATCCTGCGCCGCTGGGGACCGGCCCGCATCGCACACCTGCTGCGGCTCGTGCCCTCCACCGTGCACCGGGTGCTGACCCGCTACGGCCTGGCCCGGCTCACACACCTTGACCGGGCCACCGGCCGCGTCATACGCCGCTACGAACGCGACCGCCCCGGCGAACTGGTCCACGTCGACATCAAAAAGCTCGGCAACATCCCCGACGGCGGCGGCCACAAAGTCCTCGGCCGCCAAGCGGGCCGCAAAACCCGCGCTAACGCCGGCTACAGCTACCTGCACACCGCCATCGACGACCACTCCCGTCTGGCCTACAGCGAGATCCCCGGCGATGAGAAGAAGGAGACCGCCACCGGGTTCTGGCAGCGGGCCCACGCCTTCTTCACCGAGTGCGGGATCATCGTCGAGCGGGTCCTGACCGACAACGGCTCCTGCTACCGCTCACGCGACTGGCGAGACCGGCTGGTAGCGGCCGGGATCGCCCACAAGCGAACCCGCCCCTACCGCTCGGAGACAGAACGCCGCGAGGCGTTCCCCGGCTGGCCGCACACCTACAATCACCACCGCGGACACACCGCGCTGAAAGGCCAGCCACCCGCCAGCCGCGTCCCCAACCTCACAGGGCAATACACCTAGCCGTGCCACATCATGCGGTCAACGACGGCGCCGCAGTCGAGATGGTTCGCTGAGCCGGGCGGGCGCTACAGACGGAGTGAACTCGGCGTTTCTCGCTGCCGATCACGTCCGCCCTTACAAATCAGACATCACAGGTCGCTGCTTTCCTCAGCTGGATTGGAATCCGCAGTTTTTGTCTCCTCGGTGTGCCCATTGGGACTTTCGGGGCGAAACTCGACTGCGCGATAGTCTTTAGGGAGCCAACTAACAATGGTTACTTGCCCTGGTGTCACAAACTGCCACTCCTTGGAAGTAACCGCAGATTCGCCTCCCAAGTAGGTCCAATCCTGCTCCGCTGTCTCAGTTCTTGGGTGGAAGACGGACACGGAGAGAGTAGGGAGTGCCGAACCTTCTAGCTCAATCTTGAAATTCATGGCGAAGTCACTGTGTACTAGAGGGACCCAGCTGACTGCGCTTTGATACATACAAGCTGCCCTGTTGTGGGCGAAAGACTCAGCGAATGGAATTTTCTGATTCTCGGAGAGTCGCTCACCAAGAAGAGCCTCTTGGTTGAGCTTCAACTTTCCAGCCTCCTCGGCAAGGAACGGTATTAGAGCGGCTTGCTCCTCTACGATATTGATGCTCGCGTTTGGGCATTGAAGGGCGTAACTCAGATAGACAGTATTATACCCGCGGACAGACGCCAAGGACCAGAGTCTACGTTTCGGCAAGTAGCCATCATGCGCGAGACTCACACCCGTAAGCTTAAGTGAGATAAGCAGCTTCATGACTGTCTGTTCGTCATTAGCCCACTCAAACTTAATGCGCCAGAGCGCCTGTCGGATGTATACATCGCGATTCGCGAACCGCAGAACGGCGGCACGAAGTGCTTGAGGTTGGCCCGGCTCAAGAAAGCCCAATGTCTCGCCTAGTGCAGTTTGCACGCCTCGCTTGACGGATTCTTCGCCAAGTTTTTTCTTGAGGTAGAAGTCTCCGCAAAGACCAAGAAGAAACGCCACAATGAACGCTTCTCCGATTGCGTGAATTAGTTCATGTGCGAATCCCGCTTCCCGTGCCGCGGTGTGCTCCAGGGCGAAACATGCAGCAGCCCCGATGAGGAGCAGGCAAAGGATTAGCCACGTAACCCTTGCATCCGAGGGGCGTCTTGGTCTAGCGCCGTGATCCCCACCATTAGTCATCTCATGTCCGATCGCACATCCACAGGCAAGCTTCGATGCAATGATTCCCCATAGGGTCAATTCGCGCACCCTGGATCAGCCCATTCAGGTGACTGGAATAAACGATCCGATCTATATTGATCTCTCTGCACCCGAATGAGCCATCGGGCTGGGCCGTCCCTGGGCCACCCGACGTTGACTAACAACGGCAGAAGCCCACGGCATCCGAGCTTGTCGGAGCCGTGGGCTTCCTCAGTCCCGCTGGTCAGCGGAAGCGTTGATCAGTAGACTGGCAAGTTAGGCCCGCACCGAGCAGGTTGCAGACGCCAAGGGCGCCGGCCCCTTTAGACCGTGTCCTATGTGGTGAGGCGGATGAGCCGTTTGTAGCAGCAGAGGGCTGCGGCGAGGCCGAGAAAGGCCAGGTAGTTGCGGGGATCGCGCTCATAGCGGGGGCTCAAGCGTCGGTAGCCGGACAGCCAGGACATCGTCCGCTCGATGACCCAGCGGCGGCGGCCCAATCGTTCGCTGGACTCGATGCCTTTGCGCGCGATCCGTACTCCGATGCGTTTGCCACGTAACCATTTCCGCAGGTCAGTGCGGTCGTAGGCTTTGTCCGCGTGGAGGCGCTGGGGCTTGAAGTGGCGGCCGCGGTGGGGGTCGTGTCTCGTTTGGTGACCCTCGACCATGGGCTTCAGCCCTTCGCTGTCATGGGTGTTGCCGGCCGAGACGCCAACGAGGAGGGGCAGTCCGTTCGCGTCCGACAGGACGTGCATCTTGGAACCCGGCTTGCCCCGGTCCACGGGGCTTGGACCTGTGTGTTCGCCCCCTTTTTAGCGCGGACGTGGGCGGTGTCCAGGACGACGCGGGTGACGTCGATGAGGCCGGCGTCGTCGAGCCGGTGCAGCACGGCCTCGTGCAGCCGCCCCCAGACGCCGGCTCTCGACCAGATCATGAACCGGCGGTGGGCAGTCGACTTCGATATACCGAAGCAAGGCGGCAGTTGGCGCCATGCACAGCCGCTGACCAGCACGTTATGTTCGCCGCGAACAGCGTCTCATCAGGGGTGTTCTGCGTTCCTCCGCCCTGCGGCCGCACCTTCGACGGTGGGATCAGCGGCTTCGCGATCTCCCACAGCCCGTCCGGAACAATCCAACTCCACGTACCCCGCCCCATACGTGACTCAACGAGCCCTCACCACATAGGACACGGTCTTAGGGCGGATGAGGGTCGCTTCCTGCCAGGAGGCGACCGCGGTTGGTTGCAACGCGGAGTACGTCTCGCAAGGCCCCGGTCAGTTCCTTGGCCAATCGGCGCAGGTCCTCCGGGCCCTGGTCGTGGTCGTCGAGGGTGTCCGAGGCATGCTCCAGCAGCTCGGCAGCCGTTCCCAGTTGTACCGCTTCGATGTTGTCCGCCAGGCGGGACATGTAGCCGCCCTTGTCGTCGGTGTTCAGGTAGCAGGGCTTGCCTTCCGACCCCGACCACGGGAGGAGTCGTAGTTCGTTCGGTGCCGTCATCCTTGCGTCTGCCTCTCATCGGTCACGTGATGGGTGGTGAAGACCGCGTCGACGCGATCCCCAGGGAACGCCAGTAGGGCGGCTTCGACGACTCGCCCGGCGGTGTCGGTCGCGACGCGTGTGATCGCGAGGACTGTCTTGGAGGAGCTGGTCCGGAGGGCCGATGCTTCGTCCGGTGTTGGCGGGCGGGCGCATACCGTCTCCCGGACGGTTGCCGGCGGCGAGCCCAAAACCGCGAGTCGAAGGGCGGTCTCCTGCCAGGAGTGTTCGTCGTCCAGTACTCCGGCCGGGACCAGGTCGCGCGGGATGTACATGCGGGCCAGTCCGCGCGGTGACTCTTCCTCGTGGCTGACGCAGAAGAACTCAGCGAGTGGACTGCCTGTCGGCACCTTGAGCAACGTCGCCAGGTGGCTGTCCGCCGGAACCGTGGTGGTGCGCACGGCGACACGCAGGGCCGCTTCAGCAGCGGTCCACGGGTCCAGCGTCCCCCATCCGCCGACGTACACGATCTTGCGCGGCCGGCGGCGGACGAAGTTGCCTTTCCCGTGCATCTTCTCGACCAGGCCTTCGCCCTGGAGGACCGCTAGGGCGCTTCGTAGTGTCACCGTGCTGACCTTGTATCGGTCAGCGAGGTCGGCCTCGGACGGAAGACGTTCACCCGGCTTCATGCGACCGGTCGTGATCTGCTGCCGGAGATCGTCGGCGATGTCGTGATGGCGTGAAGGCACGGAGCGGGTCACCGCCTTCTCAGCACGCGAACGGCAGTGAGCCGGGTACGCGCGTGTATGGTCAGCAGCTCTCCCGACTCGAAGAGCAGTTGCTTGGCCCCGTTGGGCAATTGGAAGAGGTTGCCCACACGGCATGCCCGGCCGCCGACCTGGATGATGTCGCCGTACCGAACAGTGGCCGCGGTGACCTCGACGTTGGATGCCAGCGCGCCGCCGGGTACAAGGGGGCTCACCGCTTCACCTCCGCGGGTGCTGAGGGGACGAACGGCGAGTGGCACGGGCAGTCGCACGTCTCGTAGACAACCGGCAGGTCGACCGGTGCCGGGGCGGGGGATGACTCCGCGCAGGCGGGGTGCGTACCGATCCGGCATGCGGTCGATCGGTAGGAGGCGGCCGCGGTGTCCTCGATGTGAGGCTGTCGGCGGGAAGGCATCAACGGACACCCGCCAAGGCCGACCAAGCTTCAGCCGGCAGATGGGAAGCGACGACCACCGGGCGTGGCCGCACTCGTCTCTCCCAGGCCAGCACGTACGGGCGGACGAGGGCGTTTTCCTCGCCGCTGATCGGGTGTCGGTGGTTCGAACTGTCGGGAGCCGGGCCCAGGATGACCGTCGACGTGTCAGCGGACGCAGGAAAGGCGGGCGCGGCCGATGACCGGAAGGGTGCTAAGGGGCGGCGATGCCTGCCCTTGGGGGCGTACCGCGCTCTGGTGAGTGAGACGGCACGGCGGATACGGTTGAGCACGCTACTCAGCTCCTATCGCTGATGGCAGGTCCCCCGACATCGCCCGTCGTGGGGACCGCTTTGCGTACGACCGCCCAGAGGGTGCGGCCGTTCAAGCCGGTGGCGACGAGACCGAATCGATCGGCTTCCGCCACCGCTTCCAGGGCCTCCCGCCATAAGTCGGCGGAGAGCGAGTCCGGCACTTCCGCTTCGACCGATGCGTACCGGTCGTGCTCCTCCACTCGCGCGGGGAGCCCGACGGCGGACAGCCGGGCAGCGATGGCCGCCGCGCTAACTCCCGAAGCGGGCACAGGGCAGCCTCCGTAACCGGCGATCACTTTCAGTGAAGCTAGTTAACTAGATTAGAGCTAGTGGACTAGATTTTCCATATGCCTGAGCAGCCGCCCTATCTCCGCATCGCCGACGAACTCCGGCGACGGATCGCGGAGCACGTATGGGAGCCGGGGGACCGTCTGCCCTCCCGCGCTCAGATCGGCCAGGAGTGCGGCGTGGGCGAGAACGTCGTCCGCCGCGCGCAGGAGCTGCTGATCTCCCAGGGTGTGCTGGAAGGCCGCGCCGGGTCGGGCACGTACGTCGCCGAGCCCCGGAAGCGGGTCCGGGTCGTCCGGTCGTCGGCCCGGGAGCAGCCCAGCGGATCGCCGTTCCGCACGGATATGAAGGCCCTGGGCAAGCAAGGCGATTGGGAGAGCCGGACCGATGCCAAGGTCCCGGCGCCGGCGGACATCGCGGCGCGGCTCGGCATCCCCGAGGGTGACCTGTGTGTCCGGACGACGTACGAGTTCCTGGCCGACGGCAGGCCGGTGCAGTTGTCCACGAGCTGGGAGCCGTACGACCTCACCGCCGGCACCCTCGTCGTCCTCCCCGAGGGAGGGCCGCACGCAGGGGCGGGCGTCGTGAATCGCATGGCCGCGATCGGCGTCACGGTCAGCCACGCCGTGGAGCAGCCCGAGCCGAGGCAGGCGACCGCCGAGGAGGCGTCGATACTCGGTATCCAGAAAGCTGCGCTCGTCACGCACATTCGGCGGACCTACTACAGCGACCAGGGGCGGCCCGTGGAGACGGCCGACATCCTGGTGCCCGCCGCGCACTGCGAGATCGTCTACGAGATCCCGATCAACCGTTAGTCGGCGCCCTCAGTAGCGAGCCAATCGCCGAGCGCCGAGAAGTCGGCGTCTACGAGTCCTTGAGCCGGATCGACGCGATGAAGCAGCGACGGTCCAGGATGTTGGGCATCGACCCACAAGCGATCCATGGCGCTGATTTCGTCGTCGACCCAGATGAACGGCCGACCGTCGGCCCACTCGACCAAGGGGCGAGTTTTCCAGTGCAGACCGCGGGGTCCTTCGTCGGCGCTGGCATCCGGCCACTCCACCACGGGCAGCTTCGGCAGTCCCAGACGCGGGGCGACGGCCGCGTTCGCATCTTCCATCCACGTCGTGGCCCACACGAGACGGCAGGCCAGGGCGAGGAGACGCGATCCGATGCCGGGGTCTAGTCGATCAAGTAGCGGGTTGCCCTGATCGAAAGACGTCGAGGAGCTGTACGACGCCCCGAAGGGGATGAGTGGTCCGTCGACGTCGAGGAAGAGGATGGGGCGCTCCGCTGCGCTGGTCACAGCGGCACGATAGCCCGGCGCGGTGTCGGCGGAGACTCTGCTTCCTGGGCCGTCCCTGGGCCGTGCGAGGGCGCCCGAGAGCACTCAACAGCGACCGACAGTGACAGACGAGCTCGAGCCGCCAACAGCGAACCCCCAGGTCAGCGTCGCCCGCCCGGACGGGTTTCCCCCCAGGGGTGGCGGTCAGGCAAGATGGGGTGTATCTGCCCACTGCCAGTTTCAAGCTGCCGGACGGTTTCTCTTGGCTGAGTTCATTTACACCATGCGCAAGGCGCGCAAAGCGCACGGCGACAAGGTGATCCTCGACGACGTCACCCTCAGCTTCCTGCCGGGGGCGAAGATCGGCGTCGTCGGCCCGAACGGTGCCGGTAAGTCGACCGTGCTGAAGATCATGGCGGGCCTCGAGCAGCCGTCGAACGGTGACGCGTTCCTGTCGCCCGGCTACACCGTCGGCATCCTGCTCCAGGAGCCTCCGCTCAACGAGGAGAAGAACGTCCTGGAGAACGTCCAGGAGGGTGTCGCCGAGGTCAAGGGCAAGCTCGACCGGTTCAACGAGATCGCCGAGCTGATGGCGACCGACTACTCCGACGCGCTCCTCGACGAGATGGGCAAGCTCCAGGAGGAGCTGGACCACGCCAACGCCTGGGACCTCGACGCCCAGCTGGAGCAGGCCATGGACGCGCTGGGCTGCCCGCCCGGCGACTGGCCGGTCACCACTCTCTCCGGTGGTGAGAGGCGCCGCGTCGCGCTGTGCAAGCTGCTGCTGGAGCAGCCCGACCTGCTGCTCCTCGACGAGCCCACCAACCACCTCGACGCCGAGTCGGTGAACTGGCTGGAGCAGCACCTCGCCAAGTACCCGGGTACCGTCGTCGCCGTCACCCACGACCGGTACTTCCTGGACAACGTCGCCGGCTGGATCTGCGAGGTCGACCGCGGCCGTCTGCACGGCTACGAGGGCAACTACTCCAAGTACCTCGAGACCAAGCAGACCCGTCTCAAGGTCGAGGGGCAGAAGGACGCCAAGCGCGCCAAGCGCCTCAAGGAAGAACTCGAGTGGGTGCGCTCCAACGCCAAGGGGCGGCAGGCCAAGTCCAAGGCGCGTCTCGCTCGCTACGAGGAGATGGCCGCCGAGGCCGACAAGATGCGGAAGCTGGACTTCGAGGAGATCCAGATCCCGCCGGGGCCGCGCCTCGGCAGTGTCGTCGTCGAGGTCAACAACCTCAGCAAGGCCTTCGGGGACAAGGTCCTCATCGACGACCTCTCCTTCACGCTGCCGCGTAACGGGATCGTCGGGGTCATCGGGCCGAACGGCGCCGGCAAGACGACGCTCTTCAAGATGATCCAGGGCTTCGAGCAGCCCGACTCCGGCAGCATCAAGGTCGGCGAGACCGTCAAGATCTCCTACGTCGACCAGAGCCGCGAGAACATCGACCCGAAGAAGTCGCTGTGGGCCGTCGTGTCCGACGAGCTCGACTACATCAACGTCGGACACGTCGAGATGCCCTCGCGGGCCTACGTCTCCGCCTTCGGCTTCAAGGGGCCGGACCAGCAGAAGCCGGCCGGTGTGCTCTCCGGCGGTGAGCGCAACCGTCTCAACCTCGCGCTCACCCTCAAGCAGGGCGGCAACCTGCTGCTCCTCGACGAGCCGACCAACGACCTCGACGTGGAGACCCTGTCCTCCCTGGAGAACGCGCTGCTCGAGTTCCCGGGCGCGGCCGTGGTCGTCTCCCACGACCGGTGGTTCCTGGACCGGGTCGCCACGCACATCCTCGCCTACGAGGGTGAGTCGAAGTGGTTCTGGTTCGAGGGCAACTTCGAGTCGTACGAGAAGAACAAGGTCGAGCGGCTCGGCGCGGACGCCGCGCGTCCGCACCGTGCCACCTACAAGAAGCTGACCCGGGGCTGATCGGTCTTGCGCCACATCTACCGCTGCCCGCTGCGCTGGGCGGACATGGACGCGTACGGCCACGTCAACAACGTGGTCTTCCTCCGCTACCTGGAGGAGGCGCGGATCGACTTCCTGTTCCGCCCGGACAAGGACTTCAAGCAGGGGTCCGTGGTGGCGCGCCATGAGATCGACTACAAACGGCAGCTCGTCCACCGGCACGAGCCGGTGGACATCGAGCTGTGGATCACCGAGATCCGGGCCGCGTCCTTCACCCTCTCCTACGAGGTGAAGGACGGTGACCTGGTGTACGTACGGGCCTCGACGGTCATCGTCCCGTTCGACTTCGACGCTCAGCGTCCGCGGCGGATCACCGCGGAGGAGCGCGAGTTCCTCCGGGAGTACATGGACGCGGCCGAGGACCCCGAGACCGAGGGGGAGGCCGTCGCCGCATGACGGTCCTCCACCTGGCCGACGAGACGGAGGCCGCGGACCTCGCCGCCTTCCTCTCCCGGCTGCTCCGCTACGACCGTGGAGCGGCGGTGCGGCTCCAGGCGGCCGGCACGGCGCTCGCCGTCTTCGGCCGGCCGCCGTCCTTCGAGGTGCTGGCGGTCCGCGCGGTGAGGCTGGCCAAGCCGTACGAGCACGGGCTCGACGTCGCTCTCGACGTGACGGTGTCCGCCGGTGAGCTCCTGGAGTCCGTGGACGAGCGGGCGGCCACCGCCGCCGTCCCGGGCGCCGTCACGGGACCGCCGTGGGCCGGTGTGCTGCCGCCGCGGTCCGGCTGGCAGCCCGAGCCAGGACTGCCCGCGCCGGACGCGCTGCGCGCCACGGTCGCCGCCGCGGTGGCCGAATTCCGCTCGCGTACCGAAGAACTGGGGCCGCAGGGGCGTACCCGCGCGGAGCTGGACCGGATCGGGCGGGACATCTGGTCCCGGCGGATCGACGGCACCCGGCTGCCCGTACGCGCCGTGCACGCGGCCCAGTCCCTCGGCTTCCTGCGGCCGGGGACCGAGCACGAGGACACCGGGTTGTTCTCCTCGGGGGCGTGGCTGCGGCTGCGCACCCCCTACGGGTCCGTCGCCGTCCGGCAGGCCGGACGGGAATCCCTCGGGCTCAGCGTGCGCTGAGGAGCCGTGCGCGGGGCCTTCGGTAGGGGCTTCCCGTAACGGGTTTCCCGTACGGCTCACCTCCGCGTCGTACGGCCGTCGGCCTCCGGCACTGAGCCGGGCCGGGGCCGGGGCCGGTGCGGTCAGTCGGGGGTGTTCACCATCGACGCGGCGGCGTACGTCAGGTAGTTCCACAGCGTCCGCTCGTGCTCCTCGGACAGGCCCAGCTCGTCGACGGCCGTCCGCATGTGCCGCAGCCAGGCGTCGTGCGCCGCCCGGTCCACGGTGAACGGGGCGTGCCGCATCCGCAGCCGGGGGTGGCCGCGGTTCTCGCTGTACGTCGTGGGGCCGCCCCAGTACTGCATCAGGAACAGGACCAGCCGTTCCTCGGCCGGACCGAGGTCCTCCTCCGGGTACATCGGCCGCAGGACCGGGTCCCCGGCGACTCCCTCGTAGAAACGGTGGACGAGCCGGCGGAAGGTGTCCTCGCCGCCGACCTGCTCGTAGAAGGTCTGCTCCTGAAGCGTGCCGCGCCGAATCTCGGTCACGTTGGGTTGCCTCACATCTGTGTGCCGGTCCGCCCCTGGGCTTGTTCGGCCGGGGGTCCGGGGACGTCCCCGGGAATTGCAGTACCCGTCCATCGTCTCAGACGCGGTGACCCAGGACTTCGGGCTCAGGACCGGCCGCCGCGCCCCTAGTGTGGAGACATGGGCGCCTACGACACGGAGACCGAGGAACTCGCCGCCGCGGCGCGGGCCGCGCTGGTGCGGGAGATCGACGCCGACGGGGCCTGGGCCGGGGACCCGGTGTGGCGGGAGGCGTTCGCGGAGGTGCCCCGGCACCTGTTCGTGCCGTACTACTACGTCGTCGGACCGGGCGGTTACGAGCGCCGCTGGGGCGAGAGCAGCGACCGGCAGGCCCGCAGACGCTGGGTGCACGGCGCCTACGCGGACGTGCCGCTCGCCACCCGGCTGCGCGACGGCGAGCTGCTCTCCTCCAGCAGCCAGCCTTCGCTGATGGCGCAGATGCTGGTCGCGCTGTGTGTCAGGGACGGTGACCGGGTCCTGGAAGTGGGCGCCGGCACCGGCTACAACGCGGCCCTGCTCGCCCACCGGCTCGGCGACGACGGCCTCGTCACCACGATCGACCTGGAGCCGGAGATCACCGAGTCGGCCCGGCAGCACCTCGCGGCGGCCGGCTACCACCCGGTGGTGGTGACCGGCGACGGCGCTCGCGGGGTAGCCGAGCGCGCCCCCTTCGACCGGATCATCGCCACCTGCGAGCTGCCGACCGTCCCGCGCGCCTGGCTCGCCCAGTGCCGCCCCGGCGCCCGCGTGCTCACCCCGCTGGCCACCGGCCTGCTGGCCCTCACGGTGCACGGCCCGGGACACGCCGAGGGCCGCTTCCTGCCCACGGCCGCCTTCTTCGTACCGCTGCGCGGCGAGGGCCGGGCGGAACCCGAGGACGTGTCCCTCGCCGGGCTGCCGGGCCGGGCCCGCGCGCAGGAGCCGTTCCGCTTCCTGCTCGGGCTGACCCGGGGGACCCTCGATCCGCGGGAGGCGTACGCGCTGTGGGAGCGCGAGGGCGGCCCGGACCGCGGACGGTACGGCGTCACGGTCGGCGGCGGGCGTGCCTGGGCGTGGCTGGACGACCCGGAGGGGCCGTACCTCTGGCCCCTGCCGTGATCTCCCTCAGCCCCGGCGGACGGTGATCGACGTCCAGGCGCCCACGTGCACCCGGTCGCCGTCCTGGAGCGGGACCGGCACGAACGGCTGGATCGGCTCCTCCGACATGTTGACCGTGGTGCCGTTCGTCGAGTTCTGGTCCACGACGGCCCAGCCGCCGTCCGGCTGCTGCACCAGCACGGCGTGCTGATGCGAGACGCCCGGGTCCTCCGGCGGCACCG
Organism: Streptomyces sp. NPDC006309; assembly: GCF_040613095.1. Lineage (NCBI taxonomy): Bacteria > Bacillati > Actinomycetota > Actinomycetes > Kitasatosporales > Streptomycetaceae > Streptomyces > Streptomyces sp. NPDC006309. The sequence goes on along the minus strand of NZ_JBEXRO010000001.1, from coordinate 400,858 downwards.
ACAGGTCGATGTCGGGGGTGTCGCCGGTGGAGTGCCGGCGGCGGCCGATGGTGACCTGGTTGCCGGTGAGCGTGCGCTGCTGCTCCGGCGAGTACGCGGGCAGGTTCAGGCCCGCGGCCTCGGGGCCGGAGCGCTGCATCATCGCCATGAAGTACTCGCGGTCCGGGCCTATGGTCGCGGTCCAGGTGGCCGACTGCTGCGCGTGCTGGCCGTGCCGGCCGTGCGGGGCCTGGGGGAAGCCGCCGGGGCCCTGGGGAGCCTGGCCGGCGCCGGGCTGCGGGTAGCCGTAACCGCCGCCCTGGCCGCCGGGGCCCTGGCCGGGTCCGGACGGGTCGGAGGCCGACGGCGGGGGGAGTACCCAGTCGTCGTCACCGGGCCGGGTCCGGCCGCCCTCGCGCGGGAACGCGGGCGCAGCCGGGGCACCTCCCTGCTGGAACGCCTGCGGGGCACCGCCGGGACCCTGACCCTGACCGCCGCCGAAGCCGGACGGACCGCCAGGTCCCTGGGGGCCCTGACCCTGACCCTGGCCGTGGCTCTGACCGCCGCCGAAGCCGGGGCTCTGGGGGTCCTGCCCCTGACCCTGACCGCCGCCGAAGCCGGAGTGTCCACCGAAACCCTGACCCTGACCCTGGCCCTGCCCCTGGCTTCCGCCGTACCCCGAGGGGCCGCCGGGACCCTGCCCCTGACCGCCGCCGAAGCCGGACGGGCCACCGGGGCCCTGGGGGCCCTGACCCTGACCCTGGTCCTGGCCGCCGCCGAAGGCGGACCGGCCGGGCCGGCCCGGGGTGCCGGGGAAGGGCGGCGGGGGGCCGGGGCGGCGCTGGTTGCCGGGGGCGAAGGGGGGTGCGCCCGTGGGGCCGGGAGCGGTCGGCGGGCCGGCGGGGCGCCGTTCGCCGGCGAACGGCGTCGGACCCGACGGCTCGCTGGTGAAGGACGGGATCGGCTCGGCGGGCCGGTTCATCTGCGAGGGCCGGGAGCCCTGGTACTCGTATCCGTCACCGCCGCCGTACGTCGCGCTCGGCGGCTGGAACCGGGGCTGCGGCGAGCGCGGGGCGGCCGGGGTGTAGGAGGTCGCCGTGTTGGTCAGGAAGTTCCACCGGCACTCCTCGCAGAACGGCGCGCCGCCCTCGCGGGGCGTACGGCACTGCGGGCACAGTTCCGGCTCCGGTGCGGACCCGGCGGACGCGTGCGGGCGTCCGGCGCCGGTCCGGCCGCCGGGACCGCCCGGGCCGGCGGGCGGCGGGAAGCCGTAGCCACCGCCGGGCGGCGGCGGAGGGGGCGGAGGTACGGCACCGGCCATGCGGTGACCGCAGACCTCGCACCAGTCGTCGGAACCCGACTGGTGTCCGTTCGGGCAGGTCGGCATGTCGGTGCTTCCCCTTCTCCTGAGGGTCCGTCTGGATCGCTGCAATCGCTTCCAGGAGTCACTTCTTCACACGGACGGTCTTGGTGGACCGGGTCTCCAGAGTCATCTCGTCCGCCTCCGCGACCCTCGTCCTCAACCGCACAGTACCTGTCGCGGCGTCGACCACGTCCACCACCTTCGCAAGCAGTTTCGCAGTATCCGCGTTCCCCGAGGCGCTCGCCAGCTGAACCGCGCGCCCCAGTTTGGCCGTTGCTCCGTCGAAATCGCCCGCTTTGCGAAGGTCGAGGCCCTTCTGGATGACCTGTGCCAGTTCGGCCTGCCCGGTGTAGTGGGCGACTTGGGGGTTGATCGAGGTGGAGGCCGTCATGTCGTCCGTCCACACGGCCCGTACGAGCCCTTGCGCGCCGAGATTCTGTACCGTTCCGTCCGGTTGTGGGACGACCAGGGAGACCCGTGCGGCGAGCATCTCCTGTCCGATCCCGGCCGGCGGGACCGCGACGCACACGTGGTAGTCGCGGGACTCCTCGCCCCAGGACCCGGTGGGGTAGTCCCCGGCGCGCGGCCCGGCCTCGGTGCGGCGGTCGGTCAAGTCCTCCACGGCGGGCGCGACTTGCTTGACGAACCGGATGGCCGTGCCGACCGGCGTCCACACCCGCAGGGCGACGTCGGCGACCTCCTTGCCCATCGCCGTCTCCATCATCCGCGTGAAGTCGGCGGCCAGGCCGGCCGGGTCGGCGACGATGTCGGCGGTGCCGAGCAGCGCGGAGGCGATGCCTGTGACGTCTTTCACTTCCCAGTCGGTGCCCACGCCCCGCGCGTCACAGGTGAACCGTCCGGCGCACGCCTCCAGCGTGGCCCGCAGGTCGTCCGCCGGCTCGTGCTCGTTGCGGCCGTCGGTGAGCAGGATGCCGTGCCGGATGGTGACGTCCACCGAGGACAGCAGCCGGTCGGCGAGCCGCAGCCAGGTGCCGATGGCCGTACCGCCGCCCGCGCTCAGCCGGCGCAGCGCCTGTTTGGCCTGCTCGCGGGTGACGGAGTCGGCGACGGCGAGGCGTCCGCCGCCCGGGTAGACCTCCTCGGCGACGTGGGTGCCGCCGATCACCGCGAAGTGCGTGCCGTCGCGCAGGGTGTCGATCGCGGCGGCCGTGGCGTCCCGCGCGTTGCGCATCTTGGCCGGCGGGTGGTCCATGGAACCCGAGCAGTCGACCATGACCGCCACGGCGGCGGACGGCTCCCGCCCCGGTGCGTGGCCGGATGCGGCGGGCGCGGTGCCGGCGCCGCCGACGGTGCCGCCGCCGGTCGCCGTCACCGTGACGACGGCGTTGACCTCGCTGCCGCCCTCGGGCAGGTACTCGTTCTGGTACACGTCCACCGAGAACTGCGGCGCGTTCGGCTTCGCGAAACTGGCCATGCTGGTTCACATCCCCCTCGGACACCCCGCGGAAGCGAGGCCACGCAACTGAGCGGACCGGTCCCCTCCGGTCCGTCGAGGCCTCCCCGTTCCGGCCTCAGGCCGATCCTGCCCCCTGGCGCGGCGCCGGGAACGGCAGCACGGCCACTGTTACGTTGTCGTGGCCCCCGCCGTCCAGGGCGTGACCGACCAGCACCTGGGCGCTGTGCAGCGGACGGTCCGCCGCGTCCGCCGGCACGACCTCGGACAACTCCTCCGCCGACTCGGCGTAGTTCCACAGTCCGTCGGTGCACACCACCACGGTGCCGGGCCGGTCCGGTTTGAACGACGCGGTGTGCGGGTCCAGTTCGTAGGCGTCCGCGCCGAGCCAGCCGGTGATCGCGTGGGCGCGCTGGTCGGCGTACGCCTCGGCCTCGCTCATCAGGCCGGCGGCGACCATCTGCGCGGCCCAGGAGTCGTCCTCGGTCAGCCGGGCGGGCGGCGCGCCGCGGTCGGCGGGCACCCAGTAGGCCCGGCTGTCGCCGACCCAGCCGACGACCAGCAGCCCCGAGGTGACCACCGCACCGACGATCGTGCAGGCCGGCGCGTTCTGGTGCGGGGCCTGCTCGCGGGCCGTGGCGGGCTCGTCGGCGAGCGCGTCGACCGCCTGCGCGGCGGCGACGATCGCCTCGTGCATCGCCTGCTGCGGGTGGGTGCCGCGCTCCAACGCGGCCAGCAGGATGTCACCGGCCGCATTGGAGGCGGCCAGGGACGCGTCGTCGGGACGGGTCGCGGACGACACGCCGTCACAGACGACCGCCAGCGCCGCCGGGGTGCCGTCCGGCAGCGTGGTGTGGCCGACGGCGAAGGCGTCCTCGTTGCGGTGATGGCGCAGCCCGCGGTCGCTGACGGCGGCGACCGGACCCGACTCCCGCTCCACGTGGTCGCGTTCGCGGGGCTGGGCGTGTCCGCAGTTCTCGCAGTAGCCGTCGCTGTCCACCCGGCCCGTCCGGCAGGCCACGCACACCGTCGCCGTACCTGCCGGGGCGCCGGGACCGGGGGACAGCCGTGGGTCCGGTGCCTGGAGCGGGTACTCCTCGGGCTCCGCCGGCCGGTCCAGCCGCACCCCGGGGCCGGTGGACCGCTCGGCGTCGGACTCGTGCCCGGACAGCGGTGTGCCGCCCGAGTCGGTGCCGGGCAGGTCGGCCGGCAGGTGCACCCCGGGCGCGGTCCCGGCGGAGCCCGGCGGTTCGGGGGCCGGCCAGTCCACGCCGTCGCCGGGCGCGCCGGGACCGGTCATGGTGGGGGTCGGCCGGTCCTGCGGGGGAGCGGGGACCACCGAGAGGTCGTACCCGCACGCTCCGCAGAACAGGTCACCCCGCTCGACGGGCTCCGCGCAGCTCGGGCACTTCGGCAGTGCGGCCTGCTGAGGCATCTGCGACATCGACTACACCCACGTCCGGGGGCGGTAACGGTTGGCCCGTTCCACCAGCTCGATCCTTTCGTCGCCGCCGGGCGCCAGCCGGGCCAGCGTGCGGTAGGCGCGCTCCAGGCCGAAGCGCAGGCCCCGCTCGTCCAGACCGCTGCCCAGCAGCACCCGGCCGCCGGCGGCGGGGCCGGTGTCCTGGCCTCCGGAGAGTATCCAGTCCAGGGCGCAGCCGAGCACCTCCGCCGTCAACTGCTCGCGCCGGGCCGGGTCCAGACCGTACACCTGGAGCGCCTCGATCTGCCCGGCGGCGGCCGTCAGGTCGTCCAGGAACGGTACGTCGCCGGCGCTCGCCGTGCGCTGTCTCAGACGGGCCCGGACGGCGGCGACCCGGGCGGCCGTGTAGTGGATGGACGACTCCGGCACCGACTCCAGCGTCGTCACGGCGCCGCGCCGGTCCCCGGCCGCGAGCCGCACCCGGGCCAGGCCGAACGCGGCGCTCACGTAGCTCGGGTCGGTCGTCCACACCAGGCGGTAGTACTCGGCCGCGTTGTCCGGCTGGCCCAGCACCTCGGCGCACAGGCCGAGCGCCAGCTTGGGCGCGGCCTCGCCGGGGAAGGCGTCGTAGATCGCGTCGAAGGCGAGGGCGGCGCCCTCGAAGTCGCCGGTGGCCAGAGCGGTGACGCCCCGGTACCAGACCACCCGCCAGTCGTCGGGCCGTTCCTCGTCCAGATCGGCCAGGCCGGCCAGCGCGGCCCGGTGGTCGCCGCTCTCCAGCCGGGCGCGGATCTGCCGCAGCCGGGTCGCGACGGACCGGGTGGGCGCCGCGGCCAGGGCACCGATCAGCTCGGCCGGCGCGGAGGCCATGAGGCCCGCCAGGAAACCGGCGTCGGGGTCGGTGGGGTCGACCAGCGGGACCGGCAGGGCCAGGGCGGCGGCGGGGGTGTCGACGGGCCTGACCAGGGCCGCCGGGACCGGAACGGGCACGCCCGCGGCCTGCGCCCCGGGAGCCGGCATCCCGGGAGCCGCCACCGCGGCAGCCGAGACGGCCGCGCCCGGCGCCGCCGGAACCGGAGCCACCACCGCCGGACCCGGTGCCGAACTCGCCGGAGCCGAGGCCGAAGTCCCCGAAGCCGCCACGGCCGGAGCCGAAGCCGCCACCGCCGGAGCCGACGCCGAACTCCCCGGAGCCGAGGCCGAAGTCCCCGAAGCCGCCACCGCCGGAGCCGGAACCGCGGCCGCCACCGCCGGAGTCGGAGGCACCCGAGCTCCCGCTGCCGGAGCCGCACCCGGAGTCACCGCGGTCGCTACCGCCGCGCCCCCGCCCCGCTTCCGGCCGCGTACCGCGCGTGCCCCCAGCCGGGACACCTCCCCGTGCAGCCGTGGGAACAACTCCGTGTCCGTGACCTTCAGCTCGGGCCCGAACAGCGTCGACAGCGCGGGACGGGCGTGTCCGGTCTGGAGCGACACGACCTCCCGCAGCACGCCCGTCAGCTGGTCGGCCATCTCCTGGGCGGAGGCGAACCGGCGGGCCGGGTCGGGGTCGGTGGCGCGGACCAGGAGCCGGTAGAAGGACTCGTACCGGTGGAAGACCTCGATGCTGTCGGGGTCGGGCAGACGGTCGGCGTAGACGTTCGTGTAGCCCTGGAAGTCGAACGCCAGCACGGCGAGCGTACGGCCCACCGTGTACAGGTCGCTGGCCACCGACGGGCCGGTCTCGGCGACCTCCGGTGCCTGGTAGCCGACCGTGCCGTAGATGGCCGACTCGTCGTCGTCCATCCTGCGCACCGCGCCCATGTCGATCAGCTTGAGCTGGTCCTCGGTCTGGATGGCGTTGTCGACCTTGAAGTCGCAGTACAGCAGGTTGCGGCTGTGCAGGTGGCCGAGCGCCTCCAGCGCCTCGATGCCGTACGCGCACGCCTGCTCCACCGGCAGCGGGTCGCGCCGGCCGTCGGCGGTGCGGCGGGCGTTGGCGATCTCCTTGAGGGACTTGCCGCCGACGTACTCCATGACGATGTAGCCGTCGAGGGAGCCGGTGCGCTGGTCCAGGTGCTCGACGAAGTTGTAGATCCGCACGATGTTGGCGTGCTCGATCTCCGCGAGGAACCGCCGTTCGGAGATCGCCGCGGCCATCGCGTCCTGGTCGCCGGTGTCCAGCAGGCCCTTGAGCACCACCCAGCGGTCGGAGACGGCCCGGTCCACGGCGAGGTAGACCCAGCCGAGTCCGCCGTGCGCGAGGCAGCCGGCGACCTCGTACTGGCCGTGCACGATGTCCCCGGTCCGCAGCTTGGGCACGAAGGAGTACGGGTGCCCGCACTTGGTGCAGAAGCCCTCCGTGCGGCCCGGCCGCTCGCCCCGGGCCCGGCCCACCGGCGCCCCGCAGTCCGAGCGGGAGCAGAACCGCTTGCGCTCAGGCACCTGAGGGTGGTCCAGCACCATGGCGCGCGGGTCCGGCCGCGGTACCTGCGGCACGGCGACCAGCCCCGCGCCCAGCCGCCCGCGCGTGGACGGACCGGACGACGCGCCGGAGCTGCGCACCGACACCGAACGGCCGGCGGACGCGCCGGACAGCGACCGGGAGAGCCGCCCGGACACCGAGCGCCGGGACCTCGACGACTGGGACGACGTACGCGCGCTGCGGGAACTGCCGCTCTGCGCGGAGCCCCTGGTGACCCCGGTGGGCGGCGAGCCGACCGATCCGGTCGCGGAGACGACCGGCGCGAGACCGCAGGTGTCGCAGTACAGTTCGCCGCCGCCGACGTCCTCGTACGCTCCGCCGCAGCCCGGCCGCTGGCAGGTCTGCCCCGGCTGACTCATGACTGGTCCCCCCTGCCGTCCTGCGGCGCGCTCGCGCTGCCCAGTGTCTCGGCCGCCGCCCGCTGGTAGCGCAGGACGGCCTGTTCGGCGACGCGCAGGTCGCAGGGCGCGCTCCACAGCATGCGCCGGGCCGCGTCGTACCGCTCGACCAGCAGCGGGTCCTGAGCGAATCCGTGCCGGGCGACCTTGGCCCGGTAGGCGTCGAGCCGGCCGCGCAGCTCGGCGCGGACCGCGAGCGGCGCGGTGACCGCGGTCAGCGACTCGCGGGCGCGCAGCAGTTCGTCCTCCGCCTTGCGCTCCAGGTCCTCCAGCAGCGGGGAGAGCCGGTGCCAGCGGGCCTGCCTGCGGTACTCGGCCGCGGTGCTCAGCTGCTCGTGGAGCGCGGTCGGGGGCCCGCTGACCACCGGCACCTCGGTCGCGGCGATCTTCGCCAGCACCTCGCCGCGCGCGGCACGGGCCTCGGCGAGGGTGCGGTCCGCGCGCGAGAGGACGTCCCGCAGCCGGATCAGCCGGGCCTCCGCGTCCTGGCGGACCGTCAGCACCGCGTCGATCTCCCGTCGTACGTCCTCCAGGGCGCGCGCCTCACGGTCGTACACCGTCGTGTCCGGACGGCCGCCGCCGGGCGCGGAACTGCCCGCGGCCGGCACCCAGAAGGCGAGCGGGTCCGAGACGACGTCCTCGCGCAGCCGGGTCAGCGTGCGCGTGATCCGTTCCAGGTCGTCGCCGGCCGGGTGTTCGCCGGGGCGCACGCCCACGGAGTGCGCGAGCTGCCGGGTGCGCTGGAGCTCCTCGGCGAGCAGATCGATCCGCGCGGGCAGCGCCGACCACACCGCGTCGGCGGCGACGATCACGTCCAGGCTCGTCGCGTACAGCTCGTTCATCCGGTCCACCAGCGCCGACAGCGTGAACGTCTCGCTCAGCCTGCCGGTGCCGCTGTCGGGGACGGTCACACACTCGCCGCGCAGCAGCCCGGTCAGCTGCGCCAGGTCCTCACGGCTGGACCAGCGGCGCCGGGCGCGGATCTGCCGGGCGCCGCGCAGCGCGGACGTGTACGCGTCGAAGCACGCCCACAACGCGGTGATCCGCGCTTCCGTGGCCTGCCAGCGCTCCTCGGTGACACCGGTCAGTGCGGCCCCTTCGAGGAGTCTGCGGCCCGCGTGGTCCTGGAGGGCCAGCAGCGAGGTCTCGATCGCCTCGTGCTCCTGGCCGAGCCGCGCCAGCGCACGGTCCACCTCGTCCCGGTCCATCACCGGCCCGGCGGGGTCCGTGACGCCCATCGATCACCTCTCGCTCGCTGTGTTTCCGGTCGGGTGCGGCTCAACCGCCGTGCAGGTACTGCGGCACGGGCGGTTTCGACGCGGCCGGATCCTTACCCAGTGTCGCCGACAGCCACTTGTCGTACGACGCCTGCCAGCCGTTCGCGCGGTAGTCCACCAGGACGCGGTTGACCCGGCGTACCAGGTCGGTGGCGTCCCTCCGCATCGCCACGCCGTAGTACTCCTCGGTGAACGCCTCACCCTTCAGTGCGACGGTCGGGTCCTGTGCCGCCTGGCTCGCGGCGAGCGCGCCGTCGGTCACCACCGCGTCCACCTCGCCGAGTTGGAGGCGGACCAGGCAGTCGAGCTGGCTGGGGACGGTGGTGGAGATGTCGGTGGAGGCGGGCAGCCGGCCGTCCTTGCGGTCGGCGTCCAGCTTGGTGTGCGCGGTCGAACCGGCCGACGTGCAGACCTTCTTGTGGGCCAGCGAGCCGTCGTAGCCGGTGATCGGCGAGGACTTGGGGGCGAGGACCTGTTGCCCCGTCTTGAAGTAGGGCGCGGAGAAGGCGACGTGGGCGAGCCGGTCGCAGGTGATCGTCATGGTCCGTACGACCATGTCCACCCGCCCGTTCTCGATGGCGGGGATGCGCTGGCTGGTCGGGATGGCCTTGAACTGCACCGCTTCCGGGTCGCCGAGGATGTCCTGGGCGATCCGGTGGACGAGGTCGATGTCGAAGCCCTCCAGCTCCGCGCCCTCGGTGCTGGGGTTGCGGTAGCCCCAGCGGTAGCTGTTCTGGTCGACGCCGACGATCAGCTTGCGCCGGGCGCCCGTACGGGCCTTGATGGCGTCGATCACCGGCCCGTCGGCGCCGGACGGGGCGAGCGTGCGCCGGTGGGCGTCCGCGTCCGCGCAGCCGTCGGCGCGGGCCTGGGTGGCGGTGACGGTCCGCCGGGCGGCCCGCTCGGGCACCGGCGTCTGGATGCACGGCAGCAGCAGGGCGAACGCCAGCGCCAGCGCGCACAGCACCGCCATCGCGGCGACCCCGCCCCAGCCCCGCAGCGAGGCCCGTGCACGGCTCGTGTCCATCGCCCTGCCCCCTGTCACCGGTACTCCGAGAGCCGGCGCCCGACACCGGCGACGGCACCGGCCGCGCCCAGCACCGCGAGCGCGGCCGCGCCGGCCGGCAGCCCGGTCATGGCGTCGCGGCCGTCCCCGGCCGCCTGACGGAACTCGGCCTGCTCGTGGCCGATGGCGCGGACGAGGCTGCGGTCCACGCCGTCGAAGCACTGGCCGGTCGCGCCCTTCGCGCCGATCACCTTGTCGAGCGCCTGCTGGTAGTTGCCGTTCTCGTCCTCGGCCCGCGCCGCGGCGTGGCGCTGCTTCCACACCGCCATGTCGGTCTCGGCCGCCTCGACCGGGGCGGTGCCCTCCTGGTCGTCGGCGAGCCTCGCGGCCTCGGTCAGTCCCTTGCCGAGCACGGCCATGTCCTTGTCGAAGTCGTGGTAGTAGGCGTCGTAGGACGTGCCGCCGACCGTGACGGTCTCGGCGCCGCGCGACACCAGGCTCAGGTTCTCGTTGCCGCGTGCCTTCAGGGACGCGATCCGGGCGTCGTGCAGGACGTTGAGCGACCGGATGCCGTGCTCGTAGGAGCCGTCGAGTCCCGACCGGGCGAACGCGTGCCCGACGACCAGCCACAGCAGGGCGACGGTGGTCGCGGCGGTGGCGGCGACCAGACCGTGGTTGAGGACGCGGTGGGTGCGCCGGTACATGCGGTGCTGGGCCCGGCCGAGCGCGGCGAGGGCGAGCACACCGAGGGCGATCGCCGCCCACGGGTACGGTGTCGCGTCCCCGTAGTCGCCGGTGAGCCGCCGGTTCTCCGTCGAGTAGAGGTCCTCCGCCGCCGGGAGCATCTGCTTCTGCATCTTCTCGTTGGCGTAGCGCAGATAGGCGCCGCCCACCGGGTAGCCCTGCCGGTTGTACGTACGGGCCCGCTCGACCAGGCCCTTGTACTCCGGCAGCAGCCGGTTCAGCCGGGCGATGGTCGCCTCGGAGGCCGAGCCGGGTTCGGCGTTGGCGGCGGCCGTGACGAGTCCGGTCGCGGCGGTCCTGATGTCCTTCTCGTACCGGTCCCGGGAGTCCGGGGTCTCCTGCCCGCCCGCCAGGTAGCCGGTGGAGGCGGCCGTGTTGGCGTCCGCCAGCGACCGGTAGATCCCGGCCGCGCCCGCGCTGAGCGGCTGGCTGCGGTGCAGCACGTCGTCGGCGGCGGCGGACCGGGCACTGGTCTGCCAGGCCGCGACCGCCCCGAACGCGAGGACCAGCAGGGCCAGTACGGCGCCGATCACGCGCAGCCGTCCCGGCTCGGTCGTCGCGGCGGCGCGCAGCCGCTCGGCCCCCTCGGCGAACGCGGTGCGCCGGGTGGGCGGCACCGGCGGGACGACGGCCACGGGCTCCCCGGGGCGGCCGGCCCGGGCGGGGATGCCGGGGGCGGCGGGAGCGCCGGGGGTGCCGGGTGTGCCGGAAAGACCGGGGACACCGAAGGCGCCCGGGGCGCCGGGTGTGCCGGGGAGACCGTGCGGACCAGGGGCACCACGGAGGCCGGACGCGCCGGCGGGTACGGACGGCCGGGCCGGCGGTGGCACCGCGCTGCTCTTCGGCGGTTGTGTCACTCGACCTCCCCCGTGGTCATCCGTTCGCCGCCCAGTATCTCCGCCGGCACCGGCAACCGCACCGGCCTTCACGGGATCTTGATCGGATCGCAGTGTGCCCGGGGGCGTGTGCCGCCGGGCGCACCACCCCCCGGTGAGGAACACGACGGTGAGGGGGGATCGGTTCCCCCGGGATGCGGCCGGCACCCCGGGGGAGCGGTCACCGGGTCGCGCGCTCCCAGTGCCCGCGTGCCCGGTCCCCGGCCTCGGCTCCGGCCCCGAGCCGGTCCAGGCCCAGCAGGGCCGCGCCCAGGACCGGGCCGGCCGTGACCACGCGGACGGTGGCCTTGGGGGCGCGGGCGGCCAGCAGCGCGCGGATCCCGTCGTCGAGCCGGGCGTGGCCGGCCGTCAGGACGCTGCCGCCCAGCACGACCGGGGTCTCCTCGGCGAGCAGGTCGAGGCGGGTCAGGGCGACCGTGGCCATCACCGTGACCTCCTCGGCGAGCCGGGTGACGAGCGCGCCGGCCACCGGGTCGCCGGCCGCGGCCGTGGCGAAGAGGACCGGGGTCAGCTCGTGGCGGCGGTCGTGCGCGACGTGCTCCAGGTGCAGGGCCTCGATGAGGGCGTACATGGTCGGCAGGCCGAAGTGCGCGGGCAGGGTGCGGGACAGGGCCGTCGGCTCGCCGCGTCCGTCCTCCGCCCGGGCCGCGTGCCACAGCGCCTCCTCGGCCAGACCCCAGCCGCCGCCCCAGTCGCCGGAGATACGGCCGATCGCCGGGAAGCGGGCGGTGCGGCCGTCGGGGCGCATGCCCACGCAGTTGATGCCCGCGCCGCACACCACCGCCACGCCACGGGGCTCGGCGACGCCCGCGCGCAGCACGGCGAAGGTGTCGTTGCGGACCTCCACCGACGTGCCCCACGCCCGTGCGCGCAGCGCTGCCGCCAGGCGCTCCTCCTCCACCGGGAGGTCGGCGTTGGCCAGACAGGCCGACACATGGGTCACGGAGGTCACCCCGGCGTCCGCGAACGCCCGGGTCACCGGCTCCGCCAGCGCGTCCAGCGCCGCGGTCACCCCCACGGCGGGCGGGCGGAAGCCGCCGCCGCGGGCCGTGGCCAGGACCTCGCCGGCGGCGGTGACCACGGCCACGTCGGTCTTGCTGTTGCCCGCGTCGACGGCGAGGACCGTCGGCGGTTCGGCTGCGGTCAGGCCCACGCCAGATGCTCCCGGTTGTGTGCGATGAGACGGTCGGTGAGGGTCTCGGCGTACGCGTACTGGGCGATCAGGGGATGCGCCAGCAACGCGCGGAAGACGCGGTCCCGGCCGCCGCGCAGCGCCGCGTCCAGGGCCAGGTCCTCGTACGCCGTCACGTTGGCGACCAGGCCCGAGAACAGCGGGTCCAGGGCGGGGACCGGGAGCGGGACCGGCCCCGCCGGGCCGACCGCCGCCTGGACCTCGATCACCGCGTCGTCGGGGAGGAAGGGCAGCGTGCCCCGGTTGAGGGTGTTCACCACCTGGTAGGGGCTGCCGCCACCGCCGAGCAGGGCCGCGGCCAGGTCCACGGCGGCCTCCGAGTAGTAGGCGCCGCCGCGCTCGGCCAGCAGGGCCGGCTTCTCGTCCAGGGCCGGGTCGCCGTACATCGTCAGCAGTTCGGCCTCCATGGCGGCCACTTCGGCGGCCCGGGAGGGCTTGGTGCCGAGTTCCCGGACGACCTCGTCGTGCGCGTAGTAGTAGCGCAGGTAGTACGACGGGACGACGCCGAGGCGGTCCAGGAGGGCGCGGGGGAGGCGGAGGTCGGCGGCGATCGCCTCACCGTGCTCCGCCAGCAGCCCGGGCAGGACGTCGTCGCCCTCGGGGCCGCCCAGCCGTACGCCGGTCTCCCACGTGAGGTGGTTCAGGCCGACGTGGCCGAGGTGGAGTTCCGCCGGGGCCACGCCCAGCAGCGCGGCGAACTTGCGCTGCAAGCCGATCGCCACGTTGCACAGGCCGACCGCCCGGTGGCCCTCCCGGAGCAGGGCGCGGGTGACGATGCCGACCGGGTTGGTGAAGTCGACGATCCAGGCACGCGGGTTGGCGCGGCGGACCCGTTCGGCGATGTCGAGCACGACGGGGACGGTGCGCAGGGCCTTCGCCAGGCCGCCGGCGCCGGTCGTCTCCTGGCCGACGCAGCCGCACTCCAGCGGCCAGGTCTCGTCCTGCTGCCGGGCCGCCTGGCCGCCGACGCGCAGTTGCAGCAGGACCGCGTCGGCGCCGTCGATCCCCGCCTCCAGGTCGGACGTCGTCACGACACGGCCGGGGTGGCCCTGCTTGGCGAAGATGCGCCGGGCCAGGCCGCCGACCAGCTCCAGCCGGTCCGCCGCCGGATCCACGAGGACGAGTTCCTCCAGCGGCAGGGTGTCGCGCAGGCGGGCGAAGCCGTCGACGAGTTCGGGCGTGTAGGTCGAGCCGCCGCCGACCACGGTGAGTTTCACAGCCAGATCAACCCTTTACTCCGGTGAGGGTGACGCCCTCGACGAATGCCTTCTGGGCGAAGAAGAACACGAGGATCACGGGGGCCATGACGAGCACGGTCGCCGCCATGGTGAGGTTCCAGTCGGTGTGGTGGGCGCCCTTGAAGGACTCCAGGCCGTAGGACAGGGTCCAGGCGCCGGGGTTCTCCGACGCGTAGATCTGCGGGCCGAAGTAGTCGTTCCAGGCGTAGAAGAACTGGAAGAGGGCCACGGCGGCGATGCCCGGCCTGGCCATGGGCAGGACCACCCGGACGAGGGTGCGCAGGTCGCCGCAGCCGTCGACCTTCGCCGCGTCCAGGTACTCGTTCGGGATGGTCATCAGGAACTGGCGCAGCAGGAAGACGGAGAACGCGTCCCCGAACGCCATCGGGACGATCAGCGGCCACAGCGTGCCGGACAGGTCCAGCTGCTTCGCCCAGAACAGGTACATCGGGATGACGACCACCTGCGGGGGCAGCATCATCATCGAGATCACCAGCATGAGTGACAGGTTGCGGCCGCGGAAGCGGAACTTGGCGAGCGCGTACGCCACCGGCACCGAGGACACCACGGTCAGGACGGTGCCTAGGCCGGCGTAGACCAGCGTGTTGCGCCACCAGGTGAGGAAGCCGGGGGTGTCGAAGACCTTCCGGTAGTTGCCCCACTCCCAGGTGTGCGGGATCAGGTCGCGGCTCAGTGCCTGGCTGTCGCTCATCAGCGAGGTCAGCACCACGAACACGAACGGCAGGGTGAAGAACAGGGCGGCGGCGACGCCGAGGGAGTGGACCGCGACCCACTCCAGCAGCGCCCTGCGGCGGGCGGCGCGCCCGGCCGCGGAGACGGACGGCGCCGGCCGCACGGGCTGGTCCAGTACGTGGGTCATGGTCAGTCACCTGCCTGGATCAGGCCGCCCCGGCGCCGCATCAGCAGCGCGGTGAACGCCATCGACAGGGCGAACAGCACCAGCGCCACCGCGCAGGCCGAGCCGTAGTCGAAGCGCTGGAAGCCGAGGTTGTAGACGAGCTGGGGGAGGGTGAGGGTGGACTTGTCGGGGTAGCCGGGCTCGAACTGGGTGCCCGCGCCCTGGATCACGCCGGAGGCGACCTTCCCGGCGACCAGCGGCTGGGTGTAGTACTGCATGGCCTGGATCACGCCGGTGACGACGGCGAACATCACGATCGGCGAGATGTTCGGCAGGGTCACGTACCGGAACCGCTGCCACGCCGAGGCGCCGTCCAGCTCGGCCGCCTCGTACTGCTCGGTGGGCACGTCCAGCAGCGCGGCCATGAAGATGACCATCAGGTCGCCGATGCCCCACAGGGCGAGCAGGGTCAGCGCGGGCTTGGACCAGGCGGGGTCGCTGAACCAGCCCGGGGCCGGGATGCCGGTCTTCTCCAGGAGGGAGTCGACGGGGCCCGTGCCGGGGTTGAGGAGGAACGCGAAGGCCATGGTCGCCGCGACCGGCGGGGCCAGGTAGGGCAGGTAGAACAGGGTGCGGAAGACGCCAGTACCGGTCTTGATCTTCGTGATGAGCAGGCCGACGCCGAGTCCGAAGAGCACCCGGAGGCTCACCATGACCGCGACCAGCCACAGCGTGTTGCGCAGGGCGGGCCAGAACAGCGGGTAGTGCGCGAAGACGTACGTCCAGTTCTTCCCGCCGGTCCACCGCGGCGGCTGGAAGCCGTCGTAGTGCATGAAGGAGAAGTAGACGGTGGAGAGCAGCGGGTAGGCGAAGAAGACCGCGAAGCCGATGAGCCAGGGCGACATGAAGGCGAGCGTGCGCAGGGCCGAACGCCGGCGCCTGGAGGCGAGGGTGACGGTGCTCATCACCGGGCCTGCGCGATGTCCGTGTCGATCTGCGCGGCCGTCCTCCGCAGCCCGGCCTTCAGATCGGTGACCTTGCCGCTCTCGTAGTCGTAGCCGAACTGCTGGATCGTCACCAGGTACACCCCGCCGTTGAGGGAGGCGGGCGTGGTGGTGGAGTGCGGGTTCGCGGCGATGTCCAGGAACGTCCTGAAACGCGGGTCGTACTTCAGCTTCGGGGACTTCAGCGCGGCCAGCGTGGAGGGCACGTTGTGGATGGCGTTGGCGAAGCCGACCACCGCGTCCGTGTCCGTGGTCATGTACTTCACCAGCTCCCAGGCCGCGTTCTGCTTGTGGCTGGTGGCGGCGATGCCCGCGACGGTGCCGGTGATGTAGCCCTTGCCGTACTCGCCGGCCCGGTCGTCCGGCACGGGCAGCGGGGCCACGCCGATCTCGAAGCCGGGCTTGGCCTCCTCCGCCATGCCGAGCCGCCACTCGCCGTCGAGCTGCATGGCGACCTGGCCGGTGTGGAAGGGGTGCCGGGCGCCCCACTCGTCACCGAGGGTGGACCGGAACCGCTCCAGCCTGCGGAACCCGCCGAGTTCGTCGACGAGCTTCTTCTGGAGCGTGAACCCCCGCTGGAACGCGGGGTCCTCGGCGACCCGGGACTTGCCGTTCCGGTCGAAG
Source organism: Streptomyces sp. NPDC006309 (assembly GCF_040613095.1). Classification (NCBI taxonomy): domain Bacteria; kingdom Bacillati; phylum Actinomycetota; class Actinomycetes; order Kitasatosporales; family Streptomycetaceae; genus Streptomyces; species Streptomyces sp. NPDC006309. The sequence goes on along the minus strand of NZ_JBEXRO010000001.1, from coordinate 384,980 downwards.
TAGGTCGGGGAGAACTGGGCGAGGTAGTGCTCGGTGGTGGACTCCCAACCGTGGTAGTCCGGCATGAACCCGAGCTGCCGGTAGCCGTCGCCCTGGCGGACCGTCAGCTTCTTGGCGTCGGCCGTGAACTGCGACCAGGTGCGGGGCGGTGCCGTGATGCCCGCCTTCCGGAAGGCCGTCTTGTTGTAGTACAGCCCGTACGCGTCGCCGAGCAGCGGGACCGTGCAGCGGTTGCCCTCGAAGCTCGTGTACTCGTTCATCGGCTTCGGGAACGTCGTGCCCGGGTCGATCCGGGACTTCTCGAAGAACGGGTCCAGGTTCACCAGGGCACCGGAGGAGCAGAACCTGCCCACGTTGTTGGTGGTGAACGAGGAGATCACGTCCGGGGCGTTGCCGCCGCCGGAGCGCAGCGCCTGGTTGATCTTGTCGTCGGTCATGTTGCCGACGACGTTCACGTGGATGTTGGGGTGCGCCTTCTCGAAGCCGGCGATCAGCGACCGGACGGCCTTCACCTCGTTCGGCGCGCTCCAGGCGTGCCAGAAGTTGATCGTCGTGTTCTTCGAGGCGTCGTCCGTGGCGCCCGTACCGGACCGGCCGGTACAGGCGGTGGTGAGCAGGGCCAGCGACGCGGTCAGGGCAAAAGCCGTCTTTCGGACAGCTGAGGGTATGACGTCGGGCATGGCGAGGTCTCCCAGGGGCGGGTGGGCGGGACGGGGAGTGCTACCGGGGTGCGGCGGGCTCAGTGCGAGGTGTCGAAGACCTCGTCGCGGGTGGCGGCGAGCGCGGACTCCAGCGCGCCGCGCAGGACGGGGTGTTCGCGGACGTCACCGACGACCAGCCGGGGGCGGGCCGCGGCCAGCTCCTCCAGTTCGGCCTGGACGAGGGCGCGCAGCACCTCGCCGCCGGCCGTCAGGGCGGAGCCGCTGAGGACGACGAGTTCGGGGTCGAGGACGGAGACGAGGGAGGCGAGACCGGTGGCCAGCCGGGTCGCGTAGGTCCGCAGCAGTTCCCGGTGGGGGCCGCCGGCGTGGTCGGCGGCGCGGGCGACGAGCGCGGTGGCGGCCTCGGCGTACGGCCCCGGCGGCACGTCCTCGATGCCGAGTTCGCGGGCCAGCACCGGTACGGCCTGGGAGCCGGCCAGCTCCTGGTAGCCGCCGCTGTTGGCCTTCGTGACCTGCCGGACGAGGGGGGCGCCCGGCACCGGCAGGAAGCCGACCTCGCCGGCGCCGCCGGTCCAGCCGCGGTGCAGCCGGCCGCCGAGGACCAGGGCGGCGCCGAGTCCCTCCTGGTTCCACAGCAGCACGAAGTCCGCGTGGCCGCGGGCCGCGCCGAGGCGTTGCTCGGCGATGGCGGCGAGGTTGACGTCGTTCTCGTACTCGACCGGCATCGGCAGTGCCGCCGCGAGTTCGTCGAGGAGGCTGGGGGAGTGCCAGCCGGGCAGGTGGGAGGCGTAGCGCAGGCGGCCGGTGCCCGGGTCGAAGGCGCCGGGGGTGCCGATGACCAGCCGGTGCACGTCGGACCGGGCGAGCCCGGCGGCCTTGACGGCACCGTCCAGCGCGTCGGTGACCTGCTGGACGACGGGTCGGGCGGGCCGCCGGCCGGGGGTGGGCAGCCGGTACTCGCCGACCGTGCGGCCGGTGATGTCGGCGACGGCGGCCCGGATGCGGTGCGGGGTGACGTCGAGCCCGGCGGCGTACGCGGCGGCCGGGTCGATCGCGTACAGCTGGGCGTTGGGGCCCGGCCGGCCCTCGCTGGTCCCGGTGAGCCGGACCAGGCCGGCCGCCTCCAGGCGGGCCAGCAGCTGGGAGGCGGTGGGCTTGGACAGGCCGGTGAGCTTGCCGATCCGGGTGCGCGACAGCGGCCCGTGCTCCAGCAGCAGGTCCAGGGCGGCACGGTCGTTCATGGCGCGCAGGACGCGCGGGGTGCCCGGCGTACCGGCGGTTCCTGCCATGCGGGTCGACACCTGCCTTTCCAGCCGCCCAGCTTTTCAGTGACCGGGGGACGGCGTCCAGTCTTGATCGACGGCCGCCGGGAGATCACTGTTAGGAAAGTTTCCTATTCGGATGGGAGGAACGTAAGCCCAGGACGAAGGGGGCGTCAATAGACAACGCCCCCGAGGCAACGGAGTCGTTACCTCGGGGGCGTGCGCGGTGCGGGTGGCGCAAGGGGCTCTCGCACGGCACCGGCGACCTGACCGCTCCGGGCGGGGGCGCCTGGGTCCGCGAGGCTACCGGCCGGCCTGCGGCCCGCTCAGCCGGTGACGAACGGGGCCCTGTCCAGGGTGGGGTACGGCGCCGGGAGCGGCAGGGGTTCACCGAGGTCGACCTTGGTGTCGGTGCCGTAGTACGCCTCGGTGGGGTCGTCGCCGGGGAGGACCGGTTCCGTGCAGCAGTGGGCCGTCCTGGAGTGACGGTCGACGAGAACGTAGACGGGGACGCCGGCGGCGGCGTAGGTGCGCAGCTTGGGGCCGGTGTCCGTCTCGTGGTTGGTGGAGGTGACCTCCCCGACGAGGGCGAGCATGTCGATGGGGTACCAGCCCTTGTGGGCTTTGCGGTACGACTCGTCGAGCTCGGTCGGCCTGCGGCGGCGGACGTAGAAGTCCGGCACGATCAGGGCCATGGTCTTGCCGTCTTCGTGTGACGCGCGGTAGCCATTACCCATGCCCACGAGGCGGAACCCAGCCGCACGGAACTGGAAACTCAGCTCGAATGCGCCGTCGTTGTGATCGTCGTTCGGTTGCGGCGGCACGATGGCCGTCCCCTCGATGTACTCGGGTCGAATCGGCATCGAGGTTGCCTCTTCGATCGCGCTCAACAGGTCGATGGGGTCCACCTGCGTCATCACCGGCTCCATGATCGGTTCGGCGCTCATCGCTGGTTCTCCTTGCTGCACTGGTGCCAGGCTAGGGCCTTTCTTCCGGATCAGGCCGGTTTCAGCCGACTGCGCCTCCTGGCCGACCCGAGCGGGGGCCTGGTGCGTGCAGCTGCAAGGCGGAGGAGGGAGTCGACGCGGAGCGTCGGCGAGCGACGACAACGCCGCAGATGTGCGTGCCAGGCCCCGCGACGCCGGCAGGATCCGGAAGACAGGCCCTGAGCCCGCGCTGGGGCCCCGGCAGAACGATGGGGCATCCGGGGTGCGTTGCGCGGCAGAATGCGCCATCCGTTCACTCGAACGAGCGTGCTGAACCGTTCCGCTACTTCGCCGGCGGTGCCGGACGCTGTGCCGCGATCGGGGCCGTCGCATCCACCTGCGGGGAGTCCGCGTTGGCGTACGCCGACGGGGCCGCGACGGCGGTCGCCGGGTCGGGGGTGTTCTCCGCGTCCTCCAGGGCCGTCGCGCCGCCCACGATGCGGATGCTCGCCGCGTCGAACGCCCGCTTGATCCGCCAGCGCAGCTCCCGTTCGACCGTCACCGACTTGCCCGGCATGGTCTTCGCCGAGACACGGACCACCATGGAGTCGATCAGCACGGAGTCCAGGCCGAGTACCTCGACCGGGCCCCACAGCAGCTCGTTCCAGGGCTCTTCCTTGCTCATCTTCTCGGCGACCTCGTCGAGCGTGGCGCGGACCCGGTCCAGTTCCTCGCTGGCCCGCACGGTCACGTCGACGCCGGCCGTCGCCCAGCCCTGGGAGAGGTTGCCGATCCGCTTGACCTCGCCGTTGCGGACGTACCAGATCTCGCCGCCGTCACCGCGCAGCTTGGTCACGCGCAGCCCGACCTCGATCACCTCACCGGTGGCCACACCCGCGTCGATCACGTCACCGACGCCGTACTGGTCCTCCAGGATCATGAAAACACCGGAGAGGAAGTCCGTGACCAGGTTCCGGGCGCCGAAACCGATGGCCACACCCGCGACACCGGCGGACGCCAGCAGCGGCGCCAGGTTGATCTTGAACGTGCCCAGCACCATCAGCGCGGCCGTGCCGAGGATCAAGAAGCTGGCCACCGACCGCAGCACCGAGCCGATCGCCGCCGCCCGCTGCCGCCGCCGCTCGGCGTTGACCAGCAGCCCGCCCAGCGCGCTGCCGTCCACGGCCTGCACGGTCCGGTTCATCCGGTCGATCAGCTTGGTGATCGACCGCCGCACCACCGCTCTGAGCGAGACCGCCACGATCACGATCAGCAGGATCTGGAGACCCATCGCGAGCCATGTCGACCAGTTCTGCTCGACCCAGCTCGCCGCGTTCGTCGCGCTGTCCTGGGCGTCCTGGAGGGACGGCACGGCCGGCGCCGTCGACTGCGAGGGGGACGGAGACGGTGACGGGGACGCGCCGGCGGCCATCAGGGCGATGGGCAGGGACAACACGGCAGGTACCTCCAGGTGCTGCGCGGTCCGCACCGGCGGGCGGTCAAGGTCACGAAAAGGTCACCGGGCGGACAGGACCACCACACTAATGGGGCATCGTGTGTGCCTCCGGCCGTTCCGCACAGGAGGCCCGCAGGAGAGACACGGCTCACGCGGGCTTGAACGGGTGGTGCTCCGGGGGATGCATCAGATGTGGTCGAAAACACTCCCAGCCCGTTACCGGCACATGGTGGCGCTTCCGCCGGGCGTCAAGGGAGACTGACCTCAGTTCGTCCCGGCGCAAGCCACGCGCCGCCGACGCCCAAGGAGGCACCCGTGCCGCATGTCCTGGTCCTCAACGCGTCGTACGAGCCGCTCGGCGTCGTACCGCTACGCCGCGCGCTCGTCCTCGTCCTGGAGAACAAGGCCGTCTCCCTCGAGGAATCCGGCGCCTATCTGCACAGCGCGACCGTCACACTTCCCGCTCCCAGCGTGGTCCGGCTCAAGCGGTTCGTGCGGGTTCCCTACCGGGGGCCCGTCCCGCTGACCCGGCGAGCGCTCTTCGCGCGCGACGGGGGCCGGTGCATGTACTGCGGTGGCATCGCAACCAGCGTCGACCACGTCATCCCGCGCAGCCGCGGGGGCAAGCACGTCTGGGACAACGTGGTGGCCTCCTGCCGCCGCTGCAACCACGTCAAGGCCGACCGCCACCTGGTCGAGCTGGGCTGGCGGCTGCGCCACAAGCCCGCCCCGCCCTCGGGCCTGGCCTGGCGCATCATCGGCACCGGGCACCGGGATCCGCGCTGGCTCCCCTACTTGCAGCCGTACGGCGCGGACGACGCGCTGGCCCGGATCGACGGCATCTCCGCGTAGACGGGCAGCGGGCCGCCGCGCGCCGGCGGGAACGCGGCGGGCCGGCGCCGTCCCGCCGTGTTCAGCCGCGGGGCCCCTCGGGGCGGGCGCCCCGCACGGCGTACCCGGCCGCGCCCAGCGCGAACGCCGTCAGCGCCGCCGCCCACGCGCCCGGCTGCGCACCCGGCTGCACCGGCCACGCCCACACCGTGGCCGCGCGGCCGTGGACGCCGTGGGCGCCCAGGTACACCGCGGTGACGTAGCCGAACGCGGGCAGCCAGCTCGCACGGGCGCCCAGCAGGACGGCCGCCGCCGCGGTGATCCCCGTACAGCCCAGGGTGTTGCGCAGCACCGCCGGCGGCCCGAAGGTCCCCGTGTGGCCGAGCACGGCCGGCACCAGCAGCAGTGCGGCCAGCCCGGTCAGCGCCGCCAGATGCGTCAGCCGGCGCGGCCACCACGGCCGTACGGCGGTGCGGTCCAGTTCGTCCGAGGCGCTGTACAGGCTCGTCCCGATCACCGCCGACGCCAGCAGCGGCGCCAGGGCGACGACCGGCACCCGGCGGTCGGGGTCGAGGTAGGCGTCCAGCCGGCCGGCCGCCCACACCGCGAACGCGGCCGTGGCGGCGAGCGCGGCCAAGGCCGGGGGCAACGCCCGGGAACGGACGTGGAGCAGAGGCCCGCGGAATGTCGTCACAGTGCGGGAATCCCCTTCGTACGGCAGGCCGCCCGGGCCGCGAAGTACGCCGACAGCCACGCGCGGCGCTCGTGCTCGTCCATCCCGGCCAGCCTGGCCCGCGCGGCGCGGGCCCCGCGCAGCCAGGCGTCGTGGGGCTCGGACCCGTCGAGGCGGTCCCGCACCGGGCTCGGCGCGAGATAGTGCTCCACCGCGTCGTCCGCCGTCTGCACCCGGCCGGACAGCTGCTCCTGCGGACAGTCGCCGCGCAGCGCCAGCGCGCCGGCCGCCTCCCACGCGTACTGCTCCGGATCGGTCAGCCGCCCCCGTACGGCCGACCGGCCGAGCGGCGTGACCGCCGGCAGCGCCACCTCGCCGGCGCGCGGGGCGCCTCCGCGGTCCGCCCAGCGCACCGGCAGGTTCCGCACGCCCGCCAGCTTGCCCGTGACCCCCGACAGGGCATCGCTGACCTGCGGCAGCATCCCGGCGTACCGGGCGTTCACACACACCGCCGGAGTGCGGGAGGTGTCGCACACCTGGCGCCGGGTCAGCGGATCGGGGTGCCACAGGCCGTCCCCGCTCTGCGCGAGCAGCGTGCCCGCGGCCAGCGCGGCCGCCAGCGGCAGCAGCGCCACCGCCCGGCGCCGGGCCGCGTATGCCAGCGCGGCGGCGCAGGCCAGGCCGCCCGTCCACACCGCCATCGCCCACGGCTGCCACCACACCGGCAGCTCCCCGACCCCGGCCAGGGCGGCGGGACTCAGCGCGCGGCCGGCCGCCGGGCCGTCGGCCGCCAGGACGCCCAGCCCCACGTACCCGGCCATCGCCAGCAGCGGAGCCGCCAGCCGCGTAGGCACGGCACGCCCCACCACGTGCCCGGCCAGCGCGCCCGCCGCGACGGCGGCCGCGTCCCCCGGCAGCAGCGCCAGGTGCGGCCGGTCACCCCGCGCATACGGCCAGGTGGCGAGGAGCGCCACGGCCACCGTGACCAGATAGCCGGCGACCGCCCAGAACGCGACGGGCAGCGCGGCGAGCAGCAGACGGGCCAGCGGCGTGCGTACGGTCGTCGTCCACAGCTCCTCGGTACGGTGCCGCCGCTCCCTGCCGCCCTGCCAGCAGCCCGCCGCCGCGGCCAGCGGAACCGTGATCAGCAGCGCGGTGTGCGCCTCGACGGCCGTCTCCGACCAGCCGCCCTGCCAGCGGTCCGCCGTCCCGGACAGCATCGCCCCGCACGTCAGCAGCACCGCGGCCCCGGCCCACGGCGCGAACCCGCGCACCCCCTCGGTCCGCAGCGGACGCGGCGCCCGCACGCGCGCCTCCCGGGCGATGACCGGCGTCCTCACACCGCCCCCCGGGCACCCGGCGTACGGTGCGCCCGCAGCGCCGCCGTGTACCCGCGCTCGATCGGGTGGTCGCCCGGCCCGCCGGACGCCTCACCGAGCAGGCTGAGCGCACGGGGCGTACCGCGGTAGGCGATCCGGCCCCCGTCCAGCAGGGTGACCCCCGTGCAGGCGGCGGCCACATCCTCCACCAGGTGAGTGGAGACCACCACGGTCGCCGTGGCCCCCAGCTCGCGCAGCAGCTCCCGGAACTCCACCCGCTGCTCCGGGTCAAGACCGGCGGTCGGTTCGTCCAGCAGGAGCAGCGCGGGGTCGTTCACGATGGCCTGCGCGATCCCGACCCGGCGGACCATGCCGCCCGACAGCGTCCGGATCCGTACGTCGGCACGGTGCCCGAGGCCCACCCGGGCCACGGCCCGCTCCACGGCCGCCGGCACCCGCGCGGCCGGCACCTCCTTCAGCCAGGCCATGTACGCCACGAACTCCCGCACGGTGAAGCCCGGGTAGTAGCCGAACTCCTGCGGCAGATAGCCGAGCCGGCGCCGCACCCCGGTCCGGCCGCGCCGGCCGGCGACGTCCTCACCGAGCAGCTCCACCCGCCCGGCGTCCGGCCGCGCCACCGTGGCCAGCACCCGGATCAGCGACGTCTTCCCCGCCCCGTTCGGCCCGAGCAGCCCGTGCACACCGGTGCCGAGCGTCAGGTCGAGCGAGTCGAGGGCCAGGGTCTTGCGGTGCCGGACCCGCAGGCCGGTCACACGTAGCGAACTCACAGTCTCTCCAGGATCAGGAACAAGACAGGAACAAGAGGGGAGGGCGTGCCGCGGTCCGGAACCGGGGGAGGGGCGCGCCGAGGGCCACGCGGTGGACTCAGGGGCGCAGCGGGCGGTCGTACACCGGGCGGCGCGCCAGCAGCAGGGCGGCGCTCAGCGCGGCCGCCGCCGCCCACCCGCTCTGCGCGGCGGCCCCGTCCAGGCAGCGGGACAGCTGCCCGGCCAGCCGCGCGGTGGCAGCACCGCTCGGCGCCGTGGCCGGCGCGGCCAGCACGGCGAGCAGCCAGCCGCCCCCGGTCACCCCGGCCGCCGTCCGGCACCCGGTGAACGAGGCCAGGGCCAGCGTGGCCAGGGCCAGCGCCAGCCCGGGCAGCAGCCAGGCCGCCGCGCCCGGGGCGCCCGAGGCGGGCAGCAGCAGCCCGGCCAGGGTCAGCAGCGGCAGGCTCACCGCGAGCACGGCGACCGTACGGGTCAGCGCCAGCCGCAGTCCGCCGCCCGGCGTGGCCGCGGCCACCTCGTGCAGCGGATCGGCGTGCGGCCCGTAGGACAGGGCCACCCCGGCGACCGGCACCAGGGGGGCGACGGCCAGCAGCAGCGCCCGCGCCCCCGGGTAGCCGGCCCCGTACGACAGGACCAGCGCACCCACGGCCACCGCCACCACGGCCGGCAGCCACGCCCCGCGCACGGCGGGCCCGGTGGCCCACAGCAGCCGCAGGAACCGCGACGGCACGGTCCCCCCGAAGGCCCGGCCGGCCCACGGCAGCCGCGGGAACCTGGACGGCCCGGACCGCCGGGGATCCTGGGCCGCCCCCTGCTCCTCCGCCACGTCCGCGCCCGGCCCGGCAGCCGCTACCCGCGTCCGCGCGGCCACGGCGGGCAGCCACGCCCCGCGCACGGCGGGCCCGTCGGCCCACAGCAGCCGCAGGAGCCGGGACGGCGCGAACCGCGTCGGCGCCGACCGCCCGGGCTTCCGGCGGGCGCGCGGTTCCGGCGCCGCGCCCCCCTGCCACGCCGGGTCCGCCGGCCCCGGCACCTCCGCCTGCCCCCGCACCGGCGCCCGCTGCGGAACTGCCGTGCGTGCGTGTGCTGGCTCCGGTACTGCCGCGCGTGCCTGTGCCTGTGCCCGTGCCGGTTCCGGCGCCCCTTCCCGTGCGTGCGCCGGTTCCGGTACTGCCGTGCGCGCCCGTGTCGGCTCCAGTACCGCCGCTCGAACCTGGGCCAGCACCGTCCCCGCCGCCGTACCGCGCACCGCGGCCGACACCCGGGACGCGCAGCCCGTGCAGGTCTCCACGTGCTTCTCCAGGGACCACGCGTCCGCTTCCGGGAGCGTGCCCTCGGCGTAGCGGGTCACCAGGTCGTCGCAGGCGTGCCAGGGCCGCCTGCCGGGGTGCGTCATGCCGTGCCTCCCACCGGGGACGGGTTCAACCGGTCGAGTGCGTCGCGCAGTTCCGCGCGGGCGCGCCGGGCCCGGGACTTGACCGTGCCCTCCGGGATACCGAGCAGCCGGGCCGCCTCACGGGTGCTCAGCCCGTCGACGACCGTCGCCCGCAGGACCTCGCGCAGCTCGGGGGAGATCCGGTCGAGCGCGGTGCCGACATCGCCGTACTCCAGTCCCGCCAGCACCCGGTCCTCGGCGGACGGCGCGGCGGCGGGCTCGTACCGGGCGGGGAGCCCGTGCTCCGGCGGCGGTCCCGCGACCCGCGCGGCCCGTTCCTGCGCCCGCCGCGCGTCGACCAGCCGGCGCGCGGCGATCGTCCACAGCCAGCCGCCGGCCTCCTGCCCGTGGTGCCCGGCCGCCGACCGCCACACCGTGACGAACGTGTCCTGGAGCACCTCACGCACCACCTCGGGATCGGCGCACCGCCGGGTCAGCCGCGCGTGCAGCCACCCGGCGTGCCGGTCGTACAGGGTGCCCATCGCCGCCGCGTCGCCCCGCGCGACCGCCCGCAGCAGGGCCGCGTCCCCGCCGCTCGCGTCGTCGTCCTCCCGCTGGCCCCCCATGGGGCGGAACAGTCTCACACCCCCTCTATCGGTCGACCGGCCGGAACCGGATCACCCCGGCACCGGCCGGGTGCCGCGCGTGGCGACGGCGTCACGGGGTAGGCCTGCCCGTAACCCGTCCACAGCCGTACCTCCGGCACACCGACAAGGAGGCCTCCGTGGCCGCACCGGCTCTCTCGATCCCGGCCCACATCCCGGCCCAGTGCAAACACGTGGCGGAGCCCTCCGCCGAGACAGACGCGGCGTGGCTGTCCGCCTCCAACTCCGAGACCGCGTACACGCAGACACCGCTGACCAGCGAGCCGCCGCTGCCCGACGCCGAACCCCTGACCAGCGAGCCCCCGTTCGCCGAGACCGTCCCGCCGACCAGCGAGTCCGACCCGGTCCCGGCCTCCTTCGTACCGGGGCTGTAGATGGCCGCGGCGCCCGACGAGCACCCCGCGCCCGACCTCGCCCGGCTCGCCGAGCTGCACGGGGTCGCCACCTCCTACCGCCCCGCCCCCGACCGCACCGTCCAGGTCCCCGCCTCCGCCGTCACCGCCGCGCTGGCCGCCCTCGGCGTCGACGCGGCCGGCCCGGACGCCGTACGCACCGCCCTCGCCGCGCGCCAACGCGAACTGCGCGAACGCCTGCTGCCCCCGACCGTGGTCCAGTGGGCCGGCGCCGAACCGCCCGCCGCCCTCACCGCCCTGCCCGCCGGCACCCGGCTGCGCGTCCTGACCGAGGACGGGGAGGAACGCGAGGACACCGCGGACCTGCCCCTGGGCGACCTGCCCCTGGGCGTGCACCACCTCACCGCCACCGCCCCCGACGGACGGACGGGGACGGCCCACCTCGTCACCGCCCCCGCCCGGCTGCCCGCCCCGCCCGGCCGCTCCCACGGCCTCCTCGTCCAGCTGTACTCCCTGCTGTCCAGCCGCTCCTGGGGCATGGGCGACCTCACCGACCTCGCCGAGCTGGCCGGCTGGGCCGGACGCACCACCGGCGCCGGCTTCGTCCAGGTCAACCCGCTGCACGCGGCCGTACCCGGCGCCCCCACCGACCCCTCCCCGTACCGCCCGTCCTCCCGCCGCTTCCCCGACCCCGTCCACCTGCGCGTCGAGGACGTGCCCGAGTTCGCCTACGTACGGGACCGCGACCGCCTGCACACCCTGCTGGAGCGGGCCGACCGGCTGCGCGCCGACGTCCTCGACAAGGGCGCCCTCATCGACCGGGACGCCGTGTGGGAACTGAAGCGGGAGGCACTGGAACTCGTCCTCCAGGTCCCCCTCGCCCCCGGCCGGCAGGCCGCCTACGACGCCTTCCGCGCCGCCCACGGCCAGGCCCTCGACGACCACGCCACCTGGTACGCCCTCACCGAGGTCCACGGCCCCGACTGGCAGCACTGGCCCGACGGCCTCCACGACCCCCGCTCCGCCGCCACCGCCCGCGCCCGCACCGCTCTCGCCGGCCGCGTCGACTTCCACACCCGCCTCGCCTGGCTCACCGACGGCCAGCTGCGCACCGCCCAGCGCACCGCCCGCGAGGCCGGCATGTCCGTCGGGATCGTGCACGACCTCGCCGTCGGCGTACACCCCTCCGGCGCCGACGCCTGGGCCCAGCAGGACGTCTTCGCCGCCGGCATGTCCGTCGGCGCGCCACCGGACGCCTTCAACGCCCGCGGCCAGGACTGGGGCCTGCCGCCCTGGCGCCCCGACCGGCTCGCCGCCTGCGGCCACGCCCCCTACCGCGACCTGCTGCGCGCCCTCTTCCGCTACGCCGGCGCCCTGCGCATCGACCACGTCATGGGCCTGTTCCGGCTGTGGTGGATCCCCCAGGGCAGCCCGCCCACCGAGGGCACCTACATCCACTACGACTCCGACGCCATGCTCGCGATCCTCGCGCTGGAGGCCACCCGCGCCGGGGCCGTCGTGATCGGCGAGGACCTGGGCACCGTGGAACCCGGCGTACGGGAGACGCTGGAGCGGCGCGGGGTCCTCGGCACCTCCGTGCTCTGGTTCGAACGGGACTGGGAGGGCGACGGCCGCCCCCTGCCCCCCGAACGCTGGCGCGCCGACTGCCTGGCCACCGCCACCACCCACGACCTGCCGCCCACCGCCGCCCGGCTCACCGGCGACCACGTCGACCTGCGCGACCGCCTCGGCCTGCTGACCCGCTCGGCGGCCGAGGAACGCGCGGAGGTCGCCGCCGACACCGCTGAGTGGCTCGCCCTGCTCGGCAGCCTCGGCCTGCTGGACACCCCGGCCGCCGGACCGCCCGGCTCCGACGAGGAGGAGGAGATCCGTGCCGTCCACCGCTTCCTGCTGCGCACCCCCGCCCGTCTGATCGGCGTCTGGCTTCCGGACGGCATCGGTGACCGCCGCCCGCAGAACCTGCCCGGCACCTGGTACGAATATCCGAACTGGCGCCTGCCCATCGCGGACTCCGAGGGCCGGCCGGTACCCCTGGAGGAACTGGTGGGCTCCCCGCGGCTGCGGGGACTGCTCGGCGTACTGCGCGGGCCCGGCCCCTCCGCTCAGTGAGGCGGAGCCGGCACACGGCCGCGGCGGAGCCGGCACACGGCCGCGGCGGAGTCCCGGGGACGGCGGTCCCCGGGGCTCTTCCGCGCGGATGCCCGGGCCACTAGCGGCACCCCGGACGCGCACACTCCACGGCCGTTCGCTAACTTGGCACCGTGGACAAGAACAACGCCCTGCGCGCCGGCGCCCTGGCCGCCGGTACGACGCTGATGATGCTGCTCATGTCGTCCCCCGCGTTCGCGCTGACCCGCGACGACGGTGACGACCCCGGCAAGGGCCTGAGCGTCATCGAGACGCTGGGCCTGTACGTCTTCGCCCCGCTGGTGCTGTTCGCGGTGATCGCCGGTCTGGTGATGCTGCTGGACAAGTCGCGGGCCAGGAAGGACACCACCTCGTCCAACATCGACGTCAAGCCCGACGCCCAGGCCCAGGCCAGGGCCTGAGCTTCGGACCGAGCCGAGGCCCGACCGGGCTCACCGGTCCTGTCGCCGGGGGCGCCCGTCCTCCCCGCCGGTACGCGCGCACGCCGTACCCGGGGGAGACCGGCGCCCCCGGCGTTTTCCGTCTCCGGCCGGGTCCGGTCAGGGATGCGGCGCGGTCAGGTACCGCTGCACCGTCGGCCCCAGCCACGCCACCAGCTCCTCACGGGTGAGTTCCCGGGCCGGCGGCAGCCGCAGCACATAACGCGTCAGGGCCAGCCCGAGCAGCTGCGCCGCGCACAGCGCGGCCCGCGCCGGGGCCTGCTCCGGATCGGGACACACCTGCCGCGCCACGGGCAGCAGCTGCTCCCGGAAGATGCCCTGCATCCGCTCGGCCCCGGCCTGGTTGGTGACACCGACCCGCAGGACGGCCCTCAGCTCCTCGTTGCCCTCCCACAGGCCGAGGAAGTGGCCCACCAGCGCACGGCCCACCTCCTCGCGCGGCACCCGCGCCAGGTCGGGCAGCCGCAGATCGAGCGTGACGGCGGCGGCGAACAGCCCCTCCTTGCTGCCGAAGTAGCGCATCACCATGGAGGGGTCGATCCGCGCGTCGGCGGCGACGGCCCGGATGGTGGCCCGCTCGTAGCCGTCGGCGGCGAAGCGTTCGCGGGCGGCGGCGAGGATGGCGGTACGGGTGGCGTCGGAGCGGCGGGGCCGGGGGGCCGACTGGTTCGGCTGGATGCTGGCCGTCATGGGGACGAGCGTAAGCCAACGGGTGTGGGCCAACAAGTGTTGACCGGCGCTTGGGGGGCGTTCTACGCTTGCCAACAAGCGTTGACCTAGGGACGTTGACCTACGCTACGCACGTTGACCCGCGGGTGTGGGCCAACGGGTGTTGACCCACCGGTGTTGGCAAACGAACGTTGGCAGCGCGATTCGGGCACCGAGCGTTGGCCAACAAGCGTTGGCACCCAGGAGGCCACCATGACCGGCACCACGGGAAAGACCACCACCGGCGAGAGCGTCACGGGAGCCGCCCCGGACACCCCGGACACCCCGGACATCCCGGACGGCACCGCCGCCCCCCGCGTCCTCGTCGTCGGCGCCGGCCCCACCGGTCTCCTGCTCGCCGGTGACCTCGCCACCGCCGGCATCCCGGTCACCGTTCTGGAGAAGCGCCCCCATCGGGTCAGCAACCTCTCGCGCGCCTTCGTCCTGCACGCCCGCACCCTCGAACAGCTCGACGCCCGCGGCCTGGCCGACGAGTTGGAGGCCCTCGGGCAGCCCCTCGACCGGCTCGGTCTCTTCGGCCGGCTCACCATCGACCTCACCGGCCTCCCTTCCCGTTTCAACCACCTCCTCGTCCTCCCGCAGTACGAGGTGGAGAAGGTGCTGGAGCGGCGCGCGGTCGAGGCGGGCGCCGACATCCGCTACGAGACGGAGCTGACCGGCCTCACGCAGGACGCGACCGGTGTGACGGTCCGGACCCGCGGACCGGAAGGACGCGCGGAAGGGCACGGGGAAGGACACACGGAAGGAGATGCGGACGAGCCCACGGACGGGCCTACGGACGGGGGCACGGACGGGCGCGCGGAGACCTTCCGGTCCGCGTACGTGGTCGGCGCCGACGGCATGCGCAGCGCCGTGCGGCAGGCGGTCGGGCTGCCCTTCCCGGGCAGGTCGGTGATCCGCTCCGTCGTCCTCGCGGACGTCAGGCTCACCGAGCGGCCCCCGACGGTGCTCACCGCCGGCGCCGAGGGTGACGCCTTCGCCTTCCTCGCGCCCTTCGGCGACGGCTATTACCGGGTGATCGGCTGGAACCGCGCCCGCGACGTCCCGGACGACGAGCCGCTGGACCTGGAGGAGGTCAGGGAGACCGTCCGCCTCGCGCTCGGCCGGGACTACGGCATGCACGACGCCCGCTGGATGTCGCGTTTCCACAGCGACGAGCGGCAGGCGCCGGCGTACCGGGCGGGGCGGGTCTTCCTCGCCGGGGACGCCGCGCACGTGCACACGCCCGCCGGCGGTCAGGGCCTGAACACCGGGCTCCAGGACGCGGCGAACCTGAGCTGGAAGCTGGCGGCGGTCGCGGGCGGCCACGCGGACCCCGCACTGCTCGACAGCTACCAGGCGGAACGGCACCCCGTCGGCAGGGCGGTGCTGCGCAGCAGCGGCGGGATCGTCCGCCTCGCCATGGCCAGGCGCCCCTGGACGCTGGCGGCCCGCGCGGCCCTCACCGCGTTCCTCGGCGCGGTCGGCCCGGTGCGGCGCAGGGTCGTCGGCCAGGTCACCGGCATCGGCTACCGCTACCCCGCGCCGCGCGGCGCCCACCCGCTCACCGGCGCCCGCGTCCCGGACGTCGCCCTCGCCGGCGGCGGCCGGCTCCACGAGGCGCTGCGCGGCGGCCGGTTCGTACTGATCACGCCGGAGCCGTACGAGGCGGGGCCCGGACGCGCGGACCGGCTGGCCGTGGCGCGGTGGGCGAGCGGCCGTCGTACGACCGTGCTGGTGCGCCCCGACGGATACGCGGCCTGGGCGGCCGACGCGGCCACCCCGGCGCAGACCGCGGCGGTCCTCGCCCGGCACCTCGGCCCCGCCGGCTGACACCGGGGGCACCTCGGCCCCGCCGGCTGACACCGGGGGCACCTCGGCCCCGTCGGCTGACGCCGGACGGCGGCTATTCGGACGTCGCGTCGAGCAGGGCGCGCAGCAGGCCGGCCAGGTGGTCGGCCTGTTCGGTGCTCAGCGCGGACAGGGCGGCGTTCTCCTCCGCCAGTCCTGCGGCGACCGCCTCGTCGATCAGCCGCAGCCCCTCCTCGGTGAGGGTCACCTGGAGGCCGCGCCGGTCGTGCGGGTCGGGGGAGCGGCGCAGCAGGCCGGCCCGTTCCAGTTTGTCGAGGCGGCCGGTCATCCCGCCGGTGGTCAGCATGAGGGCGGCCGAGAGCTCGCGGGGCGAGAGGGTGTAGGGCTCGCCGGAGCGGCGCAGGGTGGCGAGGACGTCGAACTCGCCGCGGGAGATGCCGTACGGCTTGTACGCCCGCTCCATGCGGTCGCCCATCGCGCGCGAGAGCCGGAAGATCCGGCCGAACACCTCCATCGCCCGGGTGTCGAGGTCGGGCCGCACCCGCGCCCACTGCTCGGTGATCACGTCGACGGAGTCCGCCGGCTGTTGCTGCTGCATGGGCGAAGTATCGGCCCGCTGCCACTCGTCCGCAAGAAACTGGCCCGCAAGAAACTGGACCACAAGCAAGCCGCTTGACACTAAGTAGCTTACGGCTAAGCTAATCACTGCTGATCCAACCGGATCCGTCACCGCCTCACCGGAAGGGGCCCTCCCATGGCCACCCGCCGCCCGGGCAGCAGCGCCGTCATCGCCGTCACCGCACTCGCGCCCGTCTCCTGGGGCACGACCTACGCGGTCACCACCGAGTTCCTGCCGCCGGACCGCCCCCTGTTCACGGCGCTGATGCGGGCCCTGCCCGCGGGCCTGCTGCTGCTCGCCCTCACCCGGGTGCTGCCGCGTGGCAGCTGGTGGGTCAAGGCGGCCGTGCTCGGGGCGCTGAACATCGGCGCCTTCTTCCCGCTGCTGTTCGTGGCGGCGTACCGGCTGCCCGGCGGGACGGCCGCGGTCGTCGGCTCCGCCGGACCGCTGTTCGTCGTCGGGCTCTCGGCGCTGCTGCTCGGGCAGCGGCCGACCCTGCGCACACTGCTCACCGGGCTGGTGGCCGCGTTCGGCGTCAGCCTCGTCGTACTGCGGGGGGCCGGGGCGCTCGACCTCACCGGCGTCCTCGCGGCCGTCGCCTCCACGGGCTCCATGGCCGCCGGAACGGTCCTGACCAAGCGCTGGGGCCGCCCCGACGGCGTCGGCCCGCTGGCGCTCACCGGCTGGCAGCTCACCGCCGGCGGCCTGCTCATCATGCCGCTCGCGCTCCTGGTCGAGGGCGCCCCGCCCGCCCTCGACGCCCCGGCCGTCGGCGGCTACCTCTACCTCGCCCTGGCCAACACGGCCGTCGCCTACTGGCTCTGGTTCCGCGGCATCGGCCAGCTCACCGCCACCCAGGCCGGCTTCCTCGGCCCGCTGTCCCCGCTGACCGCGGCGGTCGTCGGCTGGGCGGCCCTCGGCCAGGCGCTGACGCCGGTGCAGATCGCGGGCATGGCCCTGGCGACCGGAGCGACCCTGGCCGGACAGTTCACGGGCGACCGACGCCCCCGCCCGTCCGCTCCCGCAGAGAACAGCGCTCCCGCAGAGAACACTGCTCTCACCGAGAACACCGCTCTCACCGAGAACACCGCTCCCGCCGGGAACACCGTTCCCGCCGAGCGCAAGGGCCACGCGACCACGACAGCCCTGCCGGTCCCGGCCCCACGAGGCTGAGGACAACGAGAAGCCCCGGCCGGGCGGTGGGCCGGGGCTTCTCCGATGAGGAAGCGCGAGGGTGCCCGGTGTGAACACCGGGCGCCCTCGGGGTGTTAGCCGGCCGCCGTCGCGTCGGCCGCCTGGGCTCGCAGGGCGCGTTCGACGCCCGAGCGGGCCTCCGAGACGAGGCGGCGCAGGGCCGCGTTCGGCTCGGCCTCGGCCAGCCAGGTGTCCGTGCGGGCCAGGGTCTCCTCGGAGACCTGGACCGACGGGTACAGGCCGATCGCGATCTGCTGGGCGATCTCGTGCGAACGGGAGTCCCAGGCGTCCTTGACGACCTCGAAGTACGTCTCCGCGTACGGCGCGAGCAGCTCACGCTGGTCGGTCTGGACGAAGCCGCCGATCACGGCCTCCTGCACGGCGTTCGGCAGCTTGTCGGAGTCGATGACCGACGCCCACGCCTCCGCCTTGGCCTCGGCGGTGGGCCGGGCGGCGCGGGCGGTGGCCGCGTGGCGCTCACCGGCCGCCGTCCTGTCCCGCTCGTACTCGGCCGCGATCTCCGCCTCGTCGTACCGGCCGACGGCCGCGAGCCGCTGGACGAACGCCCAGCGCAGCTCGGTGTCCACGGCCAGGCCCTCCACCGTCTGCGTGCCGTCCAGCAGTGCCTCCAGCAGGTCCAGCTGCTCCGGGGTGCGCGCGGTCGCCGCGAACGCCCGCGCCCAGGCCAGCTGGTGGTCGCTGCCCGGCTCGGCCGCGCGCAGGTGCGCCAGCGTGGCGTCGGTCCAGCGGGTCAGCAGGGCCTCGCGGGCGGCCGGGGCGGCGTACAGGTCGATGGCCAGCTTGACCTGGCGGTGCAGCGACTGCACCACGCCGATGTCGGACTCCTTGCCGATGCCGGACAGCACCAGGGCCAGGTAGTCACGGGCGGCCAGCTCGGCGTCCCGCGTCATGTCCCAGGCCGACGCCCAGCACAGGGCGCGCGGCAGGGACTCCGCGAAGTCGCCGAGGTGCTCGGTGACCGTCCGCAGCGACTCCTCGTCCAGGCGGACCTTGGCGTAGGACAGGTCGTCGTCGTTGAGCAGGACGACCGCCGGACGCGGCCTGCCCGCCAGCTGCGGTACGTCGGTCAGCTCCCCGTCGACGTCCAGCTCGATCCGCTCGGTGCGCACGAGCTTGCCGGAGCCGTCGAGGTCGTACAGGCCGACCGCGATGCGGTGCGGGCGCAGGGTGGGCTCGCCCTTGGCGCCGGCCGGGAGCGCGGGGGCCTCCTGGCGGACGGCGAAGGAGGTGACGGTGCCGTCGGCGCCGGTGGTGATCTCGGGCCGCAGGATGTTGATGCCGGCCGTCTCCAGCCACTTCTTCGACCAGGTCCTCAGGTCGCGGCCCGAGGTCTCCTCCAGGGCGCCCAGCAGGTCGGACAGGCGGGTGTTGCCGAAGGCGTGCCGCTTGAAGTACGCCTGCACGCCCTTGAAGAACTCGTCCTCGCCGACGTACGCGACGAGCTGCTTGAGCACGCTCGCACCCTTGGCGTACGTGATGCCGTCGAAGTTGACGAGGACGTCGTCCAGGTCGCGGATGTCCGCCATGATCGGGTGCGTGGACGGCAGCTGGTCCTGCCGGTACGCCCAGGTCTTCATCGAGTTGGCGAACGTGGTCCACGAGTGCGGCCACCGGGAGCCCGGCGCGGCGGCCTGGCAGGCGATGGAGGTGTAGGTGGCGAACGACTCGTTCAGCCACAGGTCGTTCCACCACTCCATGGTGACCAGGTCGCCGAACCACATGTGGGCCAGCTCGTGCAGGATCGTCTCCGCGCGTACCTCGTACGCCGCGTCGGTCACCTTGGAGCGGAAGACGTACTGGTCGCGGATGGTCACCGCGCCGGCGTTCTCCATGGCGCCCGCGTTGAACTCGGGCACGAACAGCTGGTCGTACTTCGCGAACGGGTACGCGTAGTCGAACTTCTCCTGGAACCAGTCGAAGCCCTGCCGGGTGACCTCGAAGATGGCGTCCGCGTCGAGGAACTCGGCGAGCGAGGGCCGGCAGTAGATGCCGAGCGGCACGCTGCGGCCGTCCTTCTCGTACACGCTGTGCACGGAGTGGTACGGGCCGGCGATCAGCGCGGTGATGTACGTCGAGATCCGCGGGGTCGGCTCGAAGACCCAGACGTGGTCCGCCGGTTCGGGCGTCGGCGAGTTGGAGATGACGGTCCAGCCGTCGGGCGCCTTCACGGTGAACTGGAAGGTGGCCTTCAGATCCGGCTGCTCGAACGAGGCGAAGACCCGGCGGGCGTCCGGCACCTCGAACTGGGTGTAGAGGTAGGCCTGGTCGTCCACGGGGTCGACGAAGCGGTGCAGACCCTCGCCGGTGTTGGTGTAGGCGCAGTCCGCGACCACCCGCAGGACGTTGCGCCCCTCCAGCAGCCCCGGCAGCGCGATCCGCGAGTCGCCGAACACCTCGGCGGGGTCCAGGTGGTCGCCGTTGAGGACCACCTCGTGGACGGCCGGGGCCACCAGGTCGATGAACGACCCGGCGCCGCCGCGGGCCACGTCGAAGCGCACCGTGGTCACGGACCGGTAGGTACCGCCCTCCTGCGCGCCGGAGAGGTCGAGATCGATCTCGTACGAGTCAACGGTGAGCAGCTCGGCCCGCTGCTGCGCCTCTTCGCGAGTCAGGTTTGTGCCAGGCACGCGGTCATCTCCTCGTTATGGGTAGGTCGCGCCATCCTTCCATGGGATCCACACACGACGCGATGTCCCCGCCCCGCCGGCCGGCGGGGCGGGGACGGGCGGCTCCGGGCGACCCCGGGCCGTGGCACGCCGGAGCCGGACGGGTACGGGGACCCGCCCGGCTCACGGCCCGCGTTCAGCTCAGCACGATCACCACGACACCGCCGCCGCCGAAACCACTGGGGAAGAAGTTCCCGTTCTCGCCGCGGTTGCCGAAGTTGTCGCAGTTGTCGTACCAGCCGTTGTTGCGATCGAAGCAGCCACGGTTGGTGGGCACGTGGGCCGGGGTGGCTGCCGAGGCCGTGCCCGCCGCGCCGATCGCGGCGCCGCCGGCCAGGAGAACGGCGACCGCGGATCCCGCGAACAGTCGCCTCGCGCGTAGTGGTTTCATGGGCCTGCCTTCCTTCCACGCCCTCGTGGGGTGCTGCCGGTACGGGGGCGATCGCCGCGGCCGCGGTGGATGCGCGCGCCGCGGTCGTAGGTGTTGCCGCGGGGGACGGGAAGCACGGCCTGCGCCGCTTGGGCGGCCCGCCCCGGTGGACAGGGCACTCGCCGACGGTGGGCGCAGCCCCGGTCGCGGCCCTTTTCCCTCACGCTAGCCGCCCACCGGGGACTCAGCATCTCGGGCGGCGACGGCCCCGGGCGCGAGACGGACATACGAGAAGGGGCGGCCGTTCCCGGCCGCCCCTTTTCCGCAGTGATCCGCGCGGTCGCGGACGCGGGTCACCGGCCCGACAGCTCCGCCGCCACCAGCTCCGCGATCTGCACCGCGTTCAGCGCGGCACCCTTGCGCAGGTTGTCGTTGGAGATGAACAGGGCGAGGCCGTTGTCCACCGTCTCGTCGCGGCGGATACGGCCGACGTACGACGGGTCCTGGCCGGCCGCCTGGAGCGGGGTCGGGATGTCGGAGAGGGCGACACCCGGCGCCTTCGCGAGCAGCTCGGTGGCGCGCTCGGGGCTGACCGGGCGGGCGAAACGGGCGTTGACCTGGAGGGAGTGACCGGAGAAGACCGGGACGCGCACACAGGTGCCGGAGACCTTCAGCGCGGGGATCTCCAGGATCTTGCGGGACTCGTTGCGCAGCTTCTGCTCCTCGTCGGTCTCGTGTCGACCGTCGTCCACGATGCTGCCCGCGAGGGGGAGCACGTTGAAGGCGATGGTGCGCTTGTAGACCTGCGGCTCGGGGAAGTCGAGCGCCGCGCCGTCGTGGGTGAGCTTGTCGGCCTCGGCGGCCACCTTCTGCACCTGGCCGTGCAGCTCCGCCACGCCCGCGAGACCCGAGCCGGACACCGCCTGGTAGGTGGCGACGACCAGCGCCTCCAGACCGGCCTCCTCGTGCAGCACCTTCAGCGCCGGCATCGCGGCCATGGTGGTGCAGTTCGGGTTGGCGATGATGCCCTTGGGGCGGTCGGCGATCGCGTGCGGGTTCACCTCGGACACCACCAGCGGGACCTCGGGGTCCATGCGCCAGGCGGAGGAGTTGTCGATCACGACGGCGCCCTGCGAGGCGACCTTCCCGGCCAGCGCCCGGGAGGTCGCGCCGCCCGCGGAGAAGAGCACGATGTCCAGGCCGGTGTAGTCGGCGCTCGCCGCGTCCTCCACCGTCACGCCGTCCAGCACGGTCCCCGCCGAACGGGCCGAGGCGAACAGCCGCAGCTCCGTCACCGGGAAGTCGCGCTCCGTGAGGATCCTGCGCATGACCGTGCCGACCTGACCGGTGGCTCCGACGATTCCGACCCTCACAGCGACTCCCTCTATGTGTCTCGTGCCCGACCGGGGCTTTTCCATCATGCGGCGAACCCCGGCCCACCTGTCCAATCCTTTGCCGCGCGTGCCCGAGGAGTGGGACACGGTTCACCGGCACACAGTTCCGTACATCCACCCGGCAACCCCGCTGAGCTGGAGATATTCCTTCCCCGGGGGGCCCGCGCCGCAAGCTGTGCTGTCCGGCCCCTGCCCGTGGGGGCCGCGGCCATACGAGGGTGTGACGTACGCCTCTGGACCCGCGCGGCGCCGGCCGAACGTTCCGGCCCGCCGCCGCGTCGTAGGGGCGGACGCGTGAGGGGGTGGCTTGTGCTGCGCGGAAGGGCGCGCCGCGACCAGGGGGCGTACGCCGACGGTACGGACCGTACCGTCGGCGATCCGCTGGACGCGGCCCAGGAACGCCGGGTGCGGGCGGTGCTCGCGCTCGGCGGGGTGCCGCAGTCGGACCTGCCGGACGGGGTGCAGCAGGTGCGGCTGCGGCTGCTGGAGCGCGCGGCGAGGGGAGACGAGGCGCCGCGTGACGTGTCCGCGTGGGCGGCGGTCGTCGCCTCCAACCTGGCCATGGACTGGCACCGGGCGAAGCGGCGCCGGGAACGGTTGGGGGAGCGGCTCGTCGCGCTGCACGAGCCCGCGCACCCCTCCGGCGAGGAGGCCAGCCTGCTCTCCCTCGCCGTCGCCCGCGGCCTCGACGAACTGCCCGCCGCCCAGCGGCAGGTCGTCGTCCTGCGCTTCTTCGCCGACCTGCCCGTGCGGGACATCGCCGGGGAGCTGGGCATACCGGAGGGCACGGTCAAGAGCAGGCTGCACACGGCGGTCCGCGCGCTGCGCGACCGGCTGCACGAGGACGAGGTGGTGTGACGTGACCGCCGAACACGAGGGCGCGGACGGCGTGCGGGGCGCGGAGGGCGCCGGGGAGTACGGCGGCATGGACGCCCTCATGGCCGCGATCACCGGCGACCCCCTCCCGGAGGAGGCCCACCGGGACCCCGCCTTCCGCAGCCGCCACCGCGCGGCCGAGGCCGACGTGGCCCTCCTGCGCGACCGACTCCACTGGCTGGCCGAGGCACTCACGGGGGAACGGACGAGTGGGGACGCGGGGGCGGGGGGTGCGGTGGCCGGGGAAGAAGGGGGGCGGTCCGCGGGTGCCGGTGAGCCGTGGGCCCGGAACGTGGATGCCGGGAACACGCAGACCGGCGATGCGGGAGCCGGGGAAGCCGCTCGCTCCGCGGGTGCGGGGGCCGGTGACCTGGTGCCCGGGGACGCCGGGGAGGCGGAGGCTCGTCCTGCGGGCGCCGGGGATCTGGTGGTCCGGGACGCGGGGGCCGGTGAGCCGATGGCCGGGGCCGCCGCTCGCTCCGCGGGTGCGGGTGCGGGTGCCGGTGATCTGGTGGCCGGGGACGCCGGGGAGGCGGAGGCTCGCCTTCCGGGCGCCGGGGAGCTGGTGGTCCGGGATGCGGGGGCCGGTGAGCCGATGGCCGGGGCCGCCGCTCGCTCCGCGGGTGCCGGTGCCGGTGCGGGTGACCTGGTGGCCGGGGACGCCGGGGAGGTGGAGGCTCGGCTTCCGGGCGCCGGGGAGCTGGTGGTCCGGGATGCGGGGGCCGGTGAGCCGATGGCCGGGGCCGCTGGGGCTCCGTCCGCTGGTGCTGGTGCTGGTGCTGGTGCTGGTGCTGGTGGCGCGGTGGTCGGTGGACCGGTGGCCGGGGGCGCGGAGGTGCGGGATGCGGTGGCCGGGGGCACCGCGGCCGGTGATGTCGGGCCGCGGGAGGCGGGGAGCCGTGGGGGCCGGGGGGCCGGGGGTGCGGGAGGGGCCGTGGCCGGTGGGGGTGTCGCTCGCCGTGCCCGGGGTCGTACCAGCCCTCCGCGACGGCCGGGGCGGCGGTCGCGGCGGGCGCTGCGGATCGGGATCGGCTCGCTCGCCGGTGCCGCGGCCTTCTCGCTGGTCCTCGGCCTCGGCTGGCTGGTGACGAGGGCCGGCGGCGGCGTGGCGGAGGACAGCGGGGGCGCGTCGCAGAGCGCCGCCGACTCCGCGGGCAAGGCGGCCGGGGACGCCGGGCGCCCGGCGGACGCGGAACGCGAGCTGGCCTGTTCCCGGCTGGTGGTGGAGGGCACCGTGGCGAAGGTGCGGCGGCTGCCGGACTCCCCGGCCAGCCGGATCACGCTGACCGTGCTCCGCTCGTACAAGCCGGCGCACGGCCCCGCCGAGGTCGGCCTCCTGCTGGACGGCGGCACGCGGCCGGCGCCGCGCACGGGACAGCACGTCCTCGTGCGGGTCGGCCGGGGCGAGGAGCAGGGGAGCGTGTGGGCCGTCGGCGACTCCCAGGTGGCCACCGCCCGCGCCTGGATCACCGACGCCCTGCCCGGCTCCCGCCACATGCCCTGCTCCTAGGCCGTGTCGTCAGACTCCCGCCTGCTCCACGACCCCATGCACGCACTCTCGCCGCACCGGGCCCCGACCCGAGTACGTCCAGTACGAGAGTCAGGACCCGGCACGCCGGGAGCACGCACCTGACGCCGCAGAGCCCGCCCTCCGGGCGAACGGCGGGAGTTCGACGACACGACCTAGGCGGGGCCGGTGGTGGACCGAAGAAGAAAAGGGGCGGGCCTCCGTCAGGAAGCCCGCCCCCGCTCGGGTCAGCCGGTTACGGCGTGACCTTGCCGATCTTCACGCTGCCGGTGCCCGCGACCGTGCCGCGGGCGTCGACCAGCTGGACCCGGCCGAAGAACTCCCGGCCGGCCGGGGCCTCGGTGGCGGCCGTGACCTGGCCGGTCACCGTCGCGGAGTCGCCCGTGCCGAGCTTGACCGGTGCGGAGCCG
The DNA here is from genome assembly GCF_040613095.1 of Streptomyces sp. NPDC006309. Taxonomy (NCBI): domain Bacteria; kingdom Bacillati; phylum Actinomycetota; class Actinomycetes; order Kitasatosporales; family Streptomycetaceae; genus Streptomyces; species Streptomyces sp. NPDC006309. The sequence continues at coordinate 360,463 of NZ_JBEXRO010000001.1, read as the reverse complement.
TCGACCGTGACGGAGCCGAGCGCGGTGGAGAAGAACACGTCCCGGTAGTCGTAGTCGGTCGAGCCGGACGGGACGGAGTAGCCCGCGACCTGGACGGTGTAGGTGCCGGCGGCCGGGGTCGGCACGGAGACCGCCTCCTCGGAGTCACCGTCGGCGGACTTGCCGACCTCCTTGCCGGAGGAGTCGTACACCGTCAGGTCGAGGTCGGCCGCCGCGTCCGAGACACCGCCGATGGCGACGTCGAGCGAGGTGGCGCCGGCCGGGACGTCGACCGTGGTGGTCTGCGTCTCGCCCTCCTTGATGGCCGGGCGGGCCGTCTTGGCGGAGCCGAGGGGACCGCCGGTGAGCTTGCCGTCCAGTGCCGCGTACGTGTTGGTGACCTTCCAGGAGGCGGCGGTCGGCGTACCGGCCTTGGCCTCGGGGACGGTCACGGTCTCGGGGTCGAAGGCGGCGCCGAGGACGGAGACGTCCAGCCGGTAGGGGTTGTCGAGCAGCGGCGAGGTGCGCCGGGCCTCGACCTCGACCTCCCAGACGCCGGCCTGCGGGTCGGCGTACGAGCGTACGTCCGGCTTGCAGCCGTTGCCGTCCAGGTAGTTGTTGTAGCAGTACGGGGTGCCGGTGTTGTCCGACGGGACGCCGTACGGGTGGATGGCGACGAACCGGGTCTGGCTCTTGTCCTTGAGCCCGCCGATCGCGACCTCCAGCGACTTCGCGCCCTCGGGCACGGCCAGGAAGTACGACCGGGTGCTGTTGCGCTGCACCGAGTCCGACGCCGAGAAGGTGTAGTGGACCGGGTCGGCGACGACGACCGTGGCGAGGACCTGCTTGTCGATGCCCTCGGTCCGCGGGTCGTCGACCTCCAGGATCGCGCTCTTGATGCCGGCCGACGCCGGGGCCGCCTGGACCTGGACGGTCACCGGCTGGTTCAGCGGCAGCCGCACCACGTCGTCGCCGACGATCCGGAAAGTGTGGCCGGCGTTGTTCTCGAAGTGCAGCTCGTGCCGGACCGCCTGGTCCGGGCCGGAGGTGCGGGTGATCGTGACGTCGTACGTCTTCTTCTGCCCGGCCTTCAGGCCGCCCTCGCGGTCGTACAGGCCGGTGCCGTAGCCCGGGGTCTTCAGGGCGCCGTCGAGCGCGGTGTCGACCGGTGCCTTGACGGTGTAGTCGTGGGCGGCGGCGCCGTCCTTGACCGACTCCCACGCGTCCCCGACGTTGATGAGGCCCGCGCCCTCCTCGTAGGCCTGCACGCCCTTGATGTGGTCGGTGGTCGAGGTCAGGGCCGTGCGCAGCCCGGCGGGCGTCAGGTCGATGCCCTTCTGCTTCGCGGCGGACAGCAGCAGCGCGGAGGCGCCGGCGGCCTGCGGGGAGGCCATCGAGGTGCCCTGGAGCATGGAGTAGCCGGCCGGCAGCGCGTAGCCCGCCTCGGCGACCGGGGAGCCCGGCAGCCAGGTCTGGGTGGTGTTGATGGCGGCGCCGGGCGCGGTCAGGGTCGGGGTGAAGCCGCCGTCCTCACGCGGGCCGCGCGAGGAGAAGGGCATCATCTGGTACTTGGTCTCCACGGCCGAGCCGTAGTTGGCGGCCCAGGTCTGCCTGGAGATGGCCGCGCCGACCGAGATGACCTTGTCGGCCAGGCCGGGGTCGCCGATGGTGTTGGCGCCGGGGCCGGAGTTGCCGGCGGAGATCACGAGCTGGACGCCGTAGGTGTCGATGAGCCGGGTGTACAGCTCGGCGCGCGCGTTGTTGCCGTCGTTCAGCGCGGGCAGGCCGCCGATCGACATGTTGACGATGTCGACGCCGCGCTTGGTGACCAGGTCGATCATGCCCTCGGTGAGGGCGACGTTGGTGCAGCCGCCGCTCCAGGTGCAGGCTCGGGAGGAGACGAGACTGGCGCCGGGGGCCGCGCCGTTCATCTTCCCGCCGAACAGGCCGTTGGCGGCGGTGATGCCGGCGACGTGGGTGCCGTGCTCGGACTCGATGACGCCGATGTTGACGTAGTCGGCCTTGGCGCCCGCGGCGTTGTAGACGACGTCCTTGCGGGTCTCGACCACGAACGGGACCCGTTCGGCGACGTCCGTCGACGGGTCGTCGGTGCCGAAGTAGCCGACCTGGTAACCGTCCTTGTACGGCTTCATCGGCGTGTCGTCGGTGAAGTCCAGGTTGTCGTCGGTGTCGACGCGGACCGTGCCGGCGACCGGGTCGTACAGCACGCCCCAGGCGTCGGTGGTGTCGCCGTCGCGGTTGAGGTCGCCCTTCTCGTCGCCGCCCGCGGTGGCGGACTCGTACATGTAGTTGAACTTGTACGAGCCCTCGGGCGCCGTGAACTTCTCGGTGCCCTGGGAGGGGGTGGTCAGGGAGAAGGACGGGCCGGAGACGGCGGTGGTCATGCGACGCCAGGTGCCGTCGCCGTCGGTGACGGGGTCGGTCGCGGTCACCCAGTCGACGATCTTGCGCTCGCCGGTGGTGGTCTTCTGGAGCGCCGGGTGGCCGAGGTCGATGCCGGAGTCGAGGATGCCGATGGTGATGCCGCGGCCGTCCGCCTTCGGGTGGTCCGCGACGAAGTCGACGGCACCGGTCTCGAAGGACGGGTTGTACGGGTTCTCCGCCGGGGTCCTGCGGTCCGGACCCGGGTAAGCGGCCTTGCCGGCCGGTGACTTGGCACCCTGGGGCGTCGGGTCGTCGAGCGGGATCTCCTGCTTGAGGTCGATGGCCCGCACGGTCGAGAGCTTCGCGGCGGAGGCGATGGCCGCGTCCGCCCGGCTCGTCGGGACGGTGGCGCGGACGTAGCCGAGCTTGTCGTCGGTGCGGCCGACCAGACCGCCCTGGACCGCGTCCAGTTCCCCGGCGACCTGCTCGGTCTTCCCCGGGGAGGTCGCGATCATCATCGTGACGGTCTTGTCGCCGTCGGCCTTGGCGTCGGCGAGCAGAGCGGCGTCGTCCGGGCCGAGCTTGTCGTCGGCGGACTTGACGCCGGGGCCGGCGGTGGCCGGGGCGGCCGGCGTGTCCGCGGCGAGGGCCAGCGGTACCGGTCCGGCCGCGGAGAGGGCGGCCACGACACCCACGGCCATGGCCATGCGGGTCAGGCGTCTCGGGCCGGGTATCGGATCACGCTCGGGCGTGTGGGTCATCGGCATCCCTCAGGTGGAGAAACGAGCGGACGAGAGCGCTCAGCTTCACGCAAGGGCCCGAGCTTTGGGGTCCGTTGACCGAATCGATATGGATGTATGGGGAAAACCCGCGATGGGATGTGCGGCGGTCCGGACTGTTTCGTCCGGATGTGCTCAGTTCTCCTTGGAACGGGCGTAATGCCGGGACGCCTTGGCCCGGTTGCCGCACGCGGCCATCGAGCACCAGCGCCGGGTGCCGTTGCGGGACGTGTCGAAGAAGTACAGGACGCAGCCGGTTCCGGAGCAGGTGCGGATGCGCTCCGGGGCCCGGGTCAGCAGGTCCAGATAGCTCCGGGCGGCGAGCCAGGCCGGCCCCCAGGACGGGTCGGCGAACTCGGGCTCCTCGGCGGGGCCCTCGGGGGTGAGCCGGGCCCGGATCCGGCCGTGTGCCAGGACGGCGTCCACGAGCGGCGCCGCCTGCTGCGGCGACCCGTCCACCGCGGCCTTGAGCGCCTCGCGCGCCTCGCGCAGGTGGCGCCCCACCTCCGCGCCGGCCGGATGGGCGCCGGCCAGCCCGTTGCTCGCGAGCCACACCGCCGGCCCGTCGGCGCGGGCGAGCAGGTCCTGGATGACGCCGTCCCGGTTCCAGCGGGTGTTCAGCAGGTCGAGCGCGAGGGGCTCACCGGTGAGCGGGCGGGGATCGCGGGCGGCGGTCATCGGGCACTCCTTCTCGTCTAACCCCTCAAGTGTACGTGACCGGTTGACGCACCTGTCTTCAACCGCCTAGCGTCACTTACGAAGGTTAGAGACTTCTCCGTTCCCGAAGGGACACACCACGACCCTGCGCCTGGGCCACACCGGCTTGAACGTCACCGACCTCGACCGCTCCCTCGCCTTCTACCGCGACGTACTGGGCTTCGCCCTCCTCGGCGAGGGCAAGGAGGACGACCGGCGCTTCGCGTTCCTGGGGGAGGCCGGCGGCCCGCCGCTGCTGACCCTGTGGCAGCAGGCGCGGGGGGCGTACGACCGCACCCGGGCCGGACTGCACCACCTCGCCCTCACCGCGGACTCGGTGGAGCGGGTCCGGGAGTACGAGTCGGCGCTCAGGGCGGCCGGCGTCGAGTTCGCCCACGACGGCGTGGTCGCCCACCGCGAGGGCGCCGCCTCGGGCGGGATCTTCTTCCACGACCCCGACGGCACCCGCCTGGAGATCTCCGTGCCCGACGGCGCCCAGGGCGCCCCCGCCCCGCACGGCACCACCCCGACCTGCGGTTTCTTCTAGACATGGGTGCCTATCACGCGGGCTCGCTCGCCGTGCAGCAGCTGGTGGGGGTGCGCGAGCGGGCCGACCGCACGGGCCGCGCCCTCGGCCAGGACATCAGCGTGGCCGCCGCCGCCTTCCTCGGCCGGCAGCCCCTGCTGGTCGTCGGCGGGCCGGACCCGGCGACGGGCCGGGTGTGGACCTCGCCCGTCACGGGCACTCCGGGATTCATCCGGGCCACCGGGCCCCGGCAGATCTCCGTCGCGGGAGGGCCACCCCCGACCGACCCTCTCGCGACGGCCCTGGCCACCCCCGGCACGCCCGTCGGCAGCATCGTCCTCGACCCGCGCACCCGCCGCCGGCTGCGCCTCAACGGCCGGGCACGGCCCACCGCGGGCGGCTTCGCCGTCGAGGCGGACCAGGTGTTCGGCAACTGCCCGCGCTACATCCGGCGCAGACAGACCTACGAGCGCGTCGAGGGGCGTACCCCCGACGCCGCCCGGCGGACCGGGCGACTGGAGCCGGCCGACGTGGACTTCGTCCGCGCCGCCGACACCTTCTTCGTGTGCACCGTGCACGGCGACGGCGCCGACGTCAGCCATCGCGGCGGCAGCCCCGGCTTCGTCCGCGTCACCTCACCCGGGGAGCTGCGCTGGCCGGACTACCCCGGCAACGCCATGTTCCTCACCCTCGGCAACCTGTACGCCGACCCGCGCGCGGGCCTGCTCTTCCTCGACTGGGAGACGGGCGGCACCCTCCAGCTCACCGGGGAGGCCCGCACCGAGTTCTCCGACGCCGGCGAGCGGACCGTGTGCTTCACCGTCACGGAGGCGGTCCGCACCACGGCCGCCGTGCCGCTGCGCTGGTCCGCCCCGGAGTACTCACCGGCCGACCCGGACGACTGACGCCGCCGGACGGGCCGCCGACTGACGCCGAAGGACGGCCCGGCGGGCGGCAGTCGGCAAGGGACCGGTCACCGTGCCGGGTGACCGGTCCTTCCCCCGCACCGGCTCCCTCCTCCCGCACCGGCTCGTCCCCCCTCCCGCATCGGCTTCCTCCCCCCTCCCGCACCGCCTCCTCCCGCCCCGCCGTCCGCGAGCGCGAGGCACCGGCGGCCAACTCCTCCGGTGTGTGCGCCGGTTCGGCCGGCACCGGCCCGGGGTCCCTCCCCTACCCCGTGAAGTGAACGGGGAGTGACCGGTCTCCGGCGGTCCGCGATCCACTCCATGGCCGCGCCCGGTACCCCGTGATCCACGTACGGTGATCGGCGTCACGCGTTGCCACCGCGTTCACGCGCAGGCCATCCCCGCTGCCAACGATCCATGGTGAGCGGGGCGTTCGCGTCCGTGACGGCCCGCGACCACTGCCGACGCGTTCGTACCCGGGGAGATCGCGCCATGTCGCGCACACGCTCTGTCGCCGCCTTTGCCGCGGGGGTCAACCGCCGTACCGTCCTCGCCGCCGCCGGAGCGGTCTCGCTCTCCGCGGGCACCGGCTACGCCCTCCGCCCCACCGACAGCCGGGCCGCCACCGCCGCCTCCGCCGGGGCGGCGGAGGAAACGCCCGTCGCCCACTCCCGGCAGGCCGCCACCACCCCGCTCGCCCCCTTCACCAAGGGCACCACCGTCGCCTCCGTCGCCACCGCGCGGAACGGCTCCGGCTACCGCCGCCTCGGCGACGGGCCCGGCTGGCAGCGGGTCGTGCGCACCGAGCTGGCGACGCCCGGATCCGGCCGCGCCGCCCGCCGTACCGCCCTCGCCGCGTTCGTGCAGCTCACCGACCTGCACCTGATGGACGTCCAGCACCCGCTGCGCCTGGAGTACCTGCGCTCCCACGATGTGCACGCCTGGCGCCCGCACGAGGCCCTCACCGTGCCCGGCGCCATCTCCCTCGTGGAGCGCGTCAACGCGCTGCGGGGCGCCCCGGTCACCGGAGCCCCGCTGCACTTCGTGATGACCACCGGCGACAACACCGACAACAACGCCCACTCCGAACTGGAGTGGTTCATGAAGGTGATGAGCGGTGGCCGCATCACCCCCAACTCCGGTGACCCCAAGCACTACGAGGGCGTGCAGAACAGCGGCCTCCCGCTGTACTGGCAGCCCGGCTCCGGCGCCCGCGACCACGACAAGGCGCTCGGCTTCCCCTACCTGAAGGGCTTCCTGGCCGCCGCGATCCGCGAGGTGCGCAGCCCCGGCCTCGACCTGCCCTGGTACTCCACCGCCGGCAACCACGACGCCCTCCCGCTCGGCTGCTACGGCTCCCACGGCGACCCCTACCTCACCGAGGCGGCCATCGGCGGCCGGAAGCTGCTGAGCGTCCCCGCCGCCGACGCCAAGAAGCTCCAGGACGCCATCAAGAACGCCAAGGACCCCCGGGGCACCGGCTACCGCGACTTCCTCAAGGCCCACGCCCGCTCCATGCGCGCGGTCACGCCGGACGAGAAGCGGGCCCCGTACACCCAGGCGGACTACCTCAAGGCCCATCTGGACCCCGCCCACCAGGGCGCCGGCCCGGTCGGGCACGGCTACTCCTCGGCCAACCTGGACGCGGGCACCCAGTACTACGCCTTCCGCGTGTCCGACGACGTCATCGGCATCAGCCTCGACACCACCGACGCCGGCGGCCACTACGAGGGCTCGATCGGCACCGCCCAGCTGAAGTGGCTCGACAGGACGCTGAAGGAGCACAAGGACTCGTACGCCGTCGTCTTCAGCCACCACACCAGCACGACGATGACCAACACCCGCCCCGACCCGTCCCGTCCGGGCGAGAAGCGGCACGGCGGCGCCGAGGTGATCTCCGTGCTGTCCGCCCACGCCAACGTGCTGGCCTGGGTGAACGGCCACATCCACAAGAACGTCGTCACCCCGCACCGGGCCTCCGGCGGCCGTTCCTTCTGGGAGGTCTCCACCGCCTCGCACGTCGACTTCCCCCAGCTCGCCCGGGTCATCGAACTGGCCGACAACAAGGACGGCACGATCTCCCTGTTCACGACGCTGATCGAGGCCGCCGCCCCGCACCGCACCGACTACGCCGACCTCTCCCAGACCGGTCTCGCCGCGCTCTACCGCGAGCTGTCCTACAACGCCCCCGGCGCCAACAGGGCCCTCGCGGGCCACGCGGCCGACCGGAACACGGAACTGGTCCTCAAGAAGGGCTGAGAATCACTCAACCGGCCCAGCCCGCGCAACCCCCGCGCCCCGGCCGCGGTCCCTTCCCGCGACCGCACCGGATCCACTCCCTGGGGGAAGACATGCGCGTACGGACGACTCTGGCGGGCACCGCCGCCCTGCTCCTCTCCGCGGCCCTCGCGGCCCCGGCCGTGGCGGCGGCCGGCCCCGCCCGCCACGGCCCCGGCCACGCCGCGACCCGTGAGGCCGTCGAGGCGGTCGTCCGGGACGGCGTGCCCGGGGTGACCGCCACCGCGCGGGACGCCCACGGCACCTGGTCGGCGACCGCCGGTGCGGGCGACACCCGCACGGGCGCGCCGCGTACGGCCGCCGACCGCTACCGCGTCGGCAGCATCACCAAGACCTTCGTCGCCACCGTCCTGCTCCAGCTGGAGGCGGAGGGCCGGCTCTCCCTGGACGACACGGTGGACGAGTGGCTGCCGGGCGTCGTCCGCGGCCACGGCCACGACGGCCGCGCGATCACCGTCCGGCAGCTGCTCAACCACACCAGCGGCATCCACAACTACACGGAGGACGAGGAGTTCGCCCGCACCTACTTCCTCAAGGACGGCTTCCTGCGGCACCGCTACGACACGCTCGCCCCGCAGGACCTGGTGGCGATCGCGATGCGGCACAGTCCGTACTTCGCGCCGGGCACGTCCTGGCACTACTCCAACACCAACTACGTCCTGGCCGGCATGGTCATCGAGAAGGTGACGGGCCACCCCTACGCCACGGAGATCCGCCGCCGCATCATCGGGCCCCTGCACCTGACGGCCACCTCCGTCCCCGGTACGAGGGTCACCGTCCCACGGCCGAGCAGCCGTGCCTACGGCAAGCTCGCCGAGACGGCGACGGGCCCGACCTACGACGTCACGGAGCTCAATCCGTCCGTCGCCTCCTCCGCCGGTGAGATGATCTCCGACTCCGCCGACCTGGACCGCTTCTACAGCGCCCTGCTGCGCGGGAGGCTGCTGCCGCCGCGGCAGCTGACGGAGATGAAGACCACCGTGAAGAGCGACGAGGTGCCCCGCGCCGGTTACGGCCTCGGCCTCCAGGAGACCGTGCTGGACTGCGGGGTGCACGTCTGGGGCCATGACGGCGGCATCCACGGCTCCGGGTCCGCCGCCGTGACGACCGAGGACGGCCGGCACTCCCTGGCCCTCAACCTGAACGCGGACTGGACCGGGGACCCGGACACGGTGGTGCGGGCGGAGTTCTGCTGACCACCGTCCCGGGCCCCTGGGGGCGGCGCATCAGGGGCCCGGGACGGTGGGTCCAGGGGCCGGCGGCGCGGACGGAGGACGGCGTGGCGCGGCGGCCTGCGTGCGGGGCCTGAGGGCCGTGGCCACCGACCGGGTGAACGGCGCCGTGCGGGTGCAGGTCACCTGCTCCTCGCCGTCGGGGAAACGGAGTTCGGGGTGCACGCGGGAGCCTCCCGCCGCCCCGTAGGGTCTCCCCGGCTACCGGGGCAGGACCACGACGTACGCGGCCGGATCGCGGTCGCCGGACGCCATGAGCGCCGTCCGCACCACCGCCGCCTGCTGCTCGGGACAGTCCCGCAGCTTCTTCGGCGTGGTGTACACGACCGTGATCCCCAGCCGCTCCAGGTGCTCGCGCTTGCGGGCGTACTCCGACCACAGCGCGTCGCCGCCCTCCCGGTGGCCCGGCAGGGGGGCGCGCGTGTCCAGTTCGACGGCGACGGCGTGGTCGGGCCAGTAGGCGTCCAGGCCGCCCAGGTGCGGTCCGCCGGGCAGGCGCAGGTCGACGTTCCACACCGGGTCGGGCAGACCGCACTCGCGGACCATCCGGTACAGGCGGTCCTCGGCGGCCGAGCGGCCCTCGGCCACCAGCGAGTCCACCGCGTCCACCACGTGCGCCCGGCCCAGCAGCTTGGCGCGGGTCAGCTCCCGCACCACCGCCACCGGTTCGCAGTGCCCCCCGCGCACCGCCTCGGTCAGCAGCCGCCGTACCGCCTCCGCGTCCGTCAGCTCCGCCACCGCGTCCGCCAGCGCCCGCGGCACCGGCGCCACCGGCAGGCCCGACACCGATTGCGGCACGGGCAGATCGGCGGTGCGCAGGACGCGGACGTAGCCCGTCGAACGCAGCCGGCGCAACCGCGGGACCAGGACGTCCACCCGGTTCAGGGCGTCCGGCGCCGGGGCGTGGGAGAAGCCGTGCAGGGTGAGCGCCACCAGGCCGGTGAGCACCGCCTCCGCGTACCGGGGCCGGTGCGGGGACGCGGACGTCGGCTGGACGGGTACGGCCGGCGCCGCCGCGCGGGCCGCGTACAGCAGGGCCCCGTGCAGCCGTTCCTCGCCGGTCGGCGGGCCGGGGTGCAGCAGGACGACGTTCGGCAGCAGTTCCCGCCAGGGGCCGCCGGGACGGCACTGCTCGGTCTGCTCGGCCGGTGTCACACCGTGGGCGCGGAGCTGAGCCGCCGTCATCACCCGGCGGTGGACGTCGGAGAGGTGGCTCAGGGAGCGGGGGGAGAGCGGGGCGTCGTGCGTCATGGCGGGGGGATTCCCGCGCCGGGTCCCTCCTCTAACCGCTGTTACACGGCCGTCGAACAATGCGGACAGGACGGGACTAAAGGTCAGGTGTTCGGATGCCGAGTAGGGACGGGAAACCCCTGGTCCGCTCGGGTGCGGACCAGGGGTCACGGTGATGTGTGACCGGATCTCGTAACGGTCACCCACCGGGCAAGCTCAGGCCAAGGCTCAGTGGCCGGCCGCCGCCGCGTCGCACTCCTGTGCCCGCAGCGCCCGCGCCAGGTCGTCCCGCGCCTCCAGCACCAGCCGGCGCAGCGCCGGCGCCGCGTCCGCGTGCGCCCGGAGCCACGCGTCCGTCGCCTCCAGCGTCTCCGGGCGGTCCTGGTACGCCGGGAACAGACCCCGCACCACGTCCATGCCGATCTGGATCGACCGCTCCCGCCACACCCGCTCGATCGCCGCGAAGTACAACTGCGCGTACGGCGCGGTCAGCTCCCGCTGCGACGGCCGGGCGAAGCCCGCGATCGTCGCCTCCACATGCGCGTTCGACAGCGCCTCCGACTCCACCACCTGCGCCCACGCCTGCGCCTTGACCGCCGCCGACGGACGCGCGGCCAGGCAGCGCACCTGGTGCCGCCTGCCGGACGCCGTGTCGTCCCGGGCCAGCTCGGCCGCCAGCTCCCGCTCGCCGGCCACCCCGTGCGCCGCCAGCGGCTCCAGGAACACCCAGCGCAGCTCCTGGTCCACCACCAGGCCGTCGAACCCGGTGGTGCCGTCCAGCAGGTCCCTCAGCAGAACGAGGTCGCCCTCGGAAGTGGCCACCGCCGCGAAGAACCGCGCCCACGCCAGCTGCTGCTCACTGCCCGGCCCGGCCGCCCGCAGCTCCCGCAGCGCGCCCTCCGCCAGCAGCCGCCCGCCCGTCTCCCGCCACGCCGGTGCCGCGTAGTGCGCCAGCGCCGAGTCCGCCCAGGCGTGCAGCATCTGGAGCACACCGATGTCGGACTCGCGGCCCGCGAAGCGCAGCACGAGGGCGATGAAGTCGCGGGCCGGCAGCAGCCCGTCCCGGGTCAGGTTCCACAGCGCCGACCAGCACAGGGCGCGGGCGAGCGGGCCGGTGAGCGCGCCCAGCCGGGTGCGCAGGGTCGCCAGCGAGGTCTCGTCGAACCGGATCTTGCAGTAGGTGAGGTCGTCGTCGTTGACCAGCACCAGCTCCGGTGCCTGCTCGCCCGCCAGCTCCGCCACGACCGTCCGGGGACCGTCCACGTCCGTCTCCACCCGCGCGTACCGCTCCAGCGCGCCCTCCGGCGTGGTGCGGTACAGGCCCACCGCGACCCGGTGCGGACGCAGTTCGGGATGTGACTCGGCCGCCTCCTGCACCACCGCCAGCTCGGCGATCCGGCCGCCGTCGGTGTCCAGCAGCACCTGCGGGGTCAGCGCGTTCACCCCGGCCGTCTGGAGCCAGGACCGCGCCCAGCCCGACATGTCCCGCCCGCTGGTCTCGGCCAGCACCGACAGCAGGTCGCCCAGGCGCGTGTTGCTGTACGCGTTGCGCTTGAAGTAGCGCCGGGCACCCTCCAGGAACGCGTCCTGGCCGACGTACGCCACCAGCTGCTTGAGCACCGAGGCGCCCTTGGCGTAGGTGATGCCGTCGAAGTTCAGCTTGGCGTCCTGGAGGTCGCGGATGTCCGCGGTGACCGGATGCGTGGACGGCAGCTGGTCCGCCCGGTACGCCCAGGCCTTGCGGCGGTTGGCGAAGGTGACCCAGGCGTCCCGGAAGCGGGTCGCGCCCACGTTCGCGAACGTGCCCATGAAGTCCGCGAAGGACTCCTTCAGCCACAGGTCGTCCCACCACACCATGGTGACCAGGTCGCCGAACCACATGTGCGCCATCTCGTGCAGGATGACGTTGGCCCGCGCCTCGTACGACGCCTGTGTCACCTTCCCGCGGAAGATGTACTCCTCGCGGAAGGTCACCAGGCCCGGGTTCTCCATCGCGCCGAGGTTGTACTCCGGCACGAACGCCTGGTCGTACTTGCCGAACGGGTACGGGAAGTCGAAGTGGTCGTGGAAGAAGTCCAGGCCCTGCCTGGTCACCAGGAAGACGTCGTCCGCGTCGAAGTGCGGCGCCAGACCCTTGCGGCACATCGCGCCGAGCGCGATCTCCAGCTTCGTGCCGTCCTCGAAGGTGCGCGTGTAGGAGTCCGTCACATAGTGGTACGGGCCCGCCACCACGCACGTGATGTACGTCGAGACCGGCTTGGTCTCCGCGAACCGCCACACCCCGTCGGTGAGTTCACCGGCACCGTTGCTCCACACCGTCCAGCCCTCGGGCGCCCGCACCTCGAAGCGGTACGGCGCCTTCAGGTCCGGCTGCTCGAAGTTCGCGAACACCCGGCGGGCGTCGGCCGGCTCGTACTGGGTGTACAGGTAGACCTCGCCGTCCTCCGGGTCGACGAAGCGGTGCAGGCCCTCACCGGTGCGCGAGTAGGCGCACCGGGCGTCCACCACCAGCTCGTTCTCCGCGGCCAGGTCCTCCAGCAGGATCCGGGAGCCGTCGAACACCTCGCCCGGGTCCAGGTCCCGCCCGTTGAGCGAGACGGACGTGACGACCGGGGCGATCAGGTCGGCGAAGCTCGCCGCGCCCGGCTCCGCGCAGCGGAAGCGGACGGTGGTCACCGAGCGGAACGTGCGCGGCTCGCCGCCCCCGTCACCGACGGCGGACCGGATGTCGAGGAACACGTCGTACCCGTCGACGGACAGCAGGGCGGCCCGCTCGCGGGCCTCGTCGCGGGACAGATTCTCACCGGGCACGGACGGCACTCCCTTGTGATCGCGTGATGGTGGCGGAACAGGACCGATCCTGCCATGCGGTCCTGACGGCGGACAGCGGGGAATGCGACGGGCGGTGACCTCGTTGTCGGGGCATACGACGTCTGCCCTGAGGAGCCTTCCGTGTCCGAGACCGCCACCCCGTCCGGCAAGACCCCCGTCGACTTCTGGTTCGACCCCCTGTGCCCGTGGGCCTGGATGACCTCCCGGTGGGTGCTCGAGGTGGAGAAGGTCCGCGACATCGAGGTCCGCTGGCACCTCATGAGCCTCGCCGTGCTCAACGAGGACAGGCTCGACGAGCTGCCCGAGGAGTACCGCGAGCTGCTCGAGACCAAGGCGTGGCCGCCGGTGCGCGTGGTCGCCGCGGCCTGGCAGAAGCACGGCGCCGACGTCCTCGGCCCGCTCTACACCGCGCTCGGCACCCGCATCCACAACAACGAGGAGGGCCCGACCCTGGAGGCGATCGCCGGTGCGCTCGCCGACGTGGGCCTGCCCGCCGAGCTGATCGACTACGCCGGCCAGGAGGACTTCGAGTTCGACGCCGAGCTGCGCGCCTCCCACAAGGAGGGCATCGAGAAGGTCGGCCAGGACGTCGGCACCCCGGTCATCGCGGTCCCCGGCACCGACGGTGAGCAGATCGCCTTCTTCGGCCCGGTCGTCACCCCCGCCCCGCAGGGCGAGGAGGCGGCCCGCCTGTGGGACGGCACGCTCGCCGTGGCCTCCGTGCCGGGCTTCTACGAGATCAAGCGGTCCCGGACGAAGGGCCCCGACTTCAGCAACCTGTGACGCCGCTGACGGGCCCGGTCCTCGGCCGGGCCCGTTCCCGCGCCCCGGCCAGCAGCTCCAGGTGCTCCGCGTAGCCCTGCGCGTAGTACGCCGCCCGGTACGGATCCGGGTCGACCAGCCGGGTGGGCCGCGTCCACGCCCCCGCATCCAGCGGCACGCCGTACCGTCCGGCCGCCGCCAGCACCGCGCCCCGCGCGCCGACCTCGCCCTCCACCACCCGCAGCTGCCGGCCCAGCACGTCGGCCAGCAGCTGTGTCCAGGCCGGGCTGCGGGTGCCGCCGCCGCACACCGCGAGCGTCCCGGTCAGGCCCGCCGCCGCCAGACAGTGCCGGGCCGCGTAGCCGATGCCCTCACAGGTGGCCCGGACCAGGTCGGCGGGGCGCGTCTCCAGGGACACTCCGTGCAGCTCGGCCCGCAGCCCCGGCTCCACGAACGGCGCCCGCTCGCCGGAGGGCGCGAAGTACGGCAGCACGCGCACCCCGGCCGAGCCGGGCGGCGCCTCGGCGAGCAGGGCCTCCAGCTCCTGGTGCCGGGCGCCCGTCGTGGCCAGCACCCAGTCCAGGGCCGCCGTGCCGACCATCGCCGGCATCGCGCGCAGCCGGTGGCCCGGCCGGTCGGTGGAGATGTACAGGCCGGCCGGTTCGCCGCCGAGGTCCAGCCCGGTGGTGACGACCAGGCTCGCCAGACAGGTGCCGACGATCAGCAGCCCGTCGCCGGGCGCGGTGACCCCCGCGCCGAGCGCGCAGGCGGCCAGGTCGTACGGTCCGTTCGTCAGCGGGGTCCCGGCGGGCAGCCCCTCGCCGGCCGCCCCGCCGGCCGCGACCGGGTCGCCGATCTCCGGCAGCAGCCCCCGCCGGTGGCTCAGGCCGAGCAGCTCCAGCACCCCGTCGTCGTAGGACCGGGTGCGCGGGTCAAGGAACGGCATCGACGCGTCGGACACGTCCGTCACCGCCCGCCCGGCGCCGGTCAGCCGCTGGAAGACCAGGTCCTTGCAGCACACGGCCGCCGCGGCCCGGTCCAGGGAGGCCGGCTCGTGCCGGTCGAGCCAGGCCAGCAGCGGGCCGGGGCTGCCCGGGAACAGCGCGCCGCCGGTGCGCCGGAAGACCGCCTCGACGGTGCCGTCCGCCAGCCAGCGGTCCACCAGATCGTGCGCCCGGCCGTCCATCCAGGAGATCGCCGACCGCACCGGCCGGCCCGCCGCGTCCACCAGCCACAGCCCGTCGCCCTGGCCGGTCAGCCCGGCCAGCTCCACGGGCTCCGGCACCCGCGCGGTCAGCGCCTCCAGCACGGCGGTGACGGCCGCGTACACCTCGTCCGCGTCCTGCTCCACCGTCCCGCCGGACAGGTCGAGCCCCACCGGGCGGGCCTCCACCGCCAGCGTCCGGCCGGAACGGTCGAAGGCCGCGGCCTTCACCAGGGACGTGCCCACATCGATCCCGACGAACATGACACCCCTCACCCTCTCGTCTGGTCGGGCCCGCTCAGGTCAGGCAGTGCGCGAGCGGTTCCCCGCGCACCCAGCGGCCCACCTCGGCCGCCGCGATCCGCGCGGCCTTCTCGGCCACCGCCCGGCTCGCCCCGCCCAGATGCGGGGTGAGCACGACCCGGCCGGCGAGCGGACGCAGCCGCGAGTCCGGCGGGAGCGGCTCGCGGGCGTAGGTGTCCAGGGCCGCCGCCGACAGCCGCCCCTGCCCGAGCGCGTCGCACAGCGCGTCCTCGTCCAGCAGCGGACCGCGGGCCGCGTTGACCACCACCGCGCCCGGCGGCAGCAGCGCCAGCTCGCGGGCGCCGATCAGACCGCGGGTCTCCTCGGTGAGCCGGGCGTGCAGGCTGATCACGGCCGAGCGGCGCAGCAGGTCGTCCAGGGAGGTCAGCCGCAGCCCGTGCACCTCGCCGCGCACATAGGGGTCGTACACCATGACCCGCGCCCCGAACGCGCACAGCACCCGGGCGACCCGGCTGCCGACCGCGCCGTAGCCGACGAGCCCGACGGGCAGGTCCTCCAGCTCCAGGCCGCTGTGCTCGTACGTGTAGTACGTCGCGCCCGCCCAGCTTCCCTGCCGGGCCAGCAGGTCGTGGGCCTGCGGGATGCGGCGCAGGGCGGCGAGCAGCAGGCCGACGGTGAACTCGGCGGTGGCGGCGGCGTTGCGGCCGGGCGCGAAGCACACCCGCACGCCGTGCCGCCGGGCCGCGTCCAGGTTGACGTTCACCGGGCCGCCCCGGCAGACGACGACCAGCCGCAGCGCCGGGCAGGCTTCGAGGACCCGCTCGGTGACCGGTCCCATCTGGGTGACCAGGACCTGCGCGCCGGCGAGCGCGCCGATCAGCTCCTCCTCGGCGTCGCTGGCCTCGCTCACCTCGCCCACCGGCCCGAACGGTTCCAGCGGCCAGCCGAGCGTCAGCTCCCGCGTCTCGACGTCGGTCTCCTCCGCCAGGGCGCGGGTGATCAGGGACGGCAGGACGAAGTGGTCGCCGGCGGCCACCACACGTACGGCACCGTAGGTCATCGCAGTGAATCTCCTGTCTCGGCGTCGAAGACATGGACGAGTCCGGCCGCCACCCGGACCTGTTCGCCGTGGGCGAGGCGCACCCCGGGCCCGGTGAGGACCACCAGGTGCCGTGCCACCCCGGCGAGGGCGAGGGTGGCGATGCCGGACTCCAGCAGGGGTTCATGGGCGACGACCCGGGCGGGGATGCCGTCCGCGCCGGTCAGGCCCAGGTCCTCGGGGCGCATGCCGGCCACCACCGGCCGGCCGGCCGGCACCGCCGCCGGCAGCGGGACGCGCACCCCGGGGGACAGCCGGGCGTGGCCGTCGCCGTCGGCGACGCCGGGCAGCAGGTTGATCGCGGGTTCACCGACGAAGTCCGCCACGAACGTGGTGGCGGGGCGGTCGTAGATCTCGTACGGGGTGCCGAGCTGCTCGATGACGCCGTCCCGCATGACGGCGATCCGGTCGGCCAGGGACAGCGCCTCCTCCTGGTCGTGGGTGACGAGGATCGTGGTGTGGCCCAGGTCCCGCTGGATGCGCTTGAGTTCGCGGCGGGTGCTGTCGCGCTCGGCCGCGTCCAGGTGGGACAGCGGCTCGTCCAGCAGGAGGACGTCCGGTTCCCGGATCAGGGCGCGGGCCAGGGACACGCGCTGTTTCCGCCCGCTGGACAGGCCGGCCGGGCGGGCGTCGAGGACATCGGTGAGGCCGACCCGCTCGGCGATCCGGGCGACCCGGCGCCGCACGTCGTCCCGGTCGCTCCCGCGGCGGGCCCGCAGCCCGAACGCCAGGTTCTCCGCGACGGTGAGCGGCGGATACAGGGCGTAGTTCTCGAAGGCGACCCCGATGTTCCGCCGCTGTGCGGGCCGGTCCGCCACGGAGGCGCCGCCGACCAGGATGTCGCCGCCGGTCACCGGTTCCAGGCCCGCGATCATCCGCAGGGTCGTGGACTTCCCGCAGCCCGACGGGCCCAGCAGGCCGAGCAGTTCCCCGGGGTCCAGGCGCAGGTCGATGCCCCGCACCGCCTCCACCGGCGGGCGCCCCCGCGGCCGGTAGGTCTTGCGCAGCTCACGTAACTCCAGCGCGGTCATCGTCCTCCCTCGTGCCGGTGGCGCACACCTCGTAGCGCACCTCGTGCTCGTCCAGGTCGCGCAGTGCCTCGGGGGTGGCGCCGTCGTCCACCAGCAGCAGGTCGAAGCGGGAGAGCGGGGCGACCCGGTGCAGGGCGACCCGGCCCAGCTTGGTGTGGTCGGCCAGCAGCAGGGTGCGGGCGGCCGAGTCGAGCATGGCCCGCTTCACGGACACGATGTGCTGCTCCTGGTGGTAGGCGTGGCCGCCGTGCACCCCGGAGGTGGACACGAACCCGACGTCGACGCGCAGCTGCTCGACCGCGTCCACGCAGGACACCCCGAGGAAGGAGGAGTGCAGCCGGTCGTAGTCGCCGCCGAGCGCGACCAGGTGGATGCCCCGCCGGCCGGCGAGCAGGTTGACGGCCTCCAGGAAGTTGGTGACGACGGTCAGCGGGGTGATCTCCCCGGACCGCAGCCGGCGGGCTATCTCCAGGGTGGTGGTGGAGTCGTCGAGCAGGATCGCCATGCCGGGCTCGATGTGCCTCAGGGCGTGCCCGGCGAGCGCGGCCTTCTGCGCGCGCATGGTCTTCAGCCGGTACTGCACGTTCGACTCGAACACCCCGGAGGGCTGCGCGGTCACCCCGCCGCGGAACTTCCTTACGATGCCCTGCCGTTCGAGTTCGTCCAGGTCGCGGTGGATGGTCATCAGGCTCACCCCGAACCGTCCGGCCAGTTCGGCCGCGCTCGCCGAGCCCTCGGCGAGGACGCGTTCGGCCAGGGCGGCCTGCCGGGCCGCGGGTCCCTGCTGTGCTCCGGTGCTGCTCATCTCTGCTCTATCCGTCGTCCTGGGCGCTGTGGCCGGTCGGCCTCGAACACCAGCAGGTTCTCAGGCCGGACGGCCGCGCGGACCGGGTCGTCGGGACGCAGCCCGGCCGCCTCGGCGCGGGCCGCGACGAACGACAGGTGCTGGGCGCCGATGCGCACGGTCACCTCCACGGACCGGCCGAGCACCTCGGTGACGTACACGCTTCCGGCGATCCGGTGTCCGCCGCCGGTCAGCGACACGTCCCGGGGCCGCACACCGACCAGCACCCCGGTGCCGGCGGCGGCCCGCACCGGCAGCGGCAGGGTGAGCGCCCCGTCCGCCGACCGGAAGTCCCCGGTCCCGGTGACCACTCCCGGCAGCAGGTTGATCCGGGGCCGGCCGAAGGCCCGTGCGACCTCGGTGTCGTACGGCCGGTACCAGATGTCCTCCCGGGTGCCGGTCTGCACGATCCGGCCGTCGCGGATGACCCCGATCCGGTCGCCCAGCGCCAGCGCCTCCACCCAGTCGTGGGTGACGTACAGGGTGGTGGTGCGCCGGACGGCGCCGATCGCCTTCAGCTCCGCCCGCATCCGCTGGCGCAACTTGGCGTCGAGGTGCGACAGCGGCTCGTCCAGCAGGAACGCGCGGGCCGGGCGGACCAGCACCCGGCCGAGCGCGACCCGCTGCCGCTGCCCGTTGGACAGCTGCCCGGGGGAGCGGTCCAGCAGGCCGCTGATGCCGAGGAGTTCGGCGACGGCACCGACCCGGTCGCGGGCCTCGGACGCGGGCAGCCGGTGGCGCGGGGAGCGCAGCGGCGAGACCAGGTTGTCGTACACGGACCGGTGCGGGTACAGGGCGTAGCTCTCGAAGCACATGGCCACGCCCCGGTCGTACGGCTCCACGTCCCGCATGTCCCGGCCGCCGATCTCGACCGTGCCGGCGTCCGGCCGTTCCAGCCCGGCGACCGTCTTCAGGGTGGTCGTTTTGCCGGCCCCCGACGGCCCGAGCAGGCAGAAGAACTCGCCCTCCCGTACGTCGAGTCCGATCCCGTCCAGGGCGGTGGTCGGTCCGTACGACTTGCGTACGCCGCGCAGGGTGATGCTCATGACTTGACCGCCCCGAACGACAGCCCGCGCACCAGGTAGCGCTGGATGGTCAGCGCCAGCAGCAGCGGCGGGACGACGGAGACGAGGGCGGCGGCGGCCGTGAGGTTGTAGCGGGGGCGGTCGCCGCCGAGGAAGGACAGCGCGCCCACGGTCACCGTCTGGGCCTCGCGGGAGGTGAGGATCAGCGGGAAGACGAAGTTGTTCCAGGCGAAGATGAACGCCAGCAGCGACACGGCGGCGACGCCCGGCCTGACCAGCGGCAGGGCGACCCGGAGGAACGCCTGCCGGCGCGTGTACCCGTCGAGCAGGGCCGCCTGCTCCAGCTCCGGGGTCAGGTCGGCGAAGTACGACCGCATGATCCACACCACCAGCGGCAGGGTGACCAGTTGCAGCACCCACACCATGCCGACGTACGTGTCGAACAGGCCCAGCTTCTGGTAGAGCACGAACAGCGGGATGATGACGGTGAGTTCGGGGGCGAAGCGGAACGACAGCAGCGTGAACATCAGGTTCTCCGAGCCCTTGAACCGCCAGCGCGCCGAGGCGTACGCGGCCGGCAGCCCGACCACCAGCGACAGCGCGACCGCGCCCACCGACACCACCAGGCTGTTGACGAAGAACCGGGTGAACGGGATGCCCTCGCTGTCGCCCAGCACCGTCCGGTACGACTCCAGGGTCGGCGTGAAGGAGAAGTAGGTGCTGAACAGCTGGTCGGCCGGTTTCAGGGACAGGATCACCATCCAGGCGACCGGGAACAGCGCGAAGACGAAGTAGAGGATCAGGGCGGCGTCCGCGAGCCACCCCGGCAGGCGCCTTCTCACCCGGACACCTCCGCCGCCCCGCGCTGGATCCGCCCCAGGCGCCGCACCAGCACCATCGCCGCCAGGTACACCACGGCCCACAGCACGATCGTGTAGCTGATCCCGAACGAGTACCGCTGGAACCGGATCGCCTCCAGATAGGCCCGGATCTGGAGCACCATGGTGGAGTCCCCGGGGCCGCCCTCGGTGAGGGCGTAGATGATGTCGAAGACCTTCAGCGAGTCCATGAACCGGAAGATCACGGCGACCAGGACGTACGGCCACAGCATCGGCAGGGTCAGCCGCCGCAGGGTGTACCACCGGCCGGCCCCGTCCACCGCCGCCGCCTCGAACGGGGAGCCGGGCAGCGACCGCAGCCCCGCCAGCGCGAGGACCGCCACGAACGGGGTGTACACCCACACGTCCACGGCGATCGACGACAGCAGCGCCCCCGCCGGTGTGTCCGTCCACTGCACCCCGCCCAGACCGAACGGCCGCAGCAGATGGTTGACCACCCCCACGGACGGCTGGAGCATCAGCTTCCAGATGATCGCCGCGATCACCGGCGCGATCATCAACGGCAGGATAAGGATCTTCTCCAGGACCCGGCCCACCGGGGAGGAGCGGTGCAGCAGCAGGGCGACGGCCACCCCGAGCACGGTCTCCACTCCGGCCGCGCCGACCGCGTACAGCACGGTCACCCACGCCGAGTTCCAGAAGGCGTCCTGGGTCAGGAGCGTCGCGTAGTTGTGCAGCCGCACCAGGTCCGGCTGCGGCTTCGCCGCCGAGAAGTCGAACAGGGTGTAGTACAGGCCGAGCGCGAACGGGTAGAGGATCCCGCAGGTCAGCAGCAGCGCCGGCAGGACGAGCAGGTACGGCCGCAGCCCGGGGCGACGGCGCATCAGCCGACCTTCGTCCTCAGGTCACCGGCCAGCCCGTCCAGCACGGACCGGGCGTCCTTCCCGCCGTAGATCTCCTGGAGGGCCGCCGCCCAGCTGGTGGCGGTGTCGAAGAACTGCGCCTGCGGGGTGAACTGGATCCGCGTCCGGCCGGCGACCGTCTCGAAGGTCTCCAGGAAGCCGGGCAGGTGCCGCATCCGGTCCTTGTAGGCGCCGTCCTGGCTGACCGACCGGCGCACGGGGTCGATGTGGTTGCCGGTGAGGGCGGCCCTGCGCAGGTGCTCCCGGCCGGTGGCCCACTGGAGGAACAGCCAGGCGGCGCTCTTGCGCCGGCTCCGGGAGTTCATGCCGAGCGACCAGACCCACATGTTGGTGGCGAGCGAGCCGTCCGGCCCCTTCGGCCCCGGATGGAAGGCGATCTGCCCGGAGGCGGGGCTCGCGCCCTTCACGGCCTGGAAGTAGGCGGCCGTGTCGGCGTCGAAGAGCATCCCGGCCTTCTGCGCCCCGAGATCGCTGGAGCACTGGTACCAGGTGTACGACGTCCAGGACGGCGGCCCGCCCCGGCGCACCATGTCCGCCCAGTCCTCGGTGAAGGCGACCGCCCGGGGGGAGTTCATGGCGGGCGTGAGCCTGCGGCCCTCGACGGTGAAGTCGTGCAGGCCGTTGCGGGCGTACATCGTCATGAACCCGGGGTGGACGGTGGCCCAGCTCCGCGACCCGCGCACCGCGATCCCGTACATCCCGTCGTACCCGGCACCGGGTGCCTTCCGCTTGATCACCCCGGCCAGTTCGCGCAGCTCCTCGAAGGTCTCGGCCGGTCTGAGCCCCAGCTTGCGGAAGACCCCGGTGTGGTAGGCGACCACGTTGGTCTCCCAGCCCCACGGCAGCGCGTACTGCCCGCCCCGGCCGAGCGGTTCGCCCGCCTTCAGCGACCACCGGCCGGCCTGGAGGAGGTGGGGGAAGAAGTCCGACCGGTCCCATTCGGCGGCGGTGGCCGAGGAGTTGCGCATCCAGGGCCCGAGGTCCTCCAGCCAGCCCGGCGGCCCGTACTGCCACACCATGTAGGCGCCGAGCATGAACACGTCGTAGGAGGCGCGTCCGCTGGACAGGTCGACGGTGAGCTTGTCGAAGTAGTTGTCCTCGGGGAAGACGTCGTACGTCACCTCGATGCCGGTCTTCTCGGTGAACGACTTCAGGTCGGCGATCAGGGCGTCGGTGTACGGGTGCTTGTTCAGCAGCGCCTTGACGGTGGTGCCCTTCTCCCGCTTCCAGTCGAAGGACCCGGTGACGTCGTCCGCGGCCGAACCGCCGCCCTGGTCCCGCTGGTCGCCGCCGAACCCGGTGCCGCAGGCGGAGAGTACCGGGGCGGCGGCGAGGGTGCCGGTGAGCGCGAGGAAGCGTCGGCGGTCGTGCACGTGCCTGTCCATCCGGGACCTTCCGTCGGTGGGGCGGTGGGGTCGGGCGGTCAACCGTGCGAGGCGGCTCGACAACAGAGCGTGTAACGGGGACGGAAGACCGTCAATCCCTTGCGCACGGGGAAACAAGGGGGAAATCTCGGGGGAGCATGGGAAGTTCACACGGGTGGTCGCTAAGTGCGGGAGGCGGGCATGGCGTCGGCGTGGCTCGGGATCGACCTCGGCACCCAGGGCGTACGGGCCCTGCTCGTGACCGCCGACGGCCGGGTGCTCGGCACCGGATCGGCGCCGCTCGTGCGGGGCCGCCGCGAGGGGGCACGGCACGAGCAGGACCCCGGGGAGTGGTGGGAGGCGGTCCGCACGGCCGCCCGGGCGGCGCTCGACGGGGTGCGGACGCCGGTGGCCGGGGTCGCGGTGTGCGGCACCTCCGGGACCGTGCTGCTCACGGACGACGCGGGCCGCCCGCTGGGGCCCGCGCTGATGTACGACGACCGGCGGGCCGCGGCCGAGGGCGCGCGACTGCGGTCGGCGGGGCTCGCGGTCCAGGACACCTGGGCGCTGCCCAAGGCCCGCTGGCTGGCCGCCCGGCACGGTCCCGGCCGGGTCGCGCACCAGCCGGACGTGATCACCGCCCGGCTGGTCGGGCACCCGGTGCCCAGCGACTCCAGTCACGCCCTGAAAACCGCCTACGACCTGCGGCGCGACGCCTGGCCGGAGCTCACAGGCCTGCCTCCGGGCGCCCTCCCGCCCGTCGTGCGGCCCGGCACCCGGCTGGGCGAGGTCGGCCCGGCCGCCGCCGACGCCACCGGCATCCCCGCCGGCACGCCGGTCATCGCGGGCATGACCGACGGCTGCGCCGCGCAGATCGCCGCCGGGGCGCTGCGCCCGGGCGCCTGGAACTCGGTGCTGGGCACGACACTCGTGCTCAAGGGCGCGGCCACCGAGCCCGTGGCCGACCCGGCCGGCGTGGTCTACAACCATCGCGGCCCGGACGGCACCTGGCTGCCCGGCGGCGCCTCCAGCGTCGGCGCGGGCGTCCTCACCGCCCGTTTCCCGGGCGCCGACCCGGCCGCCCTGGACGCCCGCGCCGCCGCCTTCGAACCCTCGAACGCCGTGGCCTATCCCCTCGTCTCGCCCGGCGAACGCTTCCCCTTCCACGCCCCGCACGCCACCTCGCTGCTGCTCGGCGACCCGGAGTCGGACGCCGACCTGTGGGCGGCCCTCCTCCAGGGCGTCGCCTTCACCGAGCGCCTCTGCCTGGACTACCTCCACCACCTGGGCGCCCCCCTGGACGGCACCCTCGCCCTGACCGGCGGCGGTGCCCGCAGCGCCTACTGGACCCAGCTGCGCGCCGACGTCCTGGGCCGCCCGGTGCGGGTGCCGGCCCGCACCGAACCGGCGCTGGGCATGGCGGCGCTGGCCGCGTACGGCACGGGGGCGGCGCCGACGCTCGCCGAGGTGGCGGAGGGCATGGTGCGGGAGGGTACGACGGTCGAGCCGCGGCCCGGCCGCACGGAGCGCTTCACCGAGCCGTACGCGCGGCTGGTGGCGGAGCTGGAGGCCCGGGGCTGGCTGCCGGGAGCGGTGGCCGGCCACGCGCGGGCCCGGATGTAGCGAGGGGGCGGCGCGCCGGCGGGGGTGACCGCGATACTGGCGGCCATGACCCCCACCACGCTCCTCCTGTCCCGTCACGGCGAGACCGTCTGGCACGCCGAAAACCGGTACGCCGGGGTCAGCGACGTGGCCCTCACCGACACCGGGCGCGCCCAGGCCGAGGCGCTGGGGCGGTGGGCCGCCGCGCATCCGGTGGACGCCGTGTGGACCTCGCCCCTGTCCCGGGCGACCGCCACCGCCGGGCCCGCCTGCCGGGCCCTGGGCGTCACCCCGCACCGCGAACCGGACCTGCGGGAATGCGACTTCGGTGTGGTGGAGGGCCGTACGCTCGCGGAGTTCGCGGCCGAGGACCCGCGGGCGGCGGAGGCGTTCCGGCGGGACCCGGTGGCGCACCCGTTCCCCGGCGCCGAGGACCCCCGCGCGGCGGCCGGGCGCGGCACCGCCGCCCTGCGCCGCATCGCCGCCGCCCACCCCGGCGGGCGGGTCCTGGTGGTCGCCCACAACACCCTGCTGCGGCTCGTCCTGTGCTCCTTGCTGGGCATCCCCCTGGCCGAGTACCGCGGGGTGTTCCCGCGGCTGCGCAACGCGGCGGTGTCCGAGATCCGCGTCGACGGCGACCGGACCGCGCTGCTGTCGCTGAACGTGCCCTGTGACTGACGCGCGACGCACAGGAGGGCCCCCGCGAGTCACGTCCTCGCGGGGGCCCTCCCTTCATCCGCCTGCCGCCGTGAAGGGTGAGAAGACGATCACGAGGCAGGACGATCGGCGGCCGGTCAGGGCGCGAGCAGCAGCACGTCCGCGCGGGACCTGGCGGCCTCGTAACGGCGTGCGACGTCCTGCCAGTTCACGACCTGCCACATGGCCTCGATGAAGTCGACCTTCTGGTTCTTGTACTGGAGGTAGAAGGCGTGCTCCCAGGCGTCGAAGACCAGGATCGGGACGGCGCCCTGGCCGACGTTGCCCTGGTGGTCGTAGACCTGCTCCACGATCAGGCGTCCGCTCAGCGGCTCGTGGGCGAGCACGCCCCAGCCCGAACCCTGGGTGGTGGCCGCGGCCTTGGACAGCTGCGTCCGGAACGCGGCGAACGAACCGAACGACTCCTTGATCGCGTCGGCCAGTTCGCCCACGCCGTCGGCGGCCAGCGGCTCGCCGCCGCCGTCCTTCGGGCCGGTCATGTTCTGCCAGTAGACCGAGTGCAGGATGTGCCCGGACAGATGGAAGGCCAGGTTCTTCTCCAGGCCGTTGACCGAGCCCCACGCCTCCTTCTCCCGTGCCTCGGCGAGCTGCTCCAGGGTGTCGTTGGCGCCCTTCACATAGGCCGCGTGGTGCTTGTCGTGGTGCAGCTCGATGATCTCGGGGCTGATCACGGGGGCCAGCGCGGAGTAGTCGTAGGGCAGCTCGGGCAGCGTGTAGACGGGCATGGGTGATCCCCTCCGGAACCTTATTGCAAGTCGCTTGCAGGTACACGCTAGCAACAAGAACGCCCGGGCAACACAAAGGCCCCCACGTGTCGTCCGTGGGGGCCTGTCGCGCGCGGGGGCCGGATCAGCGGCGGGCGCGCACCCGCTGCCACACATAACCCGCCGCAGCCAGGACGAGCGTCATCGCGCCCGTCGAGTACAGCTGCACCCGGGTGTCCGGCTCCCGGGCCATCAGCACGAAGATCGCGGCCATGCCGGCCAGCGCGGCCCAGGTCAGCCACGGGAACGCCCACATGCGCACGACGAGCTTGTCCGGCGCCTCCCGCTCGATCCGGCGGCGCAGCAGCAGCTGCGAGACCGCGATGAAGATCCAGACCACCAGGATGACCGCGCCGATCATGTTCAGCAGCCAGCGGAAGATGTCGTCCGGACGCCAGTAGTTCAGCATCACGCAGACGAAACCGAGGACGCAGGAGGTGAGCACCGCGATCCGGGGGACCCCGCCGGAGAGCCGCGCCAGTGCCTTCGGGCCCTGGCCCCGCCCGACCAGCGAGTAGGCGATGCGCGAGGAGCCGTAGATGTTGGCGTTCATCGCGGACAGCAGGGCGACCAGGACGACCACGTTCATCAGCTGGCCCGCGCCGGGGATGCCCAGGTGGTCCAGGGTGGCCACGTACGGGCCCTTCTCCACGACCTCCTTGGAGTCCCACGGGACGAGCGTGACCACGACCGCCATGGAGCCGATGTAGAACAGGGCGATGCGCCACATCGCCGTGCGCACGGCGGACGCCACGCCCCGCACCGGGTCCTCCGACTCCGCCGCCGCGATGGTGACCGTCTCCAGGCCGCCGTACGCGAACACCGAGGCGAGCAGTCCGACCAGCAGGCCCTCGTTGCCGTGGGGCAGGAAGTCGGACAGATGCGAGGCGCCGGGGGAGTCCGTGCCCGGCAGCACGCCCGCGATGGCCAGCACGCCCAGGATCAGGAACAGGCTGATCGCGCCGACCTTCAGCGCCGCGAACCAGAACTCGAACTCGCCGAAGTTCTTCACGGCGGCCAGGTTCGCCCCGCAGAACACCACCATGAACAGCGCGACCCAGGCCCACTGCGGGGTGCCCGGCAGCCAGCCCTGCACGATGTGCGCGGCGCCGATGCCCTCCAGGCCGACGGCCGTGCACAGCAGCACCCAGAACGACCAGCCCGCCGCGAAGCCCGCCCACGGGCCGATCGCCCGCTCGGCGTGCGCCGAGAAGGAACCCGAGGACGGGTACACGGCCGACATCTCGCCCAGCATCCGCATCACCAGCATCACCAGGAGGCCGGAGAGGGCGTAGGCGATCACGATGGACGGGCCGGCCGCGGCGATCCCCGCCCCGGAACCGACGAACAGGCCCGCGCCGATGACCCCGCCGAGGGCGATCATCGACAGATGGCGCTGTTTGAGGCCGTGGGAGAGGGAGCCGTCCGTCTGCTGGTCCGGCGGCGTCTTCGTGGTCGTGCTGCTGGGCATGGGCGCGGCTCTCCCGGTCAAGGAAGGACAAAAACCCCGCCAGTCTGGGCGGCCCGTCCGCTTGCGCGAAGGGGCCGCCCACTATCCGGACATCCGCCGCACGCAGCGTGCAGGGACCGTCACGCCGCCACGGGCGTGTAGTGCGAGGCGTCGCCCTCGATCGAGTAGCTCTCCTTGCCCTCGATGCCGGCCGGGATGTCGCCGGCGACGGTCACCCGGTGCAGCCGGCGCGGCTGCCCGTCGTAGTTGTCGATGGCGTAGTGCTGGGTGATGCGGTTGTCGAAGAGGACCAGCTGCCGCTCCGACCAGCGCCAGCGCAGCACGTTCTCCGGGCGGGTGACGTACGACTGGAACAGCTCCAGGATCTTGCGGGACTCGCCGGCCGACAGACCCACGATCCGCTGCGCGAACCCGCCGACGAACAGCCCGCGCTCGCCGGTCAGCCGATGGACGCGGACCACCGGGTGGACGGTGCGGTACGTGATGGAGGTGAACCGGGCGCGCTGGGCGGCCCGCTCCTCGTCGATCTCCTCCTCCGGCACCACGTAGTCGTAGTCGTTGGTGTGCTCGGCCCACAGGGTGTCGGCGAAGCGGCGCAGCGGCTCGGGCAGGTCCCGGTAGGCGGCCGCCGCGTTCGCGATCAGGGTCTCGCCGCCGTACGGCGGGACGGTGATCGAGCGCAGGGTGCTGGCCTGCGGCGGGTTCAGCACGAACGTCACGTCGGTGTGCCAGTGGTTGGCCCGGCCCCGCTCGCTGTCCACGGGCAGCACGTTCGGGGCGCCGTCGACGGCACCGACCGTCGGGTGCGCGGTGGTCAGGTCGCCGAAGTGGCGGGCGAAGGCCTGCTGGCCCTCGTCGTCCAGGTCTCCGGCGTCGAAGACCAGCGCCTTGTGGGCGTTGAGGGCCTCGCGGAGCGCGGCGACCTGCTCCCGGGCGAGCGGCCGGGTGATGTCGACGCCGGTGACCCGGGCGCCGATGCGCGCGGTGACCTTGGTGATCTCCAGGGACATGACGGGTCCTTTCAGACGAGCGCGGGGGCGGGGGAGGAAGCGGCGGTCACGTACTGGTTGGCGGGGCGGGGCAGGCCGTAGCGCTCCCGCAGGGTCTGCCGGGGGCCGTACGCGGTGCGCAGCAGGCCCCGGGCGCGCAGGATCGGCACGACGTGCTCGACGAACGCCTCCAGGCCGGAGGGCAGCACGGCCGGCATGATGTTGAAGCCGTCGGCGGCGCCCTCGGTGAACCAGGTCCCGATCTGGTCGGCGACCTGTTCGGGCGTCCCGGCGAAGGTGAGGTGCCCGCGCCCGCCGCCGAGCCGGCCGATCAGCTGCCGGACGGTCAGCCTGTCGCGCCGGGCCAGCTCCACGACGAGCGTGTACCGGCTCTTGGCGCCCTCGACGGCCGACTCGGGCGGCAGGTCGGCGGGCAGCCGGGCGTCCAGCTCCAGCGTGCCGGGCTCCAGCTGGAGCAGGCTCTCCAGCCGGGCCACCCCGTGGTCGTACACGATGTGGTTCTCGAGGACCTGCTCGTTCGCCCGCGCCTCGGCCTGCGTGGACCCGAGGACGGGGACGATCCCGGGCAGCACCTTGACGTGCCGCGGGTCGCGCCCGGCCCGCTCGGTGCGCGCCTTGAGGTCGCGGTAGAAGGCCTGCGCGTCGGCGAGGGTCTGCTGCGCGGTGAACACGGTCTCCGCGTACCGGGCGGCGAACGCCTTGCCGTCCTCCGAGGAGCCGGCCTGGACCAGCAGCGGATAGCCCTGCGGGGTGCGCGGGACGTTGAGGGCGCCGGCGACGCTGAAGTACGTCCCCCGGTGCCGGGGCGGGTGGATCCTGCTGTCGTCGCCCCAGACACCGGCCGCCTTGTCGGCGACGACCGCGTCGTCCTCCCAGCTGTCCCAGAGTTTCAGGGCCACGTCGAGGAACTCGGCGGCTCGGGCGTACCGCTCGGCGTGCGCGGGCTCGTGCTCCAGCCCGAAGTTGCGGGCGGCCTCCGCGCCGGCGGTGGTGACGATGTTCCAGCCGGCCCGGCCGCCGCTGATGATGTCCAGCGAGGCGAACTTGCGGGCCAGGTTGTAGGGCGAGTTGTAGGAGGTGGAGGCGGTGGCGATCAGCCCGATGTGCTCGGTGGCCGTCGCCAGCGCGGTCAGCAGGGTGAGCGGTTCCAGGGCGCCGGCCGGCCGCTGGGCGAGGTTGCTCCACAGCTGGGGGCCGTCGGCGAGGAAGAGGGAGTCGAAGGTGCCGCGTTCGGCGGTCCGCGCCAGCCTGACGTAGTGGGCGAGGTCGACGTGGGCGTACGGGTCGCTCTCCGGCAGCCGCCACGACGCCTCGTGGTGGCCGGTGTCCATCAGGAACGCGTTCAGGTGGAGCTGTCGGGTGGTCACCGGTGGTCCTCCGTGACACCGAGGGCGGCCAGCAGCCGCTCGCGGTACTCGCCCAGCACCGGCTCCCGGTAGGAGCGCGGGTGGGGACGGTCGATGGTCAGGTCGAGGCCGATCCGGCCCTCGTCCAGGACGAGGACCCGGTCGGCGAGCACGATCGCCTCGTCGACGTCGTGGGTGACGAGCAGTACGGAGGGCCGGTGGCGCTTCCACAGCTCGCGCAGCAGGTGGTGCATCCGGATCCGGGTCAGCGCGTCCAGCGCGCCGAAGGGCTCGTCGGCGAGCAGTAGTTCGGGCTCGCGGACCAGGGAGCGGGCGAGTGCGGCGCGCTGGGCCTCGCCGCCGGACAGCTGGCCCGGCCAGGCCCGCTCGCGGCCCTTCAGCCCGACCTCCGCCAGCGCCGCCCGGCCGCGTTCTTCGGCGTCCTTGCCGTCCAGGCCGAGCAGGACGTTGTCCAGCACCCGGCGCCAGGGCAGCAGCCGGGAGTCCTGGAACACCACCGAGACCCTCTCCGGCGCGGTGAGCCGGCCGCTGCCGGCCACCCCGTGGTCCAGGCCGGCCACCGCCCGCAGCAGGGTGGACTTGCCGGAGCCGCTGTGCCCGAGCAGGGCGGTGAACTGGCCGGCGGGCAGGTCGAGGTCGATGCCGTCCAGGACGGTACGGCCCTCGAACGACCGGGTCAGGCCCCTCAGCCGGACGGCGGGCCGGGTCAGTTGCTCAGTGTGCGGCGCCACGACAGCACCCTCCGTTCGATCAGACGGACCACGCTGTCGGAGACGAGGCCGAAGACGCCGTAGATGAGCAGGCCGACCAGGATGACGTCGGTCCGGCCGTAGTTCTGCGCCTGGAACATCAGGTAGCCGAGCCCGCTGGTGGCGTTGATCTGCTCCAGCACCACCAGACCCAGCCAGGAGCCGGTCACCCCGAGCCGGAGTCCCACGAAGAATCCGGGCAGCGCGCCGGGGACGACCACCTGGCGGACGAAGGCGAGCCGTGACAGGCCCTGCACCTCGGCGAGTTCGACGAAGCGGCTGTCGATGCCGGACAGCGCGGCGTGCGTGTTCAGGTAGATCGGGACGTAGACGACGATCGCGATGATGGCGATCTTGAACGTCTCCCCGATGCCCAGCCAGAGGATGAACAGCGGGATCAGCCCGAGGGTGGGTATCGCCCGGTTGAGCTGCACCGTGCCGTCGATCAGCGCCTCCCCGGTCCGGCTCAGGCCGGCGGCGAGGGCGAGCAGCACCCCGGCGGTCAGTCCGATCGCGAAGCCGTAGCCGGCCCGTTCCAGGGAGGTCAGCACATCGGTGGGCAGCGTGCCGTCGGTCCACAGGTGGCCGGCGGTCCGCAGGACGGTCCAGGGCGCGGGGATCGCGCCCGGGTCGAGCTGCCCGGCGGCCGAGGCGCCGGCCCACAGGGCGAGCACCACCAGCGGTCCGGTCAGCCGGGCGGCGGGCAGCCGGCGGCCGGGGGAGAGGCGGCGGCGCCTGCGGACCTGGGGGAGTTCCCCGGCCGCTGCCGCCGGCGGCGCGGTCGTCGTCGTGGTCACGGTGGTCACCTCCGGTACTCCTCGGGTACGGCCTTGGCGGCGATGGACTCGAAGCGGTGGTCGAAGAGGGAGGACACGTCGAACTTCTTCACGAAGCCGCCCTCGGCGAGCAGGTCGGCGGTCTCCTGCTCCCACTTGACGGCCTCGTCCCAGCTGGGCGGGAAGAGCGGCTTGTTGGCGAGGGCGGTGATGGACCTGGCCTGGTCGAGGCTGAGGTTCTGCGTCTTGACGAAGAACTCCTCGTTCCACACGTCCGGGTGCTCGTACTGCCACACCTGGCCCCTGGCCCACTCGGGGATGTAGGCGGCGATCGCGGCGGCCTTCGCCGGGTCGTCCAGCACGGACTGCGGGGCCCACAGCAGGTTGAGCAGGTCGACGACGTCGGTCTTGATGGCGTGGGCGCCCTTGCCCCCGTACTGCTTCAGGTACGCCGGGGCCTGGTTGTTGGCGAGCGGGGCGATGTCGACCTGGCCGGACTGGAGGGCGGTCAGGAACTGGTTGCTGGTCAGCGGGACCAGTGTCACGTCGTCGTACTTCAGGCCCGCCTGCTTCAGCGCCCGCAGCAGGACGACGCCCTGGGCCTGCCCCTGGGAGAAGGCGAGCCGCTTGCCCCGGAAGCCCGCGACCGTGCGGATGTCGCTGCCCGGCTTGGTGGCGAAGAGGTAGTTGGGCCTGCGGGTGACGTCGATCGCGACGATCTTGGCGTCGAAGCCCTGGTAGTGCGCCTGGATCGGCGGGATGCCCGCGTTGTTGGCGACGTCCAGGGACCTGGCGCGGAAGGCGTTGATGACATCCGGGCCCGCCCCGATGTTCGCCCAGCTCGACACCGTGAACGGCAGCCGGGGCAGCTTCGCCAGCCGGAACTGCAACTGCTGCACGTTCTGGTACGAGGCGATCTTCAGACTGGTGCCGGCCGGAACCTTGCCGGCGAGCGGCTTCGTGGCCGCGCCCCGGGTGGCGGCGGTGGCCTCGCCGTCGGCGCAGCCGCTGAGACCCGCCACGGCGGCGGACGCGCCGAGCAGGGAGGTGAGAAAGACACGACGGTGCATGGGAGCACTCCCTGGGAGGGGGAAAAGAAAAGGCAGAAAGAATTCCGGGCGGGCAGGCCGGAAGAAGGAAAAACACGCAACGGAAACACGCGCTTCATGCGCGGCAATGTGTCAGCAACAGAAGGTGCGACAGCTCGTATGCGTGTCCATGACCAGGATGTTCCCGGTCATGGACGGCCCCTGTCAACATTCCGAGTTTCTGAATTAAATAGCCTCAGGTGACGCGCCCAGCGGATCCCGGAACAAAGTGTCCAGGGCCACCGAACCGCCCGCCGTCGCCAGTACGTGGTCCGGGAAACTCGTCGGCAGGACGTGCGCCGAACGGGTGGTGCCCACCGCCTCCCGCAACGCGCCGAGGCAGCCCTCGACGTGCGTCACCCCGACCTCGGTCACCACGACCGTCTCCGGGTTCAGCACGTCCAGCAGCAGCCCGGCCGCCCGCCCGGTCATCCGCGACCGCTCCACCAGCAGCCGCCGGGCCACCGCGTTCCCGGCCGTCGCCGCGGCCACCACGTGCATGGGATTGGCCGAGTCGGTCACCCCGGCCGCCCGCGCCCGCCGGCACAGCGTCCGCTCGCTCAGCTCGGCCTGGAGGCAGCCGGTACCGCCGCACGCGCACGGCTCGGTGCCGCCCGGCACCGGCAGATGGCCGATCGCCCCGGCCGCCGAACGCGGCCCGTGGTGCACCTCGTCGTTGGTGGCGAAGGCCGCGTCCACCACGTTGCCCACGAACAGGTGCAGCACGCTGCGGCTGCCCCGGGCCCGCCCGAACAGCCGCTCCCCGTTCACCAGCGCCCGCGCGTGCCCGTCCACGTGGACCGGCAGACCCGTGCGGGCGCCGAGCAGCTCCCGCACCGGCACGTCCCGCCAGCCCAGCAGCTCGTGCTCGACCACGGTGCCCGTCTCCCGGTCCACCCAGCCGCCCACCGCCACCCCGACCGCCAGCGGGCGCCGGTCCGGCACGCCGGCGAGCAGCGCCCCGAGTCCCTCGGCGGCCCGCGCCAGCACCCGGCCGGGATCGGTGCGTTCGTGCCTCAGCTCCCGCCGGGCCACCACCCGGCCGCGCAGATCGAGCAGGGCGACCGTGGTGTACGGCACGGCCACGTGCACCCCGGCGACCAGGAAGCGGGCGTCGTCCAGGTCGACGGGGACGTGCGGCCGGCCGACCCCGCCCGAGCGGCGGGGGGCGGCCGACTCGCGGATCAGGCCGAGGCCGGTGAGCCGGGCGCAGTGCTCGGTCACCGACGCGGGTGACAGGCCGGTCAGCCGGGCGATGGTGCTGCGCGCCACCGGGCCGTGCTCCAGGACGGAGCGCAGCACGAGGCTGGCGCTGGTGCGCCGCCGGTCGCTGTCGGCGGCACGCGGAACGGGGGAGACAAGGGTGGATGCCGCACTGCGGGGCATGGAGAACCGTCCTCGGGAACGGGGCCGACACGTCACGGAGGACAGGGGCGTGCCGGGGCCCGTCCCTATCCGGGACGGCGACAGGTGGCCGTGCCCTGGCGTCGCAGGTCGACATAGCGACGCGAGGTGAAGTACCGGGCCTGGGCAACCATGGGAGCGAAGCTAGCAAAACGCCCCCGCGCTGCCCAGACGCCGACCGACGGGCGAGACGGGGACCCCGACGGCTTTTGGTGGATCCCTACAGTCGACGGCCCGGGCGGGCGAGTGAGCGAAGCTGCCCTGCCTCAGTGACCGGTATCACGCCCGCACAGGTGTCGGCGGCCTCCTTTGTGCGAAGCGCACCAAGCGGCCGTTCCTCCCTTTGTCGAGCGCCGACGGTGATCGGCGCGCGGACGCTGGGATAGCGTCGCGGTGTCCCGACATGTCCACACCACCTCGCGGAGTCCCCATGAGCACCGCCACCGCCATCGCCCGCCCCGGCGCAGTCCTCGCCGACCTGCTCCCCGCGTCCCGCGTCCGCGACGCGGCCCTCGTCCTCGGCGGTGCCGCGCTCACCGGCCTCGCGGCCCAGCTGTCGGTCCAGGTGCCCGGCTCCCCGGTGCCGGTGACGGGCCAGACCTTCGCCGCGCTGCTCGTCGGCACCACGCTCGGCGCCCGCCGCGGCTTCCTCTCCCTCGCCCTGTACGCGGTCGCCGGTGTGGCCGGCGTGCCGTGGTTCGCGGGCGGTGCCTCCGGCACGGGCCTGGTCTCCTTCGGCTACGTCCTCGGCATGCTGCTGGCCTCCGCCCTCGTCGGCGCCCTGGCCCGGCGCGGCGCCGACCGCTCCCCGCTGCGCACGGCGGGCACGATGATCCTCGGCGAGGCCGTCATCTACGCCGTCGGCGTGCCGTACCTGGCCCTGGCCGCCCACCTGTCCGCGTCCCAGGCGGTCGCGGCCGGTCTCACCCCGTTCCTCCTCGGTGACGCCCTCAAGGCGGCCCTGGCGATGGGCGCGCTGCCCACCGCCTGGAAGCTCGTCGGCGAGCGCTGAGGCACCGGGAACGCGGCAGGGCCGCACCACCCGGCGCGAACCGGGGGTGCGGCCCTGCCGCTCGTGCTGCCGGGGTCAGCCGACGGACACCTTGTCGGACGGCGCACCGGCCGCCGCGGGCGCGCGGCGCGCGGCGAGCCGCTCCTTCACCAGGGCGATCACCAGCACCACGGCCGCCACCAGCAGCGACAGCAGCACGGTCTCGCGGCCGTCGTGCTCGGTGTCGAACAGCATGTAGATCAGGACACCCACGATCAGCGTGGCCGTCGCCCAGGTCAGGTACGGGTACAGCCACATCCGCACGATGAGCTTCTCCGGCGCCTCCCGCTGGATGATCTTGCGCATCCGCAGCTGCGAGAAGCAGATGACCAGCCACACGAACAGGGCGACCGCGCCGGAGGAGTTGACGAGGAAGAGGAAGATCTTGTCCGGGGACAGGTAGTTGAAGAAGACGGCGACGAAGCCGAACACCACGGACGCGAGGATCGCCGTCAGCGGCACGCCCCGGCTGTTGACCCGCGCGAACGCCTTCGGGGCGTCACCGCGCTCGCCGAGCGAGAAGGCCATCCGGGAGGCCGTGTACAGGCCGGAGTTGAGACAGGACAGCACCGAGGTCAGCACGATGACGTTCATGATCTCGCCGGCGTGCGCGATGCCCAGCGAGTTCAGGGCGGCGACGTAGGAGCCGTCCTTCGCGATGGACGCGTCGTTCCACGGCAGCAGCGTGACCACCATGAGGATCGAGCCGAGGTAGAAGACGCCGATCCGCCAGATGATGCTGTTGGTCGACTTGGTGACCGCCCGCTGCGGGTCCTCGGACTCGCCGGCCGCCAGGGTCGCGATCTCGCTGCCCATGAAGGAGAAGACGACCAGCAGGACACCGGTGAGGATCGCGCCGGGGCCGTGCGGCAGGAAGCCGCCGTGCGAGGTGAGGTTGCCGAAGGATGCCTTGTCGGCGTGGACGCCCGGCAGCACGCCGAACACGGCGAGCAGGCCGATGACGATGAACGCGCCGATCGCCACGACCTTGATGCCGGCGAACCAGAACTCGAACTCGCCGTAGGAGCCGACGGAGACCAGGTTGGTCGCGGTCAGCACGGTCATCACGATGAGTGCCCAGCCCCACTGCGGGACGGCCGGCACCCATCCTTCGAGGATCTTCGCGCCGGCGGTCGCCTCGACGGCGAGCACGACGACCCAGAAGAACCAGTACAGCCAGCCGATGGAGAACCCGGCCCAGCGGCCCAGCGCACGGTCGGCGTGCGCGGAGAACGAGCCGGAGGTCGGATTCGCGGCGGACATTTCGCCGAGCATGCGCATCACCAGCACGACGAGCGTGCCGACGAGGGCGTAGGACAAGAGGATGCCGGGGCCCGCGGTGGCGATACCGGAACTGGAGCCGACGAAGAGGCCGGCTCCGATGACGCCACCGATCGCGATCATCGTCAGGTGGCGGTTCTTGAGTCCTGCTTGGAGGCCCGAACCAGGGGTCATGGACGGATTTCCTTTGCGCCAGGTGGAGCTGCCCGTACGAGCGGTGTACGAGTCGGTCCAGTGAATCTGAGGCCAACCAAATCGGGAACCTCTGAATCCGGATTGTTACCTGAGGTTTCCTTGAGGTTCTATGGTGTCCCTCACAGTTCCGGGCCCTCTTCGCACGCCGGCACCCGGGGCTGCTGCCCCGGAAGGGGCGTGTCACACTCGTGGCATGCGCGTGTACCTCGGCTCCGACCATGCGGGCTACGAACTCAAGAACCACCTCGTCGAGTGGCTGAAGGCCGCCGGCCACGAGCCCGTCGACTGCGGGCCCCACCTCTACGACGCCCAGGACGACTACCCGCCGTTCTGCCTGCGCGCCGCGGAGAAGGCGGCGGCCGACCCGGACGCCCTCGGTGTCGTGATCGGCGGCTCCGGCAACGGCGAGCAGATCGCCGCGAACAAGGTCAAGGGCGTGCGCGCCGCGCTGGCCTGGAGCGAGGAGACGGCGTCGCTCGGCCGCCAGCACAACGACGCCAACGTGGTGGCCGTCGGCGCGCGCATGCACAGCACCGAGGAGGCGACCAGGTTCGTCGAGGTCTTCCTCGCCACCCCGTTCTCCGGCGACGAGCGCCACATCCGCCGCATCGACATGCTGGCGGCGTACGAGACCACGGGCGACCTCCCGCCGATCCCCGCCCACCACCCGCAGCAGGACTGAACGCTCCCCGGGAGCAGGCGGAACCTCAGGAGGGGAAGGAACGGCGACCGTGCCAGAGGGGCACACGATCCACCGGCTGGCACAGGACTACGCCGCCCGCTTCCTGGGCACGGCCCCGCGGGTCACCAGCCCCCAGGGCAAGTTCTCCGACGCCGCCGCCCTCCTGGACCGCACCGGGCTGACCGCCACCGAGGCCCACGGAAAGCACCTCTTCCTGGGCTTCCGGGACGCCGACTGGGTCCACATCCACCTCGGCCTCTTCGGCAAGGTCGGCTTCGGTGACGCTCCCGCGCCCCCGCCCACGGACACCGTCCGGCTCCGGCTCGCGCACGACACGGCCTACGTCGACCTGCGCGGCCCCACCACCTGCGCCCTGATCACGGACGCCGAGAAGCGGGCCGTCCACGACCGGCTCGGCCCCGACCCGCTCCGCGAGGACGCCGGCCCCGGCGCCGCGTACCGGCGGATCTCCCGCAGCCGTACGACGATCGCCGCCCTGCTCATGGACCAGAAGGTGGTCGCCGGCGTCGGCAACGTCTACCGCGCCGAGGTCCTCTTCCGGCACGGCATCGACCCCTACCGGGCCGGCCGGGACATCACCCCGGCCGAGTGGGACGCCCTCTGGGCGGACCTGGCCGCGCTGATGCGCGAGGGGGTACGGAACAACCGGATCGACACCGTCCGTCCGGAGCACACCCCCGAGGCGATGGGCCGCCCGCCCCGCGTGGACGACCACGGCGGCGAGGTGTACGTCTACCGGCGCGCCACTCTGCCCTGCCACGTCTGCGGTGAGCGGATCCGCACCGCCGGCCTCGCCGCCCGCAACCTCTTCTGGTGCCCCGGCTGCCAGCGACGCTGACGTGGGCCGCGCTGCGGCCGGCCGGGGCAGCGCCGCCGGTGACGCCGGCGGCCGTGGGGCGACCCGGGCCCCGCCCTCGCACCGGACACGGGCGCCGGTGCCGTCAGAAGCCGTGCGGCAGCCACGGGGCCACCGCCGAGCCGAACGCCACCGACGCCTCCGCCAGCGCCCCCGCCCGCAGCTCCCGCACCCGCCCGGCCGCCGCCAGCGACAGCAGGCTCACCCCGCCGAGGTAGGCCGCGCCCAGCTCCCGTACGGACAGGGCGAGACCGGCCGCGTCGGCCGTCCGCTCGCAGCTCGCGCCCTTCGCGTCACCCGTCAGCCGCCAACGCCCCGCGTTCCACGGGCAGAAGGCGTCCGCCACCTCGAACACGACATCCACCGGCGCCAGATAGGTGCGCGCCGACAGGGCCGGCCCCACGTCCACCAGCCGCACATAGGCGTCATCACCCAGCCGCGGCTTGCAGCGGCGGGTGTCGGAGACCAGGTACCGCCAGGCGTCGTCCACCGGCCGAGACCGCACCGACAGCGTCGTCATCAGGTCGATGCCGAACAGGAAACGCCACAGCGCGGCCTCGGTCACGGGATCGAGCGCGGCCAGGGCCCGCAGGTGCACCGTGCCGTCGGCACCGCTCTCGTTCCAGCCGCCGCGGGTATGGAAGCGGACGTAACCGCTGGTCCTGCCGTCCCGTTCGGCGACCACGCACCGCAGCGCCGACCCGCCCTCGCGCCTGCTCTCCGGGTCGAGCAGCCCGGCCCGCTCCCAGCCGGGCCGACGGGCCAGCATGCCCGGCCGCCCCGGCACCAGGGCCGCGTACACGGCCTCGCAGGCGTCCAGGACTTCGGCCGGCTCCGCGTACCGCAGCCGCACCGCGTCGGTACCGGCCGGCACGTCCAGCGTCACCCGGCCCGTGTCGATCTCCGCGCCGACCCGGAAGGTCGCCGCGCCGTATCCGAAACGGCCGTAGATGGCCGGCTCCGACGCGGTCAGCACCGCGAGCGGCTCGCCCAGCGCGCGGACGTCGTCCAGCTGGCGGCGCATCATCGAGGTGAGCACCCCGCGCCGGCGGTGGGTGGCCGCCACGCCCACCATCGTCACCCCGGCCGTGGGCACCGCGGCCCCGCCCGGCACGGTCATCCGGAAGCTGAACGCCCCCGCCGTGCCGACGACCGCGTCCCCGTCCCAGACGGCTAGAGAACGGTCGAACTCGGTCAGGGACCGGTCCAGCGCCCGTTCCTCGGCCGGCGCCGGCCCCGCACCGAAGGACCGGTACAAGGCGTCGTACCACCGGTCCCACTCGTCCTCGCGCAGCACCCTCGGCCCGGTCTCGCGGTCAGTCCCCATGGGCCATGCCTATCAGGGCGGTTGGGGACGGGCCAGCGAATATCCCCCGGCACACACCGGTACCCGGTACGCGGCGGACGGCGAAGCGGAGCCTCGCACGGGGGACAAGTGGGACCTCCCGTGCCAAGCGGCCGGTCCGCTGGATAGGGTCCCGGACTAATGGCAGCAGGACGAGCGCGGCGTGCGAAGGCCGAGACGTTCACGGCCCGGTGGAAGATCCAGTGGCACCGGGCCCGCGTCGGGCTGCGCAGAAGCGCCGTGGACTACTTCCGCGGCGACGGCTCCGACTGGATCGCCTTCGCCGGACTGGTCCTGACCGTCCCCCTCCTCGCGGCCATGACCCTGGTCGACTCGGTGTGGTGCTCACCGGCCACCCTGGTGCTGCCCATCGTCGCGGGCGGCCTGCTGCTGCGCCCGGCCAGCCTGCTCGGCCTGTACGCGGCGGCGGCCACCGCGCTGATCGTGGAGTCGGTGCGGCTCGGCCCGTACACCGAGGGACCCTCCCGGGTCACCCCGGGCATAGTCCTGGTGGTCGCCGCCTGCGGCTTCTTCGGGCTGCTCACCGCGCAGTTCCGCAGCCGGGTCGGCGTGCCCTGGCGGCGCGGCGGCACCATGCTGTTCGACCTGCGCGAGCGGATCCGTGTGCAGAGCAAGCTGCCCGAACTGCCGCGTGGCTGGCACCACGAGATGGCGCTGCGCCCGGCCGGCGGCCAGTCCTTCTCCGGTGACTTCGTCGTCGCGGCCCGCACGAACGGCGGCCGGACCCTGGAGGTCGTGCTCACCGACGTGTCCGGCAAGGGCATGGACGCCGGCTCGCGCGCCCTGCTGCTGTCCGGTGCCTTCGGCGGCCTCCTCGGCTCCCTGCCCCCGCACGCCTTCCTCCCGGCCGCCAACGGCTATCTCCTGCGCCAGGACTGGGACGAGGGGTTCGCCACCTCCATCCACCTCGTCCTGGACCTCGACTCGGGGGACTACGAGCTGTACTCCGCCGGCCATCCGCCGGGGCTCCAGCTCAGCGCGGGCAGCGGACGCTGGGAGGAGAAGGCCGCGGAGGGGCCCCTGCTCGGTGTGTACGACGGCGCCCAGTTCGACCCCGTGAAGGGCTCGCTGCGGCCCGGAGACGTGCTGATGCTGTTCACCGACGGGCTGGTGGAGACCTCCGAACGGGACATCGTGGAGGGCATCGACCGCCTCACCGGCGAGGCCGACCGCTATGTCGCAGGCGGCTTCCACGGCGCGGCCTGGCACCTCATCGAGGCGGTCGCCAAGGACGTCAACGACGACCGGGCGCTGCTGCTGATCTGTCACGAGGCCTCGGCGAACGCCCGCTGAGCCCCCGTCGCCGACCCCGGCACCGCCGCGCGCGGACCCGGGGGACACTGGGGCCATGACCCAGCTCACGCCGGCCGAGGTCGAGGCCCTCGCGCGCACCGCCCACCAGGGGCAGACCGACAAGGCGGGGCGGCCGTACGCCGAACACCTCGCGGCCGTCGCCGAGGGCGTACGCGCCCGCGGCGGTGACCCGGAACAGATCGCGGCGGCCTGGCTGCACGACGCCGTGGAGGACGACGCCCTGAGCGAGGAGTGGCTGGCGGACGCCGCGCTCTCCCCGCGGACCAAGGCGATCGTGCGCGCCCTCACCAGGCGGCCGGGAGAGCCGCCGGAGGCCTACGCGCGCCGCGTCCTCGCCACGCCGGGCGCGCGGCTGGTGAAGGAGGCCGACCTGGCGCACAACGCCGACCCCCGCCGCCTCGCGGCCCTCGACGCGCCGACCCGCGCCCGGCTCACCGCCAAGTACGCCCGGATGCGGGCCCTTCTCGGCCCGGACCCGCGGCCGGAAGCCGGGGCCGGACCGGAAGCGGAACGCGAGACGGAGCCGGAAGCGGAGCGGGCGGAGAGGCCGGTGACAAAGCGGTGAGCGGCACCGGGGACGGAACCGCTCAGACGCTGACCGTCCCGGGCGTCAGACGCTGACCGTCTCGCGCCGGCTCTGCCGCTCGCGGGCCTGCGCCGCCGCGTCCTGCCGGAACGCCCACTCCATCTTCGGCTCCATGGCGAAGCGGAACACGCGCCGCACGGGTTGGGTGCACAGCACCGTGACGACGGCGCCGGCGAGCACGGTCACCGCGATCTCACCGAGCGGGCGGTGCAGCCAGGGCTGCTCGAACCAGCCGCGGTACTCGCCGAGTTTCACCAGGAAGCCGTGGAGCAGATAGCCGTAGAGGGTGCCCGCGCCGAGCGTGGTGAACCACGTCGTCCGGCTCGGCACCCATGCGAAGAAGCAGGCCGTCAGCACCAGTGAGCAGCCCATCAGCGCGAGCGTCATCACCGGGCCGCACCACCAGGGGGCGCCCAGCTCCTGCGCGGCGTCACGGTGGTAGAACCAGGCGGTGTTCATCCGCGGCACCGCCCACCAGCCGACCGCCAGCGCCGCCGCGAACACCGGCACCGAGGCGATCCGCACCCAGCGGCGGCGCACCAGGTGGAAGTGCTCGGGCTTCATGCACAGGCCGAGCACGAAGTAGGGCAGGAACTGGAGGACGCGCTGGAGGTCGAGGTCGTCGCCGATGGCCGGGGAGACGGTGGCCAGCATGGCGAGGCCGAGGGCCAGGGGCAGCGGCCAGCGCACCAGCTTCCAGATGGGCGTCGTGAGCCGCCAGACGAACAGGGCGACCAGGAACCAGGTGAGGTACCAGGGATCGAGGAGGGTGATCTCCTCGTGGGAGCCGGTGACGAGGTTCTTGAAGAGCGGGTACGCCGACTCGAACAGGACGTACGGCACGACGACCCCGGTGATCAGCCGCTTCAGCCGGTCGGGGCGCATGTCGAAACTGCGGGAGAAGAAGCCGGAGATGATGATGAACGCCGGCATGTGGAAGGAGTACACGACGGTGTACACGCCCTCCAGGATCCGGCTGTCGCCCTTCAGCGGCTCCCAGGCGTGCCCCATCGCGACCAGCACGATGGCCAGGTACTTGGCGTTGTCGAAGAACGCGTCCCGCTGCCGGCCGGGTCTGTCCGCCCGTGTCCGCCGCTCCTGCGCGCTCACCGGGGTACGCGGGCCGGGCACTCCGTCCGCCGGCGGCTGTGCCGGGGGGAGTGGCCTGCGGTGCTGGCCGTGGGACGAGGCGGCGTCAAACATCTCAGGCACCCTAGCGTCGTCTGCGGCATTCCGTAAAACGCCCGCAGTCATTCGTGGTTATCACCCCCGGGTACCCACTGATTGGCGGAACGTGCCACCCCGGTCCATGTGATGGCTCGCCTGTGGATGCCGGCCGTTCACCCGTGATGTCCCGATTCATGCCGACTAATTGGGGCATACGCGGCCTCGGTGCCCCCAATTCGAATTACCTGCGCACGGAATGTGTGGACACGGAAACGAAGTAGGGGAATTCCGCCGGGAGTCGTGTGCCGGGCCCGGTCGAATTGCCGTACGGGGCGTCGCCCGCGGCGGTTTGCCGCCCGACGTTCTGTCACACGCCGCATAAGAAGGCCGGGTTGGTGGCACGATGGTCCTGGCGGGGGTGCGTGGCCGTACCTCCGGGCCGGGAGAGCGGACCGACCGAGGGTGGGATCAGTTGTGGCCATTTCACTGTCCGTGGTGCTGCTGTTGGCGGTCATCCTCGTGGTGCTGATCCGAGGGGGGAACATCAAGGCCGGCCCCGCCGTCGTCGCGATCCTCTTCGGCTTCTTCCTCGCCTCGACCACCATGGCGCCGTCCATCCGCCACTTCCTGAACTCGATAGCGGAATCGATCAACGCGATCAGATTCTGACCCGCCGGGCCCCGCGGCAGCGCGCGGCCCGGGAAAACGATCACGGCCGGGCGGGGGTCCACCTCCGC
This sequence comes from Streptomyces sp. NPDC006309, assembly GCF_040613095.1. NCBI lineage: Bacteria > Bacillati > Actinomycetota > Actinomycetes > Kitasatosporales > Streptomycetaceae > Streptomyces > Streptomyces sp. NPDC006309. Next base: position 318,042 of record NZ_JBEXRO010000001.1, on the reverse strand, counting down.
CCGGCCCTGAACCGTCCGCCGCCCCGCCCGCGTCACCAGGACTCGGCCTCCAGGAACAGCGTGGTCACCTCCGCGAGGAACCAGACGCAGAACGCCAGACACGCGAGCCACAGCCCCCACAGGACCCAGCGGGCCTCTCGTCGTATTCGCATGAGCGGATCATCCCCCCTCGCGGTCCCGGCCCCACTCGGCCGGCCTGCTCGGTGAGGGGCGGGCGACGGGGGACACGGCGGACCGGACGCCGGCTGCGGAAACGACTGGGGCCAGGCGGAGGAATGATCCTCCGACCTGGCCCTGAGTCATTAAGAGCGGGCGACGGGAATCGAACCCGCGTAGCTAGTTTGGAAGACTAGGGCTCTACCATTGAGCTACGCCCGCAGTGTCGCGCCGCAGGTCGGTGACCTCGGCACTGGAGGCATCGTAGCGGGTCGCCCGCCGCCGAGGCCAACGAGTTGCGCCCCCGGGGTGGCGCGCCCGCCGTCCAGGAGAATACGGCCGCCGGGAGGGGGCCGGGCATGTACCCTACGTGTCGCACCAGACGGGGTGTGGCGCAGCTTGGTAGCGCGTCCGCTTTGGGAGCGGAAGGCCGTGGGTTCAAATCCCGCCACCCCGACCATCAGGCTCTGACGTCGTGATGCCCGCCTTTTGGGGGCGCTGACCGGCTGCGGTTACTATGCAAGCTGCGCGCCCGTGTGTCCCGGCCCACTCGGCCTACGAACTCCTCCGGGCGGCTAGATCCGCCGGGACCAGTCTGGCTCCGGCAGAAACCAAGAAGTCAGCCACAAGGAGACCGAACCGTGAAGAGCGCCGTGGAGACCCTGAACCCGACCCGGGTTCGGCTCACTGTCGAGGTGCCCTTCGAGGAGCTCAAGGACAGCCTCGACGCGGCGTACAAGAAGATCAACCAGCAGGTCACGGTGAAGGGCTTCCGTAAGGGCAAGATCCCGGCCCGCGTGATCGACCAGCGGTTCGGCCGCGGTGCGGTGCTGGAGGAGGCCGTCAACGACGCGCTGCCCAAGTTCTACACCGAGGCGGTCAACGACGCCGACCTGAACCCCCTGGGCCAGCCCGAGGTCGACATCACCGAGCTGAAGGACGGCGAGACGCTGAACTTCACCGCCGAGGTCGACATCCGCCCGGCCCTGGAGATCCCGGACTACTCCGGTATCGAGGTCGAGGTCGACGCCGTCGAGGTCACCGACGAGGACATCGAGAAGTCGGTCGAGCAGCTGCGCGAGCGCTTCGCCTCGACCTCCCCGGTCGAGCGTGCCGCCGAGGAGGGTGACGTCGTCACCATCGACCTGGAGGCCAAGGTCGACGGCGAGGTCCTCGAGGACGGCATCGCCAACGGCGTCTCCTACACCATCGGCTCCGGTGAACTGCTGGACGGTATCGACGACGCCGTGAAGGGCCTGGAGGCCGGTGGCGAGGCCACCTTCACCTCCGAGCTGAAGGGCGGCTCCGCCGCGGGCAAGGAGGCCGAGGTCACCGTCAAGGTCACCCAGGTCGCCGCCCGCGAACTGCCCGAGCTGGACGACGAGTTCGCGCAGCTCGCTTCGGAGTTCGACAACCTGGAGGAGCTGAGGGCCGACAGCCGTAAGCGCCTCGCGAACATGAAGCAGTTCGACCAGGCCACGCAGGCCCAGGAGCGCGTCCTGGAGAAGCTGCTGGAGCTGGTGGAGGTCCCGGTCCCCGAGAAGCTCCTCGAGGACGAGATCAACACCCGCAAGCACAACCTGGAGCACCACCAGCTCGGCCAGATGGGCCTGACCCTCGACAAGTACCTGGAGATCCAGGGCAAGACCGCCGAGGAGTTCGAGACCGAGACCCGCGAGGCCGCGGTCAAGGGCATCAAGACCCAGTTCGTCCTGGACGAGCTGGTCAAGAAGGAGCAGCTCAACGTCAACCAGGAGGAGCTCACCGAGCACCTCATGCGGCGTGCGGCCTCCTCCGGCATGTCCCCCGACCAGTTCGCCCAGGCCGTCGTCGAGGGTGGCCAGGTGCCGCTCCTCGTCGGCGAGGTCGCCCGCGGCAAGGCCCTGGCCGTCGTGGTCGAGTCCGCCACGGTGAAGGACACCAACGGCGAGATCGTCGACCTGGACGACGAGGAGGAGACCGAGGAGGCGCCGGCCGAGGCCGCCGCCACCGAGGCCACCACCGAGGAGAAGGCCGACGAGAAGACCGAGGAGAGCACCGAGGGCTGAGTCCCGCGGCGCCTCTGACGCACGCACGACGGGCCCCGGGGACCTTCCCCGGGGCCCGTCGGCGTACGGGGCCGGCCGCCCGGCCGCGTGCCGCGGCGACGGCCGCGCCACGCCCGGGAACCGCGCCGGTGCCCGGGTGGAGCCTCTACGCCCCCGGCGAACACCCCCATCTCCGGGATTCCCCGGGGGGACCTGAGCGTTAGGGTCCATGAATACGGGGGCAGGGGAGTCTCCTGAAGCCCCCCGCCAAGCCTCCGGCAGGACGACGTGAGACGGCCCGGCGCCGTCGTAAGACGAGCAGGTGGATACGTGACGAATCTGATGCCCTCCGCCGCCGGCGAGCCTTCCTTCGGTGGTGGCCTCGGCGACCAGGTCTACAACCGGCTGCTCAACGAGCGGATCGTCTTCCTCGGCCAGCAGGTCGACGACGACATCGCCAACAAGATCACCGCACAGCTGCTGCTCCTGGCCGCCGACCCGGAGAAGGACATCTACCTCTACATCAACAGCCCCGGTGGCTCGGTGACGGCCGGCATGGCGATCTACGACACCATGCAGTACATCCCGAACGACGTGGTCACGATCGCGATGGGCATGGCGGCCTCGATGGGCCAGTTCCTGCTCACCGGCGGCGCCGCGGGCAAGCGCTTCGCGCTGCCCCACGCCGACATCATGATGCACCAGGGCTCCGCCGGTCTCGGCGGTACGGTCTCCGACATCAAGATCCAGGCCGAGTACCTGCTGCGCACCAAGAGGCGCATGGCCGAGCTGACCGCGCGGCACTCGGGCCAGTCGGTCGAGGCGATCATCCGCGACGGCGACCGCGACCGCTGGTTCACCCCGGAAGAAGCCAAGGAGTACGGTCTCATCGACGAGATCATCACGCACGCCTCGGGTGTTCCGGGAGGCGGCGGCACCGGCGCCTGACCGGCCCGGCCACGCCACGCACCGCCTAGACCCCAGCCCCCAGAACGCCACCAGGACGGTGAACACCCCATGAGCAACTTCCCCGGCGCCGCCAACGGCATGTACGAAGGGCCCCGCCCGGACAACCGTTACGTCATCCCGCGGTTCGTCGAGCGCACCTCCCAGGGCATCCGCGAGTACGACCCGTACGCGAAGCTCTTCGAGGAGCGCGTGATCTTCCTGGGCGTCCAGATCGACGACGCCTCGGCCAATGACGTCATGGCGCAGCTGCTGTGCCTGGAGTCGATGGACCCGGACCGGGACATCTCCATCTACATCAACAGCCCCGGCGGCGACATGACCGCCCTCACGGCGATCTACGACACGATGCAGTTCGTGAAGCCGGACATCCAGACGGTCTGCATGGGCCAGGCGGCGTCCGCCGCGGCCATCCTGCTGGCCGCCGGTACGCCCGGCAAGCGCATGGCGCTGCCGAACTCCCGCGTGCTGATCCACCAGCCGGCCGGCTCCACCGGCCGCGGCCAGCTCTCCGACCTGGAGATCATCGCCAACGAGTTCACCCGGATGCGTGAGCAGCTGGAGGACATGCTGGCCAAGCACACCAGCCGGCCGATCGAGAAGATCCGCGAGGACATCGAGCGCGACAAGATCCTCACGGCCGAGGAGGCGCTGGAGTACGGCATCGTCGACCAGATCATCTCCACCCGCAAGCTGAACAACAGCGAGATCCGCTGAGGCGGAACGCTGCACTCTGAGCCCTCTTGGCACGGTGCACGTCAAAGTGAACCCTGCCAAGGGGGGCCCGAACACCCGGCCCGGCAAGGTACCGTCGGACATAAGGCAGCACCAGGAGTCGCTGGACTCGTAAGCGTCCAGGCGGCTCCCAGGCGAAGGGGAAGCACACCGTGGCACGCATCGGTGACGGCGGCGATCTGCTCAAGTGCTCGTTCTGCGGCAAGAGCCAGAAGCAGGTCAAGAAGCTCATCGCAGGGCCCGGTGTATACATCTGCGACGAGTGCATCGATCTCTGTAACGAGATCATCGAGGAGGAACTCGCCGAGACCAGCGAGGTGCGCTGGGAGGAGCTGCCCAAGCCCCGCGAGATCTACGAGTTCCTCGAGGGCTACGTGGTCGGCCAGGAGGCCGCCAAGAAAGCCCTCTCCGTCGCGGTGTACAACCACTACAAGCGGGTCCAGGCGGGCGAGAACGGCGGCGGGAGCGGCCGGGACGACGCAATCGAGCTGGCGAAGTCCAACATCCTCCTGCTGGGCCCCACGGGCTCCGGCAAGACCCTCCTCGCGCAGACCCTGGCGCGCATGCTGAACGTCCCCTTCGCGATCGCCGACGCGACGGCGCTGACCGAGGCGGGCTACGTCGGCGAGGACGTCGAGAACATCCTGCTGAAGCTGATCCAGGCGGCGGACTACGACGTCAAGAAGGCCGAGACCGGGATCATCTACATCGACGAGATCGACAAGGTCGCCCGCAAGAGCGAGAACCCGTCGATCACCCGGGACGTCTCCGGCGAGGGTGTGCAGCAGGCCCTGCTGAAGATCCTGGAGGGCACCACGGCCTCCGTCCCGCCGCAGGGCGGCCGCAAGCATCCCCACCAGGAGTTCATCCAGATCGACACGACGAACGTGCTGTTCATCGTGGGCGGCGCCTTCGCGGGCCTGGAGAAGATCATCGAGTCCCGGGCCGGCGCCAAGGGCATCGGCTTCGGCGCGACGATCCTGTCCAAGCGCGAGCTGGAGGCGAAGGACGTCTTCGAGGACATCATGCCGGAGGACCTGGTCAAGTTCGGCATGATCCCCGAGTTCATCGGCCGCCTCCCCGTGATCACCAGCGTCCACAACCTGGACCGCGAGGCGCTGCTGAAGATCCTCGTGGAGCCCCGCAACGCGCTCGTCAAGCAGTACGAGCGCCTCTTCGAACTCGACGGTGTGGAGCTGGACTTCGAGCGTGAGGCGCTGGAGGCCATCGCCGACCAGGCCATCCTCCGCCAGACCGGCGCCCGCGGCCTGCGCGCCATCATGGAGGAAGTCCTCCAGGGCGTGATGTACGAGGTCCCGTCCCGCAAGGACGTCGCCCGCGTCGTCATCACCGCCGACGTGGTCCTCTCCAACGTCAACCCGACCCTCATCCCGCGCGACGCCCGGGGCCGGGGCCCGGGGGAGCAGAAGACGGCGTGACCGCTTGCACGCGAAGGGGCCCCGGCGACCGGCCGGGGCCCCTTCGCATGTCCTGCTGCGGCGTCAGGCCTTGACGCGGACCTCGTTGCGGAACTTGGCCGTCAGCTCGGCGTCGGCCGCCGGGTCGCTGCTCCGGCCGGAGGCGAGGGTGGCGATGTCCATCGGCATGACCATGCCGAGCGTGCTCTTGTCGCCCCAGATGCAGACGTCGAACGTCATCTCCTTGGGGCCCCCGGACGAGCTGCTGGGGTTCTGGCCCTTGATCTGCTGGCACTTGAGGACCGCCCCGCCCAGGGCGGCGGGCTTGTACTGCTTCGGCTCGCCCACCAGGCCGACGCCGTCGGCGCTCTCCTTGGTGCTCTCCTTCTTCATGTAGGCGAACATCGCGTCGACGGCCTTCTCGGGATCGTCGATCGAGCCGTACACCCCGCCGAACTTGATCTGCTTCTTGCTCAGCGGGTTGGCCGGGTCACCGGACTCGTAGTCGGCGGTGACGTCCTTGGGGTTGTGCACGCCCCACTTCTCGGCGTCCCTGAGGTCGCTCGACGTCATGCTGTCCGACTGGCTCTTGGCCTTCTTGTACTCGCTCAGCACCGTCGGCGGAGTCGTCAGCTTGTGCGGTCCGTCGTCCGCGACACCGCCGCCGTCCTTGCCGCCCAGCACGAAGTACGCGCCCACCGCCACGGCGGCCACCACGGCCACCGCGCCGATGATCAGGCCCGTCTTCTTCTTCCCCCCGCCCGCCTGCGGCGCCTGCGGCGCGGCGTACGCCGGCTGCTGGCCGTAGGGGGCCTGCTGCTGGCCGTACGCGCCGGGCTGCTGCGGCGCGCCCTGCTGCGGGTAGCCGTAGCCGGGCTGCGGGGCGGGAGGGGCCTGCTGGGGATAGCCGTAGCCGGGCTGCGGAGCCTGCGGCTGCTGGCCGTAGGGGCCCGGCTGGCCGTACGGGCCAGGCTGCCCCGGCTGGCCGTACGGGCCCGGCTGCTGGGGCGGCTGGCCGTACGGGCCCGGCTGGTTGTGGCTCATTGCTGGGGTCCCCTCCAGAAGCTTATGTGTTCACGACATCCTGGCCCAGGCCCGGAATACCCACGGCACCGGGGGCCGCACCGTTACAGAACAAACCCGTTTCGGGACGGCCCCGTGACACCCCTAAACTGAGCCCCGTGACCGAGAACGCTCAGCAGCAGCCACCCGCGCCCGACTCCGAACTGCCGACCCAGTACGCGCCGGCCGATGTAGAGGGGCCGCTGTACGAGCGCTGGGTCGAGCGGGGTTACTTCGAGGCCGACGCGAAGAGCGAGAAGCCGCCGTACACCGTCGTCATCCCGCCGCCGAACGTCACGGGCAGCCTGCACCTCGGGCACGCCTTCGAGCACACCCTCATCGACGCCCTCACCCGCCGTAAGCGGATGCAGGGCTACGAGACGCTGTGGCAGCCCGGGATGGACCACGCCGGTATCGCCACGCAGAACGTCGTCGAGCGGGAGCTGGGCAAGGAAGGCAAGTCCCGGCATGACCTCGGCCGGGAGGCGTTCGTCGAGCGCGTCTGGCAGTGGAAGGCCGAGTCCGGTGGCCAGATCAGCGGTCAGATGCGGCGCCTCGGTGACGGTGTCGCCTGGTCCCGTGAGCGCTTCACCATGGACGAGGGCCTCTCCCAGGCCGTCCAGACGATCTTCAAGAAGCTGTACGACGACGAGCTGATCTACCGCGCCGAGCGCATCATCAACTGGTGTCCGCGCTGTCTGACGGCCATCTCGGACATCGAGGTGGAGTACCAGGACGACGACGGCGAGCTGGTCTCCATCACCTACGGCGAGGGTGACGAGACGCTCGTCGTCGCCACGACCCGCGCCGAGACGATGCTCGGTGACACGGCCGTCGCCGTCCACCCCGACGACGAGCGGTACCGGCACCTGGTCGGCAGGAACATCAGGCTGCCGCTGACCGACCGCTCCATCCCGGTCGTCGCCGACGCGCACGTCGACCCCGAGTTCGGCACGGGCGCCGTCAAGGTCACCCCGGCCCACGACCCGAACGACTTCGAGATCGGCCAGCGGCACGGCCTGCCGTCCATCGCCGTGATGGACGAGCACGCCGTCATCACCGCGCACGGCCCCTTCCAGGGCCTGGACCGGCTGGAGGCCCGCTCGGCCATCGTCGCCGCCCTGCGCGCCGAGGGCCGGATCGTCGCCGAGAAGCGGCCGTACGTCCACTCCGTCGGCCACTGCTCCCGCTGCAAGACCACCATCGAGCCGCGCCTGTCCATGCAGTGGTGGGTCAAGGTCGGCCCGCTCGCGAAGGCCGCCGGGGACGCCGTCCGCGACGGCAAGGTCAAGATCCATCCGCAGGAGATGGAGAAGCGGTACTTCGACTGGGTCGACAACCTCCACGACTGGTGCATCTCGCGCCAGCTGTGGTGGGGCCACCGGATCCCGGTCTGGTACGGCCCGGACGGCGAGGTCGTCTGCGTCGGCCCCGACGACGAGCCGCCCACCGGCGAGGGCTGGCACCAGGACACCGACGTCCTCGACACCTGGTTCTCCTCCGGCCTGTGGCCGTTCTCCACCCTCGGCTGGCCCGGGCAGACCGAGTCGCTCGCGAAGTTCTACCCGAACTCCGTCCTGGTCACCGGCTACGACATCCTCTTCTTCTGGGTCGCCCGGATGATGATGTTCGGCCTGTACGCGATGGACGGCACCCCGCCGTTCCACACCATCGCCCTGCACGGCATGGTCCGCGACCAGTTCGGCAAGAAGATGTCGAAGTCCTTCGGCAACGCGGTCAACCCGCTGGACTGGATGGACAAGTACGGCTCCGACGCCCTGCGCTTCACGCTCGCCCGCGGCGCCAACCCCGGCGTCGACGTCCCGATCGGTGAGGACTGGGTCCAGGGTTCCCGGAACTTCGCCAACAAGATCTGGAACGCCACCCGCTTCGCGCTGATGAACGGTGCGACGGTCCAGGGCCCGCTGCCGGAGCCGTCGGCGATGTCGGCGACGGATCGCTGGATCCTGTCCCGGCTGAACTCGGTGGTCGCCGAAGTCGACGCCCACTACGAGGACTTCCAGTTCGCGAAGCTCTCCGACGCCCTCTTCCACTTCGCCTGGGACGAGGTCTTCGACTGGTACGTCGAGCTGTCCAAGACCGTCTTCCAGGCGGGCGGCGAGCCGGCCGAGGTCAGCAAGCGCGTCCTGGGCGAGGTCCTGGACGTCACCCTCCGGCTGCTGCACCCGGTGGTCCCGTTCGTCACCGACACCCTCTGGACCACCCTCACCGGCGGCGAGTCGGTCGTGATCGCCGAGTGGCCCACGGACTCGGGCTTCCGGGACCGGGCCGCCGAGCGGGAGATCGAGGCGCTCCGGTCCGTCATCACCGAGGTCCGCCGCTTCCGCGCCGACCAGGGCCTCCAGCCCGGTCAGCGGGTCCCGGCCCGGCTGACGCTCGACGGCACGGCCCTCGCCCCGCACGAGGCCGCCATCCGCCAGCTGCTCCGCCTCCAGCCGGAGGGCGACGCCTTCACGGCCACGGCGACCCTCCCGGTCGCCGGCGCCGAGGTCGCCCTCGACCTGTCCGGCACGATCGACGTCGCCGCGGAGCGCAAGCGGCTCGCGAAGGACCTCGCCGCCGCCGAGAAGGAGATGGCCCAGGCGAACGCCAAGCTCGGCAACGAGGCGTTCCTCGCCAAGGCCCCGGAGAACGTGGTCGACAAGATCCGCGGCCGCCTGGCCAAGGCGGAGGAGGACATCGCCCGCCTCCGGTCCCAGCTGGACAGGCTGCCGCAGGCGTAGGCGCCCGTACGCCGTCGAAGGCTCCCGCGGCCGCGAGGCTCCGGGAGCCTTCGCATGCCCCGGGGCCGGGCGCTCCCGCAGGCCGCGCGGATGTCCCGACGGGGCGCGGGCAGCCGCCCCGACCGGCCACGACGCACCCGCGGCCGGCTCACGGGACGAGCCACCCCGTACCTGCGCCCCGGAGCCCGCGCCCGCTCCGTAGACTGGCACCGTGAGCGACCACCCCGGCACCAGTGACACCCCCGACCCCCTCGACGCCTTCGAGGAGCTGATCGCGGAAGAGACCGACCGCGACCCCGACCTCGCGGTGATCGAGGCCGGCAGCCGCACCCTGCGCACCCAGGGCGGCGGCTCCCCGCAGGCCGACGTACCCGGGCGCCCGGAGGACCCGGAGGTCGACAAGGCCCTGCGCGAGGTCGAGACGGAGCTGGCCACCCGCTGGGGCGAGACCAAGCTGGAGCCCTCGGTCGCCAGGATCGCCGCGCTGATGGACGTGCTGGGGGAGCCGCAGCGGGCGTACCCCTCGATCCACATCACGGGCACCAACGGCAAGACCTCCACCGCCCGCATGATCGAGGCCCTGCTCGGCGCCTTCGAGCTGCGCACCGGCCGCTACACCAGCCCGCACGTGCAGTCGGTCACCGAGCGGATCAGCCTGGACGGCGCCCCCGTCTCCGCCGAGCGGTTCGTGGAGACGTACCACGACATCAAGCCCTACGTGGAGATGGTCGACTCCGCCCAGGAGTACCGGCTGTCCTTCTTCGAGGTCCTGACCGGCATGGCGTACGCCGCCTTCGCCGACGCGCCCGTCGACGTCGCCGTGGTCGAGGTCGGCATGGGCGGCTCCTGGGACGCGACGAACGTGATCGACGGCGACGTCGCCGTCATCACCCCCATCGACCTGGACCACACCGACCGCCTCGGCGGGACCCCCGCGGAGATCGCCGTCGAGAAGGGCGGCATCGTCAAGCAGGGCGCGACCGTCATCCTGGCCCAGCAGCCGGTGGACGCGGCGCAGGTGCTGCTGAAGAAGGCCGTCGAGGTGGATGCCACGGTCGCCCGTGAGGGGCTGGAGTTCGGGATCGTCGCCCGGCAGGTCGCCGTCGGCGGGCAGCTGGTCACGCTGCGCGGTCTCGGCGGCGAGTACCCCGAGGTGTTCCTCCCGCTGCACGGTGCCCACCAGGCGCACAACGCGTCCGTCGCGCTCGCCGCCGTCGAGGCGTTCTTCGGCGTCGGCGCGCAGCGCGCCGAACCGCTGGACATCGACACCGTGCGCAAGGCGTTCGCCGCGGTGACCTCGCCGGGCCGTCTGGAGGTCGTACGGCGCTCCCCGACGGTCGTGCTGGACGCCGCGCACAACCCGGCGGGCGCCGAGGCCGCCGCGGAGGCGGTGCGGGAGGCGTTCGACTTCAGCCGGCTGATCGGGGTCGTCGGCGCGAGCGGCGACAAGAACGTGCGGGGGGTGCTGGAGGCCTTCGAGCCGATCTTCGCCGAGGTCGTCGTCACGCAGAACTCCAGCCACCGGGCCATGGACGCGGACGAGCTGGCCGCGATCGCCGTCGAGGTGTTCGGCGACGAGCGGGTCCAGGTCGAGCCGCGGCTGCCCGACGCCCTGGAGGCGGCGATCACGCTGGCCGAGGAGGAGGGCGAGTTCTCCGGCGGCGGTGTGCTGGTCACCGGTTCCGTCATCACGGTCGGCGAGGCCCGGCTGCTGCTGGGAAGGGGCTGAGAATCCCGTGCGTACGCTCTGTGCATCGACGCTGATCGGCGAGTTCTTCATCATCGGCTTCGCCGGGCTCGTCGCCATGAAGGACCCGGACCTGTCCATGACGACCGTGTGGCTGGTCAGCGGCATCGCCATGCTGCTGTGTCTGCTGCTGTGCGGCATGGTCACCCGGCCCGGCGGAGTGGCCCTCGGCTGGGCCCTCCAGATCGCCCTGATCGCCTCCGGCGTCTTCGTCCCGACCATGTATTTCATGGGCGCGGTCTTCGCGGCCCTGTGGTGGGCATCGGTGCACTTCGGGAGAAAGGTGGACGAGGCGAAGGCGCGTTTCGCGGCGGGGGCCGAGTCCGCCTCCTCCCCGGTTGACGCTGCGTGACAGGTGCTCCGACACGCCCTGTAATCTCGTCCCACCGCACCCGTCCGCCGCGTAAGGAGCCCTTCGTGAGCCAGCGCACCCTTGTCCTCCTCAAGCCCGACGCCGTCCGTCGAGGCCTGACCGGCGAGATCATCAGCCGTATCGAGCGCAAGGCCGGCTGGCAGATCACCGCGCTGGAGCTGCGCACCCTGGACCAGGACACGCTGGAGCAGCACTACGGCGAGCACAAGGGCAAGCCGTTCTACGAGCCGCTGGTGGAGTTCATGTCCTCCGGCCCGGTCGTCGCGCTGATCGTCGAGGGTGAGCGGGTCATCGAGGGTGTGCGGCAGCTGGCCGGCCCGACCGACCCGATCGCCGCCGCGCCCGGTTCGATCCGCGGTGACTTCGGCGTGATCGTCCGCGAGAACCTGATCCATGCCTCCGACTCCGAGGAGTCGGCCGAGCGCGAGGTGAAGATCTTCTTCCCGGGCCGCGCGTAACACCCGCGGGCCGGGTACCGGCGATCGAGGGAACGCACGTCCCCGAACGCCCCTCTCCACAAGCGAGGCGGCACGCCATCTGGTGACAATGGCGGAGACCCTCGCGCAGTGTTCGTGCAGGCGCGTTTACGATGGAAGCCTTCACGTCACAGCACCCGCCTCGCCGTCCTGACATGCCCTCAAAAGCTCAGGAAGGCCAGATGAATCCGGATGGGGAACTCAATGTCGTTCATCGGCCGTGACATGGCTGTCGACCTCGGGACCGCCAACACGCTGGTGTACGTCAGGGGACGCGGGATCGTACTGAACGAGCCGTCCGTCGTGGCGATCAACACCAACACGGGTGGGATCCTCGCGGTCGGTGCCGAAGCGAAGAAGATGATCGGCCGGACGCCGGGCAACATCGTGGCCGTCCGCCCGCTGAAGGACGGCGTCATCGCCGACTTCGAGATCACCGAGCGCATGCTCCGCTACTTCATCCTGAAGATCCACAAGCGGCGGTACCTGGCCCGGCCGCGGGTCGTCGTCTGCGTGCCCTCGGGCATCACGGGCGTCGAGCGCCGCGCGGTCATCGAGGCGTCGTCCCAGGCCGGCGCCCGTCAGGTGCACATCATCGAGGAGCCCATGGCCGCCGCCATCGGCTCGGGTCTGCCGGTCCACGAGGCCACCGGCAACATGGTGGTGGACATCGGCGGCGGCACCACGGAGGTCGCCGTCATCTCCCTCGGCGGCATCGTCACCGCCCAGTCGATCCGCGTCGCCGGCGACGAACTGGACAACGCGATCATCCAGTACATCAAGAAGGAGTACAGCCTTCTGCTGGGTGAACGGACGGCGGAACAGATCAAGATCACGATCGGTTCGGCGTACGAACTCGACACCGACGAGCACACCGAGGTCCGCGGCCGGGACCTGGTGTCCGGGCTGCCGAAGACCGTCGTCATCTCGGCCGCCGAGGTCCGCAAGGCGATCGAGGAGCCGGTCAACGCGATCGTCGACGCGGTCAAGACGACCCTCGACAAGTGCCCGCCGGAGCTGTCCGGCGACATCATGGACCGGGGAATCGTCCTGACCGGCGGCGGCGCGCTGCTGCGCGGGCTCGACGAACGGCTGCGCCGCGAGACCGGCATGCCGATCCACATCGCCGAGGACCCGCTGGACAGCGTGGCGCTCGGCTCCGGCAAGTGCGTCGAGGAGTTCGAGGCACTCCAGCAGGTCCTGGACGCCCAGCCGCGCAGATGACGCGACTCCTCCGGTCCGCCGTACGAGATGTTCTCCTCTCGTGCGGCGGATCGTTGACATAGAGGCATAAGCTCCCACGAATGGGCCTCCCGGGCCGACGCCGCGTCACGCGCGTTCCCCAGGGGCCCCAGCATTCCTACTTGAGGAAGGGCACGGCCGCCGCACGTGAGGGACACGAAAGAGAGCCGGCTGCTCCTGGTCCTGCTGGTCGCCATCGCGTTCGCGCTGATCACAGTGGACATCCGCGGGGGCCGCAACTCCCCGGTCGACGGCGCCCGGCAGGCCGCCGCCACGGTGTTCGGCCCGGTCGAGAACGGGTTGTCCTCCGCGGTCGACCCGGTCGGCAACGCGGTCTCCGCGATCCGGGACTCCGGCAGCCGGCACGACCGGCTCGCCGCGCTGGAGAAGGAGAACGCGGCCCTCAAGGCGAAGCTCGGCAGCGACGACCGCAACCGCAGCCGCCTGCGGCAGCTCGACAGCCTGCTGAAGACCGCCGGCGAGGGGCAGTACGGCGTCAAGGGCGCCCAGGTCATCGCCATAGGCTCGGCCCAGGGCTTCTCCTGGACCATCACCATCGACGCCGGCGCCGACGACGGCATCAAACGGGACATGACCGTCCTCAACGGCGACGGCCTGGTCGGCCGGGTTACCACCGTCGGCCCCAGCACCTCCACCGTGCTGCTCGCCAACGACCCCGACTTCACCGTCGGCACCCGCATGGAGGGCGACGACGAACTCGGCTTCGCCTCCGGGCAGGGCGACCGCCCGCTGCGCGTGGAACTCCTCAACGGCAAGGCGGAGGTGAAGAAGGGCGACCGGCTCGTCACCTTCGGCTCGCAGGCCGACAAGCCGTTCGTGCCGGGCGTCCCGGTCGGCGTGGTCTCCCGCGTCGACCCCTCCGGCGGCGGCCTCACCCGCACCCTCTACGTCACCCCGTACGTGAGCTTCACCAAGCTCGACGTCGTCGGAGTGGTCGTGTCGGCCCCGAAGAAGGACCCGCGGGACACCGTGCTCCCGGCCAAGTCCCAGCCGCACCCGACGCCGACGGTGACCGTCACGGTCACCCCGTCCGCCGGCGCTCCCGCCACCGAACAGCAGCAGTAGGAGCTGAATCCCATGCGTGTCAACCGGATCCTGCTCTCCAGCGCACTGGTCGTCGTGGCCCTGGTGATCCAGGTGAGCGTCCTGGCCCGGCTGCACCTGCCGGGCGCCGTCCCCGACCTGCTGCTGCTCACCGTCCTCGGTCTGGCGATGGTGTACGGCCATGTCGGCGGCGCCCTCGTCGGGTTCGGCGCCGGCCTGCTGGCCGACCTGGCGCCCCCCGCCGACCACGCGGCGGGCCGCTACGCGCTCGTGCTCTGCGTCACCGGCTACGCCGCCGGGCTCATCAGGCCGGAGAACGGCCGGCTGAAGTCGGCGACCGGCCCGATGGCCGTCGTGGCCGCCGCCGCCGTCGGCTCCACCCTGCTGTACGCCGGGGTGGGAGCCCTGGTCGGCGACACCGCCGCCCGCCATGTCGGCCTGCCCGGCCTGCTGTTCTCGGCCGCCCTGTACGACCTGCTGCTCGCCCCGTTCGTGGTGCCCGGGGTGATGTGGCTGGCCCGCCGCGCCGACAACGACCCGCTCAACGAGACCGGCCCCGCGGCGACGGCCGGTGACATCTCCTCGGGCTGGCTGTCCTCCGGCACCGGCCTGCGCGTCGGCGGCCGGCGCGGCGGGGTCGGCGCCCTGAAGGCCAAGGCCCGCACGCGGTCCGCCCGGGTCGGCCGCATCAAGGGGGTCAAGCGGCTGTGACCGCCTCGAAGTTCACCCGAACGGGTCAGCTCGCGCGGAACGCCGGCGCAGCGGCCGGCCGTTCCTCATGCGTACACCCGCAGCTGGTCCGCACGGAAGCGCCGCGCGCCCACGCGCCCCGCACCGCGCCCGGCGCCCGCACATCCGCACAGGGAGAGGGGGAGACACCGCAGTGACCAACATCCCCGAGACCGGGAGGACCCCACGGGTCCAGATCCGGCTCGTCGTGATCCAGATCCTCGTCCTCTCCCTCCTCGGCACGCTCGGCGGCCGGCTGTGGTACCTCCAGATCCGGGAGGGCGCGGCGTATCAGAAGGAGGCCTCCGGCAACCACGTCCAGCAGGTCGTCGACCCCGCCGTGCGCGGCGACATCCTGGACGCGCGGGGCGTGCCCCTCGCCGACAACGAGACCCGCCTGGTCGTCTCCGCCTCCCGCACCGACCTGCTGAAGCAGAAGGACGACGGCAAGGCCGTCCTCACCAAGCTGGCCGGCGTCCTCGGCATCACGCCCGCGGAGGTCATGCAGAAGGTCCGGCTGTGCGACGCCAAGACCCCCCAGCCCTGCTGGAACGGCTCGCCCTACCAGCCGATCCCCATCACGGACGAGGCCACCGCCAAGCAGGCCCTCCAGATCCGCGAGCGCTCCGAGGACTTCCCCGGCATCACCGCCGAGCCCGAGGCCGTCCGCCGCTACCCGGCGCCCGGCAAGTCCAACAGCGCGCAGGTCCTCGGGTATCTCTCGCCCGTCACCGACTCCGAGATCCAGCAGGCCCAGCACACCGACTCGCCCTACCTGCGCTCCGACATGGTCGGCCGTTCCGGCCTGGAGCGCCAGTACGACAAGGTGCTGCGCGGCAAGGCCGGCGTCACCCGCTACGAGGTCGACAACCTCGGCCGGGTCATCGGCAAGGCCAAGTCGGACGCGTCCGAGTCCGGTTCGAACCTGGTGACGAGCATCGACTCCCGGGTCCAGCGGGTCGCCGAGTACGAACTCGACAAGGCGATGAAGGTCGCCCGCCAGCAGTACGACAAGATCACCGGCGAGAACTACAAGGCCGACTCCGGTGCCGTCGTCGTGATGGAGGCCAAGACCGGCCGGATCGTCGCGATGGCCTCCGCGCCGACCTACGACCCGAACGTATGGGTCGGCGGCATCTCCGGCAAGGACTACAAGGCCCTCACCGGCAAGGACTCGGACTACCCCCTGCTCAACAGGGCCATACAGGGCCAGGCCGCCCCCGGCTCCACCTTCAAGGTGGTCTCCACGGCCGCCGCGGTCGAGGCGGGCTACGCGTTCGACGGCCGCTACCCCTGCACCAGCTCCTACTCGGTGGGCGGCCAGGTCTTCAAGAACTTCGAGGGCGAGAACTTCGGGCCGATCTCCCTCGGCCGCGCCCTGGAGGTCTCCTGCGACACCGTCTTCTACGGCCTCGCCGACCGGGAGTGGAAGCGCGACGGCGGCATCAACCCCAAGAAGGGCCGGCCGAAGGACTACTTCTTCAAGGCCGCCCACCAGTTCGGCCTCGGCGCCGAGACCGGCGTCGACCTGCCCAACGAGGTCACCGGCCGCGTCCCGGACCGCCAGTGGAAGCTGAACTACTGGAAGGCCAACAAGGACGCCTGGTGCCGGTCCGGCAAGAAGGACGGCTCCTACGTCGAGAAGATCGCCTACGAGAACTGCCTCGAGGGCAACAAGATGCGCGAGGGCGACGAGATCAACTACTCCATCGGCCAGGGCGACACCCTCGTCACGCCGATCCAGGAGGCCGTGATCTACGGCGCCGTCGCCAACGGCGGCACGATGTACCAGCCGACCATCGGCAAGGCGGTCATCAGCGCCGACGGAAAGACCGTCCAGGAGATCAAGCCGAAGAAGCGCGGCAGGCTGCCGGTCAGCCAGGCCACCCTCAAGGGCATGAACGACGCCTTCGCCGGCGTCATCACCCGCGGTACGGCCGCCTGGAAGTTCGGCGGCTGGCCGCAGGACAAGATCCCGCTGCACGGCAAGACCGGCACGGCCGAGGTCTACGGCAAGCAGACCACGTCCTGGCTGGCCACCTACTCCAAGGACTACACGGTGATCATGACGATCGCCCAGGCCGGTACGGGTTCCGGGGCCTCCGGTGAGGCCGTCCGCAACATCTACAGCGCGCTCTACGGCGTCCAGGCCGACGGCACCGTCGACAAGAAGCGCGCGATGCTGCCCGAGCCGCAGCAGGGCCTGCCCAAGGTCCGCCCGGACGGCACCATCGCCGCCCCCAAGGTCACCGGCGACCCGGCGAAGGACGCCGAGGCCGCCCAGAAGAACAACCCCACCAACGGCGGCGACCAACAGCCCGCGGGCACCACCCCGCCCACCACGGGCAACCGCAACACCCGCAGGACCCGCAGACGGTCCCGCGGGACGGGAAGCCGGAGGATGCCCCGATGACCGGCACGAACAGCTTCTCCGTCTCCGGGTACGGCCCCGAGCGGGCCGGCTGGACCAGGATCTTCGCCCGCGACTCGCTGACCCGCCGGCTGGACTGGCCCATACTGCTCGCCGCCACCGCCCTGTCGCTCATGGGCTCGCTGCTGGTGTACTCGGCGACCCGCAACCGCACCGAGCTGAACCAGGGCGACCCGTACTTCTTCCTGTTCCGGCACCTGATGAACCTGGGCATCGGCATCGCCCTGATGATCGCCGTCGTCTGGCTCGGCCACCGGGCCCTGCGCAACGCCGTGCCGGTCCTCTACGGCCTGTCGGTGCTCCTCGCCCTGGTCGTCCTCACCCCGCTCGGCGCCACCATCAACGGCCAGCGCAACTGGCTCGTCATCGGCGGCTTCTCGCTCCAGCCCGCCGAGTTCCTCAAGGTGACGATCATCCTCGGCATGGCCATGCTGCTGGCCACCCGGGTCGACGCCGGTGACAAGCCGTACCCGGACCACCGGACCGCGTTCCAGTCCCTGTGCCTGGCCGCCGTACCGATCCTGATCCTGCTGCTCATGCCGGACCTCGGCTCGGTGCTGGCCATGGTCGCGATCATCCTCGGCGTGCTGCTCGCCTCCGGCGCCTCCAACCGCTGGGTGTTCGGCCTGCTCATCGCCGGGGTGATCGGCTGCATCGCGATCTGGCAGCTGCACATCCTGGACGAGTACCAGATCAACCGGTTCGCGGCGTTCGCCAACCCCGACCTCGACCCGGCGGGCGTCGGCTACAACACCAACCAGGCCCGCATCGCCATCGGCTCCGGCGGGCTCACCGGCGCCGGGCTCTTCCACGGCTCCCAGACCACCGGCCAGTTCGTGCCCGAGCAGCAGACGGACT
Source organism: Streptomyces sp. NPDC006309 (assembly GCF_040613095.1). NCBI lineage: Bacteria > Bacillati > Actinomycetota > Actinomycetes > Kitasatosporales > Streptomycetaceae > Streptomyces > Streptomyces sp. NPDC006309. The sequence continues at coordinate 300,013 of NZ_JBEXRO010000001.1, read as the reverse complement.
TCGTCTTCACGGTCGCGGGGGAGGAGCTGGGCTTCGTCGGTGCCGGTCTGATCATCTTCCTGCTCGGGGTCGTCCTGTGGCGCGCCTGCCGGATAGCACGTGACTCCACGGAGCTGTACGGGACGATCGTCGCCGCCGGGATCGTCGCCTGGTTCGCCTTCCAGGCCTTCGAGAACATCGGCATGACCCTCGGCATCATGCCGGTCACCGGTCTGCCGCTGCCGTTCGTGTCCTACGGCGGCTCGTCGATGTTCGCGGTCTGGGTGGCGCTGGGCCTGTTGCAGTCGATCAAGGTGCAGCGGCCGATGTCCGCGTAGGCCCGCGGCGGCCCCCTGCCCCGCCGGCGCCCCGGGCACTAGATTCGAGGCATGGCGGACGCGAAGCGCGAGATCGAGCGCAAGTACGAATCCGACGGCAGCGGCCTCCCCGACCTCACCGGAGTCGCCGGGGTGGCGGCCGTCCTCGACCAGGGCATGGCCGAACTGGACGCCACCTACTACGACACCGCCGACGAACGCCTGGCCGGGGCCTCGCTCACCCTGCGCCGCCGCACCGGCGGCCCGGACGCCGGCTGGCACCTGAAGTTCCCGGTCGCCCCCTCGGTCCGCGACGAGATCCGGGCCCCGCTGTCCGACACCGTCCCCGAGGAGATCGCCGCCCTCGTCCGCTCCCGCGTCCGGGACCGCGAGCTGATCCCCCTCGTCCGGCTGCGCTCCGACCGCGACGTGCGCCACCTGGTCGACGCCGACGGCACCCTGCTGGCCGAGCTGAGCGTCGACGCCGTGACCGCCGAGCGGCTCACCGGCGCGGGCGGGACCGCCCGGTGGACCGAGACAGAGGTGGAACTCGCCGACGGCGGCGACCCCGCCTTCCTCGACCGGGTGGACAAACGGCTGCGCAAGGCGGGCCTACGCCCCTCCGCATCGCCGTCGAAACTGGCCCACGCCCTGGAACGCACCGCCGGTGACCGCCGCGAGCCGAACAACGGGCCCCCGGCGCCCCGGACGGCCGGCGACCACGTCCTCGCCTACCTCCGCGCCCAGCGGGACGCACTGGTCGGGCTGGACCCCGCAGTGCGCCGCGACCTCCCCGACGCGGTGCACCGGATGCGCGTCGCCACCCGGCGCGCCCGCAGCACCCTGCGCTCCTTCGGCGGCGTGCTGGACCGCGACGTCACCGGCCCCGTCGCCGCCGAGCTGAAGTGGCTCGCGGGCGAGCTGGGCGCCGGCCGCGACCAGGAGGTGCTGGCCGACCGGCTGACGACCGCCCTCGGCGCCCTGCCGCCCGGCCTGGTCACCGGCCCCGTCCCCGGACGCCTCGCCGCCTGGGCGGACCCCCGCCGCACCGGCACCCACGCCCACGTGACCGGCGTCCTGGACTCCCGCCGCTACCTCACCCTGCTGGACGGCCTGGACGCCCTCCTCGCCGACCCGCCGCTGCTGAGGGCGGCCGGGAGGAAACCGGCGAAGACGCTCGCCAAGGCCGTGCACAAGGACGAGAAGAAGCTGACCCGGGCCATGCGGCACGCGCTGCGCCTGCCGCCCGGCGAGGAACGCGACCTCGCCCTGCACGAGGCCCGCAAGAAGGCCAAACGCACCCGCTACGCGGCCGAGGCGGCCACCGCGGCCCTCGGCGCGCCCGCCCGCACCCTGACCAAGGACATGAAGTCCCTCACCACCCTCCTCGGCGGCCACCAGGACAGCGTCATGGCCCGCCGCGCCCTGCGCGAGCTGGCCGCGGTGGCGCACGCGGCGGGGGAGAGCACGTTCACGTACGGGGTGCTGTACGGCAGGGAGGAGGCACGGGCGGCCGCGGCCCAGGCGGAGCTGCCCGCGCGGTGGCGCGGGACCGGGAGGGGGGCGCTCGGCTGAGCGTTCGGGGGGAGCCGCCGGCCGGGTTACGCTGAAGGGTCCCCCCTGTCAGCTCATGAAGGTTCGCGAGATGCCTGTCGAGTCGGTTTTCCCGCAGCTCGAAGCTCTGCTCCCGCACGTGCAGAAGCCGATCCAGTACGTCGGCGGCGAGCTCAACTCCACGGTCAAGCCGTGGGACGAGTGCGATGTCCGCTGGGCGCTCATGTACCCCGACGCGTACGAGGTCGGTCTGCCCAACCAGGGCGTCATGATCCTCTACGAGGTCCTCAACGAGCAGAAGGGCGTCCTCGCCGAGCGCACCTACAGCGTGTGGCCGGACCTGGAGGCGCTGATGCGCGAGCACCGGGTCCCGCAGTTCACGGTGGACAGCCACCGCCCGGTGAAGGCCTTCGACGTGTTCGGCATCAGCTTCTCCACGGAGCTGGGCTACACCAACATGCTCACCGCCCTCGACCTGGCCGGGATCCCGCTGGAGTCCCGGGACCGCACGGTCGACGACCCGATCGTCCTGGCCGGCGGCCACGCGGCCTTCAACCCGGAGCCGATCGCCGACTTCATCGACGCGGCCGTGATCGGCGACGGCGAGCAGGCCGTGCTCGACATGACCCGGATCATCCGCGAGTGGAAGGCGGAGGGCCGCCCCGGCGGGCGCGAGGAGGTCCTGTTCCGCCTGGCGAGGACCGGCGGGGTGTACATCCCGGCGTTCTACGACGTCGAGTACCTCCCCGACGGCCGTATCGCCCGCGTCGTACCGAACCGGAGCGGTGTGCCCTGGCGCGTGTCCAAGCACACCGTCATGGACCTCGACGAGTGGCCCTACCCCAAGCAGCCCCTCGTGCCGCTGGCCGAGACGGTCCACGAGCGGATGTCGGTGGAGATCTTCCGCGGCTGCACCCGCGGCTGCCGCTTCTGCCAGGCCGGCATGATCACCCGCCCCGTCCGGGAACGCTCCATCACGGGCATCGGCGACATGGTCGACAAGGGCCTGAAGGCCACCGGTTTCGAGGAGGTGGGCCTGCTCTCCCTGTCCTCCGCGGACCACTCGGAGATCGGTGACATCGCCAAGGGCCTGGCGGACCGCTACACCGACGACAAGATCGGCCTCTCCCTGCCCTCCACCCGCGTCGACGCCTTCAACGTCGACCTGGCGAACGAGCTGACCCGCAACGGCCGCCGCTCCGGTCTGACGTTCGCCCCCGAGGGCGGCTCGGAACGCATGCGCAAGGTCATCAACAAGATGGTCTCGGAAGAGGACCTGATCAGGACCGTCGCCACCGCCTACGGCAACGGCTGGCGCCAGGTGAAGCTGTACTTCATGTGCGGCCTGCCGACGGAGACGGACGAGGACGTCCTCCAGATCGCCGACATGGCGATGCACGTCATCCAGAAGGGCCGCGAGGTCTCGGGCGCCAACGACATCCGCTGCACGGTGTCCATCGGCGGCTTCGTGCCCAAGCCGCACACCCCGTTCCAGTGGGCGCCGCAGCTGTCGGCGGAGGAGACGGACGCGCGCCTGGAGAAGCTGCGCAACAAGATCCGCGGCGACAAGAAGTACGGCCGCTCGATCGGCTTCCGCTACCACGACGGCAAGCCCGGCATCGTCGAGGGCCTGCTCTCCCGCGGCGACCGCCGGACCGGCGCGGTCATCCGCGCCGTCTACGACGACGGCGGCCGCTTCGACGGCTGGCGCGAGCACTTCTCCTACGACCGCTGGATGGCCTGCGCGGACAAGGCGCTGGCCCCCTTCGGCGTCGACGTCGACTGGTACACCACCCGCGAGCGCACCTACGAGGAGGTCCTGCCCTGGGACCACCTGGACTCCGGCCTGGACAAGGACTGGCTCTGGGAGGACTGGCAGGACTCCCTCGACGAGACCGAGGTCGAGGACTGCCGCTGGACCCCGTGCTTCGACTGCGGCGTGTGCCCGCAGATGGACACGGCCATACAAATCGGCCCGACCGGCAAGAAGCTCCTGCCACTGACGGTCAAGAACGCGGCACCGACACCGGCTTCGGGCGGCCACACGCACTGAGGTGAGCGAGGACGAGGCGGCCGCTGCGCCGGCTGCGGTCGGCGCGTCGCCCCCTCACCCGTCGGCGCCGCCCCGCCGGAAGCCGTTGCGCGGGCGATGGAAGTGCCCCGCACATCGTCTCCGAGGTTGAGCGGGTCTGAGGCTCATTGCAGGCAGTTCCTCCGACCGCCTTTGACAGGTCGCTGTCTGGGCCCGACCGGCCTTCGGGCATGCTCGCCTAGCCTCTCTGTGCGACGGGCGCAGTTGGCGTTGCTGGAGGTGCGATGAGGGAGTTGCTCTACCTGTCCAGTGCGAAGCTCGGAGAGTTTCTGCCGGAGGGCAGCGGCGGATTCATCAAGCGGGCGCTAGAGGCAGAACTATCGGCCTTCGGACCGGGGTACGTCTAACGGCGGGCGGCCCCGGCCGCTGAGGAGTCGCGCGGGCAGCGATTAGAGCGCCTCGTGGACCGTCTCGGCGGCCCGGAACGCGACAACTGCCCCTGCCGACGACAGGAGCCGGCCCCATCCGGGTCGCCCGCAGCCCTGCGCCTCGGTGAGTCTTTCGTATGATCCTGGAGTCAGTTGAGAGGTGAGATGCCGACATGGTGGGGGGTACGGCATGGGGGCACCAGGCACGAGCGTGGGTGAGAACGGCGGCCCCGACCTGCGGGTGTCGTCCGAGGGCCTGACCAAGCTCGCCGATGACCTCGGCGAGATGCAGGACCACCTGGACAAACAGATCAAGCGCATGGATGAACTCGTCGACCGTATCGAGGCCGGCTGGCGGGGGCCGGCGGCGACGGCGTACCGGGAGTTCCATCGTGCTGCCGCGGGCGACGCCGTACGTATCCGGGAGGTGGTGAAGGGCCTGGAGCAAGCTGTTCGGATGAGTCGTGACGGCTTCAGCGCCGACGATCTGCATGTGCTCGAACAGATGCGTCGGATCCACGTGGATGTCGACAGCGAGGTCGACAAGCTCTCCACGCCGAATGCGGGAGCGGGCGACGATCTGGTTCGTCCGCGCAGCAACCTGGACGGTTTCTGACGCTCGCAGCGCCACGTGCCGGCCTGGCAAGCACTGTCACCGACTTCAGGGGGGAATTATGTCGACTGGTGCCGACGGTGACCACATCTCTGTCTCGTTCGCCACGTTGCATGAACTGGCCGTCGAGCTGGAAGACATCCTCAAACAGCTCAGCGGCAAGCTGGACGACCTCTATGAACGCGTCGAACCGGTTGTCCTGTCCTGGAAGGGTGAAGCCCGCGAGGTCTTCGTCGAGAAGCTCGACGAGTGGGACCGCTCTGCGCAGGACTTGCAGGCGGCACAGAAGTGGCTGCACCAGTACGTCACCACCGGCCACGCCAATTACGCGGCAGCGCACAGAGCGGTCCTGCGCGGCTGGGGAGCCGCGTGATGGCCACCTCGGCGGCCCCCGGGCAGGGGAAGATCGATGTGACGCCGTCGGTCCTCTACCAGGTCTCCTCGAACGTGGCCGGCCAACAGGACCCTCTCGACCGGGGGATCAAGGCGTTTGTCGATGAGTTGGCACGGTACCCCGACGGCGGCGGCAATGGCTCGGCCATGAAGGACTTCACCCAGGCCTACGTGAAAGTCGCCAATCGATTCCTCGAGGTGTGGGCCAAGGCCGTGGTGAGCGTCGGTGGTGCCGGCGTCGGATTCACCAGCACTGCCAACAACTACGCCGCGGCTGACGCCGCCACACACCCTTCACCAACTGGCCATGCGACCCAGCGCCCCCTTCCGCAGGTGATCGACACACCACCCAGGTACGGGCCGGTCACCGATTTCAAGTGGGGGGACTTCGACGCCGGCCAAGACTTCGCACAAAAAGCCCTGGAAGGGCTGGAAGCCGTGGTGCTCGCCATCCTGCGCCCTCTGCTGGAACACGAGTGCCGTTGGGGCAAGGCGGCGAGGATCCTCCCACTGCCCAATCACCTGCGGCTGTACAAGGTCTCTGAGGCGTGGAGGATGCCGCAGACCACGCTCAGCATGGTGGACGGGATGCTGACCAGCTTCATTGGCGGCATCACCGACCAGTCCAACCAGGAGTGGTACGACGCCATGCGGCAGTTCTGCAGCACGCTGTGGGGCACGTCCGCCTGGGGACAGAACCGAGACGGCTACGACTGGGCGAACGACGGCGCGCGCAAGAGAGGCACCAGCCACCCGGTCTTCGCCGTCCTGTTCGACACCTGTGAGGCCATGGTCGATGCCGTGTACAACGTGGCCCAAGCGGCGGAAGACGTTCGCGACGACCTGCACCGGATCTATCGACAGGCCGTGCTGGACAGCATCAAGCAGCTCGATCCGCGAGAATTGGACGTCACGGACGCCAAGAGCCTGGTGAAGGGACTGTGGCACGCGGGAAAGGGCCTGGTCGCGGATGTATCGGTCGGTATCGTCCTGAACATCGACGAAGGCGCCATGAATGACGCCGTCGCCGCCTACGACAACCGGGTTCACCGTCAGGTTCGAGGCATCAAGGACCTGATGTCGGCGCTGGACGAGGCGTACACGAGCGCCCCGACGTTCATCGCGGAATCCGCCCGCGCCGAGGCGTTCGGCGCGCGGGCCCTGACCGACTTCAAAGGAAACCCGCTGTACACCGTGCCGGGCGACAGCGAGGCCAACCACGCGTATCCAATCGACCTGGCGAGTCAAGAGGCGATTCACGGCAGCCACGTCATCGATAAACACGTAGGCAAGACCGATGAGCAGTTGGCGCAGCGACTCAGGGATCAGTCATCAATTCCCGCTGCTTCAAGCTTCACCGACCTGGCGGGCGCCCAGAAATACACGCAAGACACGGTGGAATATGTGGGCCCGTCGGCTAATTCGGGCCGGCAGAACGAAGGTGTGGACAATCAGGCAAAAATCAAGAAATGGCTTTCAAGGCCGCGCGCCGACAATTCTATTCTGAAGCTGGATCCGGTGCAGTTCAATTCTGTGACCGGGCGTACCGTTACGTCGGCGGACCCGAGGGCGGGTGCGGCGCAGGATGCGCATTCGGTGGAGGTCGTACTCAAGTACAAGAACGGCCTTCACCCGCCCTATGTGGTCTACACGTCCATGCCGAGGCTTCCGTGAGAACACCAGGGGAGGAGCTGTGACGAAAAGGAAGATGGATCTGCCGGCGTGCGTACGGGGGCGTTTTGACGAACGTCAGGCCTTCGTCGCGCTCGGGGCCCGCGGTGGCGCGGACTGGCACGACACGGTGATGGAAGTGATTCAGGGGAATCCCGTACTCCGGCAGGTCGACCGTCAGGAGTTGCGGGACAGTCTCCTCGAGGTCTCACCCGGCCAGGCCATGGAGCTAGCCGGGCTGATTTCGGTTGGATCTCTTCTGTACGGCCCTTGTACATCCCTTCGCGCACCGGATGAGAAACGCGACGCCTGCCTGCGGGAACTCTTGAGGGCGGCGGGGAATGGCGCACGTTTCTTCACCAATCATGGGCACGCGGAAGACGGTGAGGAGGGTGACTTCTTGGCCTCGTCCTTTCACGCCAACGTCCTCGCCGGGACCACCATCGACATCTGCCTGGTCGGCGTATCGGACGAGGACGTCCTGGTTCTCTGGCGTTTCGAGGACGACTAGCCGTTCGCAGTCATCCGACCGCCGCCGTCACAGCTCCCAGGAGAGGACCGAAGATGCGCACCCGTTCCGCGACATACCCCGACCGTGAGACCGCGCAGTGGGCCACCCAGCAGGTCGTCACCGCCAATGAGCAGCTGGTCCACCGCTGGCTGGCCCAGTCGACACGCTCGCGCCTGACCATCGAGGCATCCTGGCCGTCCCGGTCCGAGCCGGTCGGACGCGTCCTGCTGCAGGCGATGATGCTGGCCGGGCGGGAGCCCGTCGATGTTCGGGCCGCCCGCGTCACTCTGAAGCGGGATGCCTCCCTCCCGCACGGCTTCGCCGTCCATGCCACCTTTCCCATTTATGTGTAGCGATCGCAGAGGCTGACCACCGTGCCCCTGAGCCCTCTCGAACACGACCGCCGCTATGGCGAGCTCGACCAGGTCATGCGCGCCTACCTCGGACATCCGGCGGACGACACACCGGACAGGCCCGGCGCGGCCCTGACCGCGTACCTCCGGCAGACCTGGCACAGCCGACCGTGGGCTCTGGCCATCGCCGAGCGACAGTTGCGTGACTACGCCGAGAGGCCGCCGGGGCGGCTGCGGTTGCGACTCGGGGAGTTCTACGCAATCCCTGATGTCGGCCTTGCCGAGGGGGAGATCCAACAGTGGCTCTTCTGCCTCGCCGACCACATCAAGCGCAGCATCGAGGCGGGCGAGGTCCCGCCGCCGGCCATCCCTGCCACCCACTGGGAGTGGCAAGCCCGTTTTCCCGAGCTGGGCCAGTTCCTCGGTGGCTGGTTCTCGCAGGACATGCCCGACGAGTTCACCGACCACGCCGCGGCCGTCGAGGACTACCGCGGCTCGACAGACCCGCATGTCGTCGCCCGGCTGATCGGGGAACTGCACGAACTCCTCGCGCTCGATCTCGACGAGTCCGACTACGCCGTCGCTGTCGCCGAGCTGGGCATGGAGGTCGATCCCCCGGTCCCGTACTCACCGGATGCCTGGCTCGCACTCGTCGCCGACCTGCTCAGCGGGCCGGGCTCGCCGGACGTCGCCGGGTAAGAGCGCTGCGGCCCTCTTGTTCGAACAAGGCGGGGCCCAGCGGCTCGCAGTGCAGGTGTGCGCCCTCCTCCTCGGTGAAGGGGACCAGCCGCTTCGGGCCGGGCAGGAGGTCGTACAGCTCCTGTGCGGTGCCCGGCCAGAGGTGTTCGCCGTCCGGGTCGGTGATCAGGGGCGCCGTGGTGATCCGGTGGGCGACGGGGGTGACGTCGTAGCGGGAGACCTCTGTGAGCAGGCCGAACGGTGAGTCGATGCCGTACGGCCGGGCCCGCCAGTGCCAGGTCGCGGCCAGGGCCGGTCGACGCCGGCCAGGGCGAGCCGCTGGGGGGGCGGTGCCGGGGCGGGCGAGAAGGAAGTCGGTGACCGGGGTGGCTCTTCCAGTCGGGCCGGAAGGGCATCCCCCGGTCGAAGAGCATCGACTGCCGGCCCGGGCCGTCGAAGAGCAGGACGTGGTAGCCGCGGGCGACCGTCGGCGCGCCCAGCAGCGTCCGGACCGAACTGACCGGGCCGTCGCTGCCGTTGTCGGCGATGTCACGCCAGGGCGCCCTTGTCCGGGCCGCACGACGGGCGGTTCGGGGTTGGGTGACGGCACGATGGAGTGGAGGGGGTGGCCGCGGATCTGACGGGAGGAGCTCCCATGGCTCAGCAGACGGCGGCGAAGGCCCCGCCGAAGAAACCCGTGAGCACCGGCGGCGTCTTCTTCTCGTTCGCGCCGTGGATCATCTTCGGCGTGGTCGCCAGCCCTTCCACCTGGGAGTACGCGGCCCTCGCCGCGCTGATCGCCGCGATCGTCCTGTCGGGGCGGGACATACTGCACGGCAGGCTCCGGCCCCTCGACATCACCGGCATCGTGTTCTTCGCGGTGCTCTCGGTGCTGGCGCTGGCCCTGGACCGCGGGCAGCTCGTCTGGCTGGAGACGTACGCCCAGGTCATCTCCAACGGACTGGTGGCCCTCGTGGCGCTCGGATCACTGTTCGCCGACCCGTTCACCGCGCAGTACGCCCGCGAGTCGTCGCCCCGGGCCGTGTGGGACTCGCCCGTGTTCCAGCACATCAACCGGGTGCTGACGGCGGTGTGGGGCGCGGTCTTCGCCCTGATGACGGTCTCGACCTGGCTGGCCGTCCGGTACCCGGCGCAGGACGACTGGTTCAACTGGGTCGTCCCCATCGCCCTGCTGGTCGTGGCCGTGAAGTTCACCGAGCACTATCCCGAGGCGTACAAAGCGCGGGTGCTGTAGCCGGATCCGGACGGGCGGCCCCGGCGTCTATCCGGGTATGGAACTCCGTGAGCCGCCCGCTGAGCAGTCGCAGCCCGAAGGATGCCTCGTCGTCGCCGTCCGCCTGCCGGTGCGGATCGTCGTGCTGGTCCTGGTCGTGCCGGTGCGCATGGTGTGGGACGTCCTCGTGGCCGCCGGGCGGCTGCTGCGGGACACCCTGCTCAGGCCGTTCGGGCGGGCCCTGCTGTGGCTGGGCAGCGCGGTGTTCGTGTGGCCGTCCGTGGGGTTGTGGCGCTATGTCGCGGTGCCCGCCGGCCGCGCGCTGGCCTGGCTCGCGGCGGTCCTCGTCGGCGTACCGGCGGTGTGGCTGTACCGCTGGGTCCTCACCCCCGTGGGACGTGCCCTCGCCCGGCTCGCGCGCGGGGCCGGCGCCGTGCTGGCGTGGGTGTACGCGCGCGTGCTCAGCCCGGTCGGGCATGGGCTGGCCCGGCTGCTGACCGGCGTCGGCGCGGTGCTCGCCGTCCTCGGGACCGGGACGTACACGGCCGTCGCCTGGCTGGCGCGCCACCTGTTGGTCGTACCGGCCCGGTGGCTGTACACCTGGGTCCTCGCCCCCGCCGGCCGGGCCGTCGCCTGGTGTGTACGGGGTCTGGGGTGGCTGCTGGGACTGCTCGTCACCGGTGCCGGTCTGGCCCTGTACTGGACCGCCCGCGTGCTGCTGGTCCTGCCCGCCCTGGCGCTGTGGCGTTGGGTGCTCGCGCCCGTCGGGCGGTTCCTCACTGTCGTCGCCCGCGAGGTGGGGGACGCCCTCGGGCACGCCTGGCGGATCGCCGGGCGGATCTCCCGGGCCGTCGGACGGGCGCTCGGGACCCTCTTCCGGTGGATCTTCGTGGAGCCGGCGCGCTGGGTGTACCGCAGCGTTCTCACCCCGGTCGGGCACGTCGTCCGGGACGCCGTCCTGCGGCCCGTCGCCGACGGCGTGCGCGCCGTGGGCCGGGCCGGCCGGGAGGCCCTGGCCACGGCCCGCGCCACCGTGCGGCAGGCCCGCGCGGAGGCCCGCCGGATGCTGTTCGGGGGACCCGGCCGGCCGCTTCCGGCGGACCGGCGGGAACCCTCGGGCGCCGCGGCACGTAGTCTTGGTAACAGTACGACCGCTCTCACGAAGGACTAGGACACTGGGCAAGCGACAGCCCGAAGGCCCGCCGCCCGCACCCGCGGTGCAGCGCATCCGACTGCGCTACACCAAGCGCGGCCGCCTGAGGTTCACCAGCCACCGAGACTTCCAGCGCGCCTTCGAGCGTGCGTTGCGCCGCGCCGAGGTGCCCATGGCGTACTCGGCGGGGTTCACGCCGCATCCGAAGGTGTCGTACGCCAATGCCGCACCCACCGGCACGGGCAGTGAGGCGGAGTACCTGGAGATCGCGCTCACCCAGGCGCGCGACCCGGAGACCCTGCGCGTCCTCCTCGACGAGTCGCTGCCCGCCGGGCTCGACGTCATCGACGCGGTGGAGGCGCGGACCCCTGGTCTCGCCGACCGGCTGACGGCCTCCGTATGGGAGCTGCGGCTGGACGGGGTCGACCCGGCCGACGCGGAACGCGCGGTCGCGGCCTTCGCCGCGGCCGACGCCGTCGAGGTGCAGCGCACGACCAAGAACGGCGTCCGTACCTTCGACGCCCGCCCCGCCGTGGTGAGCCTGGACACGCACGGATCGCCGGCTGATAGGCCGACCGACCTGCCCTGTGCGATACTGCGGCTGGTTGTTCGGCACGTGACGCCTGCCGTGCGACCCGACGACGTCCTGTCCGGTCTCCGCGCCGTGGCCGACCTGGCGCCGCCGGTCCCCGCTGCGGTGACCAGGCTGGCGCAGGGGCTGCTCGATGAAGAGACCGGCACGGTGACCGACCCGCTCGCGCCCGACCGCGAGGCAGCCCAGGCCCTGACGGCCGCACCGGTTGCCGCCGCGACGGCGCCGACGCCGGAAGGTTCCGCGTAGGGACGGACGTCGTAGCGCCGCCCTCGTACTCGGGAGCCACCTGGGTCGGGCAGCGCACCGACCATAAGACTTTCGCCAGGCCGTACCGACAAGGCGTACGGAACCGGCGAGACAGGACACAGAGTGCTCCCGTGCGGCGCCCGCGCCCCGGACGGCGGCCACCGCGTATCGCGCGGGCCGCGGACGTCAACGGCGGACGGTCCCCAGAGACCGCCGGCGGACCAGGTGCGGCGCCCGGGAGCCTGACGGGAGAAACGCCCGCATGCTCGAGCCGACCGAACCCACCGAGGGTTCCGAACTCAACACCCCCAGCGACACCCTGCCGCCGCGCAGGCGTCGCCGTGCCGCTTCCCGCCCGGCGGGCCCGCCCGCCGGGCCCGCGGAGGCGTCCGCCGAGGTCACCGTGCCGGCCATACCGGCCGCGGACGAGGTGACCGCGGTGACCGAGAGCACCGAGGACACCCCGGACACCGAACAGCTGCCCGGGGCTGCCGCCGCCGCGCAGGCGCCCGCCGCCGAGGAGGCCGCACCGGCGCGTCCGCGCCGCCGGGCCACCCGCCGGGCGTCCGCGCCCGTGGGTTCCCCGGCGCCCGCCGAGACCGCTGAGACCGTCGTACCGGCCGCGTCCGCGGACGCCGCCGTCGCCGAGGCCGGTGTGGTCGTCGTCGGCGAGGAAGCCGCTCCGCGCCGCACCCGCCGCCGGGCCACGCGCAGCGTTGCTACGCCGACCGACGGCGTGACCGGCGCGCCGGAGATCGCCGGGGCCGTCGAGTCCACCAAGTCCGTTGACACCGCTGTTGCGGAGGAGCCCTCCGTGACGGAACAGCCTGCCGGGGAAGCCGCTCCGCGCCGCACCCGCCGCCGGGCCACGCGCAGCGTTGCTACGCCGACCGACGGCGTGACCGGCGTGACCGGCGCGCCGGAGACTGCCGGGGCCGTCGAGCCCACCAAGTCCGTTGACACCGCTGTTGCGGAGGAGCCCTCCGTGACGGAACAGCCTGCCGAGGAAGCCGCTCCGCGCCGCACCCGCCGCCGGGCCACGCGCAGCGTGTCGACGGCCGCCGAAGGCGCCTCGGGTGCCGCGGAGATCTCCGGGACCGCGCAGACCGCTGAGGCCGCCGAGCCCGCTGTCGAGGCGGAGCCCGCCGAGGAAGCCCCCGCCGGGCGCCCGCGCCGTCGCGCGACCCGTCGTGTGTCTGCGCCCACCGCCGCGCCCCCGTCCGCCGAGGCCGCGCCCGCCGAGACCGTGGTCCCGGCCGCCGCCCCCGCCCCGGCCGCCGACGCCGAGACTGCGCAGCAGCCCGCCGAGGCCGACGCTCCCGCCGCGCGTCCGCGGCGCCGGGCCACCCGTCGGGTGTCCGCGCCCGCCGGTGCGCCGCAGGGTGCCGAGGAGACCGCGGCCGTGGTCGAGGCCGCTCCCGTCGCGCAGGAGGCGCCCGAGGCGCCGCAGGTGCCGGCCGCCGAGACGGCCCAGGAGCCGGCCGAGGCCGACGCTCCCGCCGCGCGTCCGCGGCGCCGGGCCACCCGTCGGGTGTCCGCGCCCGCCGGTGCCCCGCAGGGTGCCGAGGAGACCGCGGCCGTGGTCGAGGCCGCTCCCGTCGCACAGGAGACGCCCGAGGCGCCCCAGGTGCCGGCCGCCGAGGAGGGCGACCAGGACGTTGCCGAGGAGGCCGCTCCGCGCCGTACGCGCCGCCGGGCCGCTCGCCGGGTGTCCACGCCCACCGGTACGCCGGTGAGCGAGGAGGCCGAGCAGGCCGACCAGGCGGAGGAGCCCGCAGTGCACAGCCAGGCCCCGCAGGTCCCCGAGACCGCGCAGACCGCCGAGCCCGCCCGGGCGGCGCAGGCCCCCGCGCCGGCCGCCGAGGGTGGGACCCAGCGCCGCGGCCGCCGCCGGGGCGAGCGCGCCGAGCGCGCCGCGTCCGGGTTCGCCGAGCCCGCCCGTCCGGCCGCGGCCCGGTCCGCCGAGGACGCCGACGGCCCGCGCCGGCCCGCCCGCCCCGCCGTCGCCGTCTTCCAGGCGCCGGTGTTCACCGAGCCCAGGTTCCAGACCCCGGAGCGGGCCGCCGCCGAGGCCGCGGCCGAGGCCGCCGGTACGGAGGAGACCGACGAGTACGCGGAGGAGCGGGCGGAGGAGCGCGCCGAGACCGGTTCGCGCCGCCGCCGGCGCCGCCGCGGGGCCGCCCCCGAGGAGACCCGGCCGGTGCGGGCCGTGGCCGAGGACGAGGACGAGGAAGCGGAGGAGCCCGAGGACGCCGACGAGGCTCCGGAGGCTGCCGAGGACCTCGCCGAGAACGAAGCCGACGAAGCCGACGACGCCGAGGACACCGACGGCTTCGAGGAGTCCGGCTCGCGCCGCCGTCGCCGCCGTGGCGGACGCCGCCGCCGCCGCGGTGACGCGTCCGACGGTGAGGGCGCCGACGCCGAGGGCGACGACGTAGCCGCCGAGCAGGCCGCGCAGGACGCCGAGGACACCGCCGAGCAGGAGGACGAGGACGACGACGCCGACGACGTCCGGGGCGACGACTCCGCCGGTTCCAGTTCCAGCAGCCGTCGCCGGCGCCGCCGCCGTCGCCGGGCCGGTGACACGGCTGCCGAACCCGAGCCGTCCGTCGACGACCCGGAGCGCACGGTCGTCAAGGTCCGCGAGCCGCGCAAGCCCAGCGAGCCGTCCGACGAGGTGCAGTCCATCAAGGGCTCGACCCGTCTGGAGGCCAAGAAGCAGCGCCGCCGGGAAGGCCGCGAGCAGGGCCGCCGCCGGGTCCCGATCATCACCGAGGCCGAGTTCCTGGCCCGCCGCGAGGCCGTCGAGCGGGTGATGGTCGTCCGCCAGCACGGCGAGCGCACCCAGATCGGCGTGCTCGAGGACGGTGTGCTCGTCGAGCACTACGTCAACAAGGAGCAGTCGACCTCGTACGTCGGCAACGTCTACCTGGGCAAGGTCCAGAACGTGCTGCCGTCGATGGAGGCCGCCTTCATCGACATCGGCAAGGGCCGCAACGCGGTGCTGTACGCCGGTGAGGTCAACTTCGGTGCGCTGGGCATGGCCAACGGGCCGCGCCGCATCGAGTCCGCCCTGAAGTCCGGGCAGCCCGTGCTCGTGCAGGTCACCAAGGACCCGATCGGCCACAAGGGCGCGCGTCTGACCAGCCAGGTCTCCCTGCCCGGCCGCTACCTGGTGTACGTGCCCGAGGGCTCGATGACCGGCATCAGCCGCAAGCTGCCCGACACCGAGCGGGCCCGGCTGAAGACCATCCTCAAGAAGATCGTCCCCGAGGACGCGGGCGTCATCGTGCGCACCGCCGCCGAGGGCGCGAGCGAGGAGGAGCTGCGCCGCGACGTCGAGCGGCTCCAGGGGCAGTGGGAGGACATCCAGAAGAAGGCCAAGAACGGCGGCGGCTCGAATGCGCCGACGCTGCTCTACGGCGAGCCGGACATGACCGTCCGGGTCGTGCGCGACATCTTCAACGAGGACTTCTCCAAGGTCATCGTCAGTGGTGACGAGGCCTGGCAGACCATCCACGGGTACGTCGCGCACGTCGCCCCGGATCTGGCCGGGCGGCTGTCGAGGTGGACGTCCGAGACCGACGTCTTCGCCACCTACCGGATCGACGAGCAGCTCGCCAAGGCGCTGGACCGCAAGGTCTGGCTGCCCAGCGGCGGTTCGCTGGTGATCGACCGGACCGAGGCGATGGTCGTCATCGACGTCAACACCGGCAAGTTCACCGGCCAGGGCGGCAACCTGGAGGAGACGGTCACCAGGAACAACTTGGAGGCGGCCGAGGAGATCGTGCGTCAGCTGCGGCTGCGCGACCTCGGCGGCATCATCGTGATCGACTTCATCGACATGGTCCTGGAGTCGAACCGGGACCTGGTGCTGCGCCGCCTGCTGGAGTGCCTGGGCCGGGACCGTACGAAGCACCAGGTGGCCGAGGTCACCTCGCTGGGCCTGGTCCAGATGACCCGTAAGCGGGTCGGCCAGGGCCTGCTGGAGTCGTTCTCCGAGACCTGTGTCCACTGCAACGGCCGCGGTGTCGTCGTCCACCTGGAGCAGGTGACCGCGAACGGTGGCGGCGGCAAGCGCAAGAAGCGCGGCCGGGGCGGCGACGTCCACGAGCACGTGCACGAGACCGCCGCCGTGGCCGTGGAGAGCGGCGAGGCCGTCGAGCCCGAGGTGGAGACGGCCGTGGAGGTGGCCGCCGAGGCCGCCGAGCCGGTCGCGCTGCCCGGGCCGGACTTCGAGCCGGACGAGGAGCTGTACAGCAGCGTCGCCGAGGCGGAGGCGGCGGCCACCCGTGGCCGTTCGCGCCGCCGGGCGGGGCGCCGGGCGTCGGCTCCGGCGGGCGCGCCGAAGCCGGAGCGGGCCGAGCGGGCGTCCAGGGCCGAGCGGGCGTCGCGGGCCGAGGAGGCCGAGTGGGCCGGGACCGCCGAGGCCGGGTTCGCCGCCGAGGCCGAGCCGGCCGCGGCTCCGACCGCGCAGCACGTCACCGCCGAGGAGGCGGCGACGCGCCCGGTGCTGCCCGAGCCGGCCACCGAGGCGCTGGCCGAGCCCGTGGCCGCCGAGGACCAGGTGGTCCCGGCGCCGCAGGCCGAGGCCCCGGCCGCCGAGGACGCCGCGCCCAAGGGCCGTACGCGCCGCCGGGCGACCCGGAAGGTGTCGGCCCCGGCCGGCTCCCCCGCGGGTGCCGAGGCGGCCGTCGTGACGGTGCCGGAGGCCGCGCCCGTGGCCGAGGCGCCGGCCGCGCCGCCGGTCGCCGAGGCTCCGGTCGCCGAGGAGGCGCCCGCGCCCGCCGAGTCCGCCGCACCGGCCCGCCCGCGCCGCCGTGCGGTGCGCAAGGCCACGGCGCCGACCGCGTCCGAGGAGGCGGCCGTCGTGGTCGTCCCGTCGGCCCCGGCGGAGCCCGCGGTGGCCGAGGCCCCGGTGGCCGAGGAGACCGCGGAGGAGGTCGCGCCGGCCAAGAAGACCGCCCGCAAGGCGGCCAAGAAGGCCCCGGCGAAGAAGGCCGCCGCCAAGAAGACCGTGGCCAAGAAGACGGCCGCCAAGAAGACGACGGCCAAGAAGGCGACGAAGACCGCCAAGACGGCCGCGAAGTCGACGGCGAAGAAGACCGCCACGGTCCCCACCGCCGACGACGAGGGCTGACGCCCGCGGGTGTGCGGCCGGTCCGAGTGACCGGCCGCACACCGGCCGGGCCCGGTTTGACCCCTTCGGCCGTGGCCCCGTAACCTGGACCGTCGGCGTGTCCACTGACACGCCACATCCCCGTAAACCTTCTTCCTCCCGGACGCATTGCGGGCCGGGAGAGGTCGTCCGTGCTGTTCTCGGGCGGCTGGCCTGCGGGGGTGCCGTTTCTTCGAGCGAAAGTGAGATCCGCGTGTACGCCATCGTGCGCAGCGGTGGTCGCCAGCACAAGGTTGCTGTCGGCGACATCGTTGAGGTTGACAAGATTTCCACTGCCAAGGTTGGCGACACGGTCGAGCTCTCGACCCTGCTCGTTGTCGACGGCGACGCCGTGACCAGCGACCCGTGGGTGCTGGCCGGTATCAAGGTCCAGGCCGAGGTCGTGGACCACCACAAGGGCCAGAAGATCGACATTCTGCGCTACAAGAACAAGACCGGCTACCGCCGTCGTCAGGGCCACCGCCAGCAGTACACGGCGATCAAGGTCACGTCGATCCCCGCGGCTGCGAAGTAAGGGACTGAGGAGAAATGGCACACAAGAAGGGCGCATCGTCCACCCGGAACGGTCGCGACTCCAATGCCCAGCGGCTCGGCGTGAAGCGCTTCGGCGGTCAGGTCGTCAACGCGGGTGAGATCCTGGTCCGCCAGCGTGGCACCCACTTCCACCCCGGCGCCGGTGTCGGCCGCGGTGGCGACGACACGCTGTTCGCCCTCCAGGCCGGTGCGGTGGAGTTCGGCTCCCACCGTGGCCGCAAGGTCGTGAACATCGTTCCGGTCGCCTGAATCGTCTGATTCACGGCATCGACCGAACATCTCGCGAGGCGGACCTCACTTCCCGGTCGGGAAGGCGGGTCCGCCTTTCGCGTGTTACCTAGAAGACAGATCCGCACGTTTCTGGAGGCACTGAACCATGACCACCTTCGTGGACCGCGTCGAACTGCATGTCGCCGCGGGTAGCGGGGGCCACGGCTGTGCCTCCGTCCACCGTGAGAAGTTCAAGCCGCTCGGCGGCCCCGACGGCGGCAACGGCGGCCGGGGCGGCGACGTCCTCCTGACCGTCGACCAGTCGGTCACGACGCTGCTCGACTACCACCACTCCCCGCACCGCAAGGCCACCAGCGGCAAGCCCGGTGAGGGCGGGAACCGCTCCGGCAAGGACGGCCAGGACCTCGTCCTGCCGGTGCCGGACGGCACGGTCGTGCTGGACAAGGCGGGCAACGTCCTCGCCGACCTGGTCGGCCACGGCACCTCGTACGTCGCCGCGCAGGGCGGCCGGGGCGGCCTCGGCAACGCGGCGCTGGCCTCGGCCCGCCGCAAGGCGCCCGGTTTCGCGCTGCTCGGCGAGCCCGGTGACTCGAGCGACATCGTCCTGGAGCTGAAGACGGTCGCCGACGTGGCCCTCGTCGGCTACCCGAGCGCCGGCAAGTCCTCGCTGATCTCCGTGCTCAGCGCGGCCAAGCCGAAGATCGCCGACTACCCGTTCACCACGCTGGTCCCGAACCTGGGCGTGGTCACCGCCGGCTCCACCGTCTACACCATCGCCGACGTGCCCGGTCTCATCCCCGGCGCCAGCCAGGGCCGCGGTCTGGGCCTGGAGTTCCTGCGGCACGTGGAGCGGTGCAGCGTGCTGGTGCACGTGCTGGACACCGCCACCCTGGAGTCCGAGCGCGACCCGCTCTCCGACCTCGACACCATCGAGGAGGAGCTGCGGCAGTACGGCGGCCTCGACAACCGGCCGCGGATCGTCGTCCTGAACAAGGTCGACGTGCCCGACGGCAAGGACCTCGCCGAGATGGTCCGCCCCGACCTGGAGTCCCGCGGCTACCGCGTCTTCGAGGTGTCGGCCGTCGCCCACATCGGCCTGCGCGAGCTGACCTTCGCGCTCGGTGAGGTGATCGCCACGGCGCGCGCCGCCCGGCCGAAGGAGGAGGCGACCCGGATCGTCATCCGGCCGAAGGCCGTGGACGACGCGGGCTTCACCGTCACCCGCGAGGAGGCCGGCGGCGAGCTGCTGTTCCGGGTGCGCGGTGAGAAGCCCGAACGCTGGGTACGCCAGACCGACTTCAACAACGACGAGGCCGTCGGCTACCTCGCCGACCGGCTCAACCGCCTCGGTGTGGAAGCGGAACTGATGAAGGCGGGCGCCCGCTCCGGCGACGGCGTCGCCATCGGCCCCGAGGACAACGCGGTCGTCTTCGACTGGGAGCCCACGGTCATGGCCGGCGCGGAGATGCTCGGCCGCCGTGGCGAGGACCACCGCTTCGACGCGCAGCGGCCCGCCGCGCAGCGCCGCCGCGACAAGGAGGCGGAGCGGGACGAGGCGCTGCGGGAGTACGACGACTTCGACCCGTTCGAGTAGAGGCACGCCCCGCCCGCCCGGGAGAACCGGGCGGGTGAACGGCGGGGAGATCCGCGGCGGCGGTGAGGGCAACCCCACGTCACCCCGGTGAGTCGGACAGTGCGGCACGATGAGGATCTTGGTCCTCTCCGTGTCGCACTTCTCTTTGTCCCCGACTCCCCACCGCCGACTCCTCACCGCCGACTCCCGGAGCAGACGTGCCCGACCAGCCCCGCCCCGCCCGCCGCCGCACCCTGACGCTCGCCACCGGTCTCGCCCTCGCGGCCGGTGCCCTGGTGCTTCCGGCCGTCGCCGTGCCCGCCCAGGCGGCCCCCGCACCGGCCGCGAGCGGCAAACACCTGCACGACGACTTCAACGGCGACGGCTACGCCGACCTCGCCGTCACGGCACCCTCGGCGACCGTGAGCGGTCGGAAGGGCGCCGGTTACGTCGCCGTGGTCTACGGCTCGGCGAGCGGCCTGAAGACCTCCACCCGGCAGGTCCTCAGCCAGAACAGCGCCGGGGTGCCGGGCAGCGCGGAGGCCGGTGACCGGTTCGGCAGCGCCGTCGCCACCGCCGACCTCGACCGCGACGGCTATGCCGACCTGGTCGTCGGGGCGGGCGGTGAGGACACGTCGGCCGGCACCGACGCCGGGTCGGTCGTGGTGCTCCGGGGCGGAGCGAAGGGCCTGTCCGGCGGGGTGACGCTGGCCGGCGGGAAGGAGTACGACCGGCTCGGTGAGCGGGGGCACCTGACCGTCGGGGACGTGGACGGCAACGGCGCGCCGGACGTCGTCACCGTGGTGAACGCGCACGATCTGCGGGTGCTGAACGGGCCGTTCGGCCGCGACGGCGCCACCCCGCACGCCGCGCAGCTGGTCACCGACCCGTTCGACAGCCGGGTCCTCGACCTGGCCGCCGGCGACCTCGACGGCGACGGCATCACCGACATCGCCGCCGCGGAGAACGACGGCGACGAGTGGGACGCCCGCCGCGTCGTGTACTGGACGGGCACGCACGACGGGCTCCTCCCGTACCACCTGGTGAGCGGCGCCGGTACCGGGCTCCAGGGCGGCGAACACCTCGCCGTCGGCGACGTGAACCGGGACGGTTACGCCGACCTGGTCGTGGGCCGGGCCGCCGAGGGCGCCGACAGCGACGTGGACACCCCGCTCGCCAAGGGCGGCCGGATCGCCTGGATCCCGGGCACGGCGAAGGGACCCGACGGGACCAAGGCGGTGCTCGTGAACCTGGACACCCCGGGCGTGCCGGGCACCGCCGAGCCGGGATCCGGTTTCGGCGCCGGCCTCTCGGTGGCGGACATCGACGGCGACCACTACGCCGACATCGCGGTCGGCGCGCCCGGTGTCTCCACGGGCGGACGGGTCATCACGCTGCGCGGCAGCGCCAAGGGCCCGACGGGCAGCGGTGCGAAGGAGTTCGGCCAGGACACCGCGGGCGTGCCCGGCACCGGCGAGCAGGGTGACGCGTTCGGCTCGGCCGTGCGCCTGGTGGACGCGGACGGCAACGGCCGGGCCGACCTGGTCGTCGGCGCGCCGGGGGAGAACACCAAGGCCGGGGCGGTGTGGGTGCTGCGCGGCACCACCACGGGGATCACGCCGAGCGGCTCGTTCGGCTTCGCCGGCGGCACGCTCGGCACGGTGGCCGCGGGCGCACAGCTGGGGGCCGGCTTCGGTTCCTGAGCCATGGGCGGCGGGCCGGATTCCGACCTACCGTCAGACCCGTTGTGGCGCGAGGGTTTTCCCGTGCCGTGACGGGTCTTCTGTTGTCTGCCCATTTGTCATGCTCGTGAAGGGCGTCGTTCAGCAGTCGGGCCGTCCGGCCGTGGGAGCTTCCGCATGTCCGAACCGACCTGTCACGAGGCCACTGTGGCAAAGGGAGTCAGCGCATGACCGCACCATCGCCCGACCGCCGCCGCTTTCTGACCGCGGGGGCCGCCGTCCTCGGGGCCGCGGCCTCCGCCCAGTTGTGGCTGCCCGGCACCGCCCGTGCGGCCGGCACCCCGCTGCCCGACGGGGTGTTCACCCTCGGTGTCGGTTCCGGCGATCCACTGCCCGACGGGATCGTGCTGTGGACCAGACTCGCCCCCGACCCGCTGGGCGGCGGCGGCATGCCCGACGAGGTCTTCCCCGTGGAGTGGGAGATCGCCGAGGACGAGCGGTTCCGCAGACCCGTCCGCCGGGGCACCGCCCAGGCGGGCCCCGAACTCGGCCACAGCGTCCACGTCGACGTCCGCGGCCTGCGTCCGGACCGCTCGTACTGGTACCGCTTCCGGGCCGGCGACCAGCTCTCGCCCACCGGCCGCACCCGCACCGCACCCCACCCGCACCGGCGGGGCGGCTCGCTGCGCGTCGCCCTCGCCTCCTGCCAGAACTGGCAGCACGGCTATTTCACGCCGTACGCCGACATGCTCGCGCAGGACCCCGACTTCGTGCTCTTCGTCGGCGACTACATCTACGAGTCCGCGCCGTCCGCCACGGCCGTACGCCGGCACGAGGGCAAGGGCGAGCCCTACACCCTCACGCAGTACCGCAACCGGTACGCGCAGTACCGCACCGACCCCGACCTGGCCGCGATGCAGGCGAGCGCGCCCTGGGTGGTCACCTTCGACGACCACGAGGTGGACAACGACTGGGCCGGCGAGATCCCGCAGGACCCGGACAAGCAGTCGCACGACGCGTTCGTGGCCCGGCTCACCGCGGCCTTCCAGGCGTACTACGAGCACATGCCGGTGCGCGCCACGGCCGTCCCGAACGGCCCGCACATCCAGATGTACCGCCGCCTGGAGTTCGGCCGGCTCGCCCGGCTCAACGTCCTGGACACCCGGCAGTTCCGCAGCGACCAGGCCACCACCCAGGAGGGCGCGCAGGCGCCGGCGCACACCATGCTCGGCGCCGAGCAGAAGCAGTGGCTGCTCGACGGGCTGCACGACTCCCCGGCCCGCTGGAACCTCGTCGCCTCACAGATCATGATGGCCGAGACCGACCTGCTGCCCGGCGACGGCAAGCTCTGGTACTACGACGCCTGGGACGGCTACCAGGTCGAACGCAACGCCCTGCTGGAGGAGTTCGCCGACATCCGCAACCCGGTCGTGCTCAGCGGCGACCGGCACCTGACGATGATCAGCGACCTCAGGACGGACTACGCCGACCCGGACTCCGACGTGGTCGGCGCCGAGTTCGTCGGCACGTCCATCTCCAGCAGCGGCGACCAGGACCAGGACGCCTTCCACCGGCAGTGGGACCCGCTGAAGGCGGACAACCCGCACTGGAAGCTCATCGACGCCCACCGCGGCTACCACCTCTTCGACATCCGCCGCGACGGCATCGACGCCCGGGTCCGGGTCGTCGACACGGTGCTGAAACCGCAGGCGACGGCGAGCACGCTGGCCACCCTGCGGGTGGAGTCGGACGAGCCGGGCGTCACGCTCGTGTGAGCCGGCGCCGGTTTGCCGGAGCCCGGGACGCGTCCGTGTCCCGGGCTCCGGCGCGTCGCCGTACGGGCCGCCCGTAAATCCGCTCGTGACCGGAACGCCACTGAATCCGCTGCGGGAATTCCGCGGCAATGGACTTCCCCGAAACGCTGTATTTCCCGTCTTGTCCGGGCGGTGCCGTGCCGATTTCGCGGACCGGGTGCCCTCCACGCACCGGGAGGCGAAGATCCCCCACCCCGCGGGGCTGCGCCGGCACGGCGGGGCGGGCCGCCGCTCCGGGCGCCCCTCCCGGCCCGCCTGTGGACTTACTCACAGCTAATTCACGGGGGTTCGCACCGCCCGCGGCCAATGACCGGGGGCGCAAGGTGAATGACAGGTGGCGCGCACATATGCATGGGAGGTCGCTCACCTTGCACTGCGGTTACCCGAAGTGGGACCATTTCACGGTTCCCTGTCGCCCCAAGGTAGGTCACCTGTGTCCCAGCACATAGCCAAGCCCCGTACCACCGCAGTGATCCTGGCCGGTGGCACCGGTCAGCGGGTGGGTCTGTCGATCCCCAAGCAGCTGCTGAAGATCGCCGGCAAGGCAGTCATCGAGCACACCCTGACCACCTTCGAGAACGCCGACTCGATCGACGACATCATCGTGCTGATGGCCCCGGGCTATGTGCCGGACGTCGAAAGGATCGTCGCCAAGGCGGGCTTCACCAAGGTGAAGAAGGTCATCGAGGGCGGTTCGACCCGGAACGAGACCACCGAGCGCGCCATCAGCGCCCTCGGTGAGGGCCTGGCCGAGGGCGAGGACCGCAACGTCCTCTTCCACGACGCCGTACGCCCCCTGCTCTCGCAGCGCGTCATCGACGACTGCGTGGCCGCGCTCGAGCGCTACCAGGCCGTGGACGTCGCCATCCCGTCCGCGGACACCATCATCGTCACGCGCACCCACGGCGAGGACGGCGAGTTCATCACCGAGATCCCGGACCGCTCCCGGCTGCGCCGCGGCCAGACGCCGCAGGCCTTCAAGCTGTCCACGATCCGCCGCGCCTACCAG
Source organism: Streptomyces sp. NPDC006309 (assembly GCF_040613095.1). Classification (NCBI taxonomy): domain Bacteria; kingdom Bacillati; phylum Actinomycetota; class Actinomycetes; order Kitasatosporales; family Streptomycetaceae; genus Streptomyces; species Streptomyces sp. NPDC006309. The sequence continues at coordinate 276,234 of NZ_JBEXRO010000001.1, read as the reverse complement.
GTCGCCGCCGGTGACCCCAACTTCCAGGCGACGGACGACTGCTCGGTGGTCCTCCGGTACCTGCCCGACGTGCCGATCCACGTCGTCGCGGGCGACGAGTACAACATGAAGGTCACCCAGCCGGTCGACGTCTTCATCGCCGACAAGCTGTTCCAGCTCGCCTCCACCGCCACGCCCGAGCAGAAGGGCGAGCAGGCCTACCGCGAGCTGCTGACCGGCAAGACGGTCGTCATCTTCGGCGGCTCCTACGGCATCGGCAAGGACATCGCCGAACTCGCCGGGTCCTACGGCGCGCACGTCTACGCCCTCGGTCGCTCCACCACCGGCACCCACGTGGAGAACCCCGAGGAGGTCGACGACGCGCTGTCCAAGGCCTACGCCGAGACCGGCCGGATCGACTACGTCGTCAACACCGCGGGCGTGCTGCGCATCGGCAAGCTCGCCGAGACCGACAACGCCACCATCGAGGAGGCGCTGAAGGTCAACTACCTGGCCCCGGTCCAGATCGCTCGCTCCGCCTACAAGTACCTGTCCGAGACCAAGGGCCAGCTGCTGCTCTACACCTCCAGCAGCTACACCCGCGGCCGCGCCGAGTACTCCCTCTACTCCTCCACCAAGGCCGCCATGGTGAACCTCACCCAGGCGCTGTCCGACGAGTGGGCCGGCGACGGCATCCGCGTCAACTGCATCAACCCCGAGCGCACCGCCACTCCGATGCGCACCAAGGCTTTCGGCCAGGAGCCCGCGGGTTCGCTGCTGTCCTCCGAGGCCGTGGCCCGCACCTCCCTGGACGTGCTGCTGTCGGAGCTGACCGGTCACGTCATCGACGTCCGCCAGCAGGACCCGACCGCGGGTGCCGCCCGGGCCTCCGGCTTCGAGCAGGCCCTCGCCTCGGTGCTGGACCGTCAGGACGGCGTGTAATAATCGAAGGTAATTAAGCTTTTCGGAATTCAGGCCTCTGTGGGTACCCGTTCACCGGGTATTCGCGGGGGCCTGTGTCCGTACCCGCACAAATCACCGGCATCCCCCGGCATTTCAGAACAAAACCGGCACTCCCCCCTCCCAGAGCAGGTTCTCCGTGATATCCACCGCTATTCGCGTCGCCCGGGTGGGCAGCGCGGCCGAGCTGGCCGCGGCGGCCCTCGTGATGCTGGGCTTCCCGGCGCTCATGCTGGCCGCGCTCGTCCCGAGCGTTCCCGCCTTCGCGGCCCTGGCCGCCGTGACGTACCTGGCGGACCACTATCTGCACCGCAAGGGCAGCTACCTGATCAACCGCCTCAGCAAGGTCCGGGCGGGACTGTCGATCCGCTTCCTGATCCGCCAGCTGCTGCTGATCCTGCTGCTGGCCCGGCTGTCCCTCTCGGACGACCTGATCTTCTACGGCGCGGTCGCCTGCTTCATCGCCTTCTACGGTCTCCAGGCCCCGCACGGCGCGCTGGTCACCCTCATCCGCAACCGCCGCCGGATGCCGGTCGCCACCCGCAACATCGACCTGAAGTCGCGCATCCGCATCCCGGACGCCCCGCCGCGCAGCCTGCTGCACCGCTCCGCGGAGAAGATGCTCCACCTCGACCTGTTCGCGGTCGTCGGCGTCCTGGTCTCCGCCGAGGCGGGCTCCGCCGTCGCCGGCTTCACCGGCATCGGTCTCACCGCCGGCCTCGGCTGCCTGTACGTCCTCGTGCTCGTGCCGTTCGTGCGCGGCCGGAAGACCCCGCCGAAGGCCGACGTCGTCCTCGCCGCCGTCGACGACTGGCTGGCCGCCTACCGGCCGCAGACCGTTCTGTACTTCTCCGGCTCCCGGGACTCCGCGTACCAGGTCAACATGTGGCTGGAGACGATGGAGCAGCTGGACACCCGGCCGCTGATCATCCTGCGCGAGCGCGCCATCCTGAACAACCTCGCGCCCACCACGGTCCCCGTCATCTGCGTGCCCGGAGGGGTGCACCTGATGAACCTGGACCTGTCCACCGTGCGCGTCGCGCTCTACGCGGCCAACGTCGGCAAGAACATCCACCTGCTGCGCGTGCCCACCATGAAGCACGTCTTCATCGGCCACGGCGACAGCGACAAGCTGGCCAGCGTCAACCCGTACAGCAAGGTGTACGACGAGGTGTGGACCGCCGGCCGCGCCGGCCGCGACCGCTACGCCATCGCCGACGTCGGCGTCCGCGACGACGACATCGTCGAGGTCGGCCGCCCGCAGCTCGCGCCCATCCGGTCCTGGCAGGGCGTGCCCGGGGACCGCGTCCCGACCGTGCTGTACGCCCCCACCTGGGAGGGCTGGGACGGCAACCCCGGCAACACCTCGATCGTGCTCGCGGGTGAGAACATCGTGACCCGGCTGGTGACGGCCGACCCGCCGGTCCGCGTTCTGTACAAGCCGCACCCGTTCACCGGCACCGTCAGCAAGGACGCCAAGGACGCCCACCAGCGCATCACCGCCCTGGTCGAGAAGTCCGCCGCCGAGCGCGCCGCCGACCCCCGGTTCACCGCCGACACCGCCGCCATGGCCGCGGCCAAGGCGGAACTGACCCGCATCGAGGCCCGGCTCGCCGAGCTGGCCGGCGCCGGCGGCACCAAGGGCGACGAGGCCGAGGCCACCCGCGACGGCATCGTGGACGCGCACCGGCACGAGGAGATCGCCCGGCTGCGCGCCGAGTGGAACACCGCCTACTGGCGCTCCTTCCCGTCGTACGAGCACCGCGTCATCACCGGCGCCCAGCCGCGTCTGTACGACTGCTTCAACGTCTCCGACGCGATGGTCTCGGACATCTCCTCCGTGGTCTCCGACTTCATCGCGAGCGGCAAGCCCTACGCGGTCACCGACTCCGGCGAACTGGGCGCCGAGGAGTTCAGGCGGCAGAACACGGCCGTGCGCGCCGCGGTCATCCTGTCCAACAGCGCGGCCGAGCTGGGCGGCCTGCTGGACGCCGTGCGCGACCCGGCCGCCGACCCGCTCGCGGACGCCCGCACGGAGCTGAAGCAGTACCTGCTCGGCCCGGACGAGCCGAAGTCGATCGACCAGTTCAACGCCGCCGTCGGCGACCTGGCCCTCAAGGCCGAGGCCCGCAACGTCGGCCAGGAGTCCCGGCTCGGCGCGGCCAACGCCGACCCCGCCGAGTCGGCGGAACTGACCAACGCGGTGCCCGGCCAGCGCGCCGCGTCGGCCGGCGAGACGGACGGCGTGAACGCGGGCTGACCCCCGCGGCCCCACCGGGCCCCCGAGGCACACGCCTCGGGGGCCCTCGTCTTGCCCGGCTCTTAACCGGAGCCGAACGGCTCTTACCGCGTGGGCGTAGTGTCCCGTGATGTGCGGCACGCATCACCCTGGGTGAGGCAACCGCTTGCCCTGGGTGCCCGTCTAACTGATTGAGATTGAGGCGATTCGGGGGAAACATTCCGTGACTAGGGGGAAGTGTGACCGTCGTGACGCAGCCTGATGTGAGCGTGATCATCGGGGCGTACGAAGCAATGCCGTACCTGGTCGAGTGCCTGGCATCCGTCGAGGCACAGACCATCGATCCGGGGCGGATGGAGGTCATCGCGGTCGATGACGGCTCGACGGACGGCACCGGGGAGTGCCTGGAGGAGTTCGCGGCCCGCGTGCCGATACCGGTCACCGTCATCCGCCAGGAGAACTCCGGCGGCCCCAGCGGGCCGCGCAACGTCGGCCTGGCCAAGGCGACCGGACGCTACGTCTTCTTCCTCGACGCCGACGACCGGCTCGGCCCCGAGGCCCTGGAGCGCATGGTCGCCATGGCCGACCGGAACGGCACGGACGTCGTCCTCGGCCGCGTCGAGGGCGTCAACCGCACCGCCCCCAAGTCCATGTGGGGCGAGACCCTCGACCGGACCGACGTCTTCTCCTCCAACATCAAGTTCACGCTGAGCGCGCAGAAGCTGTTCCGCCGCGCCCTGCTGGACCGGCACGGCATGCGGTTCGACGAGTCCCTGTGGACCGGCGAGGACGCCGTGTTCACGCTGGAGGCCTATCTGCGGGCGGACGGCGTCTCCGTGGTCGCCGACTACACCTGCTACTACCTCGTCGGCCGCGACGACGGCAAGCACGTCACCAAGACCGGCGGCTACGCGCTGCGCTTCGACTCCGCGCGCGCCCTGATGAAGCTGATCGCCGACATGGTCCCGGCCGGCGACAGACGCGACCTCCTGATGGTCCGGCCGTTCCTCATCACGCTGCTGCCCCAGTTCGGCCCCAAGTTCCTGACCGACGACGAAGAGGTGCGACGGCACAAGTTCGAGCTGGCCAAGCCGCTGATGGACGCCTACTGGACGCCCGGCGTGGCCCGCCGGCTCAAGGTCCACGAGCGGCTGCGGCTGCACCTGGTCGCCATGCAGCGCGCCGATCTGCTGCTGGACGTGGTCAAGTTCGTCAAGGCCAAGAAGCAGGCCGCCGCCGTCCTGGAGAAGCGCGGCACCCGCCTCTACCTCATCTATCCGCACTTCCGCTCCCCGAAGGCCCGCATCCCCGACGAGATGTACCTCGCCGACGCCCGCGAGGCACGCGCCTTCGAGGGCTACCGCGAGGCCGCCGCCAACTCCTTCCCGCGCCGCGCCCTGCGCAAGATCCGCCGGATGCTGCCCGGCAAGGGCTTCGGGACGGGCGCGGCCTGACGGCCCGGGCCGGCCGTCCTCGCCGGTTCCGGCGTGTGTGCGCGGACAGCCGCCGAGGGGCCGGCCGCTGTCCGCGCACCGGACCGTCGCCTGCCCGTCGGTCCCCTTCGCGTAGATTGCTGCCACGCGCGAGGAAGTGGAGACAGCACGTGGCAAGCGCAAGGCAGGCCGTGGGCGAGGCCCGCAGGATCGTCGTCAAGGTGGGTTCCTCGTCGCTGACGACCGCCGCGGGCGGCCTGGACGCCGACCGCGTCGACGCGCTCGTCGACGTCCTCGCCAAGATGCGCGGCGGCGGGGAGAAGGAGATCGTCCTCGTCTCCTCCGGCGCCATCGCCGCCGGCCTCGCCCCGCTGGGCCTGCGCCGCCGCCCCAAGGACCTCGCCCGCCAGCAGGCCGCCGCCAGCGTCGGCCAGGGCCTGCTCGTCGCCCGCTACACCGCCTCCTTCGCCCGCTACGGCGTCCGTGTCGGCCAAGTTCTCCTCACCAGCGACGACATGAGCCGCCGCGCCCACCACCGCAACGCCTCCCGCACCCTCGACAAGCTGCTCGCCATGGGCGCCGTCCCGGTCGTCAACGAGAACGACACCGTCGCCACCGACGAGATCCGCTTCGGCGACAACGACCGCCTCGCCGCCTTGGTCGCCCACCTCGTCCACGCCGACCTGCTGGTCCTGCTCTCCGACGTCGACGGCGTCTACGACGGCGACCCCGGCAAGCCCGGCACCTCCCGGATAGCGCAGGTGAGGGGCCCGGAGGACCTCGCCGGTGTCGACATCGGCAGCACGGGCAGGGCAGGCGTCGGCACCGGCGGCATGGTCACCAAGGTCGAGGCCGCCCGGATCGCCGCCGCCGCCGGCATCCCGGTGGTGCTGACCAGCGCCGTCCACGCCGCCGACGCCCTCGCCGGCGGCGACACCGGCACCTACTTCCACCCCACCGGCAAACGCTCCGCCGACCGTCTCCTCTGGCTCCAGCACGCCTCCACCCCGCAGGGCGCGCTCGTCCTGGACGACGGGGCGGTGGACGCCGTCGTACGGCGGCGCACCTCCCTGCTGCCCGCCGGAATCGCCGCCGTGGAGGGCGACTTCAACGCCGGCGACCCCGTCGAGCTGCGGGACGCGACGGGCCGCGCGGTGGCCCGGGGCCTCGTCAGCTTCGACGCCAAGGAGATCCCCCGGCTGCTCGGGCGTTCGACCCGCGAGCTGGCGCGCGAGCTGGGCCCGGCTTACGAACGCGAGGTCGTACACAGGGACGACCTGGTGCTCCTGCACGCGTGACGCTCGCAAGACCGCTCGGACGCCGAACCACGCGGACCGCCCCCGGTGGGGGACGTTCCGTAAAACCACCACGCGGAGCCGTGGGGCCTGCTCAACTTTGTCCCGGGGACATGTTGAGGGGACACGGTCCGGCAAGGGGTCCTGCGGGCCGTGCGGGCACGCGCGGCATGCGCGGCATGCGTGAAGGAGGCCGTCGTGAGACGAGCGCGCCCTGGGGCGGCGTCCCGCGGTGCTCTGACGAGCGTCGCGGCCGGTGACACCTATGAGGAGCCCAGGGACCTGCCCCGGCTGTGGCACGTCACCCTCAGCGTCTCCGGGAGGAAAGTCCCCCTGCCCGAGCTGCGGCGGGCCCTGGAACAGCTCGCCCACGACCATCCCTTCCTGCTGACCAGCAGATACGCGACCGACCACGCCGAGATCCGGTACTGGGAGGAGGCCCGCGACCTGCACGACGCCGCCGCCGTGGCGCTGCGGCTGTGGGGCGAGCACCGCCAGAGTGCCGGACTGCCGTCCTGGGAGATCGTCGGGCTGGAGGTCATCGACCGCGAGACCTACCACCACCGCATCGCCGAGGGCTACGGCCCCGCACCGGCGTCCCCGGTCGGCGTGCACCCGTTCTGAGCCGGAGCACGGGCGCGCCGGAGCACGGACGGCTGGAGCACGAGCGGCCGGAGCACGGACGGCTGGAGCACGAGCGGCCGGAGCACGGACGGCTGGAGCACGGGCGGCCGGCGGACCGGCCCGGGAACGGTGCCCCTGGAGGTTCACCCCTTTTGCGGTGTCTCGGGGTGTGGGACGGCCGCTGAACGGCCGCGCCCCGCGCACTACCCTTCCCCCATGACCACGCTCTCGCCGTACGACTCGATGTCCCCGGTCACCCAGGCCGCCTACCGTGCCAAGGCCGCCGCCGCCGACCTCGCGCCGCTCCCGCGCGCCGTGAAGGACGACGCGCTGCTCGCCATCGCCGACGCCCTGGAGGTCCGGACCGCCGAGATCGTCGAGGCCAACGCCGAGGACGTGGCCAGGGCCCGGGAGGCCGGCACCAGCGAGGCCATCGTCGACCGGCTCACCCTCACCCCCCAGCGGATCCGCGCCATCGCCTCCGACGTCCGTGACGTCGCGAAGCTGCCCGACCCGGTCGGCGAGGTCGTCCGCGGCTCCACCCTCCCCAACGGCATCGACCTGCGCCAGGTCCGCGTCCCGCTCGGCGTCGTCGGCATCATCTACGAGGCCCGCCCCAACGTCACCGTCGACGCCGCCGCCCTCTGCCTGAAGTCCGGCAACGCCGTCCTGCTGCGCGGTTCCGGCTCCGCCTACGCGTCCAACACCGCCCTGGTCCGGGTGATCCGCGACGCCGTCGGCGGCGCCGGGCTGCCCGCCGACGCCGTCCAGCTGGTGCCGGGGGAGAGCCGCGACTCCGTGCGCGAGCTGATGCGCGCCCGCGGCCTGGTCGACGTCCTCATCCCGCGCGGCGGCGCCTCCCTGATCCGGACCGTGGTCAACGAGTCCACCGTCCCCGTGATCGAGACCGGCACCGGCAACTGCCACGTCTACGTCGACGCCCAGGCCGACATCGCCATGGCCGTCGAGATCCTGGTCAACTCCAAGGCCCAGCGGGTCAGCGTCTGCAACGCCGCCGAGACCCTCCTCGTCCACCAGGACATCGCCGCCGAGTTCCTGCCGCGCGCCCTGGACGCCCTCGCCGAGGCCGGCGTCACCGTCCACGCCGACGAACGGGTCATGGCCCACGCCAAGGGTTCCCGGGCCACCGTGGTCGAGGCGACCCCCGAGGACTGGGAGACCGAGTACCTGTCCCACGACATCGCCGCCGCCGTCGTCGACTCCCTCGACAAGGCCGTCGAGCACATCCGGCTGTGGACCTCCGGCCACACCGAGGCCATCGTCACCACCTCCCAGCAGGCCGCCCGCCGCTTCACCCAGCTGGTCGACTCCACCACCGTCGCCGTGAACGCCTCCACCCGCTTCACCGACGGCGGCCAGTTCGGTTTCGGCGCCGAGATCGGCATCTCCACCCAGAAGCTGCACGCCCGCGGCCCGATGGGCCTGCCGGAGCTGACCAGCACGAAGTACATCGTCACCGGTGACGGGCACGTACGCCGCTGACCCCCCGCCCGCGACGCCGTAAACCGGGACGGCGCGGGTGTCCGGAAAGGCGTCCCGCCAGGCGGACGGAATTCCGTACCGTCTGCCCAAACCGACCCCCCAGGTCTACTCTGGTTCCGTGCCGGAGGACGTGGGGGGCACGCCGTTCCCTGACGGCTGGGAGCCCGACGACGACCACGACCACGGGGTGCCGGACGACGAGTTCGCCTCCGTGGTCCTCGACGAGGCCTTCGTGCGGGCGGCCACGGTCCACGAGCCGACCGCCGTCGAACGCCTCCTGGCGGCCGCCCGGGCCAGAGCCGAGGCTTCCGAGGCCGAGGCCCGCCGCGCGCACCCCCGCCGCGAACGCCCCGGCGACGGCCCCGGCCCCGAGGGCACCGGATCCGGCCAAGATCCGGACGACGACGAACTGGACGGCACCTACGTCCTCGGCGGCCACCGCGGCCCCTACGGCCCCTTCGGCAAGCAGGTCCGCTGGCACCGCCCGGTGGCCTGGATGCTCGCCCTCGTGATGGGCATCGGCATGCTCGCCCTGGCGTTCGCCGCCGTCTACCGGGGCGGCTCCCCGGGCACCCGGGACCAGGTGCCGGCCCCCGCCTCCACCGGCCGGGAACAGGGCAGCGCCGCCGCTCCCTCCGTTCCCGCCGGAGCCCCCCGGACGACGGCCCCGGCCGCCCCGCGCGCCCCCTGAACGATCCGCCCGCCCTTGGTGAGAACCTGTCAGAAGTTGTCCCGTAGCAGGGCGTTTACCGGCGCCCCACGAGACCTACCCTGAAGGTATGGGCGGGCGTGGAGACCCCCCGGAGGGGACACCCGAGGGCGGTCCCCCCGGCGCCGAGGACGAATACCGATCCGTCGTGTTCGACGAGTCGTTCGTCCGGGCTGCCCGCCTCCAGGAGTCCTCCGCCGAGGAGCGGATGGCGGACCACGCGCCCGCCGTACGCCGCCGCCCGCCCCTGCACCGCGGGCTCACCCGGCAGGTCCTGGTCCTCGTCGTACTCATCGCCGTCGCCTTCGGCACCGCGGTCTACCTGGGCGTCCGCCACTCCGCCGGCTCCCCGCAGGCCCGGCGCCCCCCGGCGCCCCTGCGGATGACGGTCGTCCCGCTCGCCCCGCAGGGCCGGGTGCCCGGCGCCGCCGACCCCGAGACGGTGTACGCGCGCAGCCCCGCCGCCCACTTCGACACCGGCGCCCAGGGCATACCGCTGCCCGCCTCCCGGGCCACGGCCCACTTCTCCGACAGCCAGGTGGTGGCCGCGCTCACCACCGCCAAGGACTACCTCGTCCGCTCCTCGCTCTACCCCGAGGTGCTCACCGGCCGCGAGGTGAGTCCCGCCCGGGCCCTGCTCGACCCCGACCAGCTCGACCAGTTCGACCGGAGCTTCGACAAGCCCGCCGCGGACGGCCGGCACGCCCCCACCGGCTGGGTGATCCGTCTCGACCCCGCCCGGGCCCGGCTGGCCGACGACCGGATCCGCGTCCAGGGCAGCCTGGAGGCCGCCGAGACCGACCCGGCGACGCTGGAGGTCACCACCGACCACACCTTCGTCTACGCCCTGCGGCCCACCGGTGCCGCCGCCGGCGCCCCCGTCTCCCTCTTCACGGTCCGCCGCCAGCTGACCTTCCGCTTCGACCGCACCGACCTGCGCACCCACCAGGTCCAGCTGACCGCGTCCTACGTCCAGGCGGGCCCCCTGGCCTGCGCCGAGGACTCCACGGCCTACCTCCGCCCCCTCCTCGCCGGCCAGACCGCCCGCTCGGGAGGCCCCGCGGGCACCGACCCCTACGAGACGGACCACCCGGCCGTGCTGTGCGGAACGCTGTCCTCGGGCGCCCAGCCGACGGTGTGAGCGGGCCGGCCGACGGTGTGAGCGGGCCGGCCGCGCTACTCCTCCCGGTCCCCGCTCGCGGTGTCCCCCTTGGCGGGCGGCGGGCTGCGGAAGCCGTCGAAGCCCCGCCGGACCCGGCCGCCCAGGTCGCCCGCGCCGCCCGCGAGGTCCGTGACCAGCTTCATCAGCGGATCCTTGGAGTCCTTCGCATCGCCGGCGTAGCTGGCCGCCGACTCACGGAAGGAGGCGCCGACGGAGGTGTCCTTGTCCTCGTCGCGCCGCGGGTAGTGGCCGTCCATGATCCGCTGGTGCTCCCGGGACTCGGCCCACTTCTTCAGCTCCGCGGCCCGCACGGTGGTGAACGGGTGCGAGCGGGGCAGCACGTTGAGGATCTTCAGCACGGAGTCCCGCAGATCGCCCCCCGAGTCGTACTCCTCGGCCTGCTCCAGGAACGCGTCCACGTTCATCTCGTGCAGATGGTTGCCACCCGCGATCTTCATCAGGCCCCGCATCGAGGCCCGCACGTCCTGGCCCACCAGCAGGCCGGCCCGGTCCGCGGACAGCTCCGACTTGCGGAACCACTCCCGCAGCGCCGTGACGATCGCCATGACCGCCATGTTGCCCAGCGGGATCCAGGCGACCTTCAGCGCGAGGGACGTCAGGAACAGCAGGATCGTGCGGTACACCGAGTGGCCGGACAGCGCGTGTCCCACCTCGTGCCCGACGACCGCCCGCATCTCCTCCTCGTCGAGCAGTTCCACCAGCCCCGTGGAGACCACGATGACCGGCTCGTCCAGGCCGATGCACATGGCGTTCGGCTGCGGGTCCTGCGTGACGTACATCGGCGGGACCTTCTCCAGGTCCAGGATGTAACAGGCGTCCCGCAGCATGCCGTGCAGGTGCGCGAACTGCCGCTCGGAGACGCGCACCGAGTCGGACAGGAACAGCAGCCGGAGGCTCCGCTCCGGCAGCAGCCCGCTGAGCGCCTTGAACACGGCGTCGAACCCGGTCAGTCTGCGCAGCGCCACCAGAGCCGAACGGTCGGCCGGATGCTCGTACGCGCGCGAGGAGATCCCCGGGAAGCGCCTGCGCTGCCTGCTCGGCACGCGCTCGGTCCCCGGGTGCTGCCGGCCGTCGTCGGACATGTCTTCCCCCATGTGCGTGTGAGTGCCCACTGTGGTCCCCCCGAGGCGGGGCCCAGCCTAGGCGGAGATACCGTGGACGGGCAGTACACCGAAGGAGTCCGCCCATGGAGCACCACCCCGCAGCCGCCCGGCTGACCGAGGCCGCCGCCGTCGCCGTCCAGCAGCACGGGACGGGCAACCTGCTCCGCGTCGTGCTGGTCGTGATGGTCCTCGGCTGCGCGCTGACCGCCTGGTTCCTGCTGCGCGGCTACAAGCGCAAGGACGACTGACCACCGGGGAAAGTTCCCGCCACCCCGCCGCGTCCCGCCGCACCCGGCCGCGTCCTCGCCGTCCGCCCCGGGCGTGGCCGCCGGAGCCCGGCCGTCCCAACGGCGGAGTCGGCGTGATCGGCGCGGGGGCGCCCGATTACGATGAGCCGACATCTTTACTCCGCCCACACGCGATAGGTCCTGCCGAAGATGAGCTTCCACAGCGCCGCAGCCCAGTTGGTCACCCTCGCCGCCGAGGGCGGGGAGCACGGCGGGAACCACAACAGCCTGAACCCGGCCCTCACCGGCGGCGGCGCCCTGTTCGTCCTGCTGCTCCTGCTGTGGATCACCACCCGCTTCAACCGCGACCGCTGAGCCCGGACCCGTCCCCGGCCGGACGCCGCAGGCCGGGCCGGTAGGGTCTGCACGCATGGGAGAGCAGGACATGCCTACCGGTCCGGCGCACGAGTCGGCCGGCGACACGGTGAAGCATCCGCAGCACGGACCGGGCAACGGTCCCGCCCTCACGGGCAGGCGGCGCCTGGGCGTCATGGGCGGAACCTTCGACCCGATCCACCACGGACACCTCGTGGCGGCCAGCGAGGTCGCCGCGCGGTTCCAGCTGGACGAGGTGGTGTTCGTGCCCACCGGCCAGCCGTGGCAGAAGTCCCACCGTGACGTCTCCCCGGCCGAGGACCGCTACCTGATGACGGTCATCGCGACCGCCGAGAACCCCCAGTTCTCCGTCAGCCGCATCGACATCGACCGCGGCGGCCCCACCTACACCGTGGACACCCTGCGGGACCTGCGCGCCCTCAACCCCGACACCGACCTGTTCTTCATCACCGGCGCCGACGCCCTCGCGCAGCTGCTGACGTGGCGCGACTCCGAGGAGCTGTTCTCCCTCGCGCACTTCATCGGCGTCACCCGCCCCGGCCACCAGCTGAGCAACCCCGGCCTGCCGGAGGGCGGTGTCTCGCTCGTCGAGGTGCCGGCGCTCGCCATCTCCTCCACGGACTGCCGTGGGAGGGTCGCCAAGGGGGACCCCATCTGGTACATGGTGCCGGACGGAGTGGTGCGCTACATCGACAAGCGCGAGCTGTACCGCGGCGAGTGAGCCGAGAGGGGCACCGGTGAACGACCGATACGACGCGGGGGACGCAGCCTACGGCGCCGGCCCGTACGAACTCGTCGGCTACGACGAGTACGGCCGGCCCATGTACCGGCAGATCCCGGCACAGCAGGCTCCGCAGGCGGCCTACGACCCGTACGCCCAGCAGCAGGGCTACGGCCACGACCCCTACACCACCGGCCGGCAGCCGCAGGCCCCCGCCCACGACGCCGGCCACCAGCCGTCAGCCTACGAGCAGCCCTACGGCTCCCAGACCCCGTACACCCCGCACGACCCCTACGACCCGTACGCCCCCGGCCCCCAGGCCGCCCCGGGCCAGGACCCCTACGGGCAGGCGGCGAACGGCGGACAGCAGCCCCGGGCCGCCGAACAGACCGCCTACATCCCGCAGCAGGCCGGCCCCGCCGAGGACACGCGGTCCGCGCGGGAGGAGGAGCCGGCCCCCGGCGAACGGGATCACCAGGGCGACCCGTTCGCCTTCGCCGAGGATCCGGACGGTGACCCCGAGGACGTCATCGACTGGCTGAAGTTCACGGAGAACCGCACCGAGCGCCGCGAGGAGGCCCGCCGCCGCGCCCGCGGCCGGATCATCACCCTCCTCGTCGTCCTCGCCCTCGTCCTGACCGGCGGCGCCGGCTACCTCTGGTACGCCGGAGACCTGCCCGGCCTGTCCTCCTCCGGCGGCAGGACCGGCAGCGCCACACCGGTCGCCGCCCAGAAACGGGACGTGATCGTCGTCCACCTGCACAACACCGGCAAGGGCGGCACCTCCACCGCGCTGCTGGTCGACAACACCACCACCAAGCAGGGCACCACCGTCCTGCTGCCCAACGCCCTCGCGCTGACCGGCGACGACGGCTCCACCACGACCCTCGCCAAGTCCGTGGACGGCGACGGCGCCTCCGGCACCCGGGACCAGCTCGACACCGTCCTCGGCACCAGCATCCAGGGCAGCTGGCGCCTGGACACCCCCTACCTCCAGAACCTCGTCGAACTCGTCGGCAACATCGAGGTCGACACCGACACCGACGTGCCCGACCCGGACGCCGGGAAGAAGGGCACCGCCCCGCTCGTCCACCGGGGCCACGAGCAGACCCTCAGCGGCAAGGCGGCCGTGGCCTACGCCACCTACCGCGCGGCCGGCGAGTCCCAGAACGCCCAGCTGCAACGGTTCGGGCAGGTCATGCAGGGCGTACTGCGCAAGATGTCCTCCGACCCGTCCTCGGCCACCACCACCGTGCAGACCCTCGCGCAGATCCTGGACCCGCCGCTCACCGACAAGGACCTCGGCGCCTTCCTCGCCCGTCTCGCCGACCTCGCCAAGAACGGCGCCTACAGCACCACGCTGCTGCCCGTGCGGACCGACGGCACACTCAGCGCGCGGACCAGCGACAGCGTGGTGAAGGACATCCTCGGCGGCACCGCGAAGAGCCCCGCCTCCGGCTCCGCCGTCCGGGTCTCCGTGCAGAACGCCACCGGCGTGAAGGACGACACCGACAAGGCCCGCGTCGTGCTCCTGAACGGCGGCTTCACGTTCCTGGAGGGCGGCAGCGCCTCCGGTACCCAGGCCACCTCGAAGGTGGTCTACGCCGACGCCGCCCACAAGGCGGACGCCACCGAGGTCGCCAAGACCCTCGGGCTGCCCGCCGGCTCCGTGACCCGGGGCACAGTCTCCTCCGGCGCCGACGTCTCGGTGATCCTCGGCGGCGACTACCGGCCCTCCGCCTCCTGACGGGGGGCCGCCGCCCGGCCCACCCGGCCGGGGCACCCCACGTGAGGCCGTCATCACGTGGGGTGCCCCCGGCGGTCCGTGAGACCCTTGAAGTCACAAGTCCGCCGACGGAAAGCCATGTAGTGACCGCCACCGACCGTTCTGTTCACCTCATCAACACCGCCGCCCAGGCGGCGGCCGACAAGCTCGCCCACGACGTCATCGCCTACGACGTCAGCGACGTGCTGTCGATCACGGATGCCTTCCTGCTGGCCTCCGCGCCGAACGACCGCCAGGTCAAGGCCATCGTCGACGAGATCGAGGAGCGCCTGTCGAAGGAACTCGGCGCCAAGCCGGTCCGCCGCGAGGGCGACCGCGAGGCCCGCTGGGTGCTGCTCGACTACGTCGACATCGTCGTCCACGTCCAGCACAGCGAGGAGCGGGTCTTCTACGCCCTGGAGAGGCTGTGGAAGGACTGCCCCGAGCTGGAGCTGCCCGATGACGCCAGGGCCACCCGGGGCAAGGGCGAGGAGCACGCCCGCGAGCGCGCCGCCGGGGCCGACCAGGAACCGGGCGGAGACTGGTCGTGAGCGCCACCGGTGAGGTGACCGACCCCAGGAACCGGGGCCGCCGCATCATCCTGTGGCGGCACGGCCAGACCTCCTGGAACTTGGAGCGCCGCTTCCAGGGCTCCACCGACGTCGAGCTGACCGAGACCGGCGTCGGCCAGGCCCGCCGCGCCGCCCGGCTGCTCGCCTCCCTGCGCCCCGACGCGATCATCTCCTCGGACCTCCGGCGGGCCGCGTGCACGGCCGCCGAGCTGGCCGCCCTCACGGGCCTCGACGTCATCCGCGAGGAGGGCCTGCGCGAGACCTACGCGGGCGTCTGGCAGGGGCTGACGCACGAGGAGATCATCGCCCGCCACGGCGAGGAGTACGCCGCCTGGAAGCGCGGCGAGGCGGTCCGCCGCGGTGGCGGCGAACTGGAGAGCGAGGTCGCCGACCGGGCCGCGCCCATCGTGCTGCGGCACGCCGAGAAGCTGCCCGAGGACGGCACGCTCGTCGTCGTCAGCCACGGCGGGACCATCCGCACCACCATCGGCCGCCTCCTCGGCCTGGAGGCCCGGCACTGGGAGAGTCTCGGCGGCCTCTCCAACTGCTGCTGGTCCGTGCTGGGCGAAGGCGCCCGCGGCTGGCGTCTGCTGGAGCACAACGCGGGCACCCTCCCGGAGCCCGTTCTCGGCGACGACGACTGACCGTCCCGGAGCCCCGACCCCGGATTTCACTTTCCGGCTGGTCACAGGCTAAAGTTCTTCTTGTTCGCCCCGCCGAGCGGGAAGAACACCAGGGGCTATAGCTCAGTTGGTAGAGCGCCTGCATGGCATGCAGGAGGTCAGGAGTTCAATTCTCCTTAGCTCCACAGATCGACACTCTGTCGAGTTGTCAAAGATCGGTGATGAGGTTCCCGTCCCCTCAGGGGGCGGGAACTTCTGCGTTCGTCCTCGTGTGCCGGCCTCCACCGCCGCTCTCTGCGTTCCCGCAGCGGCGCTGTCTTCGCCCGTGCCTCCTCGTCCTCCGGGGGTGGACCACGATCCGGCACCCCGGCATCCCGTCGACGGTCAGCTGATGGGTGCGGCGGCATTCGGCACACCGTTCCTGAACCGGCTTGAGTCTTCCGGGGTCCGCTGCCGTATAGGTCCGCGGAGGTCTTCTCCGTGTGCGCCTGCGCGCTGGCCGGGACGGCGGCGGTGGGAGCTGTGTCCGGACTGGTACTGAGGCGTCGCTGACCGTATTGGTCCGGCCGTGGCAGAATCAAACGGCCGGAAGGGGGCGCTGCCCGACGGGAGGGAGTAGCGATGCCTGCGAGCATCCTCGAGGAGGGGGACCACCTCCTCGGTGCCGCGTTGATACGGGACACGACCACCCGGCTGAGCTGCCCTTCCTGCGGTTCCGCGCACGTGGCGCAGGTTCTCGGCGACAACGGCGGAATCTCCTACGTGTGCACGGCCTGCGGCCACAGCTGGAGCTGATCGATGGGGGCACACAGGCGGAAGTGCGACTGGTGCGGGAGCGGGACGCCGATCGTCCGGGACATGGAGCCGATCAATCCCGACTACCAGTACTGGTGCGAGGAGTGCGCGCGGGCGCTGATCATAAAAGGCGACCCGATCGAGACGTACCGGGAACTGGAGGGCGAGCCGATCTACGGCCGGCTCCTGGAGGAGCACTGCACGCTCAAGAGGTTCTACCAGTTCGTCACGGCGTGACGCGGACCGCACCGGACCCGGCCCTCGGCGACGATGTCCGGGTCAGTGCGAGGAAGAGCACACCAGCCCCTCCGTAGAGGGCCGAGAGCGCCAATTCGGCCCCTTTCAGACGCAGTTCCGGGCGGCCGGTGCCGTGGTGCACCCACCAGGGGGCGTACGAGCAGAAGACCAGCAGCGTGCCCAGCGCCGCCGCCCGGTGCCCGCGCGTCCACAGGAACAGCACCACGGGCACGCACCACACCCAGTGGTGGGTCCAGGACACCGGGCTGATCAGCAGGGCGGTGACCGCGCAGCCGCACACCGCGAGGGCCCGCCGGCCCCGCAACTCCGCCCCCGCGGCCAGCGTGAGCCCCACGGCGGCCGTCAGGGCCGCGCAGACCGCCCAGAGCGCTCCCGGGTCGGGTGTGTGCAGGAAGCGGGCCAGAACGCCGCGCAGGGCCTGGTTGGCGGTGTCCTCGGCGTGACCGGCCCGGCCCGCCAGGAACACCGCGTCCGTCCAGAACCGCCAGGAGTCGTACGGCAGGACGGCCGCCGCGAGCAGGGTCGCCCCGGCGAACGTCACGGCCGCCCCGCGCGCGTGCCGCAGCCACGGCCCCCCGTCGCCGCCCCGCAGGCGGGCCGTGACCCCCGTGGCGAGCAGGAACACGGGGAACAGCGCGGGCGTCAGCTTCACCGCGGCGGCCAGCCCCAGACCCAGTCCGCTCCAGCGGTCGTACCCGCCGGCGGGGCGGCGGGTCAGGTCCCACAGCACCAGGACCGCCAGCAGCAGGTTGACCTGGCCGTAGCGCAGGGTCGTCCACACCGGCTCGCACCACACGGCCGGCGCCGCGACCCACCAGACGGTCTCCACGCGCGCGTGGCCGACGAGTTTCAGCGACAGCCGTACGAACGCCAGCAGCAGGGCGAGGTTGCCGGCCGTCGCCAGCGCGCGCAGGACGGCCGTGTCGAGCAGGGGCAGCGGCGTGAACAGCAGGGCCGCGAACGGCGGGTAGGTGGCCGGCAGGTGCGCGGCCGTCGCCCGCAGCGCGTACAGGTCGCCGCCGGCGCGCACGGCGGCGCCCTCGGCCCGGTAGACCATCAGGTCGATCATCGACACGCGCGCGGTCCGCTGCGCGGCCCAGAACGCCGTGAACGACAGCAGGCACACCCCCGCGGCGACCGGCATCCGGCGGTGGGCTGCGGAGAACGCGATCACGGGCACGAAGGCGGACAATACCGCGCCGACCGGGGCACAGCGGGAACCGATTTGGTACCGCACCCCAGGGACCGTGTAATGTTGGCGTCGCCGCCGGGGAAACCGGGCGGAACGCAGAACGCGCGGTTCCACCGCGTGGCGGCAAGGGGCTATAGCTCAGTTGGTAGAGCGCCTGCATGGCATGCAGGAGGTCAGGAGTTCAATTCTCCTTAGCTCCACAGAAGTCGAAGGCGGACCATCCCACGGATGGTCCGCCTTCGGCGTGTTGCGCCCTGTGCCGCACACCACGGGAACGCATGAACGGCGGCGGGTCACCCGGACCGGGTGACCCGCCGCCGTGTCTCAGCGGCCCAGTGCGCGCCGGCCGCGGCCCTGGGAGAGAACCGGCAGGTTGCGCGCCGGCGCCTGCCCGCGCGTGTCCTCCTCCAGGCGCAGCGCCAGCGCCGGGCAGCGGCGCACCGCGCGCAGCGCCTTCGCCTCCGCGTACCGGGGCACCTGCGCCTGGGCGACGGTCGGGAAGCCGTCGGCGCCCAGTTCGAACACCTCCGGAAGGATGTCCGCGCACAGCCCGTGGCCCCGGCACAGCGTCCAGTCGACGTGGATCTTCTGGCGGCTGCCGCCGGCCTCCTCCGGCTCCGCGCCGCCCGGGATGCCCGTGGGGCCCCTGCCCCCCTCGAAGAGCGGCAGAACGCCCGCCACCGGCCGCCCGCAGCCGTTCCCGAGGACATGCGCGGCCAGGTCGTCGGTGAACGCCTTGATGGTCGACTCCAGGAACATCGCCGAGCCGTCCGGGTGGGAGCACGCCCCGCGCCGCTTGACGTTCTTCGCGACCTGCTTGAGCGCCTCCAGGGCGGCCGGTCCGCCGCCGTTGAGGATGTCCTCCAGCCCGCGCGCGGCGGCGGGCAGTCCGAGGTAGCAGGGGCCGCACTGGCCGGCGCTCTCCTCGGCCAGCCACTGCGCCACCCGCAGCGACTCGCCCAGCGGGCAGGTGTCCTGGCTGATCGGCAGGATCGCGCCCGCGCCGAGCGAACCGCCCACCGCGTCCAGCGAGTTGCGGGAGACGATCGCCTCGTCGACCGTCGCCGCGTCGATCCACTTGCCGTGGTAGCCGCCGGTCAGCACGCCCTGCGGCACCGGCGGGGCGCCCGCCAGCTGGAGCACGTAGCGCAGCGGCACGCCGGTCGGGACCTCGATCACCATCGGGCGGGCCACCGCGCCGGACACGGTGAGCATCACGGTGCCCGGCTCGTCGTACAGGCCGGTGTTGCCGTACCGCTCCGGGCCGATGCGGGCGGCGATGGCCAGCTGCGCGAACGTCTCCGCGTTCGACAGCAGCGTGGGCGCCCCGCCGACCCCGCTCTGCGAGGCGCTGATCTTGCGGCCGGGCGGGATCGCCGGGCCGCCGTCGACCGAGCGGATCAGCGAGGCGGCGGCGCCGGTGACCATGCGCACCGGATTGCGCTGCACCCACGCGCGCAGCGCCGATCTACGGCTGTTGCTCAGGCCCCGCTCGGCGAGCGCCGCCTCCATGGAGCGCTGGGTGGACTCCCGGGTGACCCCGATGACCAGGGTGCGCGCGCCGAGCGCCTCCGCGCACAGCAGCGCGCCGTCCAGGATCAGGTGCGGGGCGCGGTTGATCAGCACCGTGTCCTTGCGGCAGGCGGGCTCGTCCTCGCTGCCGTTGACCACGACGACCGGCCGCACCCCGCGCTTGATCGCCGCCTCGGCGACCGAGCGCAGCTTCTTGTGGAAGGGGAAGCCGGCGCCGCCGCGGCCCCGGAGGTTGATGCGTTCGGAGAGCTGGGCGAGCTGCTCGCCGCCCAGCGGGTCGAGCGGCCCGTGCACCTTCAGGTGCATGGGGAGGTCGAGCCGCTCCACAAGGTCGAAGCCCGACGTGAGCTGGGGAAGCCCGACCACGCGGACCTCGGGGACGTCGGGCAGGGCCTCGTTCACTTAAAAGCCTCCGGAAGGCGTGTTCCAAGGTTCGCCCGAACCCGGCGTGTCGTAGGACGCGCCGGGCAGCGTTTCGGTGGCGGGACCGCTGTTGTACGTGTCACTCGGGTTGTACGTGCCGTAGGGGCCGTTTGTCTCACCGGTGTCGTACACGTCACTTCCGCCGTATCCGCCGGCGCCCGGATTGCCGTAGACCGGAATGGTGTATCCGGTGTCCTGGAGCGGGTCGTACGCGGACGGCGGGGCCTCGCCGACCGGCGGCGGGGACGGGACCGGCCAGCTGCCCGAGGTGCTGGAGGGGCCGTCCACGCGCGGGACGGCCTCCGTGGGCCGGAGGTCCAGCGGCAGGTCCATGCGGGCCGTCTCGCCGGGCACGAACGGGCTGCCCGGGAACGCCCCGCCCGGGATGCCCGGCGTCGACACCGCGCGGTAGGCCGCCGCGAAGCCCGCGGCGGGATCCGGTGCGGGGGCCGCGGGGGACTGGTACAGCGGCGCGGTGGAAGCCGCCGGTCCGGTGGGCGGCGGCTTCGCCTCCCGCCGGCTGCCGTAACCGGGCAGCGGCTCGGATGCCCGGGAGCGGCTGGCGTCCAGCTCGTCCAGTCCGGGCCGCTCGGAGCTGCCGAACAGCGCCACCAGCCGGTCGGCGACCTTGCGCTTGACGGGCCGCGGGGCGGCGCGCAGCGCGAGGGCGCCCATCACACCGAGCAGGGACAGGCTGTAGAGGATCACGAAGACCGGCTTGGCCGCGCGACCCGCGTAGAGCCCGTGGACCAGCGCCGCGCACCAGGCCGGGTAGGCCAGCATGTGCATGGCCCGCCAGCGGGCGGCGACCGGAGCCGGGGCGGCGAAGTTGCTGCGCAGCGCGCCGGTGATGCCCACGAAGATCATCAGCAGGCCGGCCAGGGAGCCCAGTCCGATCAGGCCGCCGATCCCGGTGACGCCCAGCGAGAACGGGATGACCGCGGCGATCAGCCGGGTGTGGTCCAGCACGATCTTCGTGGTGATGTGCAGCAGCAGGAACGCGATCGAGGCGACCGCGGTGGTGCGGTGCACCGCCTGGCCGACGATGCGCTGCCGCGTGTTCAGGAAGATCCGGTCCTGCGCGAACAGGCCCCAGATCACCGAGCAGCTCAGCGAGACGAGGGACAGCACGCCCGCGCCGAAGTTCAGGAACTCGCGGAACTGGCTGCCTCCGACCAGCACGGCCACGGGTATCAGCAGCAGGACGACAGCGGACGCCACCCCATAGGCCGAGCGGCCCGGTTTCGGGAGCGAGCTGGTACTACGACGAGGGTTCATGGGGGCAACTCCGAGCAGTTTCGGGAAAGCGGTCCCGCTGCCGCACTCTAGGTGGCGCCATACCGATCAGTACGGGGTTTCAGTCATCGCGTTGTGATCAACGGACCATGCGACTGGAGCGGTGTCCCTGGGGGACGGTACGCCTGGTCATCGTTGACCTTCATTCAGTTCCGGCGGGCTGCGTGACATGTCCCTCAGGCATACGGAAGCGCGTCGCCGCTTGCTCAAGGGCTGCGGTACCCTAACGCCATGCGTGCCGTACGCCTTCTGCTTAGCGGGCCGCGCTGATCAGTACCGACCCGGCGGTGAGCCGTGAGGTCGACATCGGCGCGGCGTCCCCTCCTGTGCGAGGGGCTTTTTCATTTCCGCGGGCAGAGACGATCGATGGAGCTTTGAGATCATGAGCGAGACGAACCCCGCTGCCACCGCCGCCGTGCCGGCGGAAGCGGCGCCGCACCGCTACACGGCCGTCATGGCGGCCGAGATCGAGGCACGCTGGCAGGACTTCTGG
The DNA here is from genome assembly GCF_040613095.1 of Streptomyces sp. NPDC006309. Classification (NCBI taxonomy): domain Bacteria; kingdom Bacillati; phylum Actinomycetota; class Actinomycetes; order Kitasatosporales; family Streptomycetaceae; genus Streptomyces; species Streptomyces sp. NPDC006309. The sequence continues at coordinate 254,912 of NZ_JBEXRO010000001.1, read as the reverse complement.
GACGCCGACGGCACATACGCGGCGCCGAACCCCACGGGCGACCTGGCGGGCGACCCCGAGCTGGTCGCCAGGCCCAAGAAGTTCGTCATGGACATGTTCCCCTACCCGTCCGGCGCCGGCCTCCACGTCGGCCACCCGCTGGGCTACATCGCCACCGACGTCTACGCCCGGTTCCAGCGCATGACCGGCCACAACGTCCTGCACACCCTGGGCTTCGACGCCTTCGGCCTGCCCGCCGAGCAGTACGCCGTGCAGACCGGCACGCACCCGCGCGTGTCCACCGAGGCCAACATCGAGAACATGAAGGCCCAGCTGCGCCGGCTCGGCCTGGGCCACGACAAGCGCCGGTCGTTCGCCACGATCGACCCGGAGTACTACAAGTGGACCCAGTGGATCTTCCTCCAGATCTTCAACTCCTGGTACGACGAGGAGGCGGGCAGGGCCCGTCCGATCTCCGAGCTGATCGCCCGCTTCGAGTCCGGTGAGCGGCCGGTTCCGGGCACCACGCGCGCGTGGAGCGAGCTGACCGCCGCCGAGCGCGCCGAGATCCTGGGCGAGTACCGCCTGGCCTACGCCTCCGACGCGCCCGTGAACTGGTGCCCCGGCCTGGGCACCGTGCTGGCCAACGAGGAGGTCACCGCCGACGGCCGCTCCGAGCGCGGCAACTTCCCGGTCTTCAAGTCCAAGCTGCGCCAGTGGAACATGCGCATCACCGCCTACGCCGACCGGCTGCTGGAGGACCTGGAGGAGCTGGACTGGCCCGAGGCCATCAAGCTCCAGCAGCGCAACTGGATCGGCCGCAGCGAGGGCGCCCGCGTCGGCTTCCCGATCGACGGCGAGCACATCACGGTCTTCACCACCCGCCCGGACACCCTGTTCGGCGCGACCTACATGGTGCTGGCCCCCGAACACCCGCTGGTCGAGAAGTTCACCGGCGAGACCTGGCCGGAGGGCACCCGCGAGGCCTGGACCGGCGGCCACGCGACCCCGGCCGAGGCCGTCGCCGCCTACCGCGCGCAGGCGGCCGCCAAGTCCGACGTCGAGCGGCAGGCCGAGGCCAAGGACAAGACCGGCGTCTTCATCGGCGCCTACGCCACCAACCCGGTCAACGGCGAGCAGGTCCCCGTCTTCATCGCCGACTACGTCCTGATGGGCTACGGCACCGGCGCGATCATGGCCGTCCCGGCACACGACAGCCGAGACTTCGAGTTCGCGCGCGCCTTCGAGCTGCCGGTCGTCTGCGTGGTCGAGCCGACCGACGGCCGGGGCACGGACACCTCGGTGTGGGAGAACGCCTTCGCCTCGTACGACGCGAAGATCGTCAACTCCGCCAACGACGACGTGTCCCTGGACGGCCTGGGCGTCGCCGAGGCCAAGGCCCGCATCACCGAGTGGCTGCAGGAGAAGGGCATCGGCGAGGGCACCGTCAACTTCCGCCTGCGCGACTGGCTGTTCAGCCGCCAGCGCTACTGGGGCGAGCCCTTCCCGATCGTCTACGACGAGGACGGCATCGCCCACGCGCTGCCCGAGTCGATGCTGCCGCTGGAGCTGCCCGAGGTCGAGGACTACAGCCCGCGCACCTTCGACCCGGACGACGCCGACACCCGGCCCGAGACGCCTCTGTCGCGCAACGAGGACTGGGTCAACGTCACCCTGGACCTGGGCGACGGCCCCCGGAAGTACCGCCGCGAGACCAACACCATGCCCAACTGGGCCGGTTCCTGCTGGTACGAGTTCCGGTACCTGGACCCGCACAACGACCGGCAGCTGGTCGACCCCGAGGTCGAGCAGTACTGGATGGGCCCGCGCGCGGACCGGCCGCACGGCGGTGTCGACCTGTACGTCGGCGGCGCCGAGCACGCCGTGCTGCACCTGCTGTACGCGCGCTTCTGGTCCAAGGTCCTGTACGACCTGGGGCACGTCTCCTCCGCCGAGCCGTTCCACAAGCTGTACAACCAGGGCATGATCCAGGCCTACGTCTACCGCGACAGCCGCGGCATCGCCGTGCCGGCCGCCGAGGTGGAGGAGCGCGACGGCGCCTACTACCACGAGGGCGAGCAGGTCAGCCGCCTGCTGGGCAAGATGGGCAAGTCCCTGAAGAACGCGGTGACGCCGGACGAGATCTGCGCGGAGTACGGCGCCGACACCCTGCGCCTGTACGAGATGGCCATGGGCCCGCTGGACGTCTCCCGCCCGTGGGACACGCGCGCGGTGGTCGGCCAGTTCCGGCTGCTCCAGCGGCTGTGGCGCAACATCGTCGACGAGAACACCGGCGAGGTCACGGTCACCGACGCCGAGCCCGACGAGGAGACCCTGCGCGCCCTGCACAAGGCCGTCGACGGCGTCCGCCAGGACCTGGAGGGCCTGCGCTTCAACACCGCCATCGCCAAGGTCACCGAGCTGAACAACCACCTGACCAAGGCCGGCACCGCGGTGCCGCGGTCCGTGGCCGAGCCGCTGGTGCTGATGGTCGCGCCGCTGGCCCCGCACATCGCGGAGGAGCTGTGGCGCAGGCTGGGCCACACGGGATCGGTCGTCCACCGGGACTTCCCGGTCGCCGACCCGCGGTACGTGGTGGACGACACCGTGACCTGTGTCGTGCAGATCAAGGGCAAGGTCAAGGCGCGTCTGGAGGTGCCGCCCGCCATCTCCGAGGAGGAACTGGAGAAGGCGGCCCTGTCGGACGAGAAGGTCGTGGCGGCGCTGGGCGGCGCGGGCATCCGCAAGGTGATCGTGCGGGCCCCGAAGCTGGTGAACATCGTCCCGGCGTGATCACCGGGTGCCGGGCGCGGCGAGCGTCGGGGTAGTCCCCTACGGGCAGGTTCGGGGTTCTCGCGGAACCCCGGGCCTGCCCGCAGCGTTTACCGTGGAGAGCGCGGCGGCCGCCGTCCCGAACCGAGGAGGAGCGTCATGGAAGCAGTGATCGCCGTGTTCGCCCTGCTCTTCCTGCTCTTCGTCGGCCTGGGCACGTACGCCACGGTCAAGGCGGTCGGCGCCGCCAGGCGCGGGGTCGACCGGACGATCGCGCAGGCCCGGCGCACGGTGGAGGACCACACCCTGCGTGCCAAGTCCTTCGCACAGATCGGTCCGGCCGGTCAGATCGCCCAGCTGCGGCTCGCGCTGCGCGCCTCCATGCGCGCCACGCAGGACGCGCTGCACGCGGGCGTCGCGGAGGACGAGTCGCTGAAGGAGTCCCTCGGCCTCTTCCAGCGGCTCAGTGCGCACGGACACGAACTGGACGCCGACCTCAAGCGCCTGGAGTCCGAACCGGACCGGGCCACGCTCGCCGAGCGCCTGCCCGGGCTGCGCGAGCGCACCGAGCGCATCACCCGGTCCGCGGACTCCCTGCGCTGGGCCGTCCGCGACCGGGCCCGCCGCTTCGCCGACGACGACCTGGGCAGCCTCAGCGCCCAGATCGACATGGAAGCGGGCGCCCTGCGCCACTGGACGCGGACCGCGCCCGCCGAGGCACCCCCGCAGTGGCCCGAGGCGCCCGCCCCCTCGACGTCCCACGACGCGGCCACGGAGCAGACCTGGCCCCGCACACCGGGAGCCCGCCCCGCACCGGACTCCGGCCTCGCCGGGGGACCGGCCCCCGAGGCGATCGCCCCGCCGGCCGGGCGCACCTCCTTCCCCTGGCAGAAGAAGTCCCGCCCGGAGAAGACCACATGAGCGGACCGCTCCCCGCCCGCGCCGCACGGGCCGGGCTGCCGCACGAGCGCCCCGGCAGGTAACCTCCAGCTCATGTCCCGCCATGTCGCGATCGTCACCGATTCAACGGCCTACCTGCCGCCCCGGGCGATGGAGCGTCACGGCATCACCGCGGTCCCGCTGACCGTGGTCCTCGGCGACCGGGCCCTCGAAGAAGGCACCGAGATCTCCACCCGCTCCCTGGCGCAGGCGCTCCAGAAGCGGCGCTCCGTCACCACCTCCCGCCCCAGCCCCCAGGTGTTCGCGGAGACCTACCGCCGGATCGCCGCGTCCGGCGCCGAAGGCATCGTCTCCCTGCACCTGTCCGCCGAGCTGTCCGGCACCTACGACGCGGCCGTCCTCGCCGCACGCGAGGCGCCGGTGCCCGTGCGGGTGGTGGACACCGGCATGATCGCCATGGCGCTCGGCTTCTGCGCGCTCACCGCGGCCGAGACCGCGGCGGCCGGCGGCACGGTGGACGAAGCCGTCGCGGCCGCCGAGAAACGGGCCGCGGGCACGTCCGCCTACTTCTACGTCGACACTCTCGACTATCTGCGCCGAGGCGGCCGTATGGGGGCCGCGCAGGCCCTCTTCGGTTCCGCGCTCGCGGTGAAGCCCCTGCTCCAGCTGGACGGCGGCCGTATCGAGTTGCTGGAGAAGGTGCGCACGGCGTCCAGGGCGATCGCGCGCCTGGAGGAACTCGCCGCCGAGCGGGCGGCCGGCGCCGAGGTCGACATCGCCGTCCACCACCTCGCCGCCCCCGACCGTGCCGCCGCGCTCGCCGACCGGCTGCGAGTACGTGTCCCCGGGCTGGCCGACCTGCATGTAAGCGAGGTCGGAGCGGTGATCGGCGCGCACACCGGGCCCGGGCTCCTCGGCGCGGTCGTCTCCCCCCGCTGACACCGGGGCCGTCGTATCCGCCGCCCGAACGTGGTTGCCGGGTGCCGTCCCACTCGTGCGGGTGACAGAGTTCTCCACAACGAGGCCGTCGTCCACCGGAATTGACCAAGATCATCGCGGGATGGCGGATTGCCCCATCCTCGTCGCATGGCACTTCGATCACGTCCACGCACGGCGACGCCCACCAGCGGCCCCGGCCGCTCTCCGGCCTCCGACGGCCGCGTCCGCCATCGCCGCCCGGCCGGCCACGGCCACGGCGGCACCCGCCACCGCCCGCCGGCACCGGCGGAGGAACTGCGCCGTCGCGCGGAACTCCTCTTCGGCGAACGCGGCACGCCGTGGGGGGAGTCGGGAAACGCACCACCACCGGACCCCGCCGGGTCCACTCGGACGGCGACGGCGTCGGCGACGGCGACGGCGACGGCATCGGCGACGGCATCGGCGACAGGGACAGCGACGGGGCCGGCACGCGGCCCTTCCCGGGCGACGACCCGGTCCGCGCCGATCCGGTCCGCCACGACCCGGTCCGCGAAGGCGCTGCCCGGACCGGCCACGGCACCCGCTCCGGCCGATGGGCCGTCTCCGGTGCCCGGCATCGCCTCGAATCACCAACGGGCCGGTGAGGTCGGGTCGTCGGAGGCGGAGAACCCGGGTGGCCTGCGGGGCCCAAGGAACTTGAGGGACCCGGCGGACCCGGCGGACTCGGCGGACCCGGGGGACCCGGGGGACGCGGTTCCGGGCCGGTGGGAGCGGGCCGGGCTGGCACTGCGGGAACGGATGCCGGTATGGCTCCAGGCGCGGTACGCGGTGGAGCGGCGGGGGGTCCTGGCGCTCGCCGTGCTGCTCGTGGCCGCCGCCGTCTTCGCCGTGCAGCACTTCTGGGCGGCCCGCCCCCAGCCCGTGAGCGCACCCCAGGTGGTGCGCGCGCAGCCGCCGTTCCCTCAGAAGAACCCGGAGTCCGGGGCCGGGGCGGGCGGCGGCCCGTCGGCGACACCGGGCGCGGAGATCGTCGTGGATGTCAGCGGCAAGGTCCGCAAGCCGGGGATCCGGCGGTTGCCGGCCGGTGCCCGGGTGGCCGACGCGCTGCGGGCGGCGGGCGGAGTCCGGCCGGGTGTGAGCACGGAAGGACTCAACCGCGCCCGCTTCCTCGTCGACGGCGAACAGGTCGTCGTCGGCACCCCGGGGCCCGGGACCGGGGCCGCCGCCCCGCCCGGTCCGGCCGCCGGAACGCTCACAGGCCCGCTCTCCGGACCGGCGGGCACCGGCCCGACACCGCCGGTCTCCCTCAGCACCGCCACCGCGGACCAGTTGGACGCCCTGCCCGGCGTCGGCCCGGTGCTGGCCCAGCACATCATCGGCTACCGCTCCCAGCACGGCGGTTTCCGCTCGGTGGACGAGCTGCGTCAGGTCAACGGCATCGGTGACCGTCGCTTCACCGATCTGCGCGACCTGGTACGGCCATGAGCGGCACACCGGACGAGGCGGGCCTGCGTGCAGGCCCGGAGGAAGCCGGGGAGTTGAGGGAGCCGGGGGAGTCGGGGGAGCCCGTGAAGGCTGGGAGGTCCGCGAGCGCGGACACGGGCGGGACGGACCCCCTGGACCTGCGGCTGGTACCGCCCGCGCTCGCGGCCTGGGCCACGGCGGCCCTGACCCTGGACACGCCCCCGGCCTGGACCGTTGCGATCGTGGCCGTCTGTCTGGCCGGCGGAATCGCCCTGCTGTCGGTGCGGCGGCCGGCCCGGACCGCGCGGGACGGCAGGGCAGACCCCCCACCGGGGACCACCGGCCCGGTAGGGGTGGGGCAAGCGGCGACGGGCGGCCCGGCACTGGCGGAACAGTCGGCGACGGGCGGTGCACTGCCGGCAACAACGGCGACCACGGTGCCTGTGCGGGGCGGACAGGTGCCTGTCCCGGTCGCGCGGGTGGTGTCTGTGCCGGGTGGGCGGGTGTCGGCACCCGGCGGACGGGGGGTGGTTGTCCGGCGGGCTGTGCGTGAGGGGGAGGCGGCGTGGGTGCGTGGCCGGTTCGGCTGGGCCCGTGCTCCCGTCGCCGCGGTGCTGCTCTGCGCCGCAGCGGCGGCCGTCTCCGCGGGGCTGCACGGGGCGGACGTCCGGCGCGGCCCGGTCCCCGAGCTGGCCCGGCGGTCCGCGACAGTGACCGCCGAGGTCGAGATCACCGGCGATCCCTGGCTGAGCAGGCCACGGGTGCGCGGCGACCAGGCGGCACCCGTGGCGGTGCTGGCCCGGGCAGAGGTGCGCGGCGTCGAGGAGGCCGACGGTACGCGGGTGCGGACACACACCCCCGTGCTGCTGATCATCGACAGGGACGTCCCGGCACCCGTGGGACGCGCCGGGGACGGCCGCGGTCCAGCACCGCAGGCCGAAGGAAGCGAAGGGCCCACTGGACGCCAAGGGCCCACCGGACGCCGAGGGCCCGCTGGACGCGAAGGGCCTGCCGGACGCGAAGGGCCTGCCGGACGCGAAAGGGCCGCCGGGTATGAAGGAGCCGCCGGGTACGAAGGAGCCGCCGGGTACGAAGGAGCCGTCGGGCGCGGAGGGGCCGTCGGGCGCGCGGCCTGGCTCGGGCTGACGCCGTCCACGCGGCTGCGGGTGAGCGGGCGGCTGGCGCCCGCGCTGACGGGCGGGGACCGTACTGCGGCCGTGCTGCGGGTGCGGGGCCGGCCGGAGCCGCGCGTCGTGGCGGGGCCGAGCGGCCCGCAACGACTGGCGGCGTGGCTCAGGGCCGGCCTGCGGAAGGCGGCCGACGGCCTGCCCGCGGACGCGCGGGCGCTGCTGCCCGGGCTGGTCGTCGGGGACACCTCACGGATCACGCCCGAGCTGGAGGACGCCTTCGACAGGACGGACCTGGCCCACACACTCGCCGTCTCGGGCAGCAACCTCACCATCCTGCTCGCGCTGCTCATCGGGCCACCCGGCCTGGCCCGACGGGCCGAGCGCCGCGGACTGGCCCCGCGACTGGGGCTCTCGCTGCGGGCGACGGCCCTGCTCGCGGGAGCGCTGACGCTGGGCTTCGTGATCGTGTGCCGGCCCGACCCCAGCGTCCTGCGGGCCGCCGCCTGTGGCGCGGTCGCCCTGCTCGCCCTGGCCACCGGGCGCCGGGGATCACTCGTACCGGCCCTGGCCACGGCCGTCCTGCTGCTGGTGCTCTACGACCCGTGGCTGGCCCGCAGCTACGGCTTCCTGCTGTCGGTGCTGGCCACCGGCGCGCTGCTCGTGCTGGCGCCGGGCTGGAGCGCGGCGCTGCGGCGGCGCCGGGTGCCGCCGCGGCTCGCCGAGGCCCTGGCGGCGGCAGCCGCCGCGCAGGCGGTGTGCGCGCCGGTCGTGGTGGTGCTGTCGGCCAGGGTGAGCCTGGTGGCGGTGCCGTGCAACCTGCTGGCCGAGCTGGCGGTGGCACCGGCCACGGTGCTGGGGTTCGCGGCGCTCGCGACGGCACCGGTGGCGATGCCGGTGGCCAGGGCGCTGGCGTGGTGCGCGAGTTGGCCGGCCGGCTGGATCGCGGGGGTGGCCCGGACCGGGGCCGCGTTGCCCGGCGCGGGTGTGGACTGGCCGGGGAGCTGGCCGGGGGCGCTGCTGCTCGCCGCGGTCACCGTGGCGGTCGTCCTGGCCGGGCGCGGACTGATGCGGCACCCGTGGTGGTGCGGGCTGCTCGGGGTGCTGCTCGTGCTGCTGGTGACGCGGCCGGCACCGCTGACCCGGGTGATCACGGGGTGGCCGCCGCCTGGCTGGCGGTTCGCGATGTGCGACGTCGGACAGGGTGACGCGACCGTGCTGGCGGCGGGCGACGGCGCCGGGGTGGTCGTGGACGCCGGGCCCGATCCGGTGCTGGTCGACCGGTGCCTGACACGGCTGGGCATCACCCGGATCCCCCTGCTGGTGCTGACCCACTTCCACGCCGACCACGTCGCGGGACTGCCCGGCGTCCTGCGGGGCCGCTCGGTGGCCGCGATCGAGACCACCGGGTTCGCGGAACCGGCCGCGCAGGCCGAGTTCGTCAGGAGGGAGGCAGCCGAACGGCACATCCCGGTCACCACGGCCGTCGCGGGAGAGGAGCGGCGCGCCGGGCCGCTCGCCTGGCGGGTCCTGTGGCCGCCGGAGAGCACACCGTCTCCCACCGGCGTGCGCGCGTCCCCGGCCCGGCCGGAGGCCCTTCCGCAACCGGAGGGGCCGAACGACGCCAGTGTGGCCCTGCTCGTGCGCACCGGCGGGCTGCGGCTGCTGTTGCTCGGAGACCTCGAACCCCCTTCCCAACAGGCGCTGTTGCGGTCCCCGGCGGCGGCAGGGCTGGCCGGGGTGGACGTGCTGAAGGTGGCCCATCACGGCTCGGCCCACCAGGACCCCGAGCTGATACGGCTCGTGGCACCCCGGGTGGCCCTCGTCTCCACCGGCGCCGACAACCCGTACGGCCACCCGGCGCCGACGACCGTGGCAGCGCTGCGGGCCGGCGGCGCGGTGGTGCTGCGCACGGACCGGGACGGCGGGCTCGCGGTCTGCGGCACCGGGGGGACGGACGGGGAGGTGCGGGTGACGAGAGAACGCTGAGAGGGGCTGGGCGGGGTTCTGACCTGGCGCTTCGGGGTGCGGCCCGGTGCCGGAGAATGGGTCCGTGAGCGATGTGAGACACGTGCTGGTGCTGCCCGACCGTGACGCCGCCGAGGAGGCGGCCCAGGTTCTCGGGGAGCGGTTCGGGATCGACGAGGAGCCGCGGCTCGTCCGGGACGCGCTGGCCGGCGAGGACGACGCCGAGGACGCCCAGTGGCTGCTGGTCCTGCGGGACGAGAACGAGCGGCTCGACCCCGCCGAGCTGGACGCTTTCGCGGGAGAGTGGGAGGGCTGGCGCGAGGAGCCGTGACCCGGGCGGCGGCCTCCGTCCGCGGGGAGTCGTGCCGCAGGGAGCACGCCGGACTCGGTGGGCGACTCCGGTTCGATCGGGCCGCTTGAGCCCTTCATCAGCGCGGTGGCCCGCTGGTCCGCCCTCACCGGGCCGCGCGCACGGGGTGGTGGCGGGGATGCTCAGCTGTGTGAGGTCTCCACTGTGTCGACCCCGTCTAGGCCTTCGCGACGCATCCGTTCGCTTCCCCAGGCGCCGAGCGGTCCGAGCGCTTGATTGAGTGTGCGCCCGTGCTCGGTCAGGGAGTACTCCACGCGCGGCGGTACCTCGGCGTAGACCTCCCGGTGCACGAGACCGTCCGCCTCCATCTCACGCAGGTGCTGCGTCAGCATCTTCTCGCTCACTCCCGGCAGACCGCGGCGCAGCTCAGCGAAGCGGCGTACTCGACGGGCGTCGAGTTCCCAGAGGATCAGTCCCTTCCACTTGCCGCTCACCACGTCGAGCGCAGCGTCGATGCCGCAGATGTACGGCCCGTGTCTCGGCGCCTTGGCCATCACTGAACCCCTTACGAAAAGGTAAGTACCGCAGAAAATAGTGGGTTCTTCCGAGAATAGTGACGCTCGCCGAGCATGGGGGGATGAACGCACAACAGCACGGCACCACCAGGCACAACAGCGCTGCCACCGTGATCGGGCTCGGCCCGATGGGCCAGGCGATGACCCGTACCTTCCTCGCCGCCGGCCTCCCGGTCACCGTCTGGAACCGCACCGCCGGCCGGGCCGACGGCGTCGTCGGCGACGGAGCGACGCTCGCGGCGACACCCGGCGAGGCGGTCGAAGCGAGTGACCTCGTGATCCTCAGCCTCACGGATTACCGGGCGATGTACGACGTCCTCGGCAGTGCCACCGCATCGCTCGCCGGCCGGACGCTGGTCAACCTGAGTTCTGACACCCCCGACCGCACGCGCGAGGCGGCGAACTGGGCGGCCGGCCACGACGCCGGCTTCCTCACCGGAGGAGTCATGGTCCCCGCGCCGATGGTCGGCACGGAGGCAGCGTATGTCTACTACAGCGGCGACGACCAGGCGATGGAGGGCCACCTGGCGACGTTGGCACTGCTCGGCACACCGAAGCACCTGGGCAGGGACCCGGGTCTCGCCCAGATGATGTACCAAGCCCAACTCGCGGTGTTCCTGAGCACCCTGTCCGGACTGATGCATGCCACCGCGATGCTGGGCACCGCGGGAATGCCGGCCAGGGAAGCGCTGCCGGAGCTGCTCTCCTCCGCCGACTCGATCGGCGCCATCCTGAGAGCTGGTGAAGAGAACCCCGGCGCCGCGCTGGATGCCGGGGAGCATCCCGGTGACCTCAGTACGGTCACCATGATGGGTGCGACGTCCGACCACATCGTCGAGACCAGCACGTCACTGGGCCTCGACCTTGCGCTCCCCCAGGCCGTTCAGGCCCACTATCGGCGCGCGATCACGGACGGACACGGCGGTGACAACTGGACCCGCATCATCGACGGCATCCGAGAGCCGCGCTGACCGACCGGGGGGCCGGGTTCGGTCGGGCTTCGGGCCGGTTCGGTGTCAGTGGCGCGTGGGATGCTTGGGGCGATGGCAAGGAAATCTGCGAATGACACCCCTCTCGCCCCGGTGACCCTTGCCGTGGGCCAGGAGGATCTCCTGCTCGACCGTGCCGTGCGGGAGGTGGTGGCCGCCGCCAGGGCCGCCGACGTCGACACGGACGTGCGTGATCTGACCTCGGACCAGCTACAGCCCGGCACCCTCGCCGAGCTGACCAGCCCGTCGCTCTTCGCCGAGCGCAAGGTCGTGGTCGTACGCGATGCGCAGGACCTGTCCGCCGACACGGTCAAGGACGTGAAGGCGTACCTCGGTTCGCCCGCCGAGGAGATCACCCTCGTGCTGCTGCACGCCGGCGGCGCCAAGGGGAAGGGGCTGCTGGACGCCGCGCGCAAGGCGGGTGCGCGTGAGGTGGCCTGCCCGAAGATGACCAAGCCGGCGGACCGACTGGCGTTCGTGCGGGGGGAGTTCCGCTCGACCGGGCGGTCGGCCACTCCAGAGGCATGCCAGGCCCTCTGCGACGCCATCGGGAGCGACCTGAGGGAGTTGGCCTCGGCGGTGTCGCAGCTGGTGGCCGACGTGGAGGGCACGATCGACGAGACGGCCGTCGGGCGGTACTACACCGGGCGGGCCGAGGCCTCCAGCTTCACGGTCGCCGACCGGGCCGTGGAGGGGCGCACGGCGGAGGCGCTGGAGGCGCTCAGGTGGTCACTGGCGACGGGGGTGGCGCCCGTGCTGATCACCAGTGCGCTGGCGCAGGGCGTGCGGGCGATCGGGAAGCTCTCCTCCGCGCGCGGTGGACGGCCGGCCGATCTGGCGCGTGAGCTGGGGATGCCGCCGTGGAAGATCGACCGGGTCCGGCAGCAGATGCGGGGATGGACGCCCGACGGTGTCGCGCTGGCGATGCGCGCGGTCGCCGAGGCCGACGCGGGTGTGAAGGGCGGCGGCGACGACCCGGGGTACGCCTTGGAGAAGGCGGTCGTGACGATCGCCCGGGCGGCCCGCTCCAGGGGCCGGGGCTGAGAAGACGCGGACCGGGCCGGCCGGGAACCGGGCCACGAACCGGCGGTCAGGTTCGAAATCACCTGATCACCTGATCACTGACGCCGCTGTATCCCGCTCGACGCCGCCTCCACCCGGCGGCAACGCCTTGCCGGCCGGGCGCACCGGGCATGGCTCCGGGCCCGGCACCGTACGCCGGATCGCGGAGCGAACGGGCTTGTGCTGACGGCCCGGTGGCCGATCTCAGGCCGGCTTGCGCCACACGGAGATGTGCTTCGCGGAGTCCTGGGTGAACGGCGTCCCGTGCCAGTCCGCGACGCGACGCTCCAGTTCGAGCCCGGCGATCCGTGCCATCAGGTCGAGCTCGGCCGGCCAGGCGTACCGGTGCCGTGAGGTGTCGCGGCGGTAGCGGCCGTCGTCGCGGTCACGGGTGAAGTGGTGCGAGACGAGAATCTGCTCGACCAGGTCGAAGGTGTCGAAGCCGAGATGCCGCTCGGAGACATCGAACGGCACCGCGACCTGGCCGGGCGGCAGGAGCCGCAGCGGCGGCAGGCCCAGTTCGATGACGAAACGGCCGCCGGGCCGCAGATGGCGTGCGGCGTTGCGGAAGCACTCGACCTGCTCGTCCTGCGTGAGCAGGTTCGTGATGGTGTTGTAGACGAGGTAGACCAGGGTGAACTCGCCGGGGACGACGGTCGTGGCCATGTCCCCGATGGCCACCGGGAGCGTGTCCTCGTCGATCTTGCGCCGCAGGACCGCGGCCATGTGCTCGGACAGCTCGATGCCCGCCACCGGCACGCCGCGTTCCCGGAGCGGGACGCCCACCCGGCCGGTTCCGATGGCGAACTCCAGTGCCCGGCCGCCTTCGGCGAGCTCGGTGAGGAAGGCGAGAGTCGGTCCGAGAACCGAGGCCGAGGACATCTCGGTCTCCTCGGCGTCGTAACGGTCGGCGGTCGTACGGGTCCACAGCTCGCTGCTGGTCACGGGTGGTCACTCTGCCGGTCGTGGAGGGGCGCCGTCCACGCATTTACCTCCCACCGGCTCCGACCTCCGGCTCCGACCTCCGGCTCCGACCTCCGGCTCGGACCCCCGGCTGGAACCCCCGGCTCCGACCTCCGCCTGGAACCACCGGTTCCGGCAGGAAATGCCCATGCCGAAGGCCCCGGCGTCCGCCCTGGGGAAGGGCGGGGCCGGGGCCTCGGTGCCAAGCTGTGTGAGCCCGTACCCGCGTGGCGAACGCAGGCCGCGTACAGGCTCGGGATGCCGGACGGGAGCGGAGAGAGAGGGCCCGCTCTGGGTCCTTCCGGCGGTCAGATCAAAGAGGAGGTTCAGCCCTTGAGGGTCGTGACCTTGGAAGCGAGCGCCGACTTCTTGTTGGCGGCCTGGTTCTTGTGGATGACGCCCTTCGAGACGGCCTTGTCGAGCGCACGCGCGGCAGCGCGCTGAAGCTCGGTGGCCTTCTCGACGTCACCCGCGGCAGCGGCCTCGCGAGCCTTGCGGATCGCGGTCTTCAGGGAGGACTTGACGGCCTTGTTGCGCAGCCGGGCCTTCTCGTTGGTCTTGATCCGCTTGATCTGGGACTTGATGTTCGCCACGAAGGAGCCTTTTCAGGTTCAGGAGCGGGGCCGCGAGGGTCCCGCTCCGGTGATCCAAACTTGTCTGTCGCGCCTCGCGCTGAGAGGGCATGAGGCACAGCCATCTACAGTACCAGTGGCCCTCCGGGCGGCCCAAAACGGCCCCCGGTCCCTCCCCGTGGGACCATGGAGACTACGTATCGATCCGACCCGAGGCATAAGGCGCCTCAAGAGACAGGACCCTGCGTGCCCGCGACCCCTAACCATGTGCCCGAGCCGAGCCGTACCGACCCGGCTCGGATCCGCAACTTCTGCATCATCGCGCACATCGACCACGGCAAGTCCACGCTCGCCGACCGGATGCTCCAGCTGACCGGTGTGGTCGATCAGCGGCAGATGCGTGCTCAGTATCTCGACCGGATGGACATCGAGCGCGAGCGCGGCATCACGATCAAGTCCCAGGCGGTGCGTCTGCCCTGGGCCCCGACCGAGGGCCCCGACCAGGGCACGACGCACATCCTCAACATGATCGACACTCCGGGGCACGTCGACTTCACCTACGAGGTCTCGCGGTCGCTGGCCGCCTGCGAGGGCACCGTCCTCCTCGTCGACGCCGCCCAGGGCATCGAGGCGCAGACCCTCGCCAACCTCTACCTGGCGATGGAGAACGACCTCACGATCATCCCGGTGCTGAACAAGATCGACCTGCCGGCCGCGCAGCCGGAGAAGTTCGCCGAAGAGCTGGCGAACCTGGTCGGCTGTGACCCGGACGACGTGCTGAAGGTCTCCGCGAAGACCGGCTTCGGCGTGGACGTGCTGCTGAACAAGGTCGTCAAGGAGATCCCGGCGCCGGTCGGCGTCGCCGACGCCCCCGCCCGCGCGATGATCTTCGACTCGGTCTACGACTCCTACCGCGGTGTCGTGACGTACGTCCGTGTCATCGACGGCCAGCTCAACAAGCGCGAGCGCATCCGCATGATGTCGACGAACGCCACGCACGAGCTGCTGGAGATCGGCACCAACTCGCCCGAGATGCTCCCCGCGGACGGCCTCGGCGTGGGCGAGGTGGGCTATCTGATCACCGGTGTGAAGGACGTCCGCCAGTCCAAGGTCGGTGACACCATCACCACCCTGCACAAGGGTGCGACCGAGGCCCTCGGTGGTTACAAGGACCCGAAGCCGATGGTCTTCTCGGGTCTGTATCCGCTCGACGGCTCGGACTACCCGGAGCTGCGTGAGGCGCTGGACAAGCTCCAGCTCAACGACGCGGCCCTGGTCTACGAGCCGGAGACCTCCGCCGCCCTCGGCTTCGGTTTCCGTGTCGGCTTCCTCGGCCTGCTCCACCTCGACGTGATCCGGGAGCGGCTGGAGCGCGAGTTCGGCCTCGACCTGATCGCCACCGCCCCGAACGTGGTCTACCGCGTGATCCTGGAGGACGGCAGCGAGATCACGGTCACCAACCCCAGCGAGTTCCCCGAGGGCAAGATCGACGAGGTCTTCGAGCCGGTCGTGCGGGCCACGATCCTCGCGCCCACGGAGTTCATCGGCGCGATCATGGAGCTGTGCCAGACCCGGCGCGGCACCCTGCTCGGCATGGACTACCTCTCCGAGGACCGCGTCGAGATCCGCTACACCCTCCCGCTCGCGGAGATCGTCTTCGACTTCTTCGACCAGCTGAAGTCCAAGACGCGCGGTTACGCCTCGCTGGACTACGAGCCCACGGGCGAGCAGAGCAGCTCGCTGGTCAAGGTCGACATCCTGCTGCACGGCGACAAGGTGGACGCCTTCTCGGCGATCACCCACAAGGACCAGGCGTACGCGTACGGCGTGCGGCTCGTCGCCAAGCTCAAGGAGCTGATCCCGCGCCAGAACTTCGAGGTGCCGGTGCAGGCCGCCATCGGCTCCCGGGTCATCGCCCGCGAGACCATCCGCGCCATCCGCAAGGACGTCCTCGCCAAGTGCTACGGCGGTGACATCTCCCGGAAGCGGAAGCTGTTGGAGAAGCAGAAGGAAGGCAAGAAGCGGATGAAGATGGTGGGTTCCGTGGAGGTTCCGCAGGAAGCCTTCATCGCCGTCCTGTCCAGCGATGACAGCGCGGGGTCGGTCAAGGGCAAGAAGTAACCAGAGGTAACAGCGGGTTACGTCCGTAAACCGGGCACCTGGGGGCCCGCCGTGCGAAAGCGCGGCGGGCCCCCGCGCGTGCGCGGCGTCACGATGAGGGGAAAGTGACAGGCCGATGCCCCTTACGCAGCGGCCGGTCGCCCCTTACTCTGATCCCTGCTCGATAGTTACTCGCGAGTTAAACAAGCAACCCGAACCCCCACCGTGAGTTAACCCAGCCGCACCGAGTTGCCGCACCGTCGCGGGCCCCCGGAGGATGTCGTGAGCGACACACAGACCCTGATCGAGACCCGTCCGCCCTCCGTGGCGGCCCTCTTCCTGGAGCGCGTCGCGGCCACACCGGACGCGGAGGCCTACCGCTACCCCGTACCGGCGACCTCCGGCCAGGGCCCCGACGACTGGAAGTCGCTGAGCTGGACGCAGGCGGCCGACCGGGTGCACGCGATCGCGGCCGGCCTCATCGAGCTGGGCATCCAGCCCGAGCAGCGGGTGGCGCTCGCCTCCTCCACCCGCGTCGAGTGGATCCTCGCCGACCTGGGCATCATGTGCGCCGGCGGCGCCACCACCACGATCTACCCGCAGACCAACGCCGACGAGTCCGCGTTCATCCTGTCGGACTCCGAGAGCCGGATCCTGATCGCCGAGGACGCGGCCCAGATCGCCAAGGCCGTGGAGAAGCGCGCCGAACTGCCCGCGCTGACCAAGGTGGTGGTCGTCGACCCGGCCGGCGTCGAGACGAACGACTGGGTGATCACCCTCGCCGAGCTGGAGGAGCGCGGCAACGCCTACCTGGAGACGCACCCGCAGCTGATCAAGGAGCGGGTCGGCGCGATCACCAGGGACCAGCTCGCCACCCTCATCTACACCTCCGGCACCACCGGCCGCCCCAAGGGCGTGCGCCTGCCGCACGACAACTGGGCGTACATGGCGCGGGCGATCGCGTCGACGGGCCTGGTCACCGTCGACGACGTGCAGTACCTGTGGCTGCCCCTCGCGCACGTCTTCGGCAAGGTGCTCACGTCCGGGCAGATCGAGGTCGGGCACGTCACCGCCGTCGACGGCCGCGTCGACAAGATCATCGAGAATCTTCCGGTGGTGCGGCCGACGTACATGGCGGCCGTGCCGCGCATCTTCGAGAAGGTCTACAACGGCGTCGCGGCCAAGGCCCGCGAGGGCGGCGCGGCGAAGTACAAGGTGTTCCAGTGGGCGGCCGAGGTCGCCCGCGAGTACGCCAAGGCCAGCCAGGACAACTTCCGGCGCACCGGCACCGCCTCCGTGCCCTTCGGCCTCGCCGCCCGGCACAAGGTCGCCGACACGCTCGTCTACGGCAAACTCCGCGAGGCATTCGGCGGCCGGCTGCGCGCCTGTGTCTCCGGCGCCTCCGCGCTCTCCCCGGAGATCGGGTTCTTCTTCGCGGGCGCCGGCATCCACATCCTGGAGGGCTACGGCCTCACGGAGACCTCCGCCGCATCCTTCGTCAACCCCGGCGAGGCCTACCGCACCGGTACGGTCGGCAAGCCGCTGCCCGGCACCGAGGTGCGCATCGCCGACGACGGCGAGATTCTGCTGCGCGGCCCCGGTGTCATGGAGGGCTACCACCAGCAGCCCGGGAAGACCGCCGAGGTGCTGGAGTCCGACGGCTGGTTCCACACCGGCGACATCGGTGAACTCTCGCCCGACGGCTATCTGCGCATCACCGACCGCAAGAAGGACCTCATCAAGACCTCCGGCGGCAAGTACGTCGCGCCGGCCGAGGTCGAGGGCCAGTTCAAGGCGGTGTGCCCGTACGTCTCCAACATCCTCGTGCACGGCGCGGACCGGAACTACTGCACCGCCCTCATCGCCCTGGACGAACTCGCGATCCAGGACTGGGCGAAGGACAACGGCTTGGAGGGCAGGCCGTACGCGGAGATCGTCGCCGCGCCGCAGACGGTGGAGATGATCGACGGGTACGTCCGGGAGCTCAACACCGGGCTCCAGCGCTGGCAGACCATCAAGAAGTTCCGGCTGCTGCCGCGCGACCTCGACGTGGAGCACGGCGAGATCACACCGAGCCTGAAGCTGAAGCGGCCGGTGGTGGAACGGGAGTACCGGCACCTCATCGACGAGATGTACGCGGGAACGCGGGAGCAGTAGGGCCACCGCGGGAGGGGCAGGGAGCCGCGGAACCCAGACGGCGCCCTGCCTGACGGGTGGGGGCCGGCCCCCACCCGCCCCAGCCGAAGCGCCGGCCCATGCCCGCTCCCCCCTGAGCGCCCGCTCCCGGCGGCCCTGGCTGGAACGCCGGCCCATGCCCGCTCCCGCCGGAGCGCCTGCGCTCGGTGGCTCTGGCTGGAACGCCCGCCCGTGCCCGCTCCCGCCTGAGCGCGCACGAGCGCGCCCGCTCCCGGCGCAGCGCCCGCCCTGGTACGTCCAGCCCCGTGTGGCCGCCGGCTCCGGACGGCAGGTCCGCCCTCGCCCACTCCAGGTGGAGCGCCCGCCTCGTCGGCTCTGGGCGGCGTACCTGCTCTCGCTCGCTCCATGCGGAGCGCCCGCCTTCGTACGCCGAGGCCCGCGTGACTGCTGTCGCCCGTTTCGGGCGGCGGGTCGGTCGTCGTATACCCGAGGGTGGGGCGCCCGCCCTCGGCCCCTCCCGGCCCGCGTGACCGCCGTCGGCGGCCCTGGGCGGTGTGCCCGCCCCACTCGTCCCAGGTGGAGCGCCTGTGCTCGGTGGCTCTGGCTGGAACGCCCGCCCGTGCCCGCTCCCGCCTGAGCGCCCACGAGCGCGCCCGCTCCCGGCGCAGCGCCCGCCCTCGTACGTCCAGCCCCGTCTGGCCGCCGGCTCCGGACGGCAGGTCCGCGCTCGCTCGCTCCAGGTGGAGCGCCCGTCCTCGTACGCCGAGGCCCGCGTGATCGCTGGCGCCTGTTCCGGACGGCAGGTCGGTCCTTGTACGCCCAGGGGCGGGGCGGGGCCGCCCGCAAGTCCTTCCCGGCCCGCCTGATCGCCGTCGGCGGTCCCGGGCGGCGTGCCCGTCTCGCCCGCTCCGGCCGGAGCGCCCATCCTCGCCCGCTCCAGCCCGTTCCCGGTGGAGCGTCCGCCCCGCCCCCCGGGCTCGTCCGACCCTCCACGTGCGCCCCAGGGGGAGCGCCTGCCCTTCTGCGCCGCGGGCGGCCCGGCCGCCCGCGTCCGTTCCAGCCGGAGTGTCCGGCCGCGTGCGGGACAATGGGGGACATGCCTTCCGCACTTCCCGACGGCGAGCCCGTCCCCGCCGACGGCGCGCTGCCCGCGCACGCGCTCGCCGGGGCCGGTGACCGGCCGCTCGGCTTCTACCTCCACGTGCCGTACTGCGCGACCCGCTGCGGCTACTGCGACTTCAACACCTACACCGCGACCGAGCTGCGCGGCACGGGCGGGGTCCTCGCCTCCCGGGACAACTACGCCGAGACGCTGACCGACGAGATCCGGCTGGCCCGGAAGGTACTGGGCGACGATCCGCGCGAGGTCCGCACGGTCTTCGTCGGCGGCGGTACGCCGACCCTGCTGGGCGCCGACGACCTGGTGCGGATGCTGGCGGCGGTCCGCGACGAGTTCGGGCTCGCGCCGGACGCGGAGGTCACGACGGAGGCGAACCCGGAGTCGGTCGGCCCGGAGTATCTCGCCACCCTCCGGGAGGGCGGCTTCAACCGGATCTCCTTCGGCATGCAGAGCGCCAGGCAGCACGTGCTGCGGATCCTCGACCGCACCCATACCCCCGGCCGGCCGGAGGCGTGCGTGGCGGAGGCCAGGGCGGCGGGCTTCGAGCACGTCAACCTGGACCTGATCTACGGCACCCCGGGGGAGTCGGACGACGACTGGCGGGCCTCGCTGGAGGCGGCCCTGGGCGCCGGCCCCGACCACGTCAGCGCCTACGCGCTCATCGTCGAGGAGGGCACCAGGCTCGCGGGCCGGGTCCGCCGGGGCGAGATCCCGATGACGGACGACGACGTCCACGCCGACCGCTACCTGATCGCCGAGGAGATGCTGAGCGCGGCGGGCTTCGACTGGTACGAGGTCTCCAACTGGGCCACTGCCCCGGCGGCCCGCTGCCTGCACAACGAGCTGTACTGGCGGGGCGCCGACTGGTGGGGCGCCGGACCGGGCGCGCACAGTCATGTGGGCGGCGTGCGCTGGTGGAACGTGAAGCACCCGGGCGCGTACGCGGCGGCGCTGGCGTCGGGACGCTCGCCGGGCGCGGGCCGGGAGCTGCTGTCCGACGAGGACCGCAGGGTCGAGCGCGTCCTGCTGGAGCTGCGGCTGCGGGAGGGCGTGCCGCTGGACCTGCTCCGGGCGGAGGGGCTCGCGGCGGCCCGCCGGGCCCTGGCCGACGGGCTGCTCCGGACGGGGCCGTACGAGGAGGGGCGCGCCGCCCTGACCCTGCGTGGGCGGCTGCTGGCGGACGCGGTGGTGCGGGATCTGGTCGACTGACCCGTGCGGGATCTGGTCGACTGACCCGTGCGGGACTTGGCCGATCGACCCGTGCGGGATCTGGTCGACCGACCCGTGGGGGACCTGGCCGACCGACCTCGTCACGCGGGCGCGGTGACTGAATCGATCAGCTCCTCGGCGCCCCGCACGCGGGTGGGGCCACCGAATCAGCTCCTCGCCATCCCTGCGCGGCCGCGTCACGGGGGCGACCAGCTCCCTGCTGCGCGCTGCCGCCGCCCTGCTGACGCTGTTCGGCCCGCTCACCCTGGCCGTCGCCACGCTGTCGGCGCTGCCGGCGCCCCGCTGAGCGCTCCGGCACGGAAAAAGGTCGGCGCCCCCTGCGCCGGCGCGTCACGGAGGCGGTCAGCCTTCTCGGCTGCCCCCTACGCCGACGCGGTCACCAAGTGGATCAGTTCCTCGGCGCCCCCTGCGCCGGCGCGTCACGGAGGCGGTCAGCCTTCTCGGCTGCCCCCACTACGCGGGCGCGGTCACGAAGTCGATCAGTTCCTCGACCCGGCCCAGCAGTTCCGGTTCCAGGTCCTTGTACGACCGCACCCGTGCCAGGATCCCCTGCCAGACCGCGCCCGTGTTCTCCGGCCAGCCCAGCGCCCGGCACACGCCCGTCTTCCAGTCCTGGCCGCGCGGCACCGCCGGCCAGGCCGGGATGCCCACGGCGGACGGCTTCACCGCCTCCCAGATGTCGATGTACGGGTGACCGACGACCAGCGCGTGCTCACTGGTCACCGACTGTGCGATGCGCCACTCCTTCGTGCCGGGCACCAGGTGGTCCACGAGCACGCCCAGCCGGGCGTCCGGGCCCGGCGCGAACTCCGCGACGATCGCCGGCAGGTCGTCCACGCCTCCCAGGTACTCCACCACCACGCCCTCGACGCGCAGGTCGTCGCCCCACACCCTCTCGACCAGTTCGGCGTCGTGCCGGCCCTCGACGTAGATGCGGCCGGCGCGGGCCACGCGCGCGCGTGCGTCCGGGACGGCGACCGAGCCGGATGCCGTGCGCGTGGGGCGTACCGGCCCCGACGGCGGCCGTACGAGCGTCACCGCGCGGCCCTCCAGCAGGAAGCCGCGCGGCTGGAGGGGGAACACCCGGTGCTTGCCGAAGCGGTCCTCCAGGGTCACCGTGCCGGCCTCGCAGCGGATCACCGCCCCGCAGAACCCGCTGCCGGGCTCCTCGACCACCAGGCCCGGCTCGGCCGCCACCTCCGGCACGGGCTTCGGCTTCTTCCACGACGGGGTCAGATCGGCGGAGTACTGGCGCATTCGGATGACGATAGGAGAAGCCGTACGGCGGCGCGCACGACACGCCGGGAACCGGCCGGCCGAGCGGCTCAGCTCACGCCGAAACGGGCGGCCAGCGCGTCCCGTTGACGCCGGACGAAGGCGGCGTCCACCACCGCTCCGTGCCCCGGTACGTACCGCGCGTCCTCGCCGCCGAGCGCCAGCAGCCGGTCCAGCGCGTCCGGCCAGCGCGAGGGGACCGCGTCCGGCCCCGCCTGCGGTTCGCCGGACTCCTCCACCAGGTCGCCGCAGAACACCACCTCCGGATCGCCGGGGACGAGCACGGCGAGGTCGTGCGAGGTGTGGCCGGGGCCCACGTTCGCCAGCAGCGCCTGCCGGCCGCCGCCCAGGTCGAGCGTCCACTCGCCGGAGACCGGGTGGCCGGGCGGGACCAGCGCGTCCACCGCCTCGTCGGTGTCGGCGGGCGGCAGACCGTTCCTGAGCGCGTCCAGGCGCAGCTCCTCGCGCCGGTGGGCCAGGACCGCGTCCGTGCCCACGGCGGCGTACGTCTCGGCGCCGGCGAACGCGGAGGCGCCGAAGACGTGGTCGAAGTGGGGATGGGTGAGAGCGAGATGGGTCACACGGCCGCCGGCCAGCGCCTCGGCCCGGGACCGCAGCCGGGCCCCCTCCGCCGGGCTCGATCCCGCGTCCACCACCAGCGCCGTGCCCGCGCCCAGGACCAGGCCCGCGGTGCAGTCCCAGCCGGGCAGCCGGCACCGCCCCACCCCGGCGGCCAACCGTTCCCAGCCCAGGTCTTCCCAAGTCACCGTCATACCGGCGACGCTAGCGCTACGGGCCGGTACGGCGGGGCCGGCCTTGCCCGGTGCGTACCCGACGGCCGTACACTGGGCCGGGGAAGGCTGGCACTCGCACGGGCGGAGTGCCAGGCGGCCGGCCCGGACGGACGAACGGACGAGGGACGACGTGCTGGAGGTGCGCGCGGATGCTGAGTGAACGCAGGCTTCAGGTGCTGCGCGCGATCGTCCAGGACTATGTCGGCACCGAGGAGCCGGTGGGCTCCAAGGCGCTCACCGAGCGGCACGCCCTCGGCGTCTCCCCGGCGACCGTCCGCAACGACATGGCGGCCCTGGAGGACGAGGGGTACATCGCCCAGCCGCACACCAGTGCGGGGCGCATCCCCACCGACAAGGGCTACCGGCTGTTCGTGGACAAGCTCGCCGGTGTCAAGCCGATGACCGGGCCCGAGCGGCGGGCCATCCAGAACTTCCTGGAGGGCGCCGTCGACCTCGACGACGTCGTGGCGCGCACGGTCCGGCTGCTTGCGCAGCTGACCCGGCAGGTCGCCGTCGTGCAGTACCCGTCGCTGACCCGGTCCACCGTCCGGCACGTGGAGCTGCTCTCGCTGGCTCCCGCGCGGGTGATGCTGGTGCTGATCACGGACACCGGCCGGGTCGAGCAGCGGATGGTCGACTGCCCGGCGCCGTTCGGCGAGGCCTCGCTGGCGGATCTGC
This sequence comes from Streptomyces sp. NPDC006309, assembly GCF_040613095.1. Taxonomy (NCBI): domain Bacteria; kingdom Bacillati; phylum Actinomycetota; class Actinomycetes; order Kitasatosporales; family Streptomycetaceae; genus Streptomyces; species Streptomyces sp. NPDC006309. The sequence continues at coordinate 231,980 of NZ_JBEXRO010000001.1, read as the reverse complement.
GGGCGCGGCTGAACAGCCGGGTAGCGGGCCGCCGGTTCGCGGACGTGCCGAAACTGGTCGAGGACCTGGCGGAGGCGTTCGACCACGAGGACCGCGGTACGGTCTCCACGGTGCTCTCCACTCTTCTGGAGACACTCGTCGAGGAGAACGAGGAGCGGCTGATGATCGGCGGTACCGCCAATCTCACCCGCTTCGGGCACGACTTCCCCCTCACGATCCGGCCCGTCCTGGAGGCCCTGGAGGAGCAGGTCGTGCTCCTCAAGCTCCTGGGCGAGGCGAAGGACCCGGGCGTGACCGTGCGCATCGGCCACGAGAACGCCCATGAAGGACTCAACTCCACCTCCGTCGTGTCGGTGGGCTACGGTTCGGGCGGCGAGGCAGTCGCCAAGCTCGGCGTGGTCGGACCGACCCGCATGGACTACCCGGGAACGATGGGAGCGGTACGCGCAGTGGCACGGTACGTCGGACAGATCCTGGCGGAGTCGTAAGTGGCCACGGACTATTACGCCGTTCTCGGCGTGCGCCGCGACGCGTCGCAGGATGAGATCAAGAAGGCGTTCCGCCGGCTCGCTCGCGAGCTGCACCCGGACGTCAACCCCGATCCGAAGACCCAGGAGCGGTTCAAGGAGATCAACGCCGCCTACGAGGTGCTGTCGGACCCGCAGAAGAAGCAGGTCTACGACCTCGGCGGCGACCCGCTCTCCCAGTCGGGCGGGGCCGGCGCGGGCGGTTTCGGCGCCGGCGGCTTCGGCAACTTCTCCGACATCATGGACGCGTTCTTCGGTACGGCGTCGCAGCGCGGGCCGCGCTCGCGCACCCGGCGCGGCCAGGACGCGATGATCCGGATCGAGATCGAGCTGGACGAGGCGGCCTTCGGGACGACCAAGGACATCCAGGTCGACACCGCCGTCGTCTGCAACACCTGCAACGGTGAGGGCGCGGCGCCGGGCACGTCCGCGCAGACGTGTGACATGTGCCGCGGCCGTGGCGAGGTGTCGCAGGTCACCCGGTCCTTCCTGGGCCAGGTCATGACCTCCCGGCCCTGCCCCCAGTGCCAGGGCTTCGGCACGGTGGTGCCGACCCCGTGCCCGGAGTGCGCCGGCGACGGCCGCGTCCGCTCGCGCCGCACGCTCACCGTGAAGATCCCGGCCGGCGTCGACAACGGCACCAGGATCCAGCTCGCCGGTGAGGGCGAGGTGGGTCCCGGCGGTGGCCCGGCCGGTGACCTGTACGTCGAGATCCACGAGCTGCCGCACCCGATGTTCCAGCGGCGCGGTGACGACCTGCACTGCACGGTCACCGTCCCGATGACGGCGGCGGCGCTCGGCACGAAGGTGCCGCTGGAGACCCTGGACGGCATGGAGGAGGTCGACATCCGGCCCGGCACCCAGTCCGGCCAGTCGATCCCGCTGCACGACCGGGGCGTGACCCATCTGCGCGGCGGCGGCCGGGGTGACCTGATCGTCCACGTCGAGGTCATGACCCCGACCAAGCTCGACCCCGAGCAGGAACGCGTCCTGCGCGAACTGGCCAAACTGCGCGGCGAGGAACGCCCCCAGGGCCAGTTCCAGCCCGGGCAGCAGGGTCTGTTCTCGCGGTTGAAGGACGCGTTCAACGGCCGCTGATGCGAGTGTCCGGGGGCGGCCGGAGGGTGGCTGGGGATCCGGGGGGGCGTCCCCCGGGCAGGCACAGTCAGCCGGGGCAGCAAGGCTTGTTCTCCCGGTTGAAGGACGCGTTCGAGGGCCGCTGAGGCGGGTGGTCCGGGGCGGTCGGAGTCGGTCGCCGAATGGCCGGGGTTTCCGGGGGCGGGCCCCCGGAAACCCCTTATGCCACCGGGGTATGCCGCGGAAGCCCGGATTCGGTCTTGTACGGGGGACGTGACACCATGCGGTCATGTCCTCCGCGCTGACCGATCTCTTTCCCCACCCGATCGTGCAGGCCCCCATGGCGGGCGGGGTTTCCGTCCCGCAGCTCGTCGCCGCCGTCTCCGAGGCCGGCGGACTCGGGTTCCTGGCCGCCGGGTACAAGACCGCCGACGGCATGTACCAGGAGATCAAGCAGCTGCGGGGACTGACGGGCCGGCCGTTCGGCGTGAACGTGTTCATGCCGCAGCCGGAGTACCCCGGCGCGGCCACCGGCGTCAGCGCGCCGACCGGCGCCGCCCCCTCGTCCGGCGCCGTCGAGGTGTACGCCCACCAGCTGGCCGGTGAGGCCGCCTGGTACGAGACCGAGCTGGGGGACCCGGACAGCGGCCGGGACGACGGCTACGAGGCCAAGCTCGCCGTGCTGCTCGACAACCCGGTGCCGGTGGTCTCCTTCCACTTCGGCGTGCCGAGCCGCGAGGTGCTCGACCGGTTCCGCCGGGCGGGCACGTTCACCCTGGTCACCGCCACCACCGCGGAGGAGGCCCGCGCGGTCGAACGGGCCGGCGCGGACGCGGTGATCGCCCAGGGCGTGGAGGCCGGCGGTCACCAGGGCACGCACCGGGACCTCCCGGAGAACGACGGCTCCGGCATCGGGCTGCTGTCGCTGGTCGCGCAGATCCGCGAGACGGTCCGCGTCCCGGTCGTGGCCGCCGGCGGCATCATGCGCGGCAGCCAGATCGCCGCCGTCCTCGCGGCCGGCGCGAGCGCGGCCCAGCTGGGCACCGCGTTCCTCGCCACCCCCGAGTCCGGCGCGCACGCCCTGCACAAGCAGGCGCTGACCAACCCCCTGTTCGCCCGCACCGAGCTGACGCGCGCCTTCTCCGGCCGCCCGGCCCGCGGCCTGGTCAACCGCTTCCTGCGCGAGCACGGCCCGTACGCGCCCGCCGCCTACCCGGACGTCCACCACATGACGGCACCGCTGCGCAAGGCCGCCGCCAAGGCCGGGGACGCGCAGGGCATGGCGCTGTGGGCGGGCCAGGGACACCGGCTGGCCCGGGCGCTGCCGGCCGGGGAGCTGGTGGAGGTGCTGGCGGCCGAACTCGCCGAGGCCAGGTCGGCGTTGTCGGGCCTGCCGCGGCCCGGAGGTGACGCGCGATGACCGCCCCCGTCTTCATCGTGGATCAACTCCACCTGACCGGCCCGGAGTTCGTGCTCGACGGCCCCGAGGGACGGCACGCCGTGTCCGTGAAGCGGCTGCGGCCGGGGGAGGACGTGGTCCTCACCGACGGGCGCGGACGCTGGGCCGAGGGCGTGGTCAAGGCCGCCGAGGGCAAGGACCGCCTGGTGGTCACGGACCTGGAGTCCGTGCGCGAGGAGCCCCCGGCCGCCCCGCGGATCACCGTCGTACAGGCCCTGCCCAAGGGTGACCGCGGTGAACTGGCCGTGGAGACGATGACCGAGGTCGGGGTCGACGCCATCGTGCCCTGGCAGGCGTCCCGTTGCATCACCCAGTGGAAGGGCGAGCGCGGTCTGAAGGCCCTCGGCAAGTGGCGGGCCACCGCCCGGGAGGCCGGCAAGCAGTCCCGCCGGGTCCGCTTCCCCGAGGTCGGGGACACGGCGACGACGAGGCAGGTGGCCGAGCTGCTCGCCCGCGCCGACCTCGCCGCCGTACTCCACGAGAGCGGCGAAGAACGCCTCGCCACCGCCGAGCTCCCCGCCGACGGCGAGATCGTGCTGGTCGTCGGCCCCGAGGGCGGTGTCTCCCCCGAGGAGCTGGCCCTGTTCGCGCAGGCGGGCGCGCGGCCGTACGTCCTCGGTCCCACCGTGCTGCGCACGTCCACCGCCGGCACCGCCGCCGCGGCCCTGCTGCTGGGCCGCACCGGCCGCTGGTCCTGACCACCCGGGGGACACCGTGGAACTCGCCCAGGTCCGGCTGCTCGTCACCGACTTCGCCGCCTGCTACCGCTTCTACGCCGACGTGCTGGGCCTCACGCCGCAGTCCGGCGCGGAGCGGGGCCCGTACGAGAAGTTCAGCCCGCACGCCGGCTCCGCCGGGATCGCGCTACAGGACCGCGCCATGATGGCCGAGGTCCTGGCCGAGCTGGGCGGCACCGCCACCGGCCACCGCTCCCTGGTCGTGCTGCGCGTGGACGATCTCGACGCGTGCTGCGCGCGGATCACCGCCCGCGGCGCGACCCTGCTGCACGGCCCGGCCCCGCTGACCGACCGCATGCGGGTGGCGTACCTGAAGGACCCGGAGGGCAACCTCGTCGAACTCCAGGAGTGGCTGCTGCTGCGCGGCTGACGGCGACGGCCGGGGACGGTGCGCCCGCCGCGTGCGCGTGCCGCACGTCCCGCTCGGACAGCGCGCCCGCGTCCAACTGCCGGACGTGCCGCGGACCCTGCTCCGGACGGGTGAGTGGCCGTATGCGGTCTACCGCGCCGCCCGGGCCGGTGGCACGCTGCCCTGTATGGGGGCATGCGGACGGATGCGGAACGGATCACGGGCGATGGCCGTGGCGGGGCTCGTCGTGCTGGCGACGGGTGCCGCGGTGGCGTGCCGGCCGGACGGGCTCGGCTCCATGACCGTCGCCTACACCACCGACCTGACGGCCACCACCGCGCTGGAACACCGGCACGTCGACGTCGCCTGGCTCACCTGCACCGGCGCTGACGGCGGCGGCCGTACGCACGGCGCCTCACCCGCGCCGGGCGCGACCACCGTCGTCTCCGTCGACTGCCGGGGCCGGACGGGCGACGGGCGGAAGATCGTCGTCACCGGGCTGGTGACCAAGGCCGTCGACGGCGCCTGCGTGCGCGGGGACCTGACCGCCGAGGCCGGCGGCAGACAGGTCTTCCACGTGGACGGGCTCGGCGACTGCGCCGCCGGACCCGGACCCACCTACCGCCCGCCCACGGTGGGACGGCCGGAGCCCACCGTGACCGTCACCGTCACCCGCACCGTGTGGTGCCGGACCGAGGCCGCCTGCGGGTCCGCGCCGGGCAAGTGATCGGAACCGGCAGCGGGGCACACCGGTCGCTGCGTAGAGTGACGGGGTGACTCAGGGTGCCTCCACGGGAACGACGGAAACCGCCGCCTATCTCCGATTCCCCCATCTGCACGGCGACTTGGTGACCTTCGTCGCCGAGGACGACGTCTGGCTCGCGCCGCTCGACGGCGGCCGGGCCTGGCGGATCAGCGCCGACAACCAGCCGGTGACGCTGCCCCGGATATCCCCGGACGGCAGACACCTCGCCTGGACGTCCACCCGGGACGGAGCCCCCGAGGTGCATGTCGCCCCGGTCGACGGCGGCCCCGCCGAGCGGCTGACGTACTGGGGCAACCGCCGTACCGAGGTGCGCGGCTGGACGGCGGACGGGCGGGTGCTCGCGCTCGGCGCGCACGGCCGGCACAGTTCCCGCCACACCTGGGCGCACGCCGTCCCGCTCGACGGCGGACCGGCCGAGACCCTGCCGTACGGGCCGGTCGGGGACCTGGCGCAGGGGCCCGCCACCGTGCTGCTGTCCGCGCCGATGGGCCGCGAGGCCGCCTACTGGAAGCGCTACCGGGGCGGTACGGCGGGAAAGCTGTGGATCGACCGCGACGGCGACGGCCGGTTCGTGCGGCTGCACGAGGACATCGCCGGGAACATCGAGTGCCCGGTGTGGGCCGGCGACCGGATCGCCTTCCTCTCCGACCACGAGGGCACCGGAGCCGTCTACTCCTCCCTCGCCGACGGCTCCGACCTGCGCCGGCACACCCCGCTCGGGGGCTTCTACGCCCGGCACGCGGCCGGTGACGGCGACCGGGTCGTCTACAGCTCGGCCGGTGAACTCTGGCTCCTGGACGATCTGGAGGGCGCCGAACCGCGCCGGCTGGACGTGACGCCGGGCGGGTCCCGGACGGATCTGCGGCCACGCCCGGTCAACGCCGCCCGCTGGTTCGGCGAGGCGTCCCCCGACCACACCGCGCGCGGCAGCGCCGTGTGCGTGCGCGGCGGCGTCCACTGGGTCACCCACCGCTCCGGCCCCGCCCGCGCCCTCGCCGCCACCCCCGGCGTGCGCGCCCGGATGCCGCGCGCCTTCCGCGCCGCGGGCGAGGAGTGGGTGGTGTGGGTGACGGACGCCGAGGGCGACGACGCCCTGGAGTTCGCCCCCGCGACCGGCACCGTGCCCGGCGCCCCGCCCCGCCGGCTCGCCGCCGGGCAGCTCGGCCGGGTCCTGGAGCTGGCCATGGCGCCCGACGGCAGCCGGGCCGCCGTCGCCGCGCACGACGGCCGGCTGCTGCTCGTCGAACGGGAGACCGGCGAGGTCCGCGAGGTGGACCGCAGCGACGACGGCGAGGTCTCCGGCCTCGCCTTCTCCCCGGACTCCGCCTGGCTCGCCTGGGCCCATCCCGGCCCCCGCCCCCTGTCCCAGCTGCGCCTCGCCCACACCACCGACCTGTCGGTCACCGAGGCGACCCCGCTGCGCTTCCAGGACTACGCGCCCGCCTTCACCCTCGACGGCCGGCACCTCGCGTTCCTCTCCAACCGCGCGTTCGACCCGGTCTACGACGAACACGTCTTCGATCTCGCGTTCGTGGTCGGCGCCCGCCCGCACCTGATCACCCTGGCCGCCACGACGCCCTCGCCGTTCGGCCCGCAGCGCCACGGCCGTTCCTTCGAGACGCCGGACAAGGACGAGACCCCCGACGGCGAGGGCACCCCCGCCACCCGCATCGACCTCGAGGGGCTCGCCGACCGGATCGTGCCCTTCCCGGTCGAGGCCGGCCGCTACTCCACGCTGCGCGCCGCCAAGGACGGTGTCCTCTGGCTGCGCCACCCGGTGCAGGGCGTCCTCGGCGCCGCCCGCGCCCACCCGGAGGATCCCGACCCGCACACCGAGCTGGAGCGCTACGACCTCGCCCAGCGCCGCCTGGAGCATCTCGCCTCCCCGGCCGACCACTTCGAGGTCAGCGGTGACGGCCGGCGCGTGCTGCTGTGGAGCGAGGGCCGCCTGCGGGTCGTCCCCGCCGACCGCCGCGCCGGCACCGACGACGACGGCGACACCAGCGTCACCGTCGACCTCGCCCGCGTCCGGCAGAGCGTCGACCCGGCCGCCGAGTGGCGGCAGATGTACGACGAGACCGGCCGCCTCATGCGGGACCACTTCTGGCGTCCCGACCTCGGCGGCGTCGACTGGGACGGCGTCCTCGGCCGCTACCGCCCGCTGCTCGCCCGTCTCGCGACCCACAGCGACCTGGTCGACCTGCTGTGGGAGGTGCACGGCGAACTCGGCACCTCGCACGCCTACGTCATCGCGGCCGGCGGCTCCGGCGGCGGCGCCCGGCACGGACTGCTCGGCGCCGACATCTCCCGCCACGAGGACGGCAGCTGGCGCATCGACCGCATCCTGCCCGCCGAGACCTCCGACCCGGACGCCCGCTCCCCGCTCGCCGCACCCGGTGTCGCCGTCCGCCCCGGGGACGCGATCATCGCCGTGGCCGGTCATCCCGTCGACCCGGTACGGGGCCCCGGCCCCCTGCTGGTGGGCACGGCCGGCCACCCGATCGAGCTGACCGTCTCCCCGGCCGCCGGCGGCGAACCCCGCCACCCGGTCGTGGTCCCCGTCGCCGACGAGGAACCCCTGCGCTACCACGCCTGGGTCGCCGACCGCCGGGCCCACGTCCACGCGGTCTCCGGCGGCCGTCTCGGCTATCTCCACGTGCCCGACATGCAGGCCCCGGGCTGGGCGCAGATCCACCGCGACCTGCGGGCCGAGGTCACCCGCGAGGGCCTCGTGGTCGACGTCCGCGAGAACCGCGGCGGCCACACCTCCCAGCTCGTCGTGGAGAAGCTGGCCCGCCGGGTCATCGGCTGGGACCTCGCGCGCGGCATGCGCCCCACCAGCTATCCCCTGGACGCGCCCCGCGGCCCGGTCGTCGCCGTCGCCAACGAGTTCTCCGGCTCCGACGGCGACATCGTCAACGCGGCCGTCAAGGCCCTCGGTATCGGCCCGGTCGTCGGCACCCGCACCTGGGGCGGTGTCATCGGCATCGACAGCCGCTACCACCTGGTCGACGGCACCCTGGTCACCCAGCCGAAGTACGCGATGTGGCTGGAGGGTTCCGGCTGGGACGTGGAGAACCACGGCGTGGACCCCGACGTGGAGGTGGTCCAGCGCCCCCAGGACTGGGTGGAGGGCCGGGACGCCCAGCTCGACGCGGCCGTCGCACTCGCGCTCGCGGCCCTGGAGTCGGCACCGGCGAAGACCCCGCCGGACCTGCCGGTCTGAGGGGCGCGAGGAACCGCGCGGCCGGCCACGGACGGCGCGGCCGCCCGCACCCGAACCACTACGATGCCCACGGTATTGATCACAGGAGGCACACGCATGGCCGGCGAACCGCAGGACGACTGCCTGTTCTGCAAGATCGTGGCGGGAGACATCCCGGCGACGATCGTCCGTGAGACCGAGACGACCCTGGCGTTCCGCGACATAAACCCCCAGGCGCCCACCCACGTCCTGGTGATCCCCAAGGCCCACTACGAGAACGCCGCCGCCCTGGCCGCCGGCGCCCCGCAGATCGCGGCCGACGTCCTCGCCGAGACCCGGGCCGTGGCCGAGGGGGAGGGACTGGACAGCCACCGCACCGTCTTCAACACCGGTTCCGGCGCCGGCCAGACCGTCTGGCACGCCCACGCCCACGTCCTGGGCGGCCGCGGTCTCCAGTGGCCCCCCGGATAGGGCGGAGCCGGCACCGTGTCCGTCCGTGAACTGGTGGTCCTCGGCACCGCCAGCCAGGTCCCCACCCGGCACCGCAACCACAACGGCTACCTGCTGCGGTGGGACGGCGAGGGCATCCTGTTCGACCCCGGCGAGGGCACTCAGCGGCAGATGCTGCGCGCCGGGGTCGCCGCCCACGACCTGAACCGGATCTGCGTCACCCACTTCCACGGCGACCACTCGCTGGGCCTGGCGGGAGTCATCCAGCGGATCAACCTCGACCGGGTGCCGCACGAGGTCACCGCGCACTACCCGCGCTCCGGCCAGGTGTACTTCGACCGGCTGCGCCACGCGACCGCCTACCGGGAGACGGTCAGCCTCACCGAGGCCCCGGTCGACACCGACGGCGTCCTCGCCGTGACCCCGGCGTACACCGTGGAGGCCCGCAGGCTCTCCCACCCCGTCGAGTCCTACGGCTACCGGCTCGTCGAACCCGACGGCCGCCGCATGCTGCCCGACCGGCTCGCCGCGCTCGGGGTCAGGGGCGCGGACGTCGGCGTGCTCCAGCGCGCGGGCCGGGTCGGGGACGTGTCGCTGGAGGACGTGAGCGAGGTGCGGCGCGGGCAGCGGTTCGCGTTCGTCATGGACACCCGTCTCTGCGAGGGGGTCCACGCGCTCGCGGAGGGCTGCGACCTGCTCGTCATCGAGTCCACGTTCCTCGACGAGGACGAGGGACTGGCGGTCGAGCACGGGCATCTCACCGCCGGTCAGGCCGCCCGGGTGGCGCGCGACGCCGGCGTACGGCACCTGGTCCTGACCCACTTCAGCCAGCGCTACACCGACCCGGAGGAGTTCGAGCGGCAGGCGCGGGCCGCGGGCTTCGGGGGCGAGCTGACCGTGGCCCACGACCTGCTCCGCGTACCGGTTCCGAAACGGCGGTAAAGCACCCGTACGATGCTTTGATGCCCATCCCGAAAGCAGAACTGCACCTCCATATCGAAGGCACCCTGGAGCCCGAGCTGGCTTTCGCGCTGGCCGCGCGCAACGGCGTCGAGCTGCCGTACGCCGACACGGACGCGCTCCGTGAGGCCTACCGGTTCGAGGACCTCCAGTCCTTCCTGAACCTGTACTACGAGCTGATGGCCGTCCTGCGCACCGAGCAGGACTTCGCCGACCTGGCCGAGGCCTACCTCGCCCGCGCCGCCGCGCAGGGCGTGCGGCACGCCGAGATCTTCTTCGACCCGCAGGCCCACCTGGCCCGGGGCGTGGCCATGGGCACGGTCGTGGAGGGGCTGTGGCGGGCGCTCGGCCGCAGCGAGGAGCGGCACGGTGTCTCCACCCGGCTGATCATGTGCTTCCTGCGGGACGAGTCCGCCGAGTCGGCCCTGGCCACCCTGGAGGCCGCGGGGCCCTACCTGGACCGGATCACCGGGGTCGGCCTGGACTCCGCCGAGGTCGGGCATCCGCCGGTGAAGTTCCGCGAGGTGTACGAGGCCGCCGCCGCGCTCGGGCTGCGCCGTGTCGCGCACGCCGGGGAGGAGGGGCCGCCGGAGTACATCACCGAGTCCCTGGACGTGCTCGGTGTGGAGCGCGTCGACCACGGCCTGCGCTGCATGGAGGACCCGGCGCTGGTCGAGCGGCTGGTCCGGGACCGGGTCCCGCTCACCCTGTGCCCGCTGTCCAACGTCCGGCTGCGCGCCGTGGACACCCTGGCGGACCATCCGCTGCCGGCCATGCTCGACGCCGGGCTGCTGTGCACGGTCAACTCCGACGACCCCGCGTACTTCGGCGGGTACGCCGGCGACAACTTCGCGGCGGTGGGCACGGTCCTGGGACTGTCCCGGGAGCGGCTGCGCGAGCTGGCCCGCAACTCCTTCCTCGCCTCCTTCCTGGAGGACGACGAGGACCGCAGGGCCCGCTGTCTCGCCGAGGTCGACGCCTACGAGTTCGGCGACGCGGCGTCGTAGGTCCCGCGCCGCTCCCGGCGGGGGCCTCCCCGCCGGGGGTGATCCGGGTCACGATGATGTCCGGGGATGGCGGACCGGGGGGCGACCGTCTAACCTCCGTTCTTATATGTGACCTCTATTCACAAGAGGGGATGGTCCGGTGGGCGGCGACCCGGCTCCGCAGGACGTGGCGCGGCGGCTGCGGGAGGGGATGGCGCGGGGCGTGCTGTCCTTCCCGCTCACCGCCTTCCACGACGACGGCACCCTCGACCCCGACGGCTTCCGCGCCCATGCCGCCGGCCAGCTCGCCGCCGGGCCCGGCGCGCTCTTCCCGGCCTGCGGCACCGGCGAGTTCTTCTCCCTGGACGAGGACGAGTACCGCACGGTCGTCACCGTCGCCGTCGAGGAGGCGGCCCGCGGCGCGGGCGCCCGGGCGGGGAACGCGGTGCCCGTCGTCGCCGGCACCGGATACGGCTGGGCGCAAGCCGCCCGGTTCGCGCGGATCGCCGAGGAGGCCGGCGCCGACGCCCTGCTCGTGCTGCCGCACTACCTGGTCGACGCCCCGCAGGACGGCCTCGCCGCCCAGCTGGAGCAGCTCGCCGCCCGCACCCGGCTGCCCCTGATCGCCTACCAGCGCGGCCAGGTCGCCTACGGCGTGGACGCGTTGCGGCGCATCGCGCGCGTCCCCGGCGTCATCGGGCTCAAGGACGGCCACAGCGACCTCGACCGCCTCCAGCGCCTCACCCTCGCCGCCCCCGAGGGCTTCCTCTTCTTCAACGGCGCGGCCACCGCCGAGATCCAGGCCCGCGCCTACGCGGCCGTCGGCGTCCCCGCCTACTCCTCCGCCGTCCACGCCTTCGCCCCCGAGATCGCGGGCGCCTTCCGCACCGCCCTGGGCGAGGGGGACCACGCCGCCGTCGACGCGCTGCTGCGCGGCTTCTACGTCCCCTTCGTCGAACTCCGCGACCGCGCACCCGGGTACGCCGTGTCCCTGGTGAAGGCGGCGGCCCGGCTGCGCGGACGGCGCGTCGGCCCCGTACGCGCCCCGCTCACCGACCCCGCGCCCGCCGACCTCGCCGCCCTGAAGGCCCTCCTCACCACCGGACTAGACCTCGTGGGAGCCTCCCTGTGACCCGTGACCTGACCATCACCGAGGTGCGGCTGACGCCGATCCTGGTCGCCGACCCGCCGCTGCTCAACACCCAGGGCGTGCACCAGCCGTACACCCCCCGGCTGATCGTGGAGGTCGTGACCGCCGACGGGATCACCGGGCTCGGCGAGACCTACGGCGACACCAAGTACCTGGAGCTGGCACGGCCGCTGGCCGAACGGCTCACCGGACACTCGGTCATGGACGTGAACGGCCTGTTCGGGATCGACCTCGCCGTCGACGCCTCCCGCGTGGAGGGCCAGGCGGACGCCGGCGGGCTGCGCGGGGTGCAGAGCGCCGACAAGCTGCGGCTGTCCGTGCTCTCCGCCTTCGAGGTCGCCTGCCTCGACGCCCAGGGCAGGGCGCTCGGACTGCCCGTGCACGCGCTGCTCGGCGGCAAGGTCCGGGACGCCGTCGAGTACAGCGCCTACCTCTTCTACAAGTGGGCCGCCCACCCGGCGGGCGTACCGGCCGAGCCCGACGAGTGGGGCCCCGCCCTCGACCCGGCCGGGGTGGTGGCCCAGGCACGCCGGCTACGGGAGCTGCACGGCTTCGGCTCCTTCAAGCTCAAGGGCGGTGTCCTGGCGCCCGAGGAGGAGACCGCCGCCGTACGCGCCCTCGCCGAAGCCTTTCCCGGGCACCCGCTGCGCCTGGACCCCAACGGCGCCTGGTCGGTGGCGACCTCCCTGAAGGTGGCGGAGGAACTGGGCGACGTCCTGGAGTACCTGGAGGACCCGACGCTGGGCACCCCCGGGATGGCCGCCGTGGCCGCGGGCACGGACGTCCCCCTCGCGACCAACATGTGCGTGACGACCTTCGGTGAGATCAGGGAGGCGTTCGAACGGCACGCCGTGCAGGTCGTCCTCTCCGACCACCACTACTGGGGCGGGCTGCGCAACACCCAGCACCTCGCCGCGATCTGCGCCGCCTTCGGGGTCGGGGTGTCCATGCACTCCAACACCCACCTGGGCATCAGCCTCGCCGCGATGACGCAGGTGGCGTCCACGGTCCCCGGCCTGCGCCACGCGTGCGACTCCCACTACCCCTGGCAGCCCGAGGACGTCCTCACCGGGCGGCTCGCCTTCGAGGGCGGCCGGATCGCGGTGAGCGACGCCCCCGGCCTCGGCGTGGAGCTGGACCGCGACGAACTGGCCCGGCTCCACCGGCGGTGGGCCGCGGACGACGGCGGGTACCGGGACCGCGACGACGCGGCGGCGATGCGGGTGGCCGAGCCGGACTGGCGGACCCCGGCGATGCCCCGCTGGTGACCGCGGGCGTACGGCGTCCCGGGGCGTGGCCTGGTGCACACTGGCCAGAACCGCACCACCGTCAGGGAGCGCACCGTGACCCCGTTGCACACGGCCACCGGAGAGGAACCGGAACACCTCACGCAGGCAGCGCGCGGCCAGAGCCAGGTCGACCCGCTCGCCGCGCTGCGCGCTCCGGGGGACCCGCCCTGGGACGTGTATCTCACCGGCACGGTCTTCCTCGACATCGTCTTCACCGGCCTCGACTCGGCGCCCGTGCGCGGCACCGAGTCCTGGGCCCGGGGCATGGGATCCAGCCCCGGCGGGGTCGCCAACATGGCCACCGCCCTGGCCCGGCTCGGCCTGCGCACCTCCCTCGCCGCGGCCTTCGGCGACGACCACTACGGCGAATACTGCTGGGACGCCCTCGCCCAGGGCGAGGGCATCGACCTCTCGGCCTCGCGGACCGTGCCCGGCTGGCACTCCCCGGTGACCGTCTCCATGGCGTACGAGGGGGAGCGGACCATGGTCTCCCACGGGCACGAGCCGCCGCCCGGGGAGCCGGCGCCCCACTGCCCGCCCCCCGCGCGGGCGGCCGTCGCCTCCCTGACGCCCGGTGCCCGGGCCCCGTGGCTCGCGCAGGCCGCGCGGACGGGCACCCGGATCTTCGCCGACGTGGGCTGGGACGAGACGGGCGCCTGGGACCTGGCCGGACTGGCCGACCTGGAGCACTGCGAGGCGTTCCTGCCCAACGCGGAGGAGGCCATGCGGTACACGGGAACGGACTGCCCGCGGGCCGCCGCGCGCGCCCTGACCGAGCGCGTGCCGGTGGCCGTGGTGACGCTGGGGGCGCAGGGGGCGTACGCGGTGGACCGGCGCACGGGCGAGACGGCGGAGGTGCCGGCGATCGCGGTGGAGGCGCTCGATCCGACGGGGGCGGGCGACGTGTTCGTCGCCGGGTTCGTGACGGGGTCGCTGGCGGGCTGGCCGCTGGCCGACCGGCTGGCCTTCGCGGGACTCACCGCGGCGCTGTCGGTGCAGGAGTTCGGCGGATCGCTGTCGGCGCCGGGCTGGTCGGAGATCGGGGCGTGGTGGCGCCGGGTGCAGTCCCTCCCGGGGCAGGAGCCCAGGGCGCTGCGGCGGTACGCGTTCCTCGACAGGCTCGTCCCGACGGAACTGGACCGGCTGTGGCCGCTGCGCCGGGCGGTGCCGACCATCGGGTTCCGGCGCTCCGGCTGACCCGCCGGGGACCGGCGGACCCCGGACCCGGGTGAGGCGTTGCGCGAAAAGACCTTCGGCGTTGTCGGTCCCGCGTCGTACTCTTGGTAGCGCGAGGCCGCCCACAGCGACGCGGCCGTGACGAGGAGGAAGCGCAGGCCTTCAGCGCCGGCCCATGACAGAGACACCCACAGCTCACACCCCCGCGCAGGAGCAGGCGAGAGCGCAGTTCACCGTCCCCGCCCAGCACCCCATGGTGACCGTGCTGGGCTCTGGCGACGCCCTCCTGCGGGTGATCGAGAGGGCCTTCCCGGCGGCCGACATCCACGTCCGGGGCAATGAGATCAGCGCGGCGGGCGACCCGGTCGACGTCGCCCTGATCGCGCGCGTGTTCGACGAGATGATGCTGGTGCTCCGCACCGGGCAGCCGATGACGGAGGACGCAGTGGAACGCTCGATCGCCATGCTCAAGGCGAGCGACAACGGGACGAGCGACGGGCCGGAGACCCCGGCGCAGGTACTGACGCAGAACATCCTGTCCTCGCGCGGTCGCACGATCCGCCCCAAGACCCTCAACCAGAAGCGCTACGTCGACGCCATCGACAAGCACACGATCGTCTTCGGCATCGGCCCCGCCGGCACCGGCAAGACCTACCTGGCCATGGCCAAGGCCGTCCAGGCCCTCCAGTCCAAGCAGGTCAACCGGATCATCCTGACCCGGCCGGCGGTCGAGGCCGGTGAGCGGCTCGGGTTCCTGCCGGGCACCCTCTACGAGAAGATCGACCCCTACCTGCGCCCGCTGTACGACGCGCTGCACGACATGCTCGACCCGGACTCCATCCCGCGCCTCATGGCCGCCGGGACGATCGAGGTCGCGCCGCTCGCGTACATGCGCGGACGCACGCTCAACGACGCCTTCATCATCCTGGACGAGGCCCAGAACACGAGCCCCGAACAGATGAAGATGTTCCTCACCCGCCTCGGCTTCGAGTCGAAGATCGTCATCACGGGTGACGTGACGCAGGTCGACCTGCCCAACGGGCAGAAGTCGGGTCTGCGGCAGGTGCAGGAGATCCTCGAAGGGGTGGACGACGTCCATTTCTCCCGGCTGTCGTCCCAGGATGTCGTCCGGCACAAGCTGGTGGGCCGTATCGTCGACGCGTACGAGCAGTACGACAACCAGCACGGCACGGAGAACGGCACCCACAAGGGCGGCCGTGGCAGGACCGGCGCCAAGGCTCCCCAGGGGAAGTAGACCAGCACGACCATGTCGATCGACGTCAACAACGAGTCCGGTACCGAGGTCGACGAGCAGGCGATCCTCGACGTCGCCCGCTACGCGCTCGCGCGGATGCGCATCCACCCGCTCTCCGAACTCTCGGTGATCGTCGTGGACGCCGACGCCATGGAGCAGCTGCACATCCAGTGGATGGACCTGCCGGGCCCGACCGATGTCATGTCCTTCCCGATGGACGAACTGCGTCCGCCGTCCAAGGACGACGAGGAGCCGCCGCAGGGGCTGCTCGGCGACATCGTGCTGTGCCCGGAGGTCGCCGCCCGGCAGGGGGCGGAAGCGCCGACGAAGCACACCATGGACGAGGAGCTCCAGCTGCTCACCGTCCACGGTGTGCTGCACCTGCTCGGCTACGACCACGAGGAGCCCGACGAGAAGGCCGAGATGTTCGGGCTCCAGGCCGCCATCGTGGACGGGTGGCGGGCCGAGCACGGCCTGACCGGCCCCTCCCCGGCGCCGACCGTCTCGTAGCCGCCCATGTCCGTGCAGATCGTGGTCGGGGCGATCGCGCTGGTCGTCGTCGCCTGGCTCGCCGCCTGTGCCGAGGCGGGCCTCGCGCGGGTCTCCAGCTTCCGCGCCGAGGAGGCCGTCAAGTCCGGCCGCCGGGGCAGCGCCAAGCTCGCCCAGCTCGCCGCCGACCCCACCCGCTACCTCAACCTGGCCCTGCTGGTCCGTGTCGCCTGCGAGATGGCGGCGGCGGCCCTGGTGACCTACGCCTGCCTCCAGGAGTTCACGGCCACCTGGCAGGCGCTGCTCGTCGCCATCGGCGTGATGGTGCTCGTGTCGTACGTCGCCGTGGGCGTCTCCCCGCGCACCATCGGCCGGCAGCATCCGCTGAACACGGCGACCGCGGCGGCCTACGTGCTGCTGCCGCTCGCCCGGGTGATGGGCCCGATCCCGTCGCTGCTGATCCTCATCGGCAACGCGCTCACCCCCGGCCGTGGCTTCCGGCGCGGCCCCTTCGCCTCCGAGGCGGAGCTGCGCGCGCTGGTCGACCTCGCCGAGAAGGAGTCGCTGATCGAGGACGAGGAGCGCCGCATGGTGCACTCGGTCTTCGAGCTGGGCGACACCCTCGTGCGCGAGGTGATGGTGCCGCGCACCGACCTCGTGGTGATCGAGCGGTACAAGACCATCCGGCAGGCCCTCACCCTCGCCCTGCGCTCCGGGTTCTCCCGGATCCCGGTCACCGGGGAGAGCGAGGACGACATCGTCGGCGTCGTGTACCTGAAGGACCTGGTCCGCAAGACGCACATCAGCCGGGACGCGGAGGGCGACCTGGTGTCCACGGCCATGCGCCCGGCCGTCTTCGTGCCCGACACCAAGAACGCCGGCGACCTGCTGCGCGAGATGCAGAAGGAACGCAACCACGTCGCCGTCGTCATCGACGAGTACGGCGGCACCGCCGGGATCGTCACCATCGAGGACATCCTGGAGGAGATCGTCGGTGAGATCACCGACGAGTACGACCGGGAACTCCCGCCGGTCGAGGACCTCGGCGACGACCGCTTCCGGGTCACCGCCCGCCTGGACATCACCGACCTCGGCGAGCTGTACGGCCTGGACGAGTACGACGACGAGGACGTGGAGACCGTCGGCGGGCTGCTCGCCAAGGCCCTCGGCCGGGTGCCCATCGCGGGCGCGTCCGCCGAGGTCGACCTGCCCGACGGACGCCGGCTCCAGCTGACGGCGGAGGCCGCGGCCGGACGCCGGAACAAGATCGTCACCGTCCTGGTGGAGCCGCTCCCCGTGGCCGTCTCCGGGGAGGGCCGGTCCGGATGACCCCCCAGGAGCTGCGCGCCTTCTGCCTGTCCTTCGACGCGGCCGTGGAGGACTTCCCGTTCAGCCCGGAGATCTCGGTCTTCAAGGTGCTGGGCAGGATGTTCGCCCTGACGAACCTGGACGCGCGGCCCCTGACGGTCAACCTCAAGTGCGACCCGGAGGACGCCATCCGGCTGCGCGGCGAGCACGAGGGGCTGATCGTGCCGGGCTGGCACATGAACAAACGCCACTGGAACACCGTGACGGCCGACGCCTCACTCCCCGACCGCCTCGTGAAGGACCTGGTCGAGGACTCGTACGACCTGGTCGTCGCCGGCCTGCCGAGGTCGCAGCGGCTGCGCCTGGACCGGCCGTGACAAACCGGTGCCGGGACGGCGTGACTCCGTGTCAGGGTCCGGCGCATGACCGTCCGGTACCCGCGCCCGCGGACGGGCCGAGCCGACCTGGCCGGCCGGCTGGTCCGGCATCTCCACGCTGATCACCCCGCTGACCCTGCCCACCGGGGTCGCGACCGTCCACGGCAACGACCTGATGGACACCCCGTACCGGACGCCCGCAGGCCTGCTGTCCTGGCTGGACATCGTCACCGCGCCGCAGGGCGGGCCGCTGCGCCGGGCGTGCCGATCGTCGCCGGCGTCGAGTGCGGGCACGTCGCGCCGTACCTCCCCTGGTCAACGGCGCGCGCGGCTGTGTGGTGGGCACGGCCGCGCGGAGCGAGATCGTTTCAGATCCTGGGCTGAGCCCGGCGCAGGCCCAGGCCGACCAGGACGGCGGCGGACAGGACGATCGCCGCGTCGAGGGCCAGGACCGTGTGGACTCCCGCCGGCAGGTCGCCGGAGGTGGTGGCCAGGACGCCCAGCACCGGGATGCCGACCGTGATGCCGACCTGCTGGGTGGAGGTCACCAGGCCGGTGGCCAGGCCCTGTTCCTCGTCCGGGACACCGGAGGTGACGGTCAGGCCGTACGAGACGATCGCGCCCAGGTGGCACATGCTCGCCAGGGACAGGGCGGCGGTGGCCGGCCACACCGACCAGGTGTGGGCGTTCAGCAGCAGCAGGGCCGCGATCAGCGCGCCCTGACCCGCCAGCGAGCCGACCAGCGTGCGGCGGGCACCGAAGCGGCCGATCACCCTCGCGGCGAGGCCGCCGGCGACGGCCGACAGCACGCCCTGGACACCGAAGACGAGGCCGGTCTCGAAGGCCGACAGGCGCAGGACCTCCTGGAAGTACAGGGTCAGCACGAAGACGACCGTCGACATCATCGAGAAGGTGACCAGACCGCCCACGTTGCCCCAGGCCACCGTGCGGCGGCGCAGCATGGGCAGGGAGACGAGGGGGGCCGCCGAACGGGACTCCACGACCGTGAACGCGGTCAGCAGCAGGAGGCCGGCGGCGAGGGCGGTGATGACGTCCGCGCGGCCGAAGCCGTGGTCGGCGGCCGTGGACAGGGCGTAGATCAGCGACAGCAGGCCGGTGGTGACGGTGACCGCGCCGGGCACGTCCAGGCGCGGGCGGTCCGGGGTGCGCGACTCCGGCAGCAGGCGCGGGGCCAGCGGCAGCACGATCAGCGCGAACACCGTGAGCAGGGCCATGGTGGAGCGCCAGCCGAACGCGTCGGTCAGCACACCGCCCGCGACCATGCCGACGGTGAAGCCCAGCGAGAGCAGCGTGCCGGAGATGCCGAGGGCGCGGTCGCGGGCCGGGCCCTCCGGGAAGGTCGTGGTCAGCAGGGACATGCCGGCCGGGACGATGGCCGCCGCGCCGAGTCCCTGGAGGGCCCGCCCGGCCAGGAAGGAGGCCGGGTCCCAGGCCAGGGTCGCCAGCAGCGAGGCCGCGCCGAACAGGGACAGGCCGGCCAGGAACAGCCGGCGGCGGCCGTACAGGTCGCCGATGCGGCCGAAGAGGAGCAGGAAGCCGCCGGAGGGCAGCGCGAACGCGGTGACGGCCCACTGGAGGGCGGAGCGGCTCATGCCGAGGTCCGAACCCAGCTCGGGCAGGGCCACGTTGAGGACGGAGAAGTCCAGCGCGACCATGAACTGGGCCGCGCACAGCACGAAGAGGACGAGCTTGTCGCGCGTCGACAGCCGGGGGGTGCCGGGCGGTGTGTCTGCGGGGGCGGTGGGCCGGGGGGAGGTGGTGGTGTCGATCGCCATGGCACGAGCTTGGGGCGCCCGGAACAATCGTGGGGAGTCGGAACTTATGGTGGTGGTGGCACCACCAGACACGACGGGGGAGGGGCGGCACGTGCCTGCTGCGGAGGCGACGAGGAGTCATCGGCGTGACGAGCTGCGCGAGTTCCTGATGAGCAGGCGGGCCCGGGTCACTCCCGAGGCCGCCGGGCTGCCGGGCGGCGGGGGCCGGCGCCGCACGCCCGGGCTGCGCCGGGAGGAGGTCGCCGTGCTCGCCGGTGTGGGCGCCTCCTGGTACCAGTGGCTGGAGCAGGGGAGGGACATCTCCGTCTCCCCGCAGGTCCTCGACGCCGTCGCCCGGGTGCTGCGGCTGAGCGACGCCGAGCGCCGGCACCTGTACCTGCTGGCCGGGCTGAACCCGCCCGCGCCCCAGGTCGTGCCCGGGAGGGCGGACATGTGCGACGGGCTGCGGCGGCTGATCGACACCTGGATGCCGTACCCGGCCCACATCATGGACCCGTACTACAACTGCGTGATGTACAACGACGCGGCGACGCTGGTCCTCGGCATGCGGCCGGACATCACCCAGAACTGCCTCGTCGACTTCTTCACCGATCCGCTGTACCGCTCGCGCAGCAACAGCTGGGAGCGGAACGCGCGTACGGTCGTGGCGCAGTTCAGGGCCGCGTGCGCGGCGCGGCCGGACGACGAGGGGTTCCAGGCGGTGCTCGCCGAGGTGTCGGCGCGCAGTTCCGAGTTCGCGGCGCTGTGGGCCGAGCGCGACATCGAGGACCAGGGGCAGGTCCGCAAGGAGCTGGACCATCCCCTGGTCGGGCTGCTGGTCGTGGAGTCGACGGTGATGAAGGTGCCGGCCCGCCCCGATCTCATGATCGTGCTGCACACCCCGCTGGACGAGGCGAACACCGCGGCCAAGCTGGAGTGGCTGGCCTCGCCGGAGGGCCGCCGGGGCGCGATGTACCCCGTGGCGGGATGACCGGCCCCCGGGCTTCGTATGCTCTGGGCATGACCGAGAGCAACGCGCTTGACCCCGAGGACCGCAAGATCGTCACCCTGGCCCGTTCGGCGCGGGCCCGCAACGGTGTGCCCGAGGGGGCGGCCGTACGGGACGAGACCGGGCGTACGTACGTCGCCGGGTCGGTGGAGCTGGCCTCGCTGAGCCTGAGCGCCCTGCGCACCGCAGTGGCGATGGCCGTGGCGTCCGGCGCGACGTCGCTGGAGGCGGCGGCCGTGGTGAGCGACGCGGAGTCCGTGCCGGCCGCCGACCTGGCCGCCGTCGCCGATCTCGGCGGTGCGGGCACACCGGTGCTGCTCGCCGGCGCCGACGGAACGGTCCGCCGCACGGTCCCCGCGGGCTGACCCGGCCCGCCCGGGGCGCCGCCGGTCAGAGCGCGTCGGGGCCGCGCTCGCCGGTCCGCACCCGCACGACCGTCTCCACCGGGACGGCCCACACCTTGCCGTCCCCGATCTTCCCGGTGTGCGCGCCCCTGACGATCGCATCGATCACGTCGTCGGCGACCGCGTCCTCCACCACGACCTCGATGCGCACCTTCGGCACGAGGTCGACGCGGTACTCGGCCCCCCGGTACACCTCGGTGTGACCGCGCTGCCGGCCGTACCCGCTCGCCTCGGTCACGGTCAGACCGTGCACCCCCAGCTCCTGGAGGGCGGTCTTGACCTCGTCCAGACGGTACGGCTTGACGATCGCGGTGATGAGCTTCATGCCTGGTTGCTGACCTTCTGGCCGGAGGATGGGACGGAGGGGCTGACCGGGGCACCGTGGCCCAGCACGCCGTGGCCCAGTACACCGTGATCGTATGCCGTCTCGGCGTGCACGGTAAGGTCCAGCCCGGTGAGCTCCTGCTCCTCGCTCGCGCGCAGGCCCAGCACCCGGTCGACCAGTTTCCCGAGCCCGTACGTCACCGCGAACGCGTACACCGCGACGACCACCACGGCGAGCAGCTGCCTGCCGAACGGGGCGAGCCCGCCGCCGTAGAACAGCCCCTGGGTGCCGCCGGTCATCGCCTTCTCGGCGAACAGGCCGATCAGCAGGGTGCCGATGACGCCGCCGACCAGATGAACGCCGACGACGTCGAGGGAGTCGTCGTAGTTCAGCCGGAACTTCCAGCTCACCGCGTACGAGCAGACGACACCGGCGGCCAGGCCCACGGCGAGCGCGCCCAGCAGGGAGACCGTGCCGCACGAGGGGGTGATCGCGACGAGGCCCGCCACCGCGCCGGACGCCGCGCCCAGGGTGGTCGGGTGGCCGTCGCGCCGCTGCTCGACGAAGAGCCAGCCGAGCAGTCCGGTGCAGCCGGCGGCCAGCGTGTTGAGGAACGCGGCGGCGGCGAGACCGTTCGCGCCGAGCGCGGAGCCCGCGTTGAACCCGAACCAGCCGAACCAGAGCAGGCCCGCGCCGAGGATCACCATCGGCAGGTTGTGCGGGCGCATGGCGTCCTTCTTGAAGCCGAGGCGTGGTCCGAGGACCAGGCACAGGGCGAGTCCGGAGGCGCCGGAGGTGATCTCGACGGGCAGGCCGCCGGCGAAGTCCAGGGCGCCGAGCCGCTCCAGGATCCAGCCGCCGGGACCCCACACCCAGTGGGTGACCGGCACGTACACGGCCAGCGTCCACACCGGTACGAAGACCAGCCACGCCGCGAACCGCGTGCGGTCGGCGACCGCGCCGCTGATCAGCGCGGCCGTGACGATCGCGAAGGTCAGCTGGAAGGTGGCGAAGAGCAGCGTCGGCACCGAGCCGTGGACGCTGCCGGGGCCGAGCCCGTTCATGCCGGCGTGCCCCAGGCCGCCGATCAGTCCGCCGAAGGAGTCGCGCCCGAAGGCGAGGGAGTAACCGGCCGCCAGCCACACCACCGTGACCAGGGCGATCGACACGAAGCTCATCATGAGCATGTTGAGGACGCTCTTCGTGCGGACCATGCCGCCGTAGAACAGGGCGAGGCCCGGGGTCATCAGCAGGACGAGGGCGGTGGCGGCGAGCAGCCAGGCGGTGTCGCCGGTGTTCACGTGGGGTGCGGCCAGGGTCACGGGCGTCTCCAACGGTGTGCGGGCTCGTCAGAGGGTCACCGGTGGGCGTTTCCGGTCGCGTACGGGTGTGTTTCCGTGACGTTTCGTTGCGTGCGGGTTTCCGGAAGCTCACGGGTGGAAGACGTGCGCGGACGCCGGTAGGGCGCGGGTTCGTGGATCAGGACGGACGCTGGTACGGCGCGGGTTCGTGGATCAGGGAGAATGGGCGGCATGAGTGTTCGTACCCAGTCATCCGAGCAGCCGGCGGAGACCATCCACCGCGCCGGCTTCGCCTGCTTCGTGGGCCGCCCCAACGCGGGCAAGTCCACCCTCACGAACGCTCTGGTCGGGCAGAAGGTGGCGATCACCTCCAACCGCCCCCAGACGACCCGGCACACCGTGCGGGGCATCGTGCACCGCCCGGACGCGCAGCTGATCCTGGTGGACACCCCCGGGCTGCACAAGCCGCGCACGCTGCTCGGGGAGCGCCTCAACGACATCGTCCGCACCACGTGGGCCGAGGTCGACGTGATCGGCTTCTGCCTGCCCGCCGACCAGAAGATCGGCCCCGGCGACCGGTTCATCGCCAAGGAACTCGCGGGCATCCGGAAGACCCCCAAGATCGCCGTCGTCACCAAGACCGACCTCGTCGACAGCAAGGCCCTCGCCGAGCAGCTGATCGCCATCGACCAGATGAGCAAGGAGCTGGGTTTCGAGTGGGCGGAGATCGTCCCGGTGTCGGCGGTCGGGTCGAAGCAGGTCGACCTGCTCGCCGACCTGCTGGTCCCCCTCCTGCCCGAGAGCCCGGCGCTCTACCCCGAGGGTGACCTCACGGACGAGCCCGAGCAGGTGATGGTGGCCGAGCTGATCCGCGAGGCCGCGCTGGAGGGCGTCCGCGACGAACTGCCGCACTCGATCGCGGTGGTCGTGGAGGAGATGCTGCCCCGCGAGGACCGTCCCGCCGACCGCCCGCTGCTGGACATCCACGCCAACGTCTACATCGAGCGCCCCAGCCAGAAGGGCATCATCATCGGCCCCAAGGGCAAGCGCCTGAAGGAGGTCGGCATCAGGTCCCGCAAGCAGATCGAGGCGCTCCTGGGCACGCCGGTCTTCCTGGACCTGCACGTCAAGGTGGCCAAGGACTGGCAGCGCGACCCCAAGCAGCTCCGCAAGCTGGGCTTCTAGGTCTCGCCCCGGCGGGCCCGGCGGCGGCCGTCAGGGGGCCGTGCCCCCGGTTCCCCCCAGCGGTGTGGCGCCCGGCCGCATGGCCTGCGTGCCCACCACCCGCGGCAGCTGGAGGCGGTCGTGGGACTCCGTGCCCGGGCGGGCCGTGTGCAGGACGACCTGGGTCCGGCCGCCGTGGCTGAGCAGGACCTCGCAGTCCGGTTCCAGCGGGCCCACCACCGGGTGCACGAAGCGTTTGACGGCCGTGCGGCGCCGGGACACCTCGTGCGCGCAGGCTGGACCGCGTCCCGGCCGGCCCCCCAGGCGGCACCACCTCCCGCATGCCGCCGACGCCGCCCAGGGCCTGACGCGCCTGCTGTACGCCTCCCGGTGCCCGCGGCCGGATGGACAACATCGCCGACGACGCCCCGGTGACGGTGCTGGGGATCCACCAGCTGCTCGGTGTGGAGCCGCCGGCGGGCGGTGCCGATCCCGACCCCTGCTACGGGATCGCGTCCACCGACCGCCTCCGCCGCGAACCGGGCTACCGGCCGCTGTTCCCGACCCTGTGGAGCGCCCGCGACGCCGGAGCCCTGTAGGGGCCGGGGGCGCGCGCGGTCGTCACCGCTGGGCCCGCAGGAGGTCCCGGAACCAGTGGTAGGACGCCTTGGGGGTGCGCCGCAGCGTCTCGCGGTCCACGTGGACGAGCCCGAACCGGCGGGCGTAGCCCTCCGCCCACTCGAAGTTGTCCAGCAGGGACCACACGAAGTAGCCGCGCACGTAGACCCCGGCGGCCAGCGCGGTGTGCAGCGCCCGGATGTGGCCGTCCAGGTAGGCGATGCGTTCCTGGTCGTCGACGCCCTCGTAGGAGCAGCCGTTCTCGGTGATGACGACGGGCGGGAGCCGGTCGCCGTAGCGGTCGCGGAAGTCCGTCAGGAGTTGTGTCAGTCCCTCGGGCACCACCGGCCAGCCGAAGTCGGTCACCGGCCGCCCCTCGATCTCCCGCACGGAGAAGGGGAGTCCGGCGGGCAGCGGCACCCCGCCGTACTCGCTCCCGCCGTCCCGGGGGGCGCCCACCCGGGTGGGGGCGTAGTAGTTGACGCCGTACCAGTCGACGGGCTCGGCGATGACGCGCAGGTCGGCCTCCACGTCGCCGGGCATCAGCGCGTCCATCCCCTCCGGGTACCGCCCGAGGATCACCGGTTCGGCGAACAGCCGGTTGAGCAGGAGGTCGTGGAAACCGGCCGCCTCCGTGTCCGCCGGGTCGGCGGAGGCCGGCCAGGTCGGGCCGTGGGAGTTGGCGATGCCGATGTCCGTCGCGCCCGCCGCGCGCAGGGCCCGTACCGCGAGGCCGTGGGCGAGGAGCTGGTGGTGGGCGGCCGGAAGGGCGTCGAAGAGGAGCTGCCTGCCCGGCGCGTGGACGCCCAGCGCGTGGCCCAGCAGGGTGTGTTCGGCGGGCTCGTTGAGGGTGATCCAGGTGCCGACGCGGTCCCCGAGCCGTTCGGCGACGACCGCCACGTACGCGGCGAACCGCTCCGCGGTGTCCCGCCGGAGCCAGTCCAGCGAGGCGGGCAGGTCCCAGTGGAAGAGGGTGGGCACGGGCCGTACGCCCGCCGCGCACAGCTCGTCCACCAGCCGGTCGTAGAAGTCCAGGCCGCCCGGGGAGTTCACCCGGGGCCAGGAGACGGAGAAGCGGTAGGCGTCCACGCCGAGACCGGCGAGGAGGGCCACGTCCTCGGCGTAGCGGTGGTAGTGGTCGCAGGCCACCGCCGCCGTCGAGCCGTCCTTCACCCGGCCCGGCTCGGCCGTGAACACGTCCCAGACGGACGCCTCCCGCTGTCCCGCCGCCCCCTCGATCTGGTGCGCGGAGGTCGACACCCCCCACAGGAAGCCGTCCGGGAACCGCGGGACCGGAGCACCCGGGGCCGGGGCCACCGGGCGGGGAGTGCCTGCGTCAGTCGCCATCCCCGGATCATCCTCACCCCGGGTGATTTCCGTCAACGCCCGCGTACGCCAAGGAGGTTGTGCGGGCGTCTTATGATCACCGGATGCTCGGAGGCAAGCCCGTACGACTCCGCGCCCTGCGCGCCGACGACCTGGACGCCCAGCTGCGCCGGCGCAACGACCCGGAGGCGGCGCACTGGGCGACCGGCGGCCACCCGTACTTCGGCTGCGCCGGGTCGAACCGGACACCCGGAGCGGCAACGAGCGGGCCCTGCGCGCCTTCCGGCGCCTCGGCTTCGTGGAGGAGGGGCGCCGGCGGGCCGCCGTACGGCTGGGGGAGCAGTGGTACGACCACCGTGGAGTCCGGCCTCCTCCGCGAGGACCGGGCGGCGTCAGGCGCCCTCCTTCAGCACCCGTGACACCAACTCCCGCTGCTCATCGGTGAGCCGGGGGTCCGCCGCGTACACCGTGCGACCGTCCACCGTGATCTCGTAGCGGAAGCCGTCCGGGACGCCCGCCGGTGGTGTCTCCTGGCCGGACGCGAGGACGCGTTCGCCCAGGGTCCGCCACTCGTCGGAGTCGGACCGGCCCGAGGTGTCCACCTCGGCCCGGCGCTCGATGCCCGCGAAACCGCCCGTACGCCGCACTTGAATACGCATGGGTCCCTGTCTAGTACGGAACTACAGCGTGCGCACCCCCACCTCCTCCCAGGCCTTCTGCACGGCCTGGAGTTCGTCCCCCGCGCCGTACCGCTCACGCGCCGCCTTCACCGTCAGCGTGGCGAAGTCGCTGAAGTGGGCGTCCTTCTTCAGCCGGCCGCCGGTGAGCACGTCGTACCAGATCCGCCCGGCCTTCTCCCAGGCGTAGCCGCCGAGGGCGGTGGCGGCGAGGTAGAAGGCGTGGTTGGGGATGCCCGAGTTGATGTGCACCCCGCCGTTGTCGCGGCTGGTGCGGACGTAGTCCTCCATGGTGGCCGGCTGCGGGTCCTTGCCGAGGACGTCGTCGTCGTACGCCGTGCCCGGTGCCTTCATCGAACGCAGGGCGGTGCCGCTGACACGCGGCGCGAGGAGCCCGGCGCCGATCAGCCAGTCGGCGTCGGCGGCGGTCTGGCCGAGCGTGTACTGCTTGATCAGCGAGCCGAAGACGTCGGACAGGGACTCGTTGAGCGCGCCGGGCTGCCCGAAGTAGGTGAGGTTGGCGGTGTGCTGGGTGACGCCGTGGGTCAGCTCGTGCCCGATGACGTCGACCGGGATGGTGAAGTCGAGGAAGATCTCGTTGTCACCGTCGCCGAACACCATCTGCTCGCCGTTCCAGAAGGCGTTGTCGTAGCCCTCCCCGAAGTGCACGGTGGCGTCCAGCGGGAGTCCGTGGTCGTCGATGGAGTGCCGGCCGTACGCCTTCAGGTACAGGTCGAAGGTGGCGCCGAGGCCCGCGTAGGCGCGGTTGACGGTGGCGTCCGAGCCGGGGTCGGAGCCCTCCGTGCGGACGCGGTTGCCGGGCAGGTCCTGGGTGTGCCCGGCGTCGTAGACCGTGCGGTGCGGCTGGTCGGCGGCGGTGCCGGCCGGCGCGGCGACGGCGGGTGCGCCGACGACCGTGGTCAGGCGGCGCTTGGTGCGCTGGTAGGCGTCGTGCTCCAGGGACCGGCGGGCCGGGCCGGAGAGCGCGGGGTCCTCGTGGCGGGCGAGCCGGTCGAGGACGTGCGGCGGCACGATCGTGCAGAAGACGGGCGTCAAGCCCCCGTGGGTCGTCATGTACGGACCATTGCACTACGTGATGTCGATGTCACTACCTGCCACCATGATTGGTGAAATACCGGGACAGGGAGCACGACACTCCGTGACGCCGTGGTAGGGCGATGTGGTCCGGCGCACTTTATGTCCCTTTTGTATGGACTGCTGGCGCCGGTCCCGCATACTGGGACGGGCCCGCGCCCCCGGAGCGGCTCGGCTAGGCTGCGGAGCATCATGCGTTCCTGGCTGCTCCTTCTTAGCTGCCGCGGCGAGGGCCTGTAGTCGAGGCCGACTCCCTCCCCGCGGAGCTTGGCGTTGCGTCGTCGGCCGTCCTTCCGGACCTCCTGAGGAGCCTTACGCATCATGGCCAACCGCCAGCAGCCCAGCCGTATGCCGATCCACAAGTACGGCCGTTACGAGCAGGTCGACATCGCCGACCGCACCTGGCCCGGGAAGCGGATCACCGCCGCCCCCCGCTGGCTCTCGACCGACCTGCGCGACGGCAACCAGTCCCTGATCGACCCGATGTCGCCCGAGCGCAAGCGCCGGATGTTCGACCAGCTGGTCGCGATGGGCTACAAGGAGATCGAGGTCGGCTTCCCCGCCTCCGGCCAGACCGACTTCGACTTCGTGCGCTCCATCATCGAGGAGGAGGGCGCGATCCCCGAGGACGTGACCGTCTCCGTCCTCACCCAGGCCCGCGAGGACCTGATCGAGCGGACCGTGGAGTCCCTGAAGGGCGCCCGCCGGGCCACCGTCCACCTGTACAACGCCACCGCGCCGGTCTTCCGCCGCGTCGTCTTCCGCGGCTCCAAGGACGACATCAAGCAGATCGCCGTCGACGGCACCCGCCTGGTGATGGAGTACGCCGAGAAGCTGCTGGGCCCCGAAACCGAGTTCGGCTACCAGTACAGCCCCGAGATCTTCACCGACACCGAGCTGGACTTCGCCCTGGAGGTCTGCGAGGCGGTCATGGACGTCTACCAGCCGGGCCCGGGCCGCGAGATCATCCTCAACCTGCCCGCCACCGTGGAGCGTTCCACCCCCTCCACGCACGCGGACCGCTTCGAGTGGATGCACCGCAACCTCTCCCGCCGCGAGTACGTCTGCCTGTCCGTCCACCCGCACAACGACCGCGGCACGGCCGTCGCCGCGGCCGAGCTGGCCCTGATGGCCGGCGCCGACCGCATCGAGGGCTGCCTGTTCGGGCAGGGCGAGCGCACCGGCAACGTCGACCTGGTCACCCTGGGCATGAACCTGTTCTCCCAGGGCGTCGACCCGCAGATCGACTTCTCCGACATCGACGAGATCCGCCGTACGTGGGAGTACTGCAACCAGATGGAGGTCCACCCGCGCCACCCGTACGTGGGCGACCTGGTCTACACGTCCTTCTCCGGCTCCCACCAGGACGCCATCAAGAAGGGCTTCGACGCGATGGAGGCCGACGCCAAGGCCAAGGGCGTCACGGTGGACGACATCGAGTGGGCCGTGCCGTACCTGCCGATCGACCCCAAGGACGTCGGCCGCTCCTACGAGGCCGTCATCCGCGTCAACTCGCAGTCCGGCAAGGGCGGTGTCTCCTACGTCCTGAAGAACGACCACAAGCTGGAACTGCCGCGCCGCATGCAGATCGAGTTCTCGAAGATCATCCAGGCGAAGACGGACGCCGAGGGCGGCGAGATCACGCCGAAGGACATCTGGGCGGTCTTCCAGGACGAGTACCTGCCGAACCCCGGCAACCCGTGGGGCCGCGTCCAGCTGAAGACCGGCCAGTCCACGACCGACACGGACGGGGTGGACACCCTGACCGTCGAGGCCACCGTCGACGGCGAGGACACCGTCCTGACCGGTTCCGGCAACGGTCCGATCTCGGCCTTCTTCGACGCCCTCCAGTCCGTCGGCGTCGACGTACGCCTGCTGGACTACCAGGAGCACACGATGAGCGAGGGCGCCTCCGCGCAGGCCGCCTCGTACATCGAGTGCGCGATCGGTGACAAGGTCCTGTGGGGCATCGGCATCGACGCGAACACGACGCGTGCGTCGCTGAAGGCGGTCGTCTCCGCCGTCAACCGCGCCGCCCGCTGACGCCTCCGACCAGCCTTTCCGGGGCCCCGGCCGTGCGGTACGACGGCCGGGGCCCCGTCGGTTCTCGGCCACCGCGCACCCCAGGTCACGGAAAGGTCTCTTCCGGGGTACTGACTCAGGCTCCTGACTGTGGCTAACATCACGCCAGTGCGGCGATGTTGCCGTGCGGTTACGGAGGTGCGACGTGCTGCCAGTACGGGGACGAGACGGCCGTGCCGCCAGGGCTGCGCGCATCCTGGGCACCCGCACCGCGTGGACCCGCGCCGGGGACGGCGACTTCTACTGCCCCGGCTGCGGCGGCGACCGCAACTACCAGCGGCTCACCGGCCGTCGCCGCCTCACCCTGCTGGGCGTGCCCGTGCTGCCGCGCGGGGCCACCGGGCCGGTCGTGGAGTGCGCTGCCTGCCGCCGGCACTTCGGCACCGACGTCCTGGACCACCCCACCACCCGCCGCTTCTCCGCGATGCTCCGCGACGCCGTGCACACGGTCGCCCTCGCCGTGCTCACGGCGGGCGGTACCGGCTCCCGTACGGCCCTGGAGGCGGCCGCGACCGCCGTCCGCGCGGCCGGCTTCACCGACTGCACGGAGGACCAGCTGGCCGCCCTGGTCGACGCGCTCGCCGCGGACACCGGCCGGTTCTTCGAGCAGCCGGGCAGCGCGAGCCTGACCATAGAGCTGCACGAGGCCCTCGGCCCGCTCGCCCCGCACCTGGCCCCCGCCGGCCGCGAGGCACTCCTCGTCCAGGCCGCCCGCATCGCCCTCGCCGACGGCCCGTACACCCCGGCCGAACGCGACGCCCTCGCCACGGTGGGCGCGGCCCTCACCATCTGCGCCGACGACGTGACCCGCCTCCTGACAGCAGCCCGCACCCCGTCCTGACAGCGGCCCGCACCCCGTCCTGACAGCGGCCCGCGCCTCGTCCTGACAGCGGCCCACACCCGCCGGAGCCGCAGCCTGCCCCCGGCTCTCCGCCGTCCCGCCGCTCGGTTCCGGTCCGCCCTCCGCCGGACCGCCTTGCCCCGGTCCGGCTTGCGCCGGTCCGGCTTGCGCCGGTCCGTCTTGCCCCGGTCTGCCTTGTCCCGGTATGGCTTGCGCCGGGCCGTGCAACGCCGGTCCGGCTTCCGCCTGGTGCGCAGCGCCGGTGCGGCCTCCGCCGGGCTGCCCGGTGCCCGCCCGGCCGTCGGTCAGGGCCGTTGGTCCTGCCCGGGCGCTGGGCCCGGACCGGCTTGCCCGCCGGAGGGCGCTCGCCATGGCCCGCCCGGTCGCCCGGCATCCGTCCGGCTCCCAGCGGCGCGCCTGACGCGTGCCCGGCCGTCCGGCCGCCGGTTCGGGCGGCCGTCCCCCGGCTTTTCAGCCGGGTGCGTCCGCCCGTCTGACCCCGCTAGGCAGCCCGGGACCTGTTCCCGCTCGCCTGTCTGTCCGGGTCCGCCGCCTCAGTGCGGTCCGGGCCGTTGGCCCTGCCCGGGCGCTGGGCCCGGACCGGCTTGCCCGCCGGAGGGCGCTCGCCATGGCCCGGCCGGACGGCCGGACAGGCGGGCCGCTGGGAGCCGGACGGATGCCGGGCGACCGGGCGCCGCCGGTTCGGGCGGCCGTACCCTGGTTTTTCGCCGGGCCGCCCGCCCAGCCGGGTGCGTCCGCCCGTCTGACCCCGTTAGGCAGCCCGGGACCTGTTTCCGCTCGCCTGTCTGTGCGGGTCCGCCGCCTCACTGCGGTCCGGGCCGTGGGCCTGCCCGGGCGCTGGGCCCGGACCGGCTCGCCCGCCGGAGGGCGCCCGCCAGGACCCGCCTGTCTGCCTCGGTCCCAGCCGGCCCCCGGTCCCCGTCTGGCCGCCTGCCTGCGGCCAGATGCCCGCGCTGGCCGCCCGGCCCGTCCGGCCGTCGTTCGTTCGGCTTCAAGAGGCGGTGGTGGGCCGGGTGGCCGGGGAGGATCAGGGGGTGATCACACTGTGTCGTCGGTTTCTCGTCGGGCTGGGCCTGCTCGGCCTGTACACCGTGCCGGTGCCCGCGCACGCCTCGCCCGTCGGGTGCGGTGCCTCCGTGCCCTACGTCTCCGGGCGGGACGGTTACGCGGCGTACCGGATTCCCGCGACCGTCGTCACCCGGCAGGGCACCGTGCTGGCCTTCGCCGAGGGGCGGCGGGGCGGGCTGGGGGACAGCGGGGACATCGACGTCGTGCTGCGCCGTTCCGCCGACGGCGGCTGCACCTGGGGCCCGCAGACGGTCGTGGCCGCCGGGCGGGGTGACACCCGGGGCAACCCGGCGCCGGTGGTCGACCCGCGCACCGGCGAGGTCGTCCTGGTGAGCTGCGGCAACAGCGGGGCCGTCACCCAGGCGCAGATCATGCGCGGCGAGGTCCCCCCGGAGCGGGCCCGCCGGGTGTTCGTGCAGCGAAGCCGGGACGACGGCCGGAGCTTCACGGCCCCGCGGGACATCACGGCCGGGGTGACGCGCCCGGACTGGCGCTGGTACGCCACCGGCCCCGGCCACGCCCTCGCCCTCACCCGGGGTCCGCACGCCGGCCGCCTGCTGGTCCCCGCCAACCACTCCGCCGCCCCGCCCGCCGGTTCCCCCGACACCGGCCAGGAGCCCCGCTACCACGGCGGCCACGCCCTCTACAGCGACGACTCCGGCCGCACCTGGCACCTGGGCTTCGTGGACGCCGGCTACGACGGCGTGACCGACGCCGACGAGACCAGCGCCGCCGAGCTGGCCGACGGCCGCCTGTACCTCAGCTCGCGGGACCAGGACGGCACCGCCCCCGGCAACCGCCTGGACAGCTACTCGTCCGACGGCGGGCGCACCCTGGACCGCCCCTACGCCATCCAGCCCACCCTGGACGACGTGCCGGTGGTCCAGGGCAGCGTCCTGCGGCTGGCGGGCCCCGGCGCCCCGCTGCTGTTCTCCGCGCCCTCGGTGCCGACGGCCCGCCGCGCCCCGGCTCTGTGGTCCAGTACGGACGCCGGCCGCACCTTCACCCGGCTGCTCACCCTCTCGGACCGCCCGGCCGCCTACTCCGACCTGGTCCAGCTCGGCCCCGGCACGGTCGGCGTCCTGTACGAGACCGGCGCTCAGAGCCCGTACGAGTCGCTGGTGTTCCGCAGGATCCCGCTGCCCTGAGAGCCGGTCCCGAGCAGTCCGGCCGCCGCCAGGAACCTGCCGACCCGCTCGACCTCCGCGCCGGACAGCGGCACCTGCGGCTCGGCCGTCACCGGGCAGTCGATGACGCCCCGCAGATGCAGTGCGGCCTTGAACGCGCCCAGCGCCGACGAACTGCCGCCCATCCGCGCCGGGTCCCCGACCCCGGTCAGCCCGAACAGCGCGCACAGTCGCTCCTGTTCGGCCCGTGCGCCCTCCGTGTCCCCGGCCCGGCACAGCCGGTAGAGGCGGACGTAGCCGTGCGGGTCGACGTTGGCCAGTCCCGGCACGGCCCCGTCGGCGCCCAGCGCCAGCGCCGCGTCGGTGATCAGCTCCGAGCCGGTCAGCACGCCGAACCCGGGGTGGGCGCGGGCGCCGGTGACGACCTCCCGGAAGGCGGCCAGGTCCCCGCTGGAGTCCTTGACCCCGGCCAGCACCCCGTCCCCGGCGAGCCCCAGCAGCAGCTCGGCGGGAAGCTTGGTGTGCACGGCGGCGGGGATGTCGTAGGCGATCACCGGGACGGGGCTGGCGGCGGCGATCCGGCGGTAGTGGTGGACGATCTCCGCGGGGTGGGTGCGGGCGTAGAAGGGTGCGGTGACGACGACGGCCTGCGCGCCGGCCGAGGTGACCGCCGCCACGTGTTCGAGCACCCGCGGGGTGGTCATGTCGACGGCGCCCGCGAGGACGGGCAGCTGTCCGGCCACGTGGGCCGTCACGGCCGCCACCACCTGGCGGCGCTGCGCGTCCGTCAGGAAGGCCGCCTCCGACGTGGAGCCGAGCAGGAACAGCCCGTGCACCCCGCCCTCCACGAGATGGCCCACCAGGCGCAGCAGCGAGGGCACGTCCACCTCGCGCTCGGGTGTCAGGGGCGTGCAGACGGGCGGGACGACACCGGTGAGCGGGGCGGGGAAGGTCATCGGGGCTCCTGGCGAGCGGGGTCGCGGGTCGGCTGGTCCTCCTCCACAGGATGGTGGCAGCGGTAGCGGTGTCCGGGCTGCGACGCGGCCGTGAAGTCCGGCATGGCCTCGGCGCACACCGCGTCCGCCTGCCGGCAGCGGGTGCGGAACGGGCAGCCGCTCGGCGGCCGGGTCGCCGACGGCACCGGCCCGGTCAGCGGGATCGGTTCGACGGGGTGCAGCAGGCCGGGCGTGGCCGAGAACAGGGCCCGGGTGTACGGGTGCCGGGCGCCGCCGTTGATGCGGCCGGCCGGGGTCTCCTCCACGATCCGGCCGAGGTACATGGTGATCACCCGGTCGCTCATCCGCCGTACCGTCTGGATGTCGTGGGAGACGAACACCAGCGCCAGACCGAGGCGTTCACGCAGGTCGAGCAGTAGGTTGAGGATCTGCGCGCGGACCGAGACGTCCAGGGCGCTGGTCGGTTCGTCGGCGACGAGCAGGGCCGGGTCCAGGGCCAGCGCGCGGGCGATCGCGACGCGCTGGCGCTGCCCGCCGGACAGCTGGCCGGGCAGGGCGTCGGCGAGGGCCCCGGGCAGGCCGACCAGACCCATCAGCTCCCTCACCCGCTCCTCCCGTTCGGCCCGTGTGCCGCGTGCGTGGACGTCCAGCGGGTCGCGCAGGACCCGGCGGACGGTCAGCCGCCGGTTCAGGGCGGTCGACGGGTCCTGGAAGACCATGCCGACGCCCGCGCCGACCGTGGCCCGGCGTTCGGCGGGCGGCATCGTCCACAGGTCCCGGCCCCGGAACGACACCGTCCCGCGTACGGGCCGTTCGATGCCCACCAGCACCTTCGCCAGCGTCGACTTCCCGCATCCCGACTCGCCGACCACGCCGACCGTCTCACCGGCGCCGACGCGCAGGCCGGCGCCGGTCAGCGCGTACACCCGGTCGCGCCGGAACAGGCCGCCGCCGCGCGCCCGGTGGACGACGTGCGCGTCCCGTACCTCGACGACAGCGGTCACGGGCGGGCCTCCTCGCTCTGCGCCGACGTCAGGTCCACCGCCGGGTGGTGGCAGGCGGCCGTGTGCGCGGGGGTGCCCGCGAGGACCGGTGCGGCCGTACGGCACACCTCGCCGGCGAGCGGGCACCGGTCGGCGAACCGGCAGCCCGCGGGGAAGCCGGCGGGGGCCGGTACGACCCCCCTGATCTGCGCCAGCCGCTCCTCGGCGGACTCCAGCGACAGGACGCTGGCGAGCAGGCCGCGCGTGTAGTGGTGGGCCGGCGCGGCGACCAGGGCGGAGGTCACCCCGCTCTCCACGATCTGCCCGCCGTACATGACCACCACCCGGTCGGTGACGTCGGCGACGAGCGCGAGGTCGTGCGAGACCAGGAGCAGAGCGAAGCCCAGTTCCCCGCGCAGCCGCAGCAGCAGTTCCATGATCTGGGCCTGCACGGTGACGTCCAGGGCCGTCGTGGGTTCGTCGGCGACGATCAGGCCCGGCTCCCGGGAGAGGGCCATGGCGATGAGGACGCGCTGGCGCTGCCCGCCGGACAGTTCGTGCGGGTAGCTGCGCAGGGTGCGTTCCGGGTCGAGGCCGACCAGTGCCAGCAGCTCGCGGGGGCTGCGGCGGCCCCCGCGCCGGACCAGCTGGGCGAGCTGGGCGCGGACGGTCATGGCGGGGTTCAGCGCGGACAGGGCGTCCTGGTGGACCATGGCCATCTCGTGGCCGAGCAGCCGCCGCCGGGCCCGCGCCGGTTCGGCGAGCAGGTCCCGCTGCCGGAACCGCACCTGGCCCCGCACCCGCGCCCCCTCGGGCTGGAGGCCCATGACGGTCAGCGCGGTCAGCGACTTCCCGCAGCCCGACTCGCCGACCAGGCCCAGCACCTCACCGGCGTACACCTCGAAGCCGACCCCGGCCACGATGTCCACGCCCCCGTGCCGGCCGGGGAAACCGATGGTGAGGTTCTCCACGGCGAGCACCGGCTGCCCGTCCCGGGAGGGCAGCGGCCGGGCCCGGGAGCGCAGCCGGCGGGCGGCCTCGGCCAGGCCGGGCAGCGGGAGCACCTCGCCGCTGCCGGGCTCGGGTGTCTCCAGCCGGTCCGGCGGCGCCGCCACCTCGCGCGGTGCGGGCGCCGCCCAGGCGTCGGAGACCCCCTCGGACAGGATGTTCAGCGACAGCACGGTGAGCAGGATCAGCAGCCCGGGGAAGACGGTGGCCCACCAGCCGCCGGTCAGCACCATGTTCTTGCCGTCTGCGATGACACTGCCCCAGGACGGGTCGGGGGGCCGTACGCCCGCGCCGATGAAGGACAGCGACGCCTCGAACACGATGGCCTCGGCGACCTGGACGGTGCAGAACACCAGCACCGGGGCCGCGCAGTTGACGGCCACGTGCCGCAGCACGATGTGCGGGGTGCGGGCGCCGATGACCCGTTCGGCGGTGACGTAGTCCTCGCCGTACTGGTCCAGGACGTTGGCGCGGACGACGCGGGCCACCGGCGGGGTGAACAGGAAGGCGAGGGCGCAGATCAGTACGCCGATGCCGCCGCCGAACACGGCGACGAGCACGGCCGCGAGGGCGATGCCGGGGAACGCCATGACCACGTCGAGGCAGCGCATCAGCGTCTCGTCGACGGAGCGGCGGGAGGTGGCGGCGAGCGCCCCGAGCAGTGCCCCGGCGACCAGGGCGAGCGCGGTGGCCCCCAGGCCGATGGCGAGGGACCACCGGGCGCCGTGCATGAGCCGGCTCAGGATGTCCCGGCCCAGGCTGTCCTGCCCCATCCAGTGCGCGGCGGACGGGTGCCCGGTGCCGCCGGCCGGGTCCTGCTGGTCCAGCGGGTCGTCCGGGGCGAGCAGCGGGGCGAGTACGGCGACCAGGACGACCAGGGCCAGGAAGCAGACGGCCGCCTTCGACGACAGCGGCAGCCGGCGTAAGCCACGCAGCCGGACGCCGGGCCGGGAGAGCCGCTGGGTGAGACGCGCGCGCGTGATCATCAGCCCGCCCTCAGACGTGGGTTGACCAGCAGGTACAGGAGGTCGATGACGAGGTTGACGACGACGAACCCGGTGGCGGTGGTCAGGACGACGCCCTGCACGACGGCCGGGTCACCGTTCTGCACGGCGTCGATCATCAGCTTGCCCATGCCGGGCAGGGAGAAGATCGTCTCGATGACGACGGCGCCGCCGAGGAGGTAGCCGACGCGCAGCCCCAGCACGGTCAGCGGGTTGACCAGCGCGTTCCTGAGGACGTTCCGGCCGACCACCACCAGGGGCGGCAGTCCGCTGCCGATCGCGGTGCGCACGTAGTCCTTGTCCAGCTCCTCCACGACCGACGTCCGCACGATGCGGGTCAGCTGCGCGGCCACCGGCAGGGACAGCGCGACGGCGGGCAGGGTCATGGTCCGCAGCCAGCCGGTGACGGAGTCGGCCGGGTTGACGTAGCCGCCGGTCGGGAACCAGCCCCGGTCGACGGCCAGGTACTGGATCATCAGCAGCGCCAGCCAGAACCCCGGCGCCGCCACCCCGACCAGCGAGACGACCCGGATGACCTGGTCCGGCACCCGGTCCCGGTACACGGCCGCCGTCACCCCGCCCGCCAGCGCCACCACGACCGCGAGCGCGAGACCGAGGAAGGTCAGCTGGAGGGTGAGCGGCAGCGCGGTGGCGACCTGGTCGGCCACCGGGGCGCGGGTGAGGGCGCTGGTGCCGAGGTCGCCGTGGAGCAGGTCGCCGACGAAGTGGACGTAGCGCACGGGCAGCGGGTCCAGCAGCCCATTGCGTTCCCGGAAGTCGTGCAGCTGCCCGGGGGTCGGATTGGCGCCCTGGAAGAACGCGGACGCGGGGTCGGCGTCCGAGAACCGCATCACCAGGAAGACGAACAGCACGATGCCGAGGAGCAGCGGTACGAGCAGGACGATCCGGCGGAGCAGGATGCGTACGACGACCGTCATGCCGTCAGGCCCAGCGGGCGCGCAGGAGGTCGACGCCCGGGTACGGCTGGGCCCGTATCCCGGTGAGCCTGCGCGGGTCCCAGGCCGTCATCAGCTCGTTGTGCACCACCGGGTACAGCACGGCCTGTTCGGCGACCACGTCGATGTAGTCCTGGACCATGGCCTTCTTCTTCGCGGGGTCGGGTTCCCGGGTCGCCCGGTCCATGTCCTTGAACAGCTGCCGGGCGACGGGGTCGTCGGCCCACCGGGTGTAGCGCATCCACAGGTTCCGGGGCCCGTAGTTGTAGTGCATGATCAGGTCCGCGTCGAGCCCGAACTGGTTGGGGTTGGAGGCGGCGGCGACGACCTGGTAGTCGCGCTTCTGGTCCATCTTGGTGAAGACGGCCGTGGTCTCCTGCGGGGCGAGGGTGGTCTCCACACCGACGGCGTCCCAGGAGGCCTTGACGGTGGGCAGGCAGTCGACGATCCAGCTGACGTTGACGGCGAGGATCTCCACCTTGAGGTTCTTCACCCCGGCGGCCCTCAGCAGCGCCTTCGCCCTCGCCGGGTCGTATCCGTAGACGGTCCTGGCCGGCCGGTAACCGGGGTTGCCCTCGTCGAGGAAGGAGGAGGCGGGTCTTCCGTGCCCCTTGAGCGCCACCCGCACCATCTTCTCGCCGTCGATGGCGTAGTGCAGCGCCTGGCGGACCCGCACGTCGTCGAAGGGCTTGTGCCGGGTGTTGAACATCAGGAAGAGGTTGTTCATCCCGGCACCGCCCGCGACCTTCAGCCCGCCCTGCTCCAGGCGCGGGATGTTGGCGTAGGGGACGTTGTCGGCGATCTGGGCGCCGGCGTCGGTCCCCGAGATCTTCGCGACGCGCGAGGCCGCGTCCACGATGGTGAGCCAGTTCATGCGCTTGAACGCGGGCTTGCGGGGGCCGTTGTAGGCGGCGAACGCCTCGAAGGTGGTGTTGGACTTCGGGTGGTGCGCGGTCTGCCGGTACGGTCCCGAGCCGACGGCCAGCCCCCTGACCGCCTCGTCCCAGGCGCCGGGCCGGGAGAAGACGTGCTTCGGCATGACCTTGGCGAGGGTGAGCCGGGCGAGCCCGTCGGGGAACGGAAATCTGAGCACCAGCTCGACCGTGCGCGCGTCGATCTTCTTCGCGCTGTCCAGCCAGCCGGCGAAGAACCCCTTGGCGAGGGTCTCGGTGTGCGGGTCCAGGATGCGGTCGAAGACGAACACGACGTCGTCGGCGGTGACGGGCCTGCCGTCGTGGAAGGTGGCGCCCGGCCGCAGCGCGAACCGCCAGCGGGTGGCACCCGGATCCTTCGGCACCTCGGTGGCCAGCGCGGGGTAGGGCACCCGGGTGATCGGGTCGGTGTCCAACAGGCCCTCGTAAATATGGTTGTTGGCGGCCATCGCGAACGCGGACGCCGTCTGCGTCGGATCCCAGCTGCCGTCGTTGCCGTACCCGATCACGGCGGTCAGCGTCCGCTCCTTGCCGCTGCCGCCATGCCCGGTGTCGTTCGTGGACTGCGGCCCGCCGGAGCAGGCGGCCAGCGCGGCGCCCGCCCCCAGCGCCCCGGCGCTGCTCAGAAACGCCCGGCGGCGCGGCGCCGGTACACCGGGAAACACGTCGTCGCGCACGGGTCCTCCAGCAGGTCGGTGGGGAGGGGCGGGAGATACGACGTCCTACGTCCTACGTCCGATCGGTAGCGCGACCATAGGAGGGGCTGTGGAGGCGGTCAAGACGGCATGCGCGAACGGCCCAGCCGCCAGGGGCAGGCCGCCGGGTGCGCTCAGGCCGTCAGCGCGCCGACGAACTCCGCTGGGTGATGTCCAGCTGGGGTTTTCGAATGGCCTGCTCGAACTGTCCGATGTAGGCGCCGGAGACGAAGACCCGGGCTCCCAGTTCCACCTGGGTGATTCCCGCGTCCTCCCGGCGCCTCTTCAGCTCGGTGCCGAACAACTCCCAGACCGCCTGACGTGAACCGTTGGCCACGGCCAACCCCCTTCACCTGCCGCGCGCTTGCAGGGCGCGGGCGATTGCCGAGTGTAGATGCGGAGCGTCACTCTGGGTGCACGAAGCGTAAAACCGGGAAAGGCAGGGGAACAGAGTGAAGGCTCTCGAAGAGGCGGAGGAGACGTTGCGGGAATTGCGGGTGGCGCTGGACAAGGCCGGGGTCGTACTCCCGTCGCTGGGACTCGACCCGGTGAGTGTCGCGAGAGAGGTGCCCTGCCCGCTGGTGGAACTGGGCCGCTGCTCGGTGGAGACCGCGCGGAGCCTCACGGCCGCCCTGACGGCGTCCCCGGGGGTGGCGCGGTGAAGCCTCCCGCCGGCAGCCATGTGGTCGACACGCGTACCGGTCGGGTCGGCATCGTCACGGGGCACGAGGGGCCGTACGTACAGGTGCGGCCCTACGGCGGGGGCCGCGAGTGGGACGCCGAGCCGGAGGCGCTGCGCGGGGCGACCCTCGCCGAGCGGCTGAGCGCGGCCACGGCGTACGCCAACGCACGCAGCCGCGGAGAGGCGCTGTAGCTCTTCCGCCACGGTGTCAGGGCCGCCGATCTCACCTCGGCCGGCCCGGTCCTGCGGGCCGTCCCGGCCGGCAGCACGCCATCGGCCCGTTCGCGAAACGCGAGGCCGGCGTGGCCTCGATCGGCCATGCTGGGGACCCCAGCGTGTGCACTATGAGGAGGAGACGTGGCTGAGCTGGTCAGCCGTCGGCAGTACCCGGTGGAAGTCGATCACGGTGGCTTCGCGCTGGAGGATGCCGATGACCGGCACGTGCCGGTTGGGTTCCCTGAAGACTTCGAGCGGGATGTGTTCCTTTCCGCTCACCCTGGGCGTCTTGATTTCATGAGTGCGGGTCACACCCACACCGCTGACCTCACTGTCGAGATCTGGGACGCCGAGCCTCCCGTCCCGTCCGGGGCCTGGGAGGAGAGCGCGACAACCAGCTTCTCCTGCTCGTCGGGGGAGTTGCGGGCGAGGTCGATCACCGGCGGCCCGATGCCGGAGCTGATTCCCTTGTCGGATGGTCCGGGGAAGTGGTCCGTGCGGGTGGTGTGCGCGGGCCGAGAAGCACTTGCCGCGCTGGCCGAGGAGGGCGCCGTGGAGGGGGTGGAGCGGTACGTGGCCCAGTTCTGGCCTGAGGGCTAGCGGTTCGGCTCGGTATTCCGCCGGGAAGCCGCCGGGGTTCGACGGCCGGCACGTGCGCGGAAGCTCGGCGAGAAGGTGCAGGCACATCGTCACGGGGGCGGACGGAGCGCGCACCTGGTCCCGCTGCACCGGCAGTTGCCCCAGAGGCGACCGGGCCGTGGCGTGGGGTAAGTCGTGGACATCGCGGGCCCCCGGCGCGTGGCGCCGGGGACCCGTGTCGCACGTGGTGTCCGGGTTACCGCTCAGTCGTCCCGTCGCCTTCATAGGAACGGCGCACCGCGTCGGCGGCCTTGTCGGTCTGGGCGTCGTACTTGTTGCCCGTACGCTCGTCGGCCATGCGCTCAGCGCCCGCGACGCCCTTGTCGGCCTGGTCCGGGTGGCTCTTCGCCATCTCCTTGGCCTTGTCCGCCATGTCACCCAGCTTGCCCATGGGCACCTCCTGTGAGCTTGCGTACATCCTGCCGAGGCGCGGGTACCCGCGGTCCCGGATCTCTCACTGCCTTCCCCGAACCGCTCACTGGCGACAGGCTCCTAGGCCGTGTCGTCGAACTCCCGCCTGCTCCATGACGCCATGCACGCACTCTCGCCGCACCGGGCCCCGACCCGAGTACGTCCAGTACGAGAATCAGGACCCGGCACGCCGAGAGCACGCACCTGACGCCGCAGAGCCCGCCCTCCGGGCGAACGGCGGGAGTTCGACGACACGACCTAGCGGGCGATGACGTCCGGGGCGGCGTCGGGCAGCAGCCAGGGGCCGGTGGCGCGCGGCAGGGCCGCCCCGGCGGCGCCGGTGGCCGCGGCGGTGGCCACGCCCTGCGGGACCCGGCCCGCGAACAGGCCGGCCGGTCCGCCCGGAACGCTTCCCGGATGGGCGAGAATGGTCGCATGAGTCTGTTCCGCGACGACGGCATCGTGCTGCGCACCCAGAAGCTGGGTGAGGCGGACCGGATCATCACCCTGCTCACCCGCGGGCACGGGCGCGTGCGGGCCGTGGCGCGCGGGGTGCGGCGCACCAAGTCGAAGTTCGGGGCCCGGCTGGAGCCGTTCTCCCACGTGGACGTGCAGTTCTTCGCGCGGGGGAGCGAGCTGATCGGGCGCGGGCTGCCGCTGTGCACCCAGAGCGAGACGATCGCGCCGTACGGCGGGGGGATCGTCACCGACTACGCGCGGTACACGGCGGGCACCGCCATGCTGGAGACGGCCGAGCGGTTCACGGACCACGAGGGGGAGCCGGCCGTGCAGCAGTACCTGCTGCTGGTCGGGGCCCTGCGGACCCTCGCCCGCGGCGAGCACGCCCCCCACCTCGTCCTCGACGCCTTCCTGCTGCGCTCCCTCGCCGTCAACGGGTACGCGCCCAGCTTCGGCGACTGCGCGCGGTGCGGCATGCCCGGTCCGAACCGGTTCTTCTCCGTGGCCTCGGGCGGCTCCGTCTGTGTCGACTGCCGGGTGCC
Organism: Streptomyces sp. NPDC006309; assembly: GCF_040613095.1. Classification (NCBI taxonomy): domain Bacteria; kingdom Bacillati; phylum Actinomycetota; class Actinomycetes; order Kitasatosporales; family Streptomycetaceae; genus Streptomyces; species Streptomyces sp. NPDC006309. Next base: position 190,104 of record NZ_JBEXRO010000001.1, on the reverse strand, counting down.
CGGCAGCGTCGTACCGTCGCCGCAGGCCCTGATTCTGCTCGGGGCGCTGCTTACGGGAGACTGGGAGACGGCGGACGCGTGCGAGGCGCGCTACGTCCGCGAGGGCAGCGGACTGGTGTCCGCCTACCTGCACTGGCATCTGGAGCGCGGGCTGCGCTCCCTGCGGTACGTAGAGAAGTAGTCCACGGTCGAGGAGACGAGAAGCACATGGTCGTACGCGGGTTCCTGGGGCGCCAGCGGCGCGAGTACACGGCGCCGCAGCCGCATCCGTCCGGTGCCCGCCCGCCGAAACTGCCGGCCGAGCTGGTCCCGGAGCATGTCGCGATCGTCATGGACGGCAACGGGCGGTGGGCGAAGGAGCGCGGGCTGCCGCGCACCGAGGGGCACAAGGTCGGCGCCGAGCGGGTGCTGGACGTGCTCCAGGGCTCCATCGAGGTCGGTGTGCGCAACATCTCCCTGTACGCCTTCTCCACCGAGAACTGGAAGCGGTCGCCCGACGAGGTCCGCTTCCTGATGAACTTCAACCGCGACTTCATCCGCCGGACCCGCGACCAGCTCGACTCGCTCGGCATCCGGGTGCGCTGGGTGGGCCGGATGCCCAGGCTGTGGAAGTCGGTCGCCAAGGAACTCCAGGTCGCCCAGGAGCAGACCAAGGACAACGACCTGCTCACGCTGTACTTCTGCATGAACTACGGCGGCCGGGCCGAACTGGCCGACGCGGCGAAGGCCCTCGCCGAGGACGTGAAGGCCGGCCGGCTGGACCCGTCCAAGGTCAGCGAGAAGACCATCCAGAAGTACCTGTACTACCCGGACATGCCGGACGTCGACCTGTTCCTGCGTCCGAGCGGCGAGCAGCGCACCTCGAACTACCTGCTCTGGCAGAGCGCGTACGCCGAGATGGTCTTCCAGGACGTGCTGTGGCCCGACTTCGACCGCCGTGACCTGTGGCGGGCCTGCGTCGAGTTCGCCTCCCGCGACCGGCGTTTCGGCGGTGCCGTCCCGAACGAGGAACTCATCGCCATGGAGGCCGCCATGAGGGGCGACTCCACCTCGTAGCCGCCGGGCGTTCACCAGGGCCGCCGAGGATGTGGATCATGAGACGTGTCACCCCTGTCCTCGCCCTCGGCGCCCTGCTGCTCACCGCCCTGCCCGCGCACGCCGCCGACGGCCCCGCGCACCGCGAGAGCTACGGCACCAAGGCGCCCTACGCGCCCCGGCAGAACCCGCGCGACTACCGGAAGCCCCCGGCCGGCTTCGTTCCCGTCCTCACCGAGAACGTCTCCCGGCACGGCTCGCGCGCGGCCACCGACAGCGAGGACGGGGACCTGGTCCTCGCGCTGTGGGACAAGGCCGAGGCGGCGGGGCAACTCACGCGCAGGGGCGAGGAGTTCGGGCCCCGGGTGCGGGCACTGCTCGCCGCGATGGCGAAGACCGGTCACGGCAACCTCAGCGGGCGCGGCCGGCGGGAGCTGGCGGAGACGGCCGCCCGCATGGAGAAGCGGCTGCCGTCGCTGTTCGCGAAGATCGCCCGCGACGGCGAGAAGATCGACGTCGTCAGCTCCGGCCAGGGCCGGGCCGTGGACAGCGGCAACGTCTTCGCCGGCGCCCTCGCCGACGCCGACCCCGAGCTGAAGCCGCTGATCGGCCCGACCCGCACCGACAAGGACCTGCTGTACTTCCACAAGGCGGCGGGCGGCGCGGCCTACCGCGACTACCTCGCGGGCGACCAGCGCCTCAAGGACACCCTCGACGGCATCACCGGCCAGGACCGGACGCGGCAGGCCGCCGCCAGCGTGCTGAGGAAGATCTTCACGGACTCCTTCGTCGCACAGATCACCGACCGGACCGGCGCCGCCCAGGCCGTCTACAACCTGTACGCCATCGCCCCCGCGATGAGCGAGGAGAGCCCGGACGGCGCGGGCTGGGGCCTGGAGCGCTACATCTCCCGCTCGGACGCGGCCTGGTTCGGCTACCTCGGCGACGCCGAGGACTTCTACGAGAAGGGCCCCGGCTTCTCGGACAGCGACATCACCTACAAGATGGCCGGTGTCCTGCTCGACGACCTCTTCGAGCAGGTCGAGGCCAAGCGCGCCGGCACCAGCGACCTCGGGGCCGAGCTGCGCTTCACCCACGCCGAGGAGGTCATCCCGCTGGCCGCGCTGATGGGCCTGCCGGGCAGCACCCGGCCGGCGACGCCGGGGGAGCCGTACACGTACGCCGGCAACCCGTGGCGCGGCGCCTCGGTCTCCCCGCTGGGCGCGAACATCCAGTGGGACGTGTTCCAGAAGGGCGACCGCTACCTGGTGCGCATGCTCTACAACGAGAGGGAGACGGCGTTCAGGGCCGGCTGCCGTCCCGTCGCCGGGAACAGCGGCTTCTACGACCTGGACGAACTGGAGCGCTGCTTCGGCCGGGGCTGAGTGACCGGCCGGAATCCGCTCAGCCGGCCGCGCAGTCGGCGCACGTGCCGAAGATCTCCACGGTGTGCGCCACGTTCACGTACCCGTGTTCCGCGGCGATCGCCTCCGCCCACTTCTCGACCGCCGGGCCCTCCACCTCCACCGCCCTGCCGCAGGCGCGGCAGACCAGGTGGTGGTGGTGCTCGCCGGTGGAGCAGCGGCGGTAGACGGACTCGCCGTCGGAGGTGCGCAGGACGTCGACCTCGCCGGCCTCGGCGAGGTTCTGGAGGGTGCGGTAGACGGTGGTGAGCCCGACCGAGTCGCCCTTGTGCTTGAGCATGTCGTGCAGTTCCTGCGCGCTGCGGAACTCGTCGACCTCGTCCAGGGCCGCCGCCACGGCCGCACGCTGGCGGGTCGCGCGGCCCTTAACGGGCGGTCCAGCGGTGGTCACCGGTTGCCTCCTCACGTCTGGCGTCTGCCGGGCCATTGTGCCAGCTGGCACCGACAGTGGTCAGGCGCCGACCTGGTCCCCGGCGTCCCGCGCGACCGGAATCGAGCACTCCGCCGGGTCGCCCGCGGGCCGGGCCGCGGCTGCCGCGCGGGCGCGTCGCCGGGCCAGCGGGGTGGCCAGGGCGGTCAGCGCGACGAACGCGGCGATGGTCAGGAGGACGATCGTGGCGCCCGGCGGGACGTCCTGGTAGTAGGAGGTGACCGTGCCGCTGACGGTGACGGCCACCCCGATCGCCACCGCGATCACCAGCGTGACGGTGAAGCTGCGGCTGAGCTGCTGCGCCGCCGCCACGGGCACGACCATCAGCGCGGACACCAGCAGCAGGCCCACGACCCGCATGGCCACGGTGACGGTCACCGCCGCGGTGACCGCCGTCAGCAGGTTCAGCGCGCGCACCGGCAGGCCCGTGACCCGCGCGAACTCCTCGTCCTGGCTGACCGCGAACAGCTGGCGGCGCAGGCCCAGCGTGACCAGCAGCACGAAGGCGGCCAGGACGCAGATCGCCCGCACGTCGGACGGCGACACCGTGGACAGCGAGCCGAACAGGTACGAGGTCAGGTTGGCGTTGGAGCCGCCCGGCGCGAGGTTGATCAGCATCACGCCGCCGGCCATGCCGCCGTAGAACAGCATGGCCAGGGCGATGTCGCCGCGGGTCCTGCCGTACCAGCGGATCAGCTCCATCAGCACCGCGCCGAGCACCGAGACCGCCGTCGCCATCCACACCGGGGACGTGGACAGCAGGAAGCCCAGGCCGACGCCGGTCATGGCGACGTGCCCGATGCCGTCGCCCATCAGTGCCTGGCGCCGCTGGACCAGGTAGATGCCGACCGCTGGCGCGGTGATGCCGACCAGCACGGCCGCGAGCAGCGCCCGCTGCATGAAGGCGTAGTCCAGGAATTCCATCAGCTCAGCAGTCCCGTGCGGATCGGTTCGGTGCCCGCCGGTGCGTGCGGGTGTACGTGGTCGTGACCGGGCAGCGCGTGCTGGCCGACCGCGCGGGGCGGCGGGCCGTCGTGCAGCACGCAGCCGTCCCGCAGGACGACAGCCCGGTCGATCAGGGGCTCCAGCGGGCCCAGTTCGTGCAGGACCAGCAGGACCGTCGTGCCGGCCTCGACCTGCTGACGCAGGGTCCGTGCCAGCACCTCCTGGCTGGCCAGGTCGACGCCCGCCATCGGCTCGTCCATGATCAGCAGTTCGGGTTCGCAGACCAGCGCGCGGGCGATCAGCACCCGCTGGTGCTGGCCGCCGGAGAGGGCGTCGACGGAGTCCTTGGCGCGGTCCGCCATGCCGACCAGCTCCAGGGCCCGCCGCACGGCCTGCCGGTCGCCCTTGCGGAAGACGCCGAAGCGGGTGCGGGACAGCCGGCCCGAGGAGACGATCTCGGTCACGGTCGCCGTCACCCCGCCCGCGGCCGTGGTGCGCTGCGGTACGTAGCCGACGCGCGCCCAGTCGCGGAAGGACCGGCGGGGGGTGCCGAACAGTTCGACCGTGCCGCCGCTGAGCGGCACCTGGCCGATGACGGTGCGGATCGCCGTCGACTTGCCGGAGCCGTTCGCGCCGAGCAGCGCGACGACCTCGCCGCGGCCGACGGTGAGATCGATGCCCCGCAGTACGGGACGTGCGCCGAGTTCGGCCCTCACGCCGCGCAGGGCTATGACGGGTTCTCGCACGATCCTGCCTTCCGTGCCGGTCACTTGGCGCCCAGCGCCCGGCGGAGCGCGTCGAGGTTGGCCTGCTGGACGGCGAGGTAGTCCTTGCCGCGGGATTTGCCGGTGATGCCTTCGAGCGGGTCGAGGACGTCGGTCCGCAGGCCCGTGTCGTGGGCGAGCGTCCGGGCGGTCCGGTCACTGACGAGCGTCTCGTAGAAGACGGTGCTGACACCGTCGGCCCGGGCAATGCGCTCCAGGTCCTTCACGCGCGCGGCGCTCGGCTCGGACTCGGGGTCGAGGCCGTTGACGGCCTCCTCGGTGAGGCCGTAGCGCTCGGCGAGGTAGCCGAAGGCGGCGTGCGTGGTGAGGAACACCTTGCTCCGGGTGTGCGCGAGGCCCTGCCGGAACCGGCGGTCCAGGGCGGCCAGCTCGCCGGTCAGGGTCGCGGTGTTCTTCCGGTAGTCGGCCGCGTGCCGGGGGTCGGCCTTCTCGAAGGCCCGGCCGACGCCCTCGGCGACCTGCGCGTACTTCACCGGGTCGAGCCAGATGTGCGGGTCCTTGCCCGCCCTCTCGCCGTCCTGGTGGCTGTCGTGGCCGGCCGCGTGGCCGCCGACCTCGGTGCCGTGCTCCTCCAGCGCGGTCAGGCCCGCCGTGTCGATCTTGGTGCCGACCGGGGACTGGGCCACCGCCTCGTCGACGGAGGGCTGGAGGCCCTTCAGGTAGAGGACGGCGTCCGACTGCTCGAGCTGGGCGATCTGCCGGGGGCTGATCTCCAGGTCGTGCGGCTCCTGGCCGGGGGAGGTGAGCGTGGTGACGCGGACGTGCTTCCCGCCGATCCGCTCGGCGAGGAAGGTCATCGGGTAGAACGACGCGACGACGTCGAACTTGCTGGTGTTCGCCGCGACCGCCGTGTCGCCGGAACAGCCGGACAGCGTGCCGGCCCCGAGGGCGGTGACCGCGGTGAGGGCGGCGGCGGATATGAGGCGTCGTCGTACGTTCATGACAGTCATTTTCAACAAACATGGAAACCGTTGTCAACTACGCTCACCAGACGGTCTTCACGGGGGCCGATTTGGTCGTGGGGGAGCATGCGCCGGTAACCTGAATCATTCGCTGGAAGCATCTCGCTTCAACGCCCGTCGTCGTAATGAAGAGAGCACCGTGGCCGCCGACAAGATCGACACCATCGTCAGCCTGAGCAAGCGCCGTGGCTTCGTTTTCCCGTGCAGTGAGATCTACGGCGGACAGCGTGCCGCCTGGGACTACGGACCGCTGGGTGTCGAGCTGAAGGAGAACATCAAGCGCCAGTGGTGGCGCTACATGGTGACGTCGCGCGAGGACGTGGTCGGCATCGACTCGTCCGTCATCCTGGCCCCCGAGGTCTGGGTCGCCTCCGGCCACGTCGCCACCTTCTCGGACCCGCTGACCGAGTGCACCTCGTGCCACAAGCGGTTCCGCGCCGACCACCTGGAAGAGGCGTACGAGGAGAAGAAGGGCCACGCCCCGGCGAACGGCCTGGCGGACGTCAACTGCCCGAACTGCGGCAACAAGGGCCAGTTCACCGAGCCCAAGCAGTTCTCCGGCCTGCTCTCCACCCACCTCGGCCCGACCCAGGACACCGGCTCCGTCGCCTACCTGCGCCCCGAGACCGCCCAGGGCATCTTCACCAACTTCGCCCAGGTGCAGACCACTTCGCGCCGCAAGCCGCCGTTCGGCATCGCCCAGATGGGCAAGTCGTTCCGCAACGAGATCACTCCTGGCAACTTCATCTTCCGCACCCGCGAGTTCGAGCAGATGGAGATGGAGTTCTTCGTCAAGCCGGGCGAGGACGAGCAGTGGCAGGAGTACTGGATGGAGCAGCGCTGGGGCTGGTACACCGGCCTCGGTCTCCGTGAGGAGAACATGCGCTGGTACGAGCACCCGAAGGAGAAGCTCTCCCACTACTCCAAGCGCACCGCCGACATCGAGTACCGCTTCCAGTTCGGCGGCTCGGAGTGGGGCGAGCTGGAGGGTGTCGCCAACCGCACCGACTACGACCTCGGCGCCCACTCCAAGGCCTCCGGCCAGGACCTCTCCTACTTCGACCAGGAGGCCGGCGAGCGCTGGACGCCGTACGTCATCGAGCCCGCGGCGGGCGTCGGCCGCACCATGCTGGCCTTCCTCCTCGACGCCTACGTCGAGGACGAGGCGCCCAACGCCAAGGGCAAGATGGAGAAGCGGACGGTGCTGCGCCTCGACCACCGGCTCGCCCCGGTGAAGGTCGCCGTCCTCCCGCTGTCGCGCAACCCGGAGCTGTCCCCGAAGGCCAAGGGTCTCGCCCAGGCCCTGCGGCAGAACTGGAACATCGAGTTCGACGACGCGGGCGCCATCGGCCGCCGCTACCGCCGCCAGGACGAGATCGGTACGCCGTACTGCGTGACCGTCGACTTCGACACGCTCGAGGACAATGCGGTGACCGTGCGTGAGCGCGACACCATGAAGCAGGAGCGCGTCTCCCTCGACCAGATCGAGGGCTACCTGGGCAGCCGCCTGCTGGGCTGCTGACACCGGCCGAACCGGCCACCCCGGCCCGCCCCTGACCCCGAACTCGGGCTCGGGGGCGGGCTCTGCGCCGCTCACGCCGTCGGGCGGGCCCGCTGTCCAGGTCCGCGCGGAGGCCGTGCCCGGCCGCCGGGCGACGTCCGGTCAACGGTCGTAGAGTGAAGGCGTGTCCAGCCCTCACCGGTCCGGCGCCGACCGCCGCCGCGCCACCGAGGCACGCATCCTCGGCAGCGCACGGGAGCTGTTCGCCGAGAAGGGGTTCGACCGCACCACCATCCGCGCCGTGGCGACAGCGGCGGGCGTCGACCCGGCCCTGGTCATGCAGTACTTCGGCTCGAAGCGCGAGCTGTTCACCCGCGTCTCGCAGACGCTCCCCGCGCTGCCGGCGGCCACCGGCACCGACGCGCTCGTCGAACAACTGCTGGCCTCGCTCGGCCTCGGACTCGGCGGCCTCCCGGAGGGCGCGCTGGCGGTGATGCGGTCCATGCTCACCGACCCGGCAGCCGCCGACCAGGTCCGCGACACCCTCGGCCGGCAGATCGACACCGTCGCCGCCGCCCTGCCCCCGGCCGCGGACCCCGAGCTGCGCGCCGCACTGGCCGTCAGCACCCTGCTCGGCGTCACCATCGGCCATCAGCTGCTCGGCCTGCCCTCGCTGAAGGACGCCCCGGCCGACCGCACGGCCGCGCTGCTCCGGCCGGCCCTCAGGGCGCTGGCGGAACCGCGGGAGCGGTGACGCGCCGGCCGCCGGCACCGGGAGCCGGTGCCGGCGGCCGGACGGTCAGGTCAACGGCCCTGGAGCGCCTTGACGTTGTCGCCGAACGTCCAGTTCTTCGAGCCGTCCCAGTTGAGGGACCACGTCATCAGGCCCTTGAGCGAGGTGCCGTAGTGCTTCCACGCCTGGGAGACCAGGGAGGGGGACATGTAGCCGCCGCCCGCGCCGGACTGGGCGGGCAGCCCCGGGACCTGCTTGTCGTAGGGCACCCTGATCGTCGTGCCCTGCACCACCAGGCCCTTGTTCAGGCAGTCGGTCTGCGCGGTGAAGCCCTGCACCGTGCCCGCCGAGTAGGAGTCGCCGGAGCAGCCGTACATGCTGCCGTTGTAGTACTGCATGTTCAGCCACCACAGGCGGCCGTTGTCCGCGTACTTCTTGATGACCGGCAGGTACGCGCCCCAGATCGAGCCGTAGGTGATGCTGCCGCCGGTGACGTACGCGGTCTCCGGGGCCATCGTCAGGCCGAAGTCGGACGGCATCTGGGCGAGGATGCCGTCGATGATGCGGATCAGGTTGGCCTGGGAGGCGGAGAGCTGCCCGATGTTCCCGCTGCCCGTGAGGCCCGTCTCGATGTCGATGTCGATGCCGTCGAAGTTGTACTTCTTCAGGATCGGCACGATCGTCGACACGAAGCGGTCGGCGACCGTCGAGGACGACAGGTCGATGCCGGCCGCCGCGCCGCCGATGGAGAGCAGGATCGTCTGCCCGGACGCCTTCGCCTGGCACATCTCGGCGGGCGTGGCCACCTTCACGCCGGAGTCCATGCCGTCCTCCCACAGGGCCGTGCCGTCCGAACGGATCACCGGGAAGGCCGCGTTGATCACGTTGTAGCCGTGGGCGGGGATGCGGGAGTCGGTGATCGGGGTCCAGCCGAAGGGCGGGTGGACGCCGTTGGCGGCGCCGTCCCAGTTCTCCCAGTAGCCCTGGAGCACCTTGCCCGCCGGCCGCGACTTCACCGCGCAGGTGTCGGCGCCGGCGGTGGTGGGAGCGGCGGAGGCGGCCGGCGCGGTGGCGACGGCGAGCGGGGCCAGGACGGCCGTGGTGACGGCGGCGGTGAGCAGGCGCAAGGTGCGGCGGAGCATGCGGTCCTCCCGGTGGGGTGCGGTGAGGGGGGTGCGGTGAGGTGGGGTGCGGTGAGGTGGGGTGGCGCAGACATGACAGGCGGGGGTTACGACAGTGCGGCTGGTCCAGACCTTTCGTCAAGAGGTCTGGACCAAACCTTGCGGGAGAAGGCGGCGAACGCCGAGCGGACTGACAACTATCAGCTGACAGATATTGAAATCTGTCAGCTGTCATGGCAGGGTGGACGCATGACGCTGCGAACCCGAAACCTCGGTACCACCGGCCCCCAGGTCTCCGCCCTCGGCCTCGGCTGCATGGGCATGTCCGCCCTCTACGGCGACGCCGACCGCGCGGAGTCCGTCGCGACCGTCCACGCCGCCCTGGAAGCGGGCGTCACCCTGCTCGACACCGGCGACTTCTACGCCATGGGCCACAACGAGATGCTCGTCGGCGAGGCCCTGCGCACAGCCCCGCCGGCCCGCCGCGAACAGGCCCTGCTCAGCGTGAAGTTCGGCGCCCTGCGCGACCCGGACGGCAACTGGAGCGGCTACGACGGCCGCCCCGCCGCCGTCCGCAACTTCGCCGCCTACTCCCTCCAGCGCCTGGGCGTCGACCACATCGACGTCTACCGCATCGCCCGCCTCGACCCGGACGTGCCGATCGAGGAGACCGTCGGTGCCATCGCCGAACTGATCGAGAAGGGGTACGTCCGGCACGTCGGTCTCAGCGAGGTCGGCGCCGAGACCGTCCGGCGGGCCGCCGCCACCGCCCCGATCGCCGATCTCCAGATCGAGTACTCGCTCCTGTCGCGCGGCATCGAGCAGGACATCCTGCCCACCACCCGCGAACTGGGCATCGGTGTCACCGCGTACGGCGTGCTCTCCCGCGGGCTCATCTCCGGCCACTTCTCCCGCGACCGGCAGCTGGCCGCGAACGACTTCCGCGCCCACTCGCCCCGCTTCCAGGGCGACAACCTCCGGCACAACCTCGACCTGGTCGACGCCCTCCGCGGGATCGCCGGGCGGAAGGACGCCACCGTCGCGCAGATCGCCATCGCCTGGGTCCTCTCCCGCGGCGAGGACATCGTGCCGCTGGTCGGTGCCCGCACCCGCGAGCGGCTGACCGAATCCCTGGGCGCTCTCGACGTCACCCTGGACGCGGCCGACCTCGCCGCCATCGAGAAGGCGGTCCCGCCGGACGCGGCGGCCGGCGAGCGCTACCCGTCCGCGCAGATGGCACACCTCGACAGCGAGCGCTGAATCCCCCGGCGGGTACGGTCTAGAGCATGCCACCGACCAGCGAGATCCTGACCGCCGAGCGCATCCTCGAGGCGACCGAGGAGGTGCTGCGCCGCCACGGCCCGGCCAAGGCCACCGTGGTCGACGTGGCCCGCGCGCTCGGCGTCAGCCACGGCAGCGTCTACCGGCACTTCCGGACCAAGGCGGCGCTGCGCGAAGCGGTCACGAAGCGGTGGCTGGACCGTACGTGCCGGTCGCTCGCCCGCACCGCCGCCGAGGACCGCGACCCGCAGGAGCTGCTGCGTGCCTGGCTCACGGGGCTGTTCGACGCCAAACGCCGCAAGGCGCACGACGATCCGGAACTGTTCGCGACGTACGGAGTGCTGGCTGCGGAGAACGGGACGGTGGTCGGCCAGCACATAGCCGATCTGACCGCCCAGCTGACCGGGATCATCACGGCCGGGACCGCGTCGGGCGTGTTCTCGGTGCCCGACCCGGCCGCCGCGGCCCGCGCCGTCTTCCAGGCCACCACCCGCTTCCACGACCCCTGCCACGCGGGGGAGTGGCGTCGCCCCGGCGCCGAGGAGGAGTTCCAGGCCGTGGTGAACCTGCTTGTACGCGGCCTGTCGGCACCCGGCATGCGCTGACCCGTCACGCGCTGATCCGCCAGAAGTCCCGCATCAGCGGGGTCGGCGTCGTGCACGTCCGGCGGCCGGAACCCGGTTCGCCGGCCTTCTGCCCGGGGCGAGCCTGCGGTAGCGGGTGGCCCTGAAACCGGTCACGACGACCACGCGTCGAGTTGACGGTGATCGCGATGATCGCTGCCGTTGAGCGCCAGGCAGCCCGCCGCTCACAGGGCGGGTGCGAAGAACCCCACGGTCGCCGGATCGCGGCTTCCCTGGCTCATTGCTCTTCCACACGACCGTTCAGATGAAAGAGAAGCCATTCCAGGCAATCCGCCCTGACTCCCAGGGACGCGGCCCAGCCGTGCATGGAGCTGACGTAGGTGGCGTAGCGGGTGGGCCAGTGGCGGGTGCCGGCCGCCTGCCAGCTGGACCACCCGAGGGCGTTCAGCGAGCGAAAGACCCGGTCGTCGAGGATCAGGGCCCGGTCACACGTGGCGTCGCGGTCGTCCACGGCCGCGAACCACTTGGTGAAGAAGGACCGCCCCACCCCCTTGATGACGAACTGCCGATAGGCCCTGCTCAGGTCGCCGCTTCGGACCGTTTCGCGCGTGGTCCGCAGGACGGTGGGCAGGCGCGGGTCGCGCAGGGCCGCTTCGGTGTACCGCGGCCCACGTCCGTTGGTGGTGCCCGAGCCCCAGATCATGACGGCCACGAACAGGTCGCGCAGGCCGCCGGGATCGTCGTCACCGACCCGGTCACGGAGACGGGCCAGGTCGCCGCGGCTGATGAGACGGTCACCGCTCGGCCTGCTCTCGGCTTTGACGCCGATATCGAGCACGTGTTCCGCCCCGAGCGGCTCCAACCGTGAGCGCCACGTCCCTGGACGGAAGCGCACGGGCTTCTGTGCGCAATCTCCGTGGCGGGCGACGAGTTCCCGAAGCTGCTCCATGCGGTTCCCCCTGCCGTGACGGCGGCATTCCGTCGTGGGCCACAGCGTAGGGGGGACACTCCCGCAGGACACGCCTGTCCGCGATGACGGACGGACCGGCCCACTGCCGGCACGACCAGAACCGACAGCGTGAACGCCCGGACGGTGGTCGCCGCGCCGTGGGAGTGGTCCGCCATGGCGAGCATGCGGGGACGGCTACCCGCCCTGCGGCAGCGTTCCGGTCCCGCGGGCCCGGCTCATCGATCCGCTCCCGGACCGGATGCCTCCCCGAAGCCGCCTGGGCGTCGCACCAGGCGCGGGCCGTCGGGAAGGACACGGCGCGGCGCGGTGACGGCGACAGCGCCGAGCGTCGCGGCCAGCGGTATCTCCGCGATGACCGCAAAGGCCATCGCGCTGTACCAGTCACTCCCGGCAAGGGCGGTCATCACGTCGAACCAGGCATCGAGGGCGAACAGTGTGGCGGTCGCGGATGCGACCGGAGCCAGACAGGCCGAGCGGGTGCGCAGCAGGACGGCAGTCGCCAGCAGCCCGAGCACTTCCAGCACGTCGAGTCCGATCCAGGAACTGGACCAGTTGCGTACCTCGGCATGACCGCGTGGGGCAGCTCCCATCTCGAAGATCCAGATGACCAGCACCGCGGCGAGCACCACGAAGGCACGCCCCAGCCGACGCGAGGACTTCTCACTGAACATCCGGGTACGGCCCCTCCCTCGTGGGTATCTCGTGCCGAGTGTCCGTCCCGCCGCCTGCGGATGTCCTCATCCACAAGACGACACCGACCTGAAGAAATTCAGGGGTGTCACCGCCGGCTGCTCGGGGTCGGCGGGGGCCGCCACCGGTGGCTGTCGCGGCCGAGCGCCTTCTAGGCTCTGGCCCCATGACGACAACGCACACCTACGACGTCACGGTCGAGTGGACGGGCAACCTCGGCTCCGGCACGGACAGTTACCGGTCCTTCAGCCGGGATCACGAGGTACTGGCGGACGGCAAGGCCGGGATCGCCGCCTCCTCGGATCCCGCGTTCCGCGGGGACCCCGCGCGATGGAACCCCGAGGAGCTGCTCGTGGCCTCCGTCGCCCAGTGCCACATGCTCTGGTACCTCCACCTGTGTGCTGTCGGCGGGGTCACCGTGACCGACTACGAGGATCACGCCCACGGGGTCATGACCATGGACGAGAACGGCGGTGGGGGCCGGATCACCGAGGTCGTCCTGCGTCCCGAGGTGACGGTCGCCGACGCGTCGATGGCGGAGAAGGCCCGCTCGCTGCACGGCGACGTGCCCGCCCTGTGCTTCATCGCCCGCTCGGTGAACTTCCCCATCACCCACACACCCGTCATTCGTGTCCAGGGAGACTGAGAAGCGCTCCGGCAGCACTCCGTCCGCAGGAGCGAACCACTCAGGCCACCGCCCATGACCCTGAAGGCCACGCTGGCCAGCGACAGCCGGCAGTCCTCCACCGTCGGGGCGTTGCAGGCCGTGGTGAGCATGATCGAGGCCAAGCACGGTCGCCGTCAGAGATCGGATGCCGACCTGCGAGTCGGGGACTGATCCGGATCGCGGAGGAGTTCAGGTACGGCGACGCATGGCCGGGGGCGGCCGTCCGCGGACCTGTGGTCGAAGGACTGGTCGGGTGCTGGCCACTCCCCTGTACCTCGAGTACGCGCCCCGCTGACGCGCGCAATGGGGCCCTGGACGTGGGCGGCCCCCGGTTCAGGCCCGGCCCGTGGCCCCCACCGGCTCGCGTGTTTCCGCCGGCTCCAGGTCGCCGGCCGTGCGTTCGGCCGTGCGGCGGGCCCACCGGCCGCTGGTCAGCAGGCCGAGGACCAGGACGGCCAGGCCGCAGCCGGCGAGGATCCACCAGCCGGGGCGGGCGGCGGCGACGAACGTGTGCCGGTACGGCGACGAGCCGATGCCGGACGCCAGGACCGCGCCGATCACCGCGACGCCGAGCGTCTGGCCCAGCTGCCGGCTGGTGGAGGCGACGGCCGCGGCGACACCGGCCTGCGCCCGGGGCATGCCCGAGACGGCCGTGTTGGTGATGGGCGCGTTCACGAAGCCGAAGCCGATGCCGAAGAGGACGTAGCCGGCCAGGCGGGCGGCGCCGGTGGTCTGCGCGTCGAACGCGGCGAACAGGACGGCGCTCGCGGTCATCGCCGTACCGGCCACCAGGAGGGGCAGTCGGGGGCCGCGGCTGCCGACCAGGCGGCCGGACAGGGGCGCGCACAGGAACGTCGGCACGGCCATCGGGAGCATCCACAGACCGGCGTGCAGCGCGTCCAGGCCCTGGACGTTCTGGAGGTACAGGGTGGACAGGAACAGGAACCCGCCCAGGGCCGCGAACGCGCTGATCGCTATCACGGTGGCTCCGCTGAACGGCGCCGAGCGGAAGAAGCGCAGGTCGATGAGGGGTTCGTCGCGCCGGGGCTCGTACCTGAGCAGGGCCAGCAGGGCCGCCACGGCGAGCACGGCGAACGGCACGACCGTGCCGGCGCCCGCGTCCGGCGCCTCGATGATCGCGTACGTCAGCGAGCCGAACAGGGCGATCACCAGCAGCTGGCCGACCGGGTCGGGACGGCGGGCCCTGGGCGCGCGGGACTCGGGGACGAAGCGGAGGGTGAGCAGGAGGGCGGCGAGGCCGACGGGGAGGTTGACCCAGAAGATCGCGCGCCAGCTCACCGACTGCACCAGCAGGCCGCCGACCAGTGGGCCGGCCGCCATGGAGATGCCGACCACGGCGCCCCACACGCCGATCGCGCGGGCGCGTTCCCGGGCGTCGGTGAAGGTGTTGGTGATGATCGACATGGCGACCGGGTTGAGCATCGAGCCGCCCACCGCCTGGACCATGCGGAACACGATGAGGAGTTCCAGGTTCGGGGCGAGGGAGCAGAGCAGCGAGCCGATGGAGAACACGACCAGGCCGGCCATGAAGACGCGTTTGCGGCCGATGCGGTCGGCGGTGGAGCCGGCGAGCATGAGCAGGGAGGCCAGGACGAGCGTGTACGCGTCGATCGTCCACTGGAGACCGGATGTGGCGGCGTGCAGGTCGCGCTGCATGGAGGGCAGTGCCACGTTCAGCGCGGTGTTGTCCAGGCTCACGATCAGCAGGCTCATGCAGCAGATCGCGAGCACGAGCAGACGTCGGCGATGGCTCAGCTCGGGCATGCGCTCCATCGTACGCCGATGTCGATAGTGCGGCTAACTAATGAGCGATACACCGTCTTCGCCGGCTCATGGACGGGTGACGCGCGCGGTGAGGGACAATGGGAGCTCGCCCTGTGCCGTACGTCCGTCCCCGGAGCCACGCGATGACCCACCCGCTGACCATCGGCCCGCACGCCGTCGTGCCGCCCGTCGTGCTCGCCCCCATGGCGGGGATCACGAACGCGCCCTTCCGCACGCTGTGCCGGGAGTTCAGCGGCGGCAAGGGCCTCTTCGTGAGCGAGATGATCACGACCCGGGCGCTGGTCGAGCGCAATGACAAGACGATGCAGCTGATCAGGTTCGACGCGAGCGAGCGGCCGCGCTCCCTCCAGCTGTACGGCGTCGACCCGGCGACCGTCGGCAAGGCCGTCCGCATGATCGCGGAGGAGGACCTCGCCGACCACATCGACCTGAACTTCGGCTGCCCCGTCCCGAAGGTCACGCGCAAGGGCGGTGGCTCGGCCCTGCCGTACAAGCGGAACCTGCTGCGGGCCATCCTGCGCGAGGCGGTCACCGGCGCGGGCGATCTGCCGGTGACCATGAAGATGCGCAAGGGCATCGACGACGACCACATGACCTACCTCGACGCCGGACGCATCGCCGTCGAGGAAGGGGTCACCGCGATCGCCCTGCACGGCCGCACGGCCGCCCAGCACTACGGCGGCACCGCCGACTGGGACGCCATCGCCCGCCTGAAGGAGCACGTCCCGGAGATCCCCGTGCTCGGCAACGGCGACATCTGGTCGGCGCAGGACGCCCTGCGGATGGTGCGCGAGACGGGCTGCGACGGGGTGGTCGTGGGCCGCGGCTGTCTGGGGCGGCCGTGGCTGTTCGCGGACCTGGTGGCGGTCTTCGAGGGCCGCGACGACTTCCGCCGGCCGGCCCTGCGCGAGGTGGCCGACGTCATGGTGCGGCACGCCACCCTGCTCGGTGAGTGGCTCGGTGACGAGGCACGCGGTGTCATCGACTTCCGCAAGCACGTGGCCTGGTACCTCAAGGGGTTCGCGGTCGGCTCCGAGATGCGCAAGCGGCTCGCGGTGACGTCCTCGCTGGCGGAGCTGCGGGCCGGCCTGGACGAGCTGGACCTCGCCCAGGGCTGGCCGGCCGGCGCGGACGGGCCGCGCGGCCGTACGTCCGGCAACAACCGGGTGGTGCTGCCGGACGGCTGGCTGAAGGACCCGTACGACTGCGCGGGCGTGAGCGAGGACGCGGAACTGGACACGTCCGGCGGCTGATCAGCCCTTCTTCGGGTGCGGTGTGGAGCCGTACGCCCTGAGGAAGCGGTCCCGGAAGGAACTCATCTTCCACACCGGGGCGTCGTGCGCGGGCCGCAGCCCGTCGGTCCAGCCCCAGCCGGCGACCTTGTCCAGCACCTTCGGATCCTTGGCGACGATCGACACCGGCACGTCCCGGCTGGCGTGGTTGCCGCTGACCCGGGCGATGGGCTGGTGGTCGCCGAGGAAGACCAGGACGGTGTCCCTGGTGCCGTACCGCTGCAGCCACTGGGTGAGCGCGGTCACCGAGTACTGGACCGACTTGCCGTACTCCTCGCGGGAGCGGGTGGTGTCGGCGATGACGTCCGCCGGGTCGTTGCCCGCCGCCTCGACGCCCTTGAAGACCGAGCCGTCACCCAGCCGGTCCCAGCCGACCATCTTCGGGATCGGCGCCCACGGCTGGTGGCTGGAGGTCAGGATGAGCAGCGACATCCGTGACCTGCCGCCGGCCGGCCGCTTGCTGTGCACCCGCTCCTGGTACTGCTGGAGGGCGTACTGGTCGGGCATGGTCGACCAGCTGAACTTCGGGCCCCGGTAGCCGAGCTGGAAGGCGTTGTAGACCTTGTCGAGGCCGTACCACTTCTGCTCCGGCCAGCCCTTCTGCACGCCCGGCATGACCCCGACCGTGTCGAACGCGCCCGTCTTCTTGAACGCCTCCGTCAGGCTGAGGTGGTCGCTGGCCATGACCGTGCGGTAGCGCTGCTGGTTGCTGATCCACAGGCCCGACATGGTGGTGGAGTGGCCGAGCCAGCTGCTGCCGCCGTAGGTCGCCGAGGTCAGCCAGCCGCTCTTCGCGTGGAAACCGGCCCTGGCGAGGGCCTTGGTGCGGGTGTCGAGGGTGGCGTCGACGCCCGGGGCCATGACCGGGTCCTCGATGGCGCTGCGGCCGTAGCTCTCGATGAACGTGAAGATCATGTCCTTGCCGCGCAGGCCGGGGACCAGCTGGCTGCCCGGGGTGTTCCCGAAGGCGTCGACGCGGGCCACCTTCCGGAACTCCGCCTCGTCGCGCAGCGTGGCCGACACCTGGCGCACCTGCGCCTTCAGCGCGGTGGCGGTGCGGTCGGCGGCGACCGGCACGCCGGCGACCTCCAGGCCGAGCGAGGAACACGTGATCCAGACGACCCCGGCGACCAGCGTGCCGCGGGTCGCGGCGGCGGTGTGCCGGGCGAGCAGGTTGCTCAGCCGGACCATGGCCAGCGCCGGCAGTACGAGGAGGAGTACGACGGCGACGATCACCCCGGCCACGGCGGCCAGGGTCGTCGTGCGGCCGAGGGAGTCCTCCAGATACGACTCCGCGTCGCCGAACAGCTCCCAGTCGAGGATCACGTTGAAGCCGCGGCCCAGGTACTGGTTGAAGCCCATGTCGAGCGCGTTCAGCACGGTCATCGCCCCGAGCGCGACCCCGGACACCGCCGCCAGCACCACCCGGGGCCGGCGCGGCAGCGCGAGCAGCACGGCGGCGCCGACGACCGCCTCGGCGGGAATCCGCAGGAACTTCGCCGGCCCCAGCCCCACCACCTTGTCGGGCATCACGAGCGCGGCGACGACGAGGGCGGCGGCCAGCACCGTGACGGTGACGGACAGCGCCCCGGCGGCGGCCGGATGCTCCTCCCGCCACCGCCGCCGCCACGCCGCCCAGAGGGTCCAGGGGCGGCGGAAGGGGCGCGGGACGGGTGCGGCCACCTCGGCGGCAACCGCCTCCTCGGCTGACTGGAGCGAGCTCATGCCCACCGTTACGGCCCCCCGGGGGCCGCCGTTCACGCGCGCCGGGCAAACACCTGGTCAACAGCGCGCGGCACCGCCGGCAGTACGGGGAGTGGACGTGACGGCGCCGGAGACGCTGCGGAAGACCACCACGACGACCGACGAAAACGCCCCCGAGACCGACGGGCAGCCCCCACGACCCGCGCACCCACCGGGATTCGTGACCCAGATCCGCCGGACCCCGCTGGCGCACCTTCGGGAGCCTCCACGTCCAGCTCGTCCGCCGGACCCTTTCGTGGTCCGCCGTCCGGCGGGCCTCACTGGCTCGCGCGTTGCCGGGAGCTTCCACGTCCAGCCCGTCCGCCGGGACTCCCGTGGTCCGCCGTCCGCCGCACTCCCGTGGTCCGCCGTCCGGCGGGTCCCGCTGGCTCGCGCGTTGCCGGGAGGTTCCGCGTCCAGCTCGTCCGCCGGGTCCTGTTGTGGTCCGCCGTCCGGCGGGCCTCGCTCGTGCTCGCGCGCCTTCGGGAGCCTCACGTCCAGCTCGTCCGCAGGACCCTTTCGTGGTCCGCCGTCCGGCGGGCCCCGCTGGCTCGCGCGTCGGCCGGGGGCTCTCCGCGTCCAGCCCGTCCGCCGGGACTCCCGTAGGCCTCTTGTCCGCCGGGCCCCGCTCGCTATCGCGTCGCCGGGGCCCTTCACGCTCAGGCCGTCCGCCGGAGCCCTTGCGGTCCGCCGTCCGGCGGGCCGCCGCGGTGCCGTCCGTTCTCGCTCGCCCACCCGCCGGGAGGCGCTACGCGCCGCCCACCGCCGTCAGCAGGGCCAGCGGTGCCGCCGCCGAGCGGGCCTCCCGTACGCAGGCGTGCGGATACGGCACCGGCTCGGTGTGCGTGTCCCGCCCGTACCCCGCCCACACCTCCGGCAGCCGGTGCCCGGTCGCCGCCGCCGCGTCGACCAGCGCGTGCGCGACCGTACGGGCCTCGTCGTGCAGCCCGTACCGCGCCAGCCCCAGCGTGATCAGCGCGTTGTCGTGCGGCCAGACCGAGCCGCGGTGGTAGGACAGCGGGTGGTACGCCGGCTGGCCGGCGGCGACCGTGCGCACGCCCCAGCCGGAGAAGAAGTCCGGCTCCAGCAGCCGCCGGCCGACCAGCTCCCCGTACTCCTTGTCCAGCAGCCCCGACCACAGCAGATGCCCGGCGTCGGACGCCAGCGCGTCGATGCGGCGGCCCTGTCCGTCCAGCGCGAGCGCCGGGAAGGAGTGCTCACGCATCCAGAAGTCGCGCTGGAACCGGTCCCGCAGGTCGGCCGCCGCCTGCTCCAGCAGCGCGGCGTACGTCTCGTCGGCCCACACCCCGCGCGCCACCGCGGCCGTGCGGCGCAGCGCGTCGTACGCGTAGCCCTGGGCGCCCGCCGCCATCACCGCGCCGCTGGGCCGGGTGCCGTCGGCGCAGCAGATCGCACCGGGGGAGTCCTTCCAGTTCTGGTTGGCGAGGCCGCCCTCGTCGGCGCGGTAGACGAGGTAGCCGCGCGAGGTGAGGCCGCCGTGGTCGAGCATCCAGCCGACGGCGGCGCGCGCGTGCGGCTCCAGACGCCGGGCCAGGGCCGTGTCGCCGGTCCGCTCGACGTACGCGCCGAGCAGGATCAGGAACAGCGGGGTGGCGTCGACCGAGCCGTAGTAGCGGCCGTAGGGGACCTGCCCGAAGTGGGCGAGTTCGCCGTGCCGGACCTCATGCACGATCTTGCCGGGCTGGGCGACCCGGGAGATGCCGCCGCCGGTCGCCTGGGTGGCGGCGAGGGCGAGGAGGGTGGCGGCGGCCGGCCGGGGGCGGTAGGGCAGGGCGAAGAGGGAGGTGAGGAGCGCGTCGCGGGCGATCAGGGTGAGGAACCAGGGGGCGCCGGCCGCCGGGACCCGCAGCTCCTCGCCGTCGGGCCCGCGCGCGGGGATCTGGAGCGCCGCCAGGTCGGCCAGGCCCCGGGCGCAGGACGCCGCCAGCTCCGGCCAGCCGGTCGGGAAGGCGACCCCCTCCATGAACTCGCCCTCCAGCTCCAGCATCTGCGCGTGCACGGCGGCCGGGTCCCGGGGCACGCGCAGGGCCCGCTTCTCGCCGTGCGGCCGGGCGATCACCCGCAGCACCAGCTCCGTCGTGCCGTGCGGTGCGAGGCCGAGGGTCCACACCAGGCGGCGGGCGCCGGTGCCCGTCTCCTCCACGGAGTCGGGGGGCGGGTCGGCGGTGATCGTCGTACTGGAGCGCCACTCGGCGCGCCGGTAGGTGAACTCGATGCCGTCGTCGAGGATCTCGCGGGAGCGTACGGCGCCGGCCTTGACGTAGGTGCGGTGGTCGGAGCGGAGTTCGAACTGGTCGGTGAAGTCGGCGTCGACGGTGAGCGCGAGCCGTACGGTGGTGGCCACCGGGCGGTTGCTGGTCACTGTGACCGAGTCCACCAACGAGCTGTCCCCGACGGCCTGTTCACGGAAGAGGGTGTGGGCCGGCGGTTCCTGCCGGCCGCCGCGGGGGACCAGCACGCAGCGGGCCGCGTCCCCGTCCGCGACCGGCGCGAGCACCTCGGGCACCGCGCCGTCGACGGTGAGCTGCCAGCGGCTGAGATGCCGGGCGTCCCGGACGAACAGGCCGTCCGGCACGCACCCGCCCCGCACTCCGCCGATGTCACCCCGGTCACCCACGGCGGCGAACGTCGCACCGTGCACGAGCAGATGATGCCGTTCCGTCATCTCCGGTCCCCTCCCTTGTCACTCCTGTCGAACGCGCCACTGCCCGTCGGGGACACGCCCGGTTCCGGGCGGTCCGTGGCCAGCAGGTCGAGCGCGAGCGCGGCGGTCCAGCCGAAGCCGGTCGCACCGCAGGCCTCACCGGTGAACGGATCGACGTACTCGGCGAACCCGGAGGCGTCGGCCAGCCGCACCACGGCCGCGCGCAGGGTGTCGGCCGCCGCCGTCTCGCCGTGCGTCCGCAGCCCGCGCTCCACCAGCCAGCCGGTGTTGAACCAGGCCGGGCCGCGCCAGTACCGGTGCGGGTCGAACGCCTCGCCGAGCAGGTCGTAGCTGGGCACGAGCCGGGTGCGGTCGCCGAACGAGAAGTGCGGCCCGCGCAGGGTGCGGACGAGCGC
Source organism: Streptomyces sp. NPDC006309 (assembly GCF_040613095.1). Classification (NCBI taxonomy): domain Bacteria; kingdom Bacillati; phylum Actinomycetota; class Actinomycetes; order Kitasatosporales; family Streptomycetaceae; genus Streptomyces; species Streptomyces sp. NPDC006309. The sequence goes on along the minus strand of NZ_JBEXRO010000001.1, from coordinate 169,054 downwards.
GGCGGCGATGTCGCGGGGCAGGCCCGGCAGCAGCAGCGGGACCAGGCCGGAGACCCCGCGCTCGGCGACGAGGCCCCCGCCCCGCAGGTCCCGGCAGCGGAACATCCCGGCCCGCGGGTCCCACAGCCGCTCCACCAGCGCCGCCGTCAGCCGTTCGGCGCGGGCGTACCGGCCGGTGCCGGCCGCGCCCAGTTCCCCGGCGATCCGGGCGAGGGCGTACTCGGAGGCGATGAGCAGCGCGTTGAACGCCGGGTCCTCGACGGCGAACTCCCCGTCCTCCCGGGTGTATCCGCGGTCCCGGTAGTCGGCGGCCAGCCGCACGTACCGCCCGTAGTCCAGGTCCGTGGGCCGGTCCCCGGGCGCGCCGTGGTCGAGATCGGCGCGGCGGAAGGAGCGGGCCGGGGCCGGGGTGATCCGGGCGAGCGGGGCGTCCCAGCAGGGGCTGTTGTCCATGCCCTGCTCCCAGGGGTGCACGACGGACACCAGGCCGCCGCCGCCCAGGTCCCGGCGGTGCAGCAGATACCGGTGCCAGGCGGCCAGCCGCGGGTGGAGCCGGGTCAGAAAGCCGCGGGCCCGGGAGAGCACGGGGTCGGCGCGGTGCACCAGCCAGGCCGCCAGCGCGTGCACGGGTGGCTGCACGATCCCGGACGTCTGTACGGTGCGCGGGGCGCCCGCGGCGCGCCCGGCGGTGGCGGAGCGCCAGAAGTCGGGGCTCGGGAAGTAGGCGTCGAGCGGCACGGAGGGGTTGAACACGATGTGCGGGACGCGCCCGTCGGCCCACTGGGCCGTCAGCAGCGTCTCCAGTTCGGTCTGGGCGCGCAGCGGCGAGATGTGCCGCAGTCCGATGGCGATGAACGCCGAGTCCCAGGACCACTGGTGCGGATACAGGTTGCGGGACGGGACCGTCGAGCTGCCCGTCCAGTTGGCGTCCAGCACCCGGGCCGCTCTGACGTGCGCGGACGCCGTCGAGTCCGGCGGATCGTATGCGATCTCGCCGGGTGCGGGACGGGCTGTGAGCTGGGCAGTGCGATCCACTCGGGGCTCCCCGAAGACATCCGGCCGACCGGGTTTGGCTACGGCTACCGCAGGGTTACGTCTATTTAACACGCAAAACCCAATATGTAAGGGAAGCTTGATGAACACAAGGGGGTGCGCATGACCGGGCGGCCGGGACGGACGGGCAGGGGCGCGGGACAGGCCAGCTCCGGCGACCTGCTCGAACTGGTGCGCAGCGGACGCGCGGTGACACGGGGTGCGCTCCAGCAGGTGACCGGACTGTCCCGGGCCACCGTCGGCCACCGCCTGGACCGGCTGTTCCGGGCCGGCTGGCTGCGGGAGGGCGCCGGCGGCCCGGTCGGCTCCCCGCTCGGCGGACGCCCCGCCGTCACCCTGGAGTTCGACGACTCCCATGCCGTCGTCCTCGCCGCCGACCTCGACACCCGGCACGCCCGCGCGGCCGTCCTCACCCTGGCCGGCGACCTCCTCGCCGAACACTCCGGCGCGCTCGCCGTCGACGACGGTCCGGACGCCGTCCTCGGTCAACTGGGCCGCTGGTTCGCCCGGTTGCTTGCCGAGGCGGGGCACCGGGCCGGGGAGGTCTGCGGCATCGGACTCGGCGTGCCCGGCCCGGTGGACAGCGAGACCGGCCGGGTCGTGCAGCCCCCGATCATGCCGGGCTGGGACGGCTACGACATACGGGGCCGGCTCTCCCGCGCCTTCACCGAGCACACCGGCGCCCACGCGGTCCCGGTCCTGGTCGACAACGACGCCAACCTGATGGCCTACGGCGAACAGCGCGCCGGACACCCCGACTGCACGGCCTTCATGCTGGTCAAGGTCTCCACCGGCATCGGCGCCGGGGTGATCGTGCACGGCTCGGTCTACCGGGGCGTGGACGGCGGGGCCGGCGACATCGGGCACATACGGGTGGGCACCGAGGCGCTGTGCCGGTGCGGTTCGTACGGCTGTCTCGCCGCCGTCGCGAGCGGTGGCGCGGTGGCCCGGCGGCTGGCCGCCTCCGGGGTGCCGGCCGCCTCCGGCTCCGACGTGCGGGACCTGCTGGCCGCCGGCCACCCGGAGGCCGCCGCGCTGGCCCGGGAGGCCGGGCGCCGGGTCGGGGACGTGCTGGCGACCGTCGTGACACTGCTCAACCCGGGCGTCCTGATGATCGCGGGCGACCTGGCCGGGACGCCGTTCGTCACCGGCGTGCGCGAGCTGCTCTACCAGCGGGCGCTGCCCCGCTCCACGGCCCGCCTGGAGGTCGTCACCTCCCGGCTCGGGGAGCGGGCCGGGCTGCTCGGGGCCGGTGCGCTGGTCGTGGAGCACCTGTACGCGCCGGAGCGGGTCGAGGAGCGGCTCACGGCGATGGGCATGTGACGCGGGTGTTTCCGGAGGTGGAGCCCGTCCGCGGCCGGGTCCGCATGGTGGAACGGGCCGCTCTGTGGCAGCGTGATTCTCGCCACCCTTGATAAGGGTCGCGCTCAAACGAGCGGATCAAGCACGACTGCACTTCTCCAAGGGGTGGCACTGGGTGCCACCCCTTGATCGTTCATCGATCGAACTCAGTCGTGCTGGACAATGCTCACATGAGCGTAGAACTCGCCTTGAAGGAGCTCTTGTCTTCAAGAAGTGAAAACACTGAGCGCGCTTGGCTTGCCAAGCCTTGACTTTCGATCCGCTGGCGGACAGGTGGTTACAGGCGCATGACGCGCAAGTGGACGTACCCAGGGGCCTTCGATCTGGGTATGTTCCTGGCCGTCAGGGCAGCCACCGTGGCCTCAAGGAGTCGAGACCCGTGTCGGAAAACAAAGATCCCCACGCAGCGAAGTTCGTTTACGACTTCACCGAGGGCAACAAGGACCTCAAGGACCTCCTCGGTGGCAAGGGTGCCAACCTCGCCGAGATGACCAACCTGGGTCTCCCGGTCCCTCCCGGCTTCACCATCACCACGGAGGCCTGCAAGGTCTACCTGGACAGCGGTGAGGAGCCCGCGGCACTGCGTGACGAGGTCAGTGCGCACCTGGACGCCCTCGAGCAGAAGATGGGCAAGAAGCTCGGCCAGCCCGACAACCCGCTGCTGGTCTCGGTCCGCTCCGGCGCCAAGTTCTCCATGCCCGGCATGATGGACACCGTCCTGAACATCGGCCTCTCCGACAAGTCGGTCAAGGGCCTGGCCGAGCAGGCCGGCGACGACCGCTTCGCGTGGGACTCCTACCGCCGCCTGATCCAGATGTTCGGCAAGACCGTCCTCGGCGTCGACGGCGACCTCTTCGAGGAGGCCCTGGAGAAGGCCAAGCACGCCAAGAAGGTCACGGTCGACACCGACCTGGAGGCCGCCGACCTGAAGAAGCTGGTCGCGACCTTCAAGAAGATCGTCAAGACGGAGGCCGGCCGCGACTTCCCGCAGGAGCCGCGCGAGCAGATGGACCTCGCCATCAAGGCGGTCTTCGACTCCTGGAACGGCGACCGCGCCAAGCTGTACCGCCGCCAGGAGCGCATCCCGCACGACCTCGGCACCGCCGTGAACGTCTGCTCCATGGTCTTCGGCAACCTGGGCCCGGACTCCGGCACCGGCGTCGCCTTCACCCGCGACCCCGCCTCCGGCCACCAGGGCGTCTACGGCGACTACCTCCAGAACGCGCAGGGCGAGGACGTCGTCGCGGGCATCCGCAACACCGTTCCGCTGGCCGAGCTGGAGCAGATCGACAAGAAGTCGTACGACCAGCTCATGCAGATCATGGCGACCCTGGAGAACCACTACAAGGATCTCTGCGACATCGAGTTCACCATCGAGCGCGGCCAGCTGTGGATGCTCCAGACCCGCGTCGGCAAGCGCACCGCCGGCGCCGCGTTCCGCATCGCCACCCAGCTCGTGGACCAGGGCCTGATCGACGAGACCGAGGCGCTCCAGCGGGTCACCGGCGCCCAGCTGGCCCAGCTGATGTTCCCGCGCTTCGACGAGCACGCCAAGACCGCGCAGGTCGGCCGGGGCATCGCCGCCTCGCCGGGCGCCGCGGTCGGCAAGGCCGTCTTCGACTCCTACACCGCCGTGAAGTGGTCCCGCTCCGGCGAGAAGGTCATCCTGGTCCGCCGCGAGACCAACCCCGACGACCTCGACGGCATGATCGCCGCCGAGGGCATCCTGACCTCGCGCGGCGGCAAGACCTCCCACGCGGCCGTCGTCGCCCGCGGCATGGGCAAGACCTGTGTCTGCGGCGCCGAGGAGCTGGAGGTCGACACCAAGCGCCGCCGGATGACGGTCCCCGGCGGCCATGTGGTGGAGGAGGGCGACCTGATCTCCATCGACGGCTCGTCCGGCAAGGTCTACCTGGGCGAGGTCCCCGTCGTGCCCTCCCCGGTCGTGGAGTACTTCGAGGGCCGGATGCACCCCGGCGCCGACGACGCGGACGAGCTGGTCGAGGCGGTCCACCGCATGATGGCCTTCGCCGACCGCAAGCGCCGCCTGCGCGTGCGCGCCAACGCCGACAACGCCGAGGACGCGCTGCGCGCCCGCCGCTTCGGCGCCCAGGGCATCGGCCTGTGCCGCACGGAGCACATGTTCCTCGGCGACCGCCGCGAGCTGGTCGAGCGGCTGATCCTGGCGGACACCGAGCAGGAGCGCGAGGAGTCCCTGAAGGCCCTGCTGCCGCTCCAGAAGAAGGACTTCGTGGAGCTCTTCGAGGCGATGGACGGCCTGCCCGTCACCATCCGCCTCCTCGACCCCCCGCTGCACGAGTTCCTGCCCGACATCACCGAGCTGTCGGTCCGCGTGGCCCTGGCCGAGTCCCGCCAGGAGCCGCACGAGAACGACCTGCGCCTGCTCCAGGCCGTCCACCGCCTGCACGAGCAGAACCCGATGCTGGGCCTGCGCGGCGTACGCCTCGGCCTGGTCATCCCCGGCCTGTTCACCATGCAGGTCCGCGCGATCGCCGAGGCCGCGGCGGAGCGCAAGGCCGCCAAGGGCGACCCGCGCGCGGAGATCATGATCCCGCTCGTGGGCACGGTCCAGGAGCTGGAGATCGTCCGCGAGGAGGCGGACCAGGTCATCGCCGAGGTCCAGGCGGCGACCGGTACGGCGCTCAAGCTGGCGATCGGCACGATGATCGAGCTGCCGCGGGCCGCGCTGACCGCCGGCCAGATCGCGGAGGCGGCCGAGTTCTTCAGCTTCGGCACCAACGACCTGACCCAGACGGTGTGGGGCTTCAGCCGCGACGACGTGGAGGCATCCTTCTTCACGGCCTACCTGGAGAAGGGCATCTTCGGCGTCTCCCCGTTCGAGACGATCGACAGGGACGGCGTCGGCTCCCTCGTGAAGCTGGCGGCGGAAGCGGGCCGGCGTACCCGCCCCGACCTGAAGCTCGGCGTCTGCGGCGAGCACGGCGGTGACCCGGAGTCGGTGCACTTCTTCCACGAGGTCGGCCTGGACTACGTCTCCTGCTCCCCGTTCCGCATCCCGGTCGCCCGCCTGGAGGCCGGCCGCGCGGCCACGCAGTCGACGGGCAGCGACCACCGCTAGGGCGGTCCGGACCCCGGAGCCGTCACCGGTCCCCGACCCTCATCCGATCGGCGGCGGCTCCGGCACACGAAAAGAGAGGCGGCGGCATCCCTGTGCGGGGGGTGCCGCCGCTTCGCGTGCGGCCGGCGGCGAGACGCTCCGGCCGTGACACACGCGTGCAACACCCCTTTCGTAATCGTCGTGGATGGTTGATCGTTGGGCCGTGCATCGATGACGGACGTCTGGGGGCACAGGATGACGATCAGCCGCAGGACCCTGCTGGCCGCGGGTGCGGGCGCCGGACTGCTCACCGCGTGCGGAGGCAACACGGGGCGCGGGGGCGGCGGTTCGGGGCCGTCGCTGTCGCAGTGGTACCACCAGTACGGCGAGCAGGGCACCGAACAGGCCGTGCGGCGCTACGCCGGGGCGTACAAGAAGGCACGCGTCGACGTGCAGTGGCGGCCGGGGAACTACGACCAGCAGACCGCCGCCGCCCTGCTCACCGGCTCCGGGCCCGACGTGTTCGAGGTCAACGGGCCGACGCTCGACCAAATCCGGGGCGGGCAGGTCGTCGACCTCACCGGGCTGCTGGAGGGCGTCAAGGACGACTTCGCGCCGGCCGCGCTCGCGCCGAAGACGTACGACGGCAGGATCTGGGCCGTGCCGCAGGTCATCGACACGCAGCTGCTCTACTACCGCAAGAGCCTGCTCAAGGACGCCGGCGTGGAGCCGCCCACCACCCTGGACGCCCTGGTCGACGCGGCCCGCGCCCTCACCGACCGCAGGACCAAGGGGCTGTTCCTCGGCAACGACGGGGGAGCGGGCGTGCTCGGCGGAACACCCCTGTACGCGGCGGGACTCAGCCTCGTCACCGAGGACGGGAAGCCCGGCTTCGACGACCCCGCCGCCGCCCGCACCCTCGGCAAGCTGCACCGGCTGTACGCCGACAAGTCGCTGCTCCTGGGCGCGCCCAGCGACTGGTCGGACCCGTCCGCCTTCGTCCAGGGGCTGACCGCGATGCAGTGGTCCGGGCTGTGGGCGCTGCCGCAGGTGCGGAAGGAACTCGGCGACGACTTCGGGGTGCTGCCGTTCCCCGCGGACGGGCCCGGCGGCCGGCCCGCGGTACCCGTCGGCGCGTACGGGTCCGCCGTCAGCGCGCGCAGCGGGCACCGGGAGGCCGCCGAGGACTACGTGAAGTGGCTGTGGGTGGAACGCACCGACTTCCAGCAGGACTTCGCGTTGTCCTACGGCTTCCACATCCCGGCCCGGACCTCCCTCGCGAAGAAGGCGGACCGGCTGAGGTCGGGGGCCGCCGCCGACGCCGTCCGGTTCACCACCGACCACGGCTACGCCCAGCCGCTGCTGTGGACCCCGGCCGGCCAGAGCGCCTACCAGGACGCGCTCAGCAGGATCATCAGGAACGGGGCCGATCCCGCGCGGGAACTGCGGCCGGTCGTCGGGAAGGTGTCGGCCGAACTCGACCGTGTGAAGAAGAAGCCGTGAGGCGGCGGCGGGCGCTGTGGTTCTGGGTGTTCGTCGGGCCGTTCGCCCTCGGGCTCGCCCTGTTCACGTACGTACCGCTGCTGTGGAGCGTGGCGCTCAGCTTCTTCGACGCGCACAACACCGTCACGCCCACGCACTTCGCCGGGCTGGACAACTACACGGCGATGCTCGGGGATCACGCCTTCCTCGACAGCCTGCGCACCTTCCTCGTCTTCACCGCCTTCATCGTGCCCGTCACCTACGGGTGCTCCCTCTCCCTGGCCCTGATGGTCAACCGGGTCCGGCGTGCCCGGGCCTTCTTCCGGTCCGTGTTCTTCCTGCCGGCCGCGTGCAGCTACGTGGTGGCCGCGCTCGTGTGGAAGATGTCCGTCTTCAGCGGGGTGCGGTTCGGACTGGCGAACACCGTGCTGGGCTGGTTCGGCGCCGACCCCGTCGCCTGGCTGGCCTCGCCCGACCCGCCCTGGTACTGGCTGGTCATCGTGACCGTACGGCTCTGGCTCCAGGCCGGGTTCTACATGATCCTGTTCCTCGCCGGGCTCCAGCGGATCGACCCGGTGCTGTACGAGGCGGCGGCCGTGGACGGGGCCCGGCCCGGCTGGACCGTGCTGCGGCACATCACCCTGCCGCAGCTGCGGGCCACCTCGGTCGCGGTCGTGCTGCTGCTCGTCGTCAACGCCTTCCAGGCCTTCGACGAGTTCTACAACCTGCTGTCGGACGCGCGGGGCTATCCGCCGTACGCCCGGCCGCCCCTGGTCTACCTGTACTACACCGCGCTCGGGCAGGGGCAGAACCTGGGGCTCGGCAGCGCGGGCGCGGTGATCCTGGCGCTGGTCGTCGCCGTCGTCACGGTGGGGCAGGCGCGCTGGCTGCGGCTGGGAAGGACGGACGGCGATGGATGACGCCCTGGTGCGGGCCGGCCGGGCGCTGCGGCTGGTGCTGCTGATCGCGCTCGCCCTGCTCTTCCTGATCCCCTTCTACCTGCTCCTGCGCAACGGCCTGGCCGACGAGCGGGACATCACCTCCCCGCAGTGGACGTTCTTCCCGCGTCAGGTGCGGTGGGGGAACGTCCGCGAGCTGTTCGCCGATCCGTCCGTACCGTTCGCCCGGTCCCTGCTCAACTCCGCGCTGATCGCGGTCGCCACCACCCTGGGCACCCTGCTCCTGGCCTCCCTCGCCGGGTACGGCCTGGCCCGCATCCCCTACCGGCACGCCAACAAGGTGTTCTACGCCGTCCTGGGCACCCTGCTGGTCCCGGCGGCCGTCACCTTCGTCCCCAGCTTCGTGCTGGTGTCGTCGCTGGGCTGGATCTCCACGCTCCGGGGGCTGATCGTCCCGACGCTGTTCCCGGCGTTCGCCTGCTTCGTCTTCCGGCAGTACTTCCTCGGGTTCCCGCACGAGCTGGAGGACGCGGCGCAGGTGGACGGGCTCGGGTACTGGCGGACGTACTGGCTGGTCGTCGTGCCCGACGCCCGGCCGGTGTTCGCGGCCGTCGGGACCATCGTCTTCCTGGGCGCCTGGAACTCCTTCCTGTGGCCGCTGGTGATCGGGCAGGACCGGAACGCCTGGACGGTGCAGGTCGCCCTGTCCACGTTCACCACCGCCCAGGTCGTACGGCTGCACGAGCTGTTCGTGGCCGCCGCCGTGTCGGTGCTGCCGCTGCTGCTGGTGTTCCTGTGCTTCCAGCGGTGGATCGTGGCGGGGGTGGAGCGGTCCGGGATCGACTGACGGCCGGGGCGGGCCCGGCCGTCGTCAGGCACTGCCGGAGCGATCAGTCGAGCGACCGCGGGGCCGCCCGGACCTCGTAGGTGGCCACCCGTACCGTCGCGTCGTCCAGGCACTGGCCGCCGGCCAGGTCGAAGCGCTGCTTGAGCAGGGGGGACGCCACGAACGGGCGGCCCTCGTGGCTGCCGGTCAGGCCGCGCGAGAGGACGGCCGCGCCGGTGAAGGGGTCGCGGTTGTCGACGGCGTACAGCCGGTCCGCGCGGTCGCGGAAGACGGCCACCTGGCGGCCGTCCGGCAGCAGGGCCGCCACCCCGCGGCCCGGGACCAGCGTGCTCAGGTCGCAGACCGTGAACCAGCCGTCCGCCAGCTGGAGCTGTACGGTCAGGTCGGTCGTCTCGAGTGCCAGGGTCATCGCTGGGCGCTTCCTTCCAGGACGTCGTCGGCGGGCCGCAGGCCGATGTTCAGCAGCGGCAGGTCGGGCTTGATCTGGTCGCGCTCGGGGACGAAGGAGACGACCGGGTCGGGGGTGTCCGGGGCGTTCACGAAGGACACGAACCGGGCCAGCCGCTCGGGGTCGTTGACGGTCTCCGCCCACTCGTCGCGGTAGTGCGCGACGTGCGCCCGCATCAGCTTCTCCAGCTCGTCGCAGATGCCGAGCGAGTCGTGCACCACCACGTCCCGTACGTGCTCCAGGCCGCCCGGGATCCGCTCCAGCCAGGTGCTGGTGCGCTCCAGACGGTCGGCCGTACGGATGTAGAACATCAGGAACCGGTCGATCAGGCGTACCAGTTCGGCGTCGGAGAGGTCCTGGGCCAGCAGGTCGGCGTGGCGCGGGGTGGCGCCGCCGTTGCCGCCGACGTACAGGTTCCAGCCGTTGGAGGTGGCGATCACCCCGAAGTCCTTCGACTGGGCCTCCGCGCACTCGCGGGCGCACCCGGACACGGCCGACTTCAGCTTGTGCGGGGACCGCAGCCCCCGGTAGCGCAGCTCCAGGTCGATCGCCATCCGCACCGAGTCCTGCACGCCGTAGCGGCACCAGGTGGAGCCCACGCAGGACTTCACCGTGCGCAGGGACTTGCCGTACGCGTGCCCGGACTCGAACCCGGCGTCCACCAGCCGCGCCCAGATCAGCGGCAGCTGCTCGACCCGGGCGCCGAACATGTCGATCCGCTGACCGCCGGTGATCTTCGTGTAGAGGCCGAAGTCCCGGGCGATCTCGCCGATCACGATCAGCTTCTCGGGCGCGATCTCCCCGCCGGGGATGCGCGGCACCACCGAGTACGAGCCGTTCTTCTGGAGGTTGGCGAGGAAGTGGTCGTTGGTGTCCTGGAGAGCCGCCTGCTCGCCGTCCAGGACGTAGCCGCTGGCGCCGATCGCCGGGGCGAGCGAGGCGATGACCGAACCCACGGCCGGCTTGCACACCTCGCAGCCGTCCCCGCCCCGGGCGCCCTCGCGGCCGTAACGGTCCAGCAGCTCCCGGTACGACGTGATCCGCAGGGCGCGGACGATCTCGTACAGCTCCTCGCGGGTCTGGGGGAAGCAGCCGCACAGCCCCTTGTCGACCTCGACGCCGGACGCCTCCAGCTCGGCGGTGACCAGCTGGCCGAGGACCTTCACGCAGGAGCCGCAGCCGGTGCCGGCCCGGGTGCACTTCTTCACCTCGGGCACGGTGGTGCACGCGTGGTCGGTGACCGCGCCGCGGATCGTGCCCTTGGTGACGTTGTGGCAGGAGCAGATGACCGCGTCGTCCGGCAGCGCGGACGGGCCGAGCCCGTCCGCCGGGCCCGCGCCGGCGGGCAGCACGAGCGACTCGGGGGAGACGGGCGGCACCGAGCCGGTGAGCGCCCGCAGGGTGCCGTACGCCTCCGCGTCGCCGACCAGGACGCCGCCGAGCAGTGTGCCGTCCCGGCCGATGACCAGCTTCTTGTACAGCCCGGTGCGGGAGTCGGAGTAGACGACGTCCAGGCAGTCCGCGGTGGTGCCGTGCGCGTCGCCGAACGACGCCACGTCCACGCCGAGCAGCTTCAGCTTGGTGGACAGGTCGGCGCCGGTGAAGGACGCCTCGTCGGCCGCGATCGTCGCCGCGGCGGTCGCCGCCTGCTCGTACCCGGGCGCCACCAGGCCGTACACCCGGCCGTCCACCGCCAGCGCGCACTCGCCGATGGCGAAGACGTGCGGGTCGGCGACCGTACGGCACTGCTCGTCGACCGTGATGCCGCCGCGCTCGCCGACCGTCAGACCGCAGTCGCGGGCCAGCTGGTCGCGGGGGCGGACGCCGGCGCTGAACACGACCAGGTCGGTGGCGAGTTCGGAGCCGTCGGACAGCCGCATGCCGGTGACGGCACCGGAGGCGTCCGTCACGATCTCCTGGGTGCCCACGCCGGTGTGGACCGTCAGGCCCATGTCCTCGATGGTCCGCAGGAGCGCCGCGCCACCGCCCTCGTCCACCTGCACCGGCATCAGGCGCGGCGCGAACTCCACGATGTGGGCGTCCAGTCCGAGGCCCTTGAGGGCGCCCGCCGCCTCCAGTCCGAGCAGGCCGCCGCCGACCACGGCGCCCGTCGATGCCTTCCGCGCCGCGTACTCCTCGATGGCGAGGAGATCCTCGATGGTGCGGTAGACGAAGCAGCCGGTGGCGTCCTTGTTCGGCACCGGCGGCACGAACGGGTAGGAACCGGTGGCCAGGACGAGGACGTCGTAGCCGACGACCAGACCGGAGCGGGCGGTGACCCGCCGCGCCTCGCGGTCGATCGTCTCCGCCGGGTCGCCGAGGTGCAGCTCGATGCCGTGGTCCTCGATGAACCGCTGGTCGGTCAGGGACAGGTCCTCCGGCGTCCGGCCGGAGAAGTACGAGGTCAGCTGGACGCGGTCGTACGCCGGACGTGGCTCCTCGCACAGCACGACCACGCGGTGCGTGGCGGTCAGGCCGCGCTCGGCGAGCGCTTCGAGGAAGCGCTGGCCGACCATGCCGTGGCCGACGAGCACGATCGTGGGGGTGGCCTCCGGGGTGGCGGACATTCAGGAGCCTCCATCGTGGGTGAGCAGGTGGAGCAGGGGGCCGTCACCGGGGAGCGGCTCTGCTCCCTCCCAGGCGCGGGCGAGCGTGCCCACGGTGCCTAGTTCGCCGACGAGGACCCCGCCGACCAGGCGTTCGTCGCGGACGACGACCTTGCGGTAGGTGCCCCGGGTGGCGTCGGCGAGCCGCACCACGTCGTCGCCGGGGCGTACCTCGGTGTCACCGAACGCGGCGAGGTCGAACGGGGAGCCGGGGCCGGTGAGGGTCAGCCGGGTCAGGGATCGGGTGCCGCGGTAGCGGGCGCCCGGGTCGCCGGCGAGCAGCTGGGCGAGCACGTCGGCCTGTTCCAGCGCGGGGGCGGCCAGGCCGTAGACCGTGCCGTCGTGCTGGGCGCAGTCGCCGACGGCGTGGATGTGCGGGTCGGAGGTGCGCAGCGCGTCGTCCACGAGGACGCCCTTGTGGACGGCGAGCCCGGCCTGTTCGGCCAGGCCGGTGCGCGGGCGCACCCCGCAGGCGACCACCACGAGGTCGGCGTCCAGGGCGTAGCCGTCGGCCAGTTCCACCGAGCGGACCGCGCCCGCGACGCAGCGCACGTCCCGCACCCGGCACTCGGTGTGCACCTCGACGCCCAGGTCCGTCAGGTGCCGCAGCACCAGCCGGGAGGCGTCCGGGTCGAGCTGGCGCTCCATGAGCCGTTCGGACTGCTGGGCGAGGACCACCTGCGCGCCGCGCACGGCGAGCGCGCGGGCCGCGGAGACCCCCAGCAGTCCACCGCCGATGACGACGGCGCGCACCCCCGGCCGGACGGCCTTCGCCAGGCCCAGGCAGTCGTCCAGGGTGCGGAACGCGTGCACGCCCTCGGGCAGGCGGTGGTCGGCCGTGAACAGGCCGCGCAGCGGCGGCAGCACGGGGTTGGAGCCGGTGGCCAGGACCAGCGTGTCGTAGGCGATCGGCATGCCGTCGGCGCGGGTGACGGTCCGGGCCGTCCGGTCGATGCCGGTGATCCGGGCGCGCAGCAGGCCGGCGGGCGGCGGGAGGGCGATCACCTCCGGGGCGTACCGGCCGGCCAGCACCTCGGCCAGCAGGACGCGGTTGTATGGGGGGTGCTCCTCCTCGCCGACGAGCAGCGCGGGCGTACCCAGCTCGCCGAGCCGCCGGGCGAGCCGTACGCCCGCGAGGCCGGCGCCGATCACCACCACACGCGTATTCGAGGTCATGTCCCGAGCGTGCGGCCCCGACGTTACCCGGTGGCATCACCGCTGTTTCCCACGGGGAACGCTGCCCTCAGTGGCGGCACACCGGGGGTGTGAGGCCCGCGTGCCGGGGTCACCCGGCCGGTCAACGGCCCGGCGGCGCCTGCCCGGTGCCGTGGCGGCTGCCCGTCAGGTGCGCGAACACCACCACGTTGCCCTGGTAGCCGGTCGTCCTGGAGTAGCCGCCGCCGCAGGTGATGACGCGCAGTTCGGGGCGGGGCGCGGCGCCGTACACCTTCTCGTCGGGGAAGCCCCGGGCCGGGTACACCTCCACCGCGTCCACGGTGAAGACGGCCACGCTGCCGTCCCGGCGGTCCACCTCGACGGTGGCGCCCCGCTTCAGCGCGCCCAGGTCGTAGAAGACGGCGGGGCCGTCGGTGTTGTCGACGTGGCCGGCGACGACCGCGGTGCCCGTCTCGCCGGGCACGGTGCCGGCCTCGTACCAGCCGGCCAGGTTCTTCCGCCCGGCGGGCGGCGCCTCCAGATTGCCGGAGCGGGTGAGGGCCAGGCCCGTCAGCGGGGCGTCCACGCGGATCGCGGGGATGCGGATGCGGACCGGCGGGGACGGTGCGAGGGCGGGCGCCGCGAGCCGCTCGCCCCGCGGGTCCGGGCGGCCCTCGGCGGCCGTCGGCTGCGGGGGCGTGTGGCGGCCGGTGCCACCGTCCAGCAGCCATACGCCCGAGCCGAGGGCGACGACGGTGACGGCGGCTATGGCGGTGTCGCCGAGCCTGGCTCTCCTGCGCATGCGAACCCCTCTCCCGGGGGCGCGCGCCCCCGAACGGGACCCTGAGAAGGGGACCGGCCTCGGGGCCGGTCCCCTCCCCCTCCGGGCCGCGAGGGGCGTCGGACCCGGAGGGGGCGGGACGTGCGGTACAGGCGGACGGACAGCGGAGGGTGTCCGTCAGATCCCGTCGCCTCTCGCCCGGCGATGCAGGAGCCAGGTACCGCCCACGGCGGCGACGGCCAGCGCCGCCACACCCGCCGTGGTCTGCACGGGGTCGGGGCCGAGTCCGCCGCCGACCCCCGTCTTCACACTTCCCCGCGGCTGCACCTGTTCGTGCGCCGCGCCCAGCGCCACCACCAGGTCACCCGCCGCCTGCCGGCCGCCCTCGGCGCACCTGGCGACGATCTCGTACGTCCCGGGCTGTGCGCTCGGCGGCACCCGGAACCGGCCGATCGCCTCGCCGTCGTGCGCGGTGGGCGCCAGAGTGAAGACGCCGGCGCCGACCGCGCCCGCGTCACCGGTCGCCGAACCCCGGTCCCCGCAGACGGCGGTGTTCACCGTGACCTGATCACCGGGCGCCACGGTGGACGGGTACACGTCCAGGCGGCCGGTGCCGCCGGCCAGGCCGTGGGCGGGGGCCGCGGCGGTCACGGCGAGCGCCGTACCGGCCAGCAGACGGGCAGTGCGTCGCATGGTGCTCCCCAGAGCTTGTCCGACTCGTCCAGGGGTGCGCCCCTGCCCTACCGAGATAAGTCGCACTCGCGGGGATCCGCTTCCCGGGCGCCGCGGTGAATGCGGTGAACGGGTGGCGCGGACGGCCCCCCGCACGGCCCAGCCGGGGAGTGTTCCGGCAGGTCACAGCCGTGCGGGGGGCCGGGTACGAAGAGCACACGATTGGCCTCCACCCGCGACGGGGTGCGGCCGGTGCCGGCGCGGCTCAGTTCACGTTCACCGCGCTCCAGGCGGCGGCGACCGCGTTGTACTCGGTGCTGCCGGCGCCGTACAGGTCCCTGGCCGCGTCGAGGGTGGCGGTGCGCGCGCCCGCGTAGTTCGTCGAGGACGTCATGTAGACCGTCAGCGCCCGGTACCAGATCCTGCCGACCTTGTCGCGGCCGATGCCGGTGAGCGTGGCGCCGTTCGCGGTCGGCGAGTCGTAGCTGACGCCGTTGATCGTCTTGGCCCCGCTGCCCTCGGCGAGGAGGTAGGCGAAGTGGTTGGCGACGCCGGAGGAGTAGTGGACGTCCAGGTTGCCGACCGACGCGCTCCAGTAGTCGGCCGAACTGCCGTCCCGGGAGGGCCGGTCCATGAAGCGGAGGGCGGCCTTGCCGAAGCCGGGGCGGACGATCTTCTCGCCGATCAGGTAGTCACCCGGGTCGGAGGAGTTGCCCGCGTACCACTCGACCATGGTGCCGAGGATGTCGGAGGTGGCCTCGTTCAGCCCGCCGGATTCCCCGGAGTAGGCCAGCGCCGCGGACTTGGACGTCACGCCGTGCGTCATCTCGTGCCCGGCCACGTCCAGCGCCACCAGCGGGCCGAAGGTGGTGCCGTCACCGTCGCCGTACGTCATGCAGAAGCAACTGTCGTCCCAGAAGGCGTTGTTGTAGTTGCTGCCGTAGTGGACGCGGTTGTACGAGCCCTTGCCGTCGTTCGCGATGCCGTTGCGGCCCTGGACGTTCTTGTAGTAGTCCCACGTCGCGTCGGTGCCGTACTGCGCGTCGACCGCCGCCGAGGAGCGGTCCGCGGTGGTACCGGTGCCCCAGTGGTTGTCGGCGTCCGTGAACAGGGTGGCGGGGGCCCGGCTGACGCAGATGCCGAAGATGCACAGGTCGGTCTTGTTGGCGGCGTCACCGGTGTAGGTGTTCCCGCGCGTCGGGTCCTTCAGCTGGTACGACGACCCGGACGGGGTGGTCTCCAGCGGCACCGTCCCGCTGTACAGGGACGCGCCGTCGCCGGCGGCCGTCTCGATGCTGTCCCAGGCGTCGATCCGGGTGCCGGTGCGGGCGTCGGTCAGCACGGTGCGGGCGACGGGGTTGCCGAGCGTGTCGAGGCCGGCGGCGTCGGTCCGCCAGGCCAGCCGGGGGCGGCCGTGCAGGGCGTCGACCACGAGCCGCGGCTTCGCCTTCACCTGCTGGAGCCGGTCGCCGGGGTGGGCCGCGCGCAGGGCGCTCACCGCGAGGGCGGCGGCCTTCGGGCCGGAGACCTCCGGGGTGACCGAGGGCAGGGAGACCGGCTGCCGGGTGGCCCGGTCGGCGCCGCGGTAACGGCCGTCCCTGGCCAGGTGGACGACGAAGTCGCCGCCGAGGACGGGGAGCCGGTGGTAGGTGCGGTCGTAACGGACGTGCTGGGTGCCGTCCTTGTCCACGACGACGTCCCGGACGCTCGTGTCCTGGCCGGCGGTGAGGCCCAGGCCGGCCGCGTGGGCCAGGAGGGCCGAGGCCGCGTTGTGGACCGCGGCCGCCCGGGTCGGTCTGCCGTCGGCGTGGGCGGCGGGGGAGAGGGTCACGGTCAGCAGGGCCGCGCTGGTGACGGCGGCGCCGGCGGTGGCGATGCGACGGGTTCCTCGGACGTGGTGCCGTATCCGGCTCATCTGTCTCCTCGGGAAGGCGCCCGGCAGGCGTGGGGGTGGCGCGGATGTCACTGAGATTTAAGAGGGCATGACATGTCATGTCCATAGCGTCTTCATGGAGATGTGTGGCGAACCGGCGAGGGTGCAGAATCGGTTCCGTGATCGCCGAGGACCCCCCGCCCCGCAGCTCGGGCCCCGGTGCGCCCCGCGGCCCCCGCCCGTTCTTCGTCTACGGCACCCTGCGCGCCGGTGGGGCCAACCACGACCGGTTCCTGCGCGGACGCACCCTCCCCGGGGAACCGGCCCGGCTCACCGGCGCCGTGCTGTACGACGGCCCCGGCTACCCCTACGCCGTCGAGCGGCCCGGCGGACTGGTGCGCGGAGAACTGGTGACCGCGCTCCCGGAGGCGTACGAGAGCCTGCTCACCGACCTCGACCGGCTGGAGGGGTACGTGCCGGGCGACCCCCGCAACCTCTACGAACGCGTCGCCCGGGACGTCGAACGCGCCGACGGCACCACCGTCCGCGCCTGGGTGTACCTGGCCGCCGCGCGCGTCGCCGACCGGCTGCGCGTCCGGGGCCGGCCGATCCCGGGCGGCGAGTGGCCGGCCGGCCGCTGACTCAGCCCAGCAGGGCGAGCCCCTCGGGAACCTCGATGCCGAACTCCTCCGTCACCACCCGCCGCGCCTCCTCCTCCCGCGTCAACGTGCGCCCGGTGACCGTGCCGTCGGCGAGGGTCTGCGTGAACCGGTCTCCGTCCAGGGCGAGATGACGCTCGGCGGTGGTCCGCTGGAGATAGGGGCGGCGGGTGAACGGGGAACGCGGGTGCGTGGCGACGAACCAGTTGAACACGTCCAGATCGACGGCGGTGAACGGCTCCCGCGTGAACGCGTACTGCCCGGTCCACACCCCGCCCCGGCGGTCGTACGCCTGCAACTCCCACAGATCCAGCGGCCCCTCGTGCTCCAGCCGCGCCAGCCGGTGCCGGCGCCCGGCGCCCTCGTACTCGGCGCCGGGGGCCAGCGGCACCGGCAGCAGCAGCGCCCCCGGGGCGCCGAAACCGACGTCCGCCAGATACGGCCCGGCCTCGCCCGCCACCTCCACCTGGAGCATCGTGTGCGTCCGCGGCCGGCTGTCCGGGCTCTCCGCGCCCAGCACCACCCGGCCGGCCAGCGGGGTCACCCGGAAGCCGAGCGCCTCCAGCGCCAGCCGGAGCAGGGTGTTGTGCTCGTAGCAGTAGCCGCCGCGCCGGCCGTGCACCATCTTCGCCATCAGGTCCGCGGGCGCCAGCGAGGGCACCGATCCGCGCAGCGGGTCCAGGTTCTCGAACGGCAGCGACAGCGCGTGCGCCAGGTGGACACCCCGCAGGGTGTCCAGGCAGGCCCGCCGCTCGCCCTGCCAGCCGATGCGGTCGAGATAGGCGTCGAGGTCGTACTGCTCGGTGTCGGCCATACCCCGAACCTACGCGAGCGCGTCCCCCGGCCGCGCCCGTGGCCCCAGCACCTCCAGCCGCACCGCGCACGACTTGAACTCCGGCATCCCCGACGTGGGGTCCAGGGCCGGGTTGGTGAGGGTGTTGGCGCGGCCCTCGCCCGGCCAGTGGAAGGGCATGAACACGGTGTCCGGGCGGATGGTGGCGGTGACCCGCGCCGGCGCCACGGCCCGGCCGCGCCGGGAGACCACCGCGACCGGGTCGCCGTCGGCCGCCCCCAGCCGGGCCGCGAGCCGCGGATGCAGCTCCACGAAGGGTCCCGGCGCCGCCGCGTTCAACTCCGCCACCCGCCGGGTCTGCGCCCCCGACTGGTACTGCGCCACCACCCGGCCGGTGGTCAGCACCAGCGGATACTCCTCGTCCGGCTCCTCGGCGGCCGCCCGGTGCACGACGGGAACGAACCGGGCCCGGCCGTCGGGGGTGGCGAACCGCTCCAGGAAGAGCCGCGGCGACCCGGGATGCGCCCCCGGCCCGGGGACGGGCTCGGCTCCGGTACTCGCGGTACTCGCGGTACTCGCGGTACCCGCCGTATCCGCGGTACCCGCCGTATCCGCGGTACCCGCCGTATCCGCGGTACCCGCCGTATCCGCGGTGGGCGGGTCGGCCGGGCAGGGCCAGAAGACGCCGTTCTCCTCGGCGAGGCGGCGGTAGGTGATGCCCGAGTAGTCCGCGGGGCCGCCCGCGCTGGCCCGGCGCAGTTCCCCGAAGACCTCCTCGGGGTCGGTCGGGAAGCCCTTCTCGACGCCGAGCCGGGCGGCCAGCTCGTGCAGGACGTACAGGTCGGTGCGGACGCCGGGCGGGGGAGCGACGGCCCGGCGGCGCAGCAGCACCCTGCCCTCCAGACTGGTCGTCGTGCCGGTCTCCTCCGCCCACTGGGCGACGGGCAGCACGACGTCCGCCAGCTCCGCCGTCTCCGACAGGACGACGTCGGCCACCGCCAGGAAGTCCAGCGAACGCAGCCGCTCCTCGATGTGGGCCGCGCGGGGCGCGGACACCACCGGGTTGGAGCCCATCAGCAGCAGCGTCCGCACGTCCGTGCCGAGGGCGTCGAGGAGTTCGTAGGCGCTGCGCCCGGGGCCGGGAAGCGAGTCCGGATCCACGCCCCACACCCCGGCCACGTGCCGCCGGGCCTCCGGGTCGTCGAGCTTGCGGTAGCCGGGCAACTGGTCGGCCTTCTGGCCGTGTTCGCGTCCGCCCTGCCCGTTGCCCTGCCCGGTCAGGCACCCGTACCCGGACAGCGGGCGCCCCGCCCGCCCGGTGGCCAGGCACAGGTTGATCCACGCGCCCACCGTGTCCGTGCCCTTGGAATGCTGCTCCGGCCCGCGCGCGGTGAGCACCATCGCCGCCCGCGGCGCGCAGAACATCCGTACCGCCTCGCGGAGCTGCGGCACGGGCACGCCGGTGATCCGCTCCACGTACTCCGGCCAGTGCGCCATCGCGGCGGCCCGGGCCTCCGCCCAGCCGGTGGTCCGCTCCCGGATGTACTCCTCGTCCGTCCGCACCTCCGCGACCACCAGGTGCAGCAGGCCGAGCGCGAGGGCGAGGTCGGTGCCGGGGCGCGGCGCGAGATGCAGGTCGGCCTGGTCGGCGGTCCTCGTGCGGCGCGGGTCCACGACGATCAGCGTGCCGCCGTTCTCCCGGAGCTCCGTGAAGAAGCGCAGCGCCGGCGGCATGGTCTCGGCGAGATTGGATCCGACGAGGATCACGCAGCCGGTCCGCGGGATGTCCTCCAGCGGGAAGGGCAGCCCCCGGTCGAGACCGAACGCCTTCGTGCCCGCCGCGGCGGCCGACGACATGCAGAACCGGCCGTTGTAGTCGATCTGCGAGGTGCCCAGCACCACCCGGGCGAACTTGCCGAGCGCGTACGCCTTCTCGTTGGTCAGCCCGCCCCCGCCGAACACCCCGAGCGCGTCGGCGCCGTACCGCTCCCGGGCCGCCCCGAGCCGCTCGGCGATCCGGTCCAGCGCCTCGGGCCAGCCGGCCTCCACCAGCCGGCCGCCCTCCCGCACCAGCGGCGCGGTCAGCCGTACCGCCGGCGACAGCACCTGCGCCGCCGTGCGCCCCTTGCCGCACAGCGCGCCCCGGTTGACGGGGAAGTCCGGCCGCTCGGTGACCTCGACGCCCCCCTGGGGCAGGGGCGTGAGCGTCATCCCGCACTGGAGGGCGCAGTACGGGCAGTGGGTGGGCGCCGAGGTGTTCTCCATGCCGCCCAGCGTGGGTCCGGCGTGTTACGCCCCCGGCCGGATCCCGTTACGCGCCCGGCACGGCGACCTCCTCGCGCCGGTCCGGGAGCCGTGAGGACACGTCACCGCCCGGCGGCCAGCGCCCGCGCCACCCCCGGCTCCCGCGGGCCGAGGAAGCGCGGGTCCGGCCGGAACACCGCGTCCAGTGCCGCCTTGCCCGCCGCGAACACCTCGCGCGTGCCGCCGTAGTACCAGGTCGCGTCGTGTCTCGCGTCGACCCCGACGCCGTACGGGACCACGCCCGCCGCCTCGCACAGCGCGACCGCCCGCCGGATGTGGAAGCCCTGGCTGATCAGCACCGCCCGGTCCACCCCGAAGATCTTCCTGGCCCGGACGCAGGAGTCCCAGGTGTCGAAGCCGGCGTAGTCGCTGACGATGCGCGCGTCCGGCACCCCGTGCCGGGTCAGATAGGTGCGCATGGCGTCCGGCTCGTCGTAGTCCTCCCGGCTGTTGTCCCCGGTGACGAGGACGACCTCGATCCGCCCCGCGCGGTACAGCCGGGCCGCCGCGTCCAGCCGGTGCGCGAGGTACGGCGACGGTTCCCCGTGCTTCCACAGGCCCGCCCCGAACACCATCGCCACCTCGGTGTGCGGCACGTCGGCCGTGGTGCGCAGCCGGTCCGCCGTGGACACGTACAGCCAGGTCACCGGCAGCAGCGCCAGCACGCACCCGGCCATCACGGCCTGCACCAGCCGCCGCTGCCCGGTGCGCGTGCGCGGCAGCCGCGGTCGACGGATCCTCATTGGCCCCCCAGAGATCGCTTCCGACCGGGAGGACGCCACCGGCGCCTGTTCCGGTTTCGCCTCACAAGCCGCGTCCGCCCGCGGTGAAACGGCGGAAAACACCCGTGACGGGCCGGCAACGGCGACGCAACCTCCGGCCGACAGGATCGTTCCATGACGGCGTCGAACCCACGCAGCGACGAGCCCCGCGCCCCCCTCGGTCACACGGCGCACCCGAGGACCGGCGGCAGCGGCCGGCTCCGGCTCGTCCCCCCGCTCCGGTACCGCCGCCCGGCCCCGCCCGCGCTGGTCCTGGTCGCCCACGGCAGCCGCGACCCCCGGGCGCTCACCACCGTACGGGCCCTGGCCGAGCGGGTCCGCGCCCTGCGCCCCGGCCTCGCGGTCCACCTGGGCCACATCGAACGGAACGCCCCCCTGCTGCCCGACACCCTCGCCGCCCTGGGCGACACCCCCGCCGGCCCCGTCGGCCCCGTCGTCCTCGTACCGCTGCTCCTGGGCCGCGGCTACCACGTCCGGCAGGACATCCCCGCGATGGCCGCCGCCGCACCGGTACGCGCCCGGGTGGCCGCCCCGCTCGGCCCGCACCCGCTCCTCGCCCGGACCCTGCACGACCGGCTCCTGGAGGCCGGCTGGCCCGCGGCCATGGACGGCGCCGCCCGCCGCACCAGCGCGGTGATCCTCGCCGCGGCCGGTTCCCGCGACCCCGACTCGGCCGCCGACACCCGCGGCACCGCCCGCCTCCTCGCCGCCCGCCTCGGCGTCCCCGTGCTCCCCGCCTACGCCTCCGCGGCGGCACCCACCGTCCCGGACGCCCTGCGCGCCCTGGCCGCCCGCGGCCGGCACCGGGTGGCGGTCGCGTCGTACTTCACGGCCCCGGGCCGCTTCGCCACCCAGTGCGCGGACCGGGCCCCGTGGCTCGCCTCGGCCCCCCTGGGCGCGCACGAGGCGATGGCCCGCCTGGTCCTGCACCGCTACGACCAGGCACACGCGAGCCGGGAGCCGGAACTGGCCTCCGCCTGAACGCACGGCAGGCGGCAGCCCGCTTTTGTCGGTGCCGGCCCGTACTGTCGACCCATGGAAGGCACCGCAGGCACCGCAGGCATCGCACGCACCACAGGCTCAGACCCAGGTACAGGCACCGGCACCGCACCCGCGTCGGCGTACGACCCGGCGTCCGCCGACCGCTGGGCCCACGAGCCGGACAAACGCCCCGGCCGCACCGCCTTCCAGCGCGACCGCGCCCGCGTCCTGCACTCCGCCGCCCTGCGCCGCCTGGCGGGCAAGACCCAGGTGGTCACCCCGGGGACGCGCAGCCTGGTCTGGGACGCCAGCCCCCGCACCCGCCTCACCCACTCCCTGGAGTGCGCCCAGGTCGGCCGGGAGCTGGGCGCGGCCCTCGGCTGCGACCCCGACCTGGTCGAGGCGGCCTGCCTCTCCCACGACCTGGGCCACCCGCCCTTCGGCCACAACGGCGAGTACGCGCTGAACGAGTTCGCCGACGACTGCGGCGGCTTCGAGGGCAACGCGCAGTCCCTGCGGCTGCTCACCCGCATCGAGCCCAAGCGCTTCACCCCGGAGGGCTCCGTCGGCCTCAACCTCACCCGCGCCACCCTCGACGCCGCCACCAAGTACCCCTGGCCGCGCGGCGCCCACCCCACCGACCCGGGATCGGGGAAGTTCGGCGTGTACGAGGACGACCGCCCGGTGTTCGACTGGGTCAGAGCGCACGCCCCCGGCACCCGCACCTGCTTCGAGGCGCAGGTGATGGACTGGTCGGACGACGTGGCCTACTCGGTGCACGACGTGGAGGACGGCCTGCACGCCGGCCACATCGACCCCGGCTGTCTGCGCGCCGAACCGGAACGGCAGGCGGTGTTCGCGGTCGCCGTCGGCCGGTACGTCCCCGCGGACACCGACCCGGCGGAACTCGCCGCGGCCCTGGACCGCCTCCTGGAGCAGGAGTGGTGGCCGCACGGCTACGACGGCACGGCGGTGGCACAGGCCCGCCTGAAGGACGCCACCAGCCAGCTCATCGGCCGGTTCTGCCTGGCCGCCGAGGGCGCCACCCGGGCCGCGTACGGCACCGGCCGGCTCACCCGCTACGGCGCCGAACTCGTCGTCCCCCGCCCCGCCCGCATGGAGTGCGCGGTGCTCAAGGCGGTCGCCGACCGGTACGTCATACAGCGGGCCGAGCAGGAACGGCTGCGCGCCGACCAGCGGGTGATCGTCGCGGAGCTGGCCGAGGCGCTCACCGCCCGCGCCCCACACGACCTGGACCCGCAGTTCCGGGCGCTGTTCGACGCGGCGCCCGACGACCACGCGCGCAAGCGGGTGATCGTCGACCAGATCGCGTCCCTCACCGACGCCTCCGCCCTCTCGCTGCACGCGAGACTGACGGGACGACTGTGAAGAAAAGTGACCCTCCGTGGCCTGAACGGGTCACACCCTCTTCCCGCATCACGCTGCGTGCGGGACGCTCGCAGGTGGCGGCACCCTTATGAGGAGGCATCACGTGGTCGACGCGGATCAGACATTCGTCATCGTCGGAGGCGGTCTCGCCGGCGCGAAGGCGGCCGAGACGCTCCGGGCGGAGGGCTTCACCGGCCGGGTGATACTGATCTGCGACGAACGCGACCACCCCTACGAGCGCCCGCCGCTGTCCAAGGGCTACCTCCTCGGCAAGGAGGAACGCGACAGCGTCTTCGTGCACGAGCCCGCCTGGTACGCGCGCAACGACATCGAGCTGCACCTCGGACAGACCGTCGACCGCGTCGACCGTACGGCGAAGACGGTCCGCTTCGGCGACGACGGCACCCTCGTCCGCTACGACAAGCTGCTCCTGGTCACCGGCGCCGAACCCCGCCGCCTCGACATCCCGGGCACCGACCTGACGGGCGTCCACCACCTGCGCCGGCTGTCCCACGCCGAACGGCTCAAGCGCGTCCTGGCCGCGCTCGGCCGGGACAACGGGCACCTGGTGATCGCCGGCGCCGGCTGGATCGGCCTGGAGGTCGCGGCGGCGGCCCGCGAGTACGGCGCGGAGGTCACGGTGATCGAACCCGCCCAGACCCCGCTGCACGGCGTCCTCGGCCCCGAGCTGGGCAACGTCTTCGCGGAGCTGCACCGCGAGCACGGCGTCCGCCTCCGCTTCGGCGTCCGGCTGACGGAGATCGTCGGACAGGACGGCATGGTCCTCGCCGCCCGCACGGACGACGGCGAGGAACACCCCGCGCACGACGTCCTCGCCGCGATCGGCGCCGCCCCCCGCACCGGTCTGGCGGAGGCCGCGGGCCTGGAGACCGCCGACCCGGCGCGGGGCGGCGGCATCGTCGTCGACGAGCGGCTGCGCACCAGCGACCCCGACATCTACGCCGCCGGTGACGTGGCGTCCTTCCCGCTCGCCCCGTTCGGCACCCGGCTGCGGGTCGAGCACTGGGCCAACGCCCTGAACGGCGGGCCGGCCGCCGCCCGCTCCATGCTCGGCAGGGACGTCACCTACGACCGCGTGCCGTACTTCTTCAGCGACCAGTACGACCTGGGCATGGAGTACAGCGGGTGGGCGCCGCCGGGCTCGTACGACGAGGTGGTCATCCGCGGCGACGCCGGGAAACGGGAGTTCATCGCGTTCTGGGTGCGGCAGGGCCGCGTACTGGCCGGGATGAACGTGAACGTGTGGGATGTCACAGAGCACATCCAGCGGCTCGTCCGTTCCCGGGCCCCGGTGAACATCGAGGCACTCTCGGACCCGCACGTACCGCTCGACAGCCTCGCCCCCTGACCGCCGGGCGCACCGGCACCGCCGCGCCACCCCCGTAGAATTCACGCGTGGCAGGACGGATCAACGACGAGGACGTGAAGGCGGTTCGGGACGCGGTCCCGATCGACGCCGTGGTCTCCGAGTACCTCCAGCTGCGCAGTGCGGGCGGCGGCAACCTCAAGGGCCTGTGCCCGTTCCACGACGAGAAGTCGCCGTCCTTCCAGGTCAGCCCCAGCAAGGGACTCTTCCACTGCTTCGGCTGCCAGGAGGGCGGCGACACCCTCACCTTCGTGATGAAGGTGGACCACCTCTCCTTCTCTGAGGCGGTCGAGCGCCTCGCCGCCCAGGCCGGCATCACCCTGCGGTACGAGGAGGGCGGCTACAACCCGACCCACCAGCGCGGCGAGCGCATCCGCCTGGTCGAGGCACACAAGATCGCCGCGCAGTGGTACGCGGAGCAGCTCGCCACCAGCCCCGAGGCCGAGACCGGCCGGGTCTTCCTCGCCGAACGCGGCTTCGACCAGGCCGCCGCCGTCCACTTCGGTGTCGGCTACAGCCCCCAGGGCTGGGACCACCTCACCCGCTACCTGCGCGGCAAGGGCTTCAGCGACAAGGAACTGCTCCTGTCCGGCCTGTCCCAGGAGGGCCGCCGGGGCCCCATCGACCGGTTCCGGGGCCGGCTGATGTGGCCGATCCGGGACATCGGCGGCGAGGTCGTCGGCTTCGGCGCCCGCAAGCTGTACGAGGCGGACAACGGCCCGAAGTACCTCAACACCCCTGACACGGCGATCTACAAGAAGAGCCAGGTGCTGTACGGCATCGACCTGGCCAAGAAGGAGATCGCGAAGGCCAGCCGGGCGGTCGTGGTCGAGGGCTACACCGACGTCATGGCCTGCCACCTCGCCGGGGTGACGACCGCCATCGCGACGTGCGGCACGGCCTTCGGCAGCGACCACATCAAGATCCTGCGCCGGCTGCTGATGGACAACGGCAGCGCCCGCGTCATCTTCACCTTCGACGGCGACGCGGCCGGCCAGAAGGCCGCCCTGCGCGCCTTCGAGGACGACCAGAAGTTCGCCGCCGAGACGTACATCGCCATCGCGCCCGACGGCATGGACCCCTGCGACCTGCGCCTCGCCAAGGGCGACGAGGCCGTCGCCGACCTGGTCCAGCCCCGCACCCCGCTCTTCGAGTTCGCGCTCCGCCAGATCCTCGGCCGCTACGACCTCGACACCCCCGCCGGCCGCGCCGCCGCCCTGGACGAGGCCGCCCCGATCGTCGCCCGGATCAAGAACAGCGGCGCCCAGCACGAGGTCGCCGTCGAACTGGCCGGCATGCTCGGCATCCTCGACACCCAGTTCGTGGTCCGCCGGGTCGGCCAGCTGGCCCGCTGGGCCCGCGACCGCGGCGGCAAGGGCGACCCGCGGCAGGGTCAGTCCCGCCAGGCCGATCCCCGGTGGACCGAGGCCCCCCGCCCCGCCGGCGGCCCGGCGCTGACCCTGCGCAACCCCGTCCACGCCGCCGAACGCGAGCTGCTCAAACTCGCGTTGCAGCGCCCCGAGCTGGTCTCCCCGGCCTTCGACGCCTACGGCATGGACGAGTTCACCGCCCCGCCGTACGCGGCCGTGCGCCGGGCCATCGCGGAGGCGGGCGGCGCCGAGTACGGCGTGTCCGACCCGCAGGAGTACGTCGTCCGGGTGCGGGAGGCCGCCCCCGACGACACCGTCCGCGCCATGGTCACCGAACTGGCCGTCGAGCCGATCCTGCGCCGCACCGTGGACGAGACGTACGCGGGCACGGTTCTGGTGCAGATCCGCCGCCGGGCCGTGGAGCGCCGCATCCGCGACATCCAGTCCCAGCTGACCCGCCTCGCCGCCGGCGGCGACCCGGCCCGGCTGGCCGCCGTCCAGAACGAGGTGTGGGTCCTCCAGCAGTACGACCAGGCCCTGCGCGAACGCGGCGCGGCAGCGCTCTAGTCACACCGGTCCCCGGACTCCCGCGATCCCGCCAGGTCAGCGGCGGAGTCGGGGCCACCGGTGCGGGCACGGTCAGCGGGCGGTCACGGACCGGATGCAAAAAGTCACCGCACGCCCCTCGTGGCGGCGTTGTGTCGTACTCCACACTGGGGGCCGGTGCCCGAGTCCTCGGAGCGCAGGCCGTCGACTCTCCGCTCCGAAGCACCGCTGCCGCTCACCTTCAGCAGCGATCATCCTGGAGGTCGCCCCCGTGCAGACCCGGACCCTCGCCCAGACCGACACCAGCACCAGCACCAGTACCACCGCGGACGAACCGGACGCGGAGACGGACGTCCTGCGGGCCGTGCCCCCGCAGAGCCGCGCCGTCCGGCACCCGCAGGCCCCGGCCGCCGGGGCGCTCGGGGAGGACCCCGGGGAACCGGTGGAACCGGCCGAGCCGGCTCGGCCCGAGGAGGCCGACGAGACCGAGGAGGCCGCCGAACCCGCCGAGGTCCCGGCCGCCGCCCGGGCCGAGTCCGGCGGGCCCTCGGCCGACCTGTTCCGCCAGTACCTGCGTGAGATCGGCCGCATCCCCCTGCTCACCGCCGCCGAGGAGGTCGAGCTGGCCCGCCGGGTCGAGGCCGGCCTGTTCGCCGAGGAGAAGCTGAGCAGCACGCCCGACCTGGACAGCCGGCTGGCGCACGACCTGGACCGGCTGGTGGTCATGGGCCGGATGGCCAAACGCCGGCTCATCGAGGCCAACCTGCGTCTGGTGGTGTCCGTCGCCAAGCGGTACGTCGGCCGCGGCCTGACCATGCTGGACCTCGTCCAGGAGGGCAACCTCGGGCTGATCCGGGCCGTGGAGAAGTTCGACTACGCGCGCGGCTACAAGTTCTCGACGTACGCCACCTGGTGGATCCGCCAGGCCATGTCCCGGGCCCTCGCCGACCAGGCCCGCACCATCCGCGTCCCGGTCCATGTCGTGGAGCTGATCAACCGGGTCGTCCGCGTCCAGCGGCGGATGCTCCAGGAACGCGGCTGCGAGCCGACGGCGGAGGAGGTCGCCGCCCATCTGGACCTGCCGCCCGAGCGGATCGGCGAGGTGCTGCGGCTCGCCCAGGAGCCGGTGTCGCTGCACGCCCCGGTCGGCGAGGAGGACGACGTCGCCCTCGGGGACCTCATCGAGGACGGCGACGCGGCCAGCCCCGTGGAATCGGCCGCGTTCCTGCTGCTGCGCCAGCACCTGGACGTCGTGCTGTCCACGCTGGGGGAGCGGGAGCGGAAGGTCGTCCAGCTCCGCTACGGCCTGGCCGACGGCCGCCCCCGCACCCTGGAGGAGATCGGCCGCATCTTCGGGGTGACCCGGGAGCGGATACGGCAGATCGAGTCCAAGACCCTGAACAAACTCCGCGACCACGCCTTCGCGGACCAGCTCAGGGGCTACCTCGACTGAAGGGGGGCCGCCGGGCGGCGGCCCCCCTCGCGCTGCGGGTCAATACACCTAGTCCACCTCGGCGACGGCCTGGGCGAACTGGGCCTGGTACAGGCGGGCGTAGGCGCCGCCGGCGGCCAGCAGCTCCGCGTGCGCGCCCTGTTCCACGATGGACCCGTTCTCCATGACGAGGATGACGTCGGCGTCCCGGATCGTCGACAGCCGGTGCGCGATCACGAACGACGTGCGTCCGGCCGCGAGTTTGGCCATCGCCTTCTGGATCAGCACCTCCGTGCGCGTGTCGACGGAACTCGTCGCCTCGTCCAGCACCAGGATCACCGGGTCGGACAGGAACGCCCGCGCGATCGTGATCAGCTGCTTCTCGCCGGCGCTGACACCCGTGCCCTCGTCGTCGATGACGGTGTCGTACCCGTCGGGCAGCGTGCGGACGAACCGGTCGGCGTGCGCCGCCCGCGCCGCCTCCTCGATCTCCCCGCGCGTGACCTCCCGCGAGGCGCCGTACGCGATGTTCTCCGCGATGGTGCCGCCGAACAGCCAGGTGTCCTGGAGCACCATGCCGATCCCGGACCGGAGTTCGTCGCGGGACATCTTCCGGATGTCGACCCCGTCGAGCGTGATCCGCCCGCCGGAGACGTCGTAGAACCGCATCAGCAGGTTGACCAGCGTGGTCTTGCCCGCGCCGGTCGGGCCGACGATCGCCACCGTGTGCCCGGGCTCCACCGTGAGGGTCAGGTCCTCGATCAGCGGCTTCTCCGGGTCGTACCGGAACGACACGTGCTCCAGCCGCACCCGGCCGCGCAGCTCCCGGGGCCGCTCGCCCGGCAGCGGGTCCGCCTCCTGCTCCTCCGCGTCCAGGAGTTCGAAGACCCGCTCGGCCGAGGCCACACCGGACTGCACCAGGTTCGCCATCGACGCGACCTGCGTCAGCGGCATCGAGAACTGCCGCGAGTACTGGATGAAGGCCTGTACGTCACCGATGGACAGCGCGCCGGACGCGACCCGTAGCCCGCCGACGACCGCCACCAGCACGTAGTTGAGGTTCGACACGAACATCATCAGCGGCTGCATGACACCGCTGTTGAACTGCGCCCTGAACGCGGCCTCGTACAGCGCCTCGTTCTGCTCGGCGAACTGCTGCGCCGACTCCTCCTGCCGCCCGAAGACCTTCACCAGGGCGTGCCCGGTGTACATCTCCTCGACGTGCGCGTTCAGCTTGCCGGTGGACCGCCACTGCTGCACGAAGTGCGGCTGCGACCGCTTGCCGACCCGGGTCGCGACCACGAACGACAGGGGTACGGTGACGAGCGCGACCAGCGCCAGGATCCAGGAGACCCAGAACATCATCGCGAGCACGCCGATGATGGTCAGCACCGAGTTGATCAGCTGGCCCATCGACTGCTGGAGCGTCTGCCCGATGTTGTCGATGTCGTTGGTCGCCCGGGACAGCACCTCACCGCGCTGACGCTTGTCGAAGTACGACAGCGGCAGCCGCGACAGCTTCTTCTGCACGTCCTCCCGCAGCCGGTACATCGTGCGGTTCACGGCCCGGTTCACCAGCCGGGTCGCGACCGCCATCAGCAGGCCGGCGACCAGGAACGTGCCGAGCGCGATCAGCAGGACGCGGCCGACGGCGTCGAAGTCGATGCCCTGGCCGGGCGTGAAGTCGGTGCCCTGGAGCATGTCCGCGATCCGGCCCTGGCCGTGCTCGCGCATCCGCGCCAGGACCTGCTCCTTCGTGGCACCAGCCGGCATCTGACGGCCGATGATGCCGGAGAACACCAGGTCGGTGGCGCGGCCGAGGATCTTGGGGCCGATCACGCTCAGGCCCACGCTGACGACCACGCAGAGCAGCAGGACGTAGATCGTGACGCGTTCCGGTCTGAAGTGGGTGACGAGCCGTTTGCCCGACCCCTTGAAGTCCATCGAGCGCTGGTCGGGGCCGCCCCCGGCCATCATGCGTCCCATGGGCCCGGCCATCAGGCGGCCTCCGCTTCCGTCAGCTGGGAGAGCACGATCTCCCGGTAGGTCTCGTTGGACGCCATCAGTTCGGCGTGCCGGCCGGAGCCGACCACGCGGCCCTCGTCGAGCACGATGATCCGGTCGGCGTCCCGGATGGTCGCCACCCGCTGGGCGACGATGACGACGGTCGCCTCGGCGGTCTCCCGGGCGAGCGCGGCACGCAGGGCCGCGTCCGTCGCGTAGTCGAGCGCGGAGAAGGAGTCGTCGAACAGGTAGATCCCGGGACGCTGCACCAGGGTGCGGGCGATGGCCAGGCGCTGGCGCTGGCCGCCGGAGACGTTGGTGCCGCCCTGCGCGATCGGCGCGTCGAGGCCGCCGTCCAGCTTGCGCACGAAGTTCCCGGCCTGCGCCACCTCCAGCGCGTGCCACAGCTCCTCGTCGGTGGCGTCCGGGTTGCCGTAGCGCAGGTTGGTGGCGACGGTGCCCGCGAACAGGTACGGCTTCTGCGGGACGAGCCCCACGGTCCGCGCGAGCAGCGCCGGATCGACGGTCCGGACGTCGACGCCGTTCACCAGCACCTCGCCCTCGGTGGCGTCGAACAGCCGGGGGACGAGTCCGAGCAGCGTCGACTTGCCGCTGCCGGTGGAGCCGATCACGGCGGTCGTCTCACCGGGCCGGGCCACCAGGCCGACGGCCTTGAGCACCGGCTCCTCGGCACCCGGGTAGCGGAAGCCCGCGTCCCGGAGCTCCAGGTGTCCGTGCCCGCGCAGCTCCCGGACCGGGGCGGCCGGCGGTACGACGCTGGACTCGGTCCCGAGGACCTCCTCGATGCGCTCGGCGCACACCTCGGCGCGCGGCACCATCATGAACATGAAGGTCGCCATCATCACGGACATGACGATCTGCATCAGATAGGCGAGGAACGCGGTCAGGTCACCGATCGCCATCCCGCCGCTGTCGATCCGGTGGGCGCCGAACCAGACCACCGCGAGGGACGACAGGTTCACCACCGTCATGACGATCGGGAACATCAGGGCGAGCATCCGGCCGGTGGCCAGCTGCATCCCGGTCAGCTCGGCGTTCGCCTCGCCGAACCGGCCCTGCTCGTACTCGTCGCGGACGAAGGCGCGGATCACCCGGTTGCCGGTGATCTGCTCGCGCAGCACCCGGTTCACCGTGTCCAGGCGGACCTGCATGGACCGGAACAGCGGGCGCAGCCGGCGCACGATGAGCGTCACGGAGACGCCGAGCACGGGGACGACCGCGGCCAGTACCCCGGACAGCGGGACGTCCAGGCCGAGCGCCAGCACGATCCCGCCCACGCACATGATGGGCGCCGACACCATCAGGGTGAACGTCATCAGGGCCAGCATCTGGACCTGCTGCACGTCGTTCGTCGTACGGGTGATGAGCGAGGGTGCCCCGAAGTGACCGACCTCACGCGCGGAGAAGGACTGGACCCGGTCGAAGACGGCACCGCGCACGTCCCGGCCGAGGGCGGAGGCGGTCCGGGCGCCGTAGTACACGGCACCGATGTTGCACACGACCTGGGCCAGGGAGATGCCGACCATCAGGGCGCCGAAGGACAGGATGTATCCGGTGTCCCCCTTCACGACACCGTTGTCGATGATGTCGGCGTTCAGAGTGGGCAGGTAGAGGGTGGCGCAGGTCTGGAGGAACTGGAGCAGCACCAGGAAGGCGATGGGTTTCTTGTAGGGCCTGAGATAGGTCCGCAGAAGTCGTATGAGCACGCTACGTCTCTCGGAGTCGGCGACAGGGGCTGGACGGTTGCCCCTGGCCCCTATCGTCGGGCACCCGACCCCTGTTACCCCAACCGATTAACCCGACCGGTCCGGTGCGCGCGGGTCTCAGAGACTGAACGCCCCCGGATGGGTCTGCTCCCGCACCGCCGTGAACTGCTGCCGCACCGCCTGCCCCACGGCCAGTTCCTCGCCGGGTTCCAGCACCTGAGCCGCCGCGCCCTGCCAGGCCGGCGGGTTCCGCGGGTCGAGGGTGCCCTGCGACACCCCGAGCGCCCAGGCCGCCTGCCGGGCCGCGCCGATCGCCGCGTAGTCCGCGGGCTGCGGTACGACGACCTGCGCGCCGAACAGCGAGGGCGCCGAGGCCTGCACGGCGGGCAGCTCGGCGGCCGGGCCGAGCAGGAAGATCCGCCGCACCGCCACCCCCCGCCCGCGCAGCACGTCCAGCGCGTCGGCGAGCCCGCACAGCATGCCCTCGAACGCCGCCCGCGCCAGGTGCTCCGGCTTCATCGACTCCCGCCGCAGCCCCGAGAGGGTCCCCGCGGTGTGCGGCAGGTTCGGCGTCCGCTCGCCCTCCAGATAGGGCAGCAGCACCAGGCCGTGCGCCCCCGGCGTGGACTTCACCGCCAGATCGGACAGGCTCTCCAGGTCCGCCAGCCCCAGCAGTTCGGCGGTGCCGCGCAGCGTGCGTACGGCGTTCAGGGTGGTGACGACCGGCAGGTGCATGCCGGTGGCGTCGGCGAGGGAAGTGATCATCCCGGACTGGTCGGTGAGCGCCTCCGGATGCACGGCCATCACGGACCCGGACGCCCCTAGCGACACGACGGCGTCCCCGAGCCCGATCCCGAGCCCGAACGCGGCGGCCATGGTCTCCCCGGTCCCGGCGGAGATCAGCAGCCCCTCCGGGGTCGTACCGGCCGCGTCCGAGGGGCCGATCACGTCCGGCAGCACCGCCTGGTGACCGAGGGCCAGCTCGACCAGCTCGGGCCGGTAGGCGCCGGTGGCCGCCGACCAGTACCCGGTGCCGGAGGCCCCGCCGCGGTCGGTGGTGCGGCGCGTCGGCCGTCCGAGCAGCTGCCAGACGAGCCAGTCGTGGGCCTGGAGCAGGACAGCCGCGCGCCGCGCGTTCTCGGGTTCGTTCTTCGCGAGCCAGCGCAGCTTGGTGACCGGCTGGGCGGCCTGCGGCACGCTCCCGACGGCCTGCGCCCAGGCCTCCCGGCCGCCGAGCGCGTCCACGAGGTCCGCCGCCGCGACCTGCGCGCGCTTGTCGCCGCCGACCAGCGCCGGGCGGACGGTGTTGCCCTGGGCGTCCAGCGGGATCAGCGCGTTCTGCTGCGAGGAGACGCCGATGGCCTGCACGCCCTCCAGCAGACCGCCGCCCGCGGCCTCGCCCAGGGAGAGCAGCCAGGCCTGCGGGTCGACGTCACTGGGCCGCCCCCCGTCCGGTGCCTCGACCGGATGAGGGGCGTACCCCTGCCTCAGCACGGCGCCCGTGTCCGTGTCGCAGACCACGATGCGCGTGAAATCGGGCGAGCTGTCCAAGCCGGCGACTATCCCCATGCCTACGAATTTTGCCGCATCGGCGGGGCTGGTCCGGCCGAGGGGCGGCGGCCGCGGCGCCGCGCGAGGAACCTCAGGTGGTGCTGGTGCCCCAGTCGTCCTCACCCGTGCCGTTCACACCGCGCTCGCGCAGGGACCGCACCCGCTGGGCGACGGACTCCGGGACGCGGTCGCCGACCTTGTCGCTGACCGTGTGGAACGCCTTGCCGGCGTAGACGCGGCCCTGCTGGGCGGCCGTCTCGGCGGTGTTGCGCACGGCAGGGTTCTGCGTGACCTGCCGGGCGGATTTCTTCAACTGCTCGTAGCGCTCGCGTCCGGCCCTGGTGCCGAGTACGTAACCGAGGGACAGTCCGGCGAGGAACGTGAGCCGGTAGCGCATGGCTGCCACCCTTCCCGTGCGTAGTGTGCTGGTGCGGCGCCGGCCCCTGGGGGAACCGATTGGCGGAGCACCCCCCTGCTTGCGCTAATGTATGTGTCGCAGCGAGCGTCCGCCCCCTGGCGAATACCCAAGGAGGCGCGATCGATGCAATCGAGGCGATCCTCCGTAGCTCAATTGGCAGAGCAGCCGGCTGTTAACCGGCAGGTTACTGGTTCGAGTCCAGTCGGGGGAGCTTCGGTCCTCCGTAGCTCAATTGGCAGAGCAGCCGGCTGTTAACCGGCAGGTTACTGGTTCGAGTCCAGTCGGGGGAGCGCTGAACGAGGACCCCCGCAGGGGTCCTTTTTCATGTCCGCGGGAACCGCCGGACGCGGCGTCGCCGTCCTCGGGATCATGAGCAGCGCGGAAGCCGACCATCCGAAGCAGGAGATCGTATGAGCGGCTATGCTGCGGCAGACGGCGCGCACACATGTACGCGACACGCCGCTATGGGGCGGTAGCTCAGCCGGTTAGAGCAGCGGACTCATAATCCGTCGGCCGTGGGTTCGAGTCCCACCCGCCCCACCAGTGCATGTCTCTGACCTGCAGAAACGTCCCTCCTGAGACGCGAGAACCCCAACTCGGGCTCAACGGATTGAATCCGCTGCTCGTTCAGGGTTCCTGCGTCGGCGATGGTTCGACACTGCGCTGACCTGCGTGAATGTGGCGGACCGTGGTGTGGTCGAGTCGCGCCAAAGGCCTCCGCGAGGGAGCCGGAGGCGAACTTGAGGACGCTGTGAGGACGCAGGTGTTGCGGGGGTGGCTGCGCCGCCGCCTCCACCAGGCTGTGGCCGGTCGTAGCGAGGAGCCCTTTGGTGGACCTCGGGCATGCCCGCGGCACTCACCCCAACCTGCGAGAGCGATGGTCGCTGGTCGTGATGGTCGGAGCGAACGCACGGCTCCCGTCTGCCTCTACCGGTCGTGGAGCACCTTCGGCCGGGTCACGGGGACGACGGTGAGGAGGCCGTCCAAACCCTTGAAGTCGTCAGGGTTGGTGGTGAACAGAGGGAGATCTTCGGCGATGGCGATCGAGGCGATCATCAGGTCGGCGATGCGGCGGCGGGGTTGGCGGCCGGTGCTGACGACGGCGGCGCAGACGCGGCCGTAGATGCGGGCGGCGTCGGCGTCGAAGGGGATGGGGTCGAACTCGTTCTCCGCGCGCTGGAGGATGTCGGTGCGTCGAGCGCGTTCGGCGTGTTCGTCGTAGTCGTCCTGTTCGGTGTTGCTGCGCACCTGGTGGGGTCCGGCGGAGAGCTCGGCGAGGGTGATCGCGGTGATGGCCATCTCGGCGGGCAGCTCCTCTGGGATGATCCACTTGCGCAGGATCATGATGTTGGTGTCGAGAAGACCCTGCTGGCGCTCACCGGGCATAGGGATCGTCCATGCCCTGCTCGGCGGTGGCGTCCTGGTCGGCGCGGAAGGCGTCCAGGGAGATGTCGGGGGCGCTGCGGGACATGGCGGCGAACTCGCCGCGGGGGACGAAGCGTCGTCGGCGGCGCAGGGGGATGAGCTCGCCGATGCGGTGGCCGTCGCGGGTGACGGTGAAGGACTGGCCGCTCTGGACCGCGTCCATGATCTCTTTGGACTTGGTGCGCAGGTCGCGCTGGGTGATCTCGGGTTGGGCGGTCATCCGTCTAGGGTAGCCATCGCGTGCTATCAGGTGCCACTCTGTAGCACACCGGGTGCTCCAACGAGGTCGGCAGATCTCGGGCAGCGCGCTTCGTGAGAGCGGAATACCGGTGTCGCACGCGCAACCGCGAGGTCCCCGCAAGCCGGAGTAGCGCGTCCACCACCGGTCGGTAGGCGGTTTGGTGCATGGGTCAGCTGACGACAGAGCTTGAAGGTAGGCAGACCCTCTCGTACGTATGGCTCACTCGGGCTGCCACATAGGCCCTGTCGGTTGCGACAAGAGGGCTACCCAGGGAGGTCGGGCAACGGTCCGCACCGTTGGTTCACTCGTGTGCAACGTGACGTACCGCCGACGGCGACGGGATGTGAGCGGGGCCGGCCGCGCGGTGCCTATCCGTTATCGACATCGAAGTCCAAGGGTGTAACGCGGAGTTGAAGTCGGACGCTTATAAGAACAGCACCGCATCCGCGGTGGCGTTCTTATAAGATCGCGCCCGTCGAACCCCGGAGGTTGAATGGCCGTCCTTCCCGTCGCTGCGCCAGAACCCGATGACTTGCGCGCGCAGCTCGCCGCCCTCGGCACCAAGCTGGAGTACCTGCATCCCGCCCTGCGGGCCGGCGAGATCGCCCGCCGCTCCGCGACGCGGAACCACCCGGCCAACACGGCCGGCACTCGGGCGTACCAGGAACACGTCCGCATCATCCGTGAGATGCACATCCAACACGAGGGCTGGAAGCGGCTTCTGCACGACCACCTGGAGGTCGTCTGCAACCCTGACGGGACCGTCGCCATCGGTGTCATGGTCGGTGACGCGGCGACGGGTGAGCGGACCAGCCCTCCCCGGAACCTCCACCGGCGGGGCGCGGCCACGCAGCGGGTCGCCGAGGTCAACGCCGCCCAGCTGGAAATTTTCGCGGTGCACCGTCGGGACGAGGTCGTCCTGAGTGCCGAGGAAGTCGCCCAGCTCCAAGTCTGGTTCCTCGTCTCGTACCGCGTCGAGGCCGGTGACAAGGTCCACATCCACAACGAGCTGTCGCTGCCGGGCGAGTTCACGAACGGCTACGTCACGAAGTGGAAGCAGCGCATCCCTCTCCCCGTCCTCGAAATGGACGGAATCGAACCATCGTACGAAGATGGGGGCGGCGAGATCGACATCCAGGTGCCGTTCCGCTGACCCTCCGTCCCGGTGCGGCACTGTTATCAGTGCCGCACCCTGCACCACCGAGCAACGAGGCAGTCCACCATGGTGACCCCATCACGCATCACGCTGGCCCGGAAGCGTCGGGGACTGACCCTCGCAGATCTCTCGAACCGCGCCGGCGTGTCTCTGCAGAGCCTGTCGAACTACGAGACCGGCCGCACAGCACCCCGCCCGACCACCGTCCGGCGGATTGCGGACGCGCTCGACTTCCCGGAGAAGTTCTTCAATGGGCCGGACATCGACGAACTCCCGGCCGACGGCATCTCCTGGCGCGCCCGGACCAAGACACCGCCCCGCATCCTGGACTCCGCCCGAGCTGCGGGTGCCCTCGCCGCGCAGTTGTACGAGTGGATCGACGAGCGTTTCCAACTGCCCGACCCCGACCTGCCCTCACTCGGCAAGCCCGACCCGGAGACGGCCGCCGAGATGGTCCGTACCCGATGGGAACTCGGAAGCGCGCCGGCGCCGAACATGGTGCACCTGCTCGAAGCCCACGGCGTCCGGGTCTTCTCCCTCCCACCGGACTCCCTGGAGGTGGACGCCTTCGCGGTATGGCGGGGTAGCGTCCCGTTCGTCTTCCTGAACACGATGAAGACCGTCGAGCGCGGCAGGTTCGACGCCGCCCACGAACTGGGCCACCTGGTCATGCACGGCAGCGGTGAGCGCCCCTGCACCGGACCGGAGGCCGAACGTCAGGCGAACGACTTCGCCAGCGCGTTCCTCATGCCCGCCGCGGGTGTGCTGGGCCACATGCCGGCGGGAGCCCGAGTCGACCAGATCCTCCAGGGCAAGCGGATCTGGAAGGTCTCCGCCATGGCGCTGACGTACCGCATGCACGACCTCGGCCTCCTCACCGACTGGCAGTACCGCTCGACCTGCGCGGAACTGAGCGCGCGCGGATACCGCACGGACGAACCGCAGGGTCTGAAGAAGAGAGAGACGTCGCAGATCCTGACCAAGGTCTTCCAAGGCCTCTGGTCCAAAGGCATCCGTCCCGGTGACGTCGCCGGTCAGCTCGGCGTCACAGCGGGCGAGATGGGCAAGATGCTCTTCGGGCTGACCATTGTGACGCCGGAGGACGGGCGAGAAGGGCTCGGCGACCATCAGAGCAAGGGGACTCTGAGCCTCGTACGCTGAGCGGTCAGCGAAGTCGCTGGCCTTGGACGTCGTGCAGGACCTCTCGCTGTGGATGGTCGAAGCCCCTGACATGTGGAACGGGTATCCGCTGCACCCGAGTTCGGGAATTCCTTCCTCAAGTGGAGCGATGCTCGTCCCGCGCCCCGGTGGTGGAGCCATGTGGACTCGTTGGGGACGCGTTGTGGACGCAAGGACAGGAACGGACCGGCAAGGGCCGAGAAACGCTGGCATGGCTCACCCCATCCGACCTGCAAACGCCACGGATCGGCGTTGATCGGCAAGCGCCGCCAAGATCCCGAATGGACTCATAATTCGTCGGCCGTGGGTTCGAGTCCCACCCGCCCCACCAGTGCAGGCCTATGACCTGCGGAAGCGTCTCTTCTTGGCAGGGAGATCATGAACTCCGGCCCAACGGAGAGGGCGAGGACGCGTTGTGGACAGTCCTAACCGATCGCGCCAGCGGGTGGCACGGAGCAGGCGCCACTGGTGCCTGTACCTGAGCCTGAGTGGACACAACGCCCCGCGTGGCCTCCGCTGCCCCGGCTTGGGATCACGCTGTAGCGCGCCCTGCTCGTGCTGACCAACGGCGAGGTCGCACGCTGACCGACGGTCTTACAGGTCGTCGGGTAGGAGCCGGAAGGCGGGATGGCCGGTCAGGGGGCGGACCATGCGGAAGTGATGGTCGGTGGTGAGCAGGGCGTCGGTGCGGTAGGCGGCCAGGGCGACGTTCATGGCGTCGGTCAGTCCGATGCCTTTGCCGCCGTCGGCATACCCCTCTGCGACCGCGAGCGCCGCACTCAGGTGCGTGCTGACAGGCGGTACCTCGAATCGGTGCGTGGCTACGTTGCGTTCGATGAACCGGGCCGCCGCCAGAGCTTTGCGGGCTCCGGCGCGTGTCGCGATCAGGTAGTCCAGCTCGGCCAGAACCAGGGGGGAGATGACCAGGTGGCTGGTCGCTGCCAGTGTCTTCCTGTGCTCCTGGTGTCCGGTGAGGTTCGGGTCGAGCAGGCGGTACAGGCCGATGGTGTCGGCGATGGCGATCATCGTCACACGCCCATCCCCTTGAGCGTGTCGTCGATCTCGTCGTCGGTGAGATCGGGCAGGCCGAGGTCGGGAAGGTCGATGATGTCCCCCATGGGGTCGGTCGGGTACGGGGGGATGTCGGTGTCACCTATCGGTACGACCCGAGCCACCGGGGTGCCGTTCTTGGTGACCGTGACGGTCTCGCCACGGGCCGCGGCGGCGATCTGCGAGGACTTCTGGGGCCGCCGAGGGCGCGATGAGCGCGGCGATGCCGCGGTCACTCACGAAAGTGTCGGCAGGCAGCTGCTCGCCTACTACCTGGATACAAGGCCGAACCCGAACGAAGTCCGGCTCATCGGTGGGCTGGTCGGTGTTCCGCAGACCGCTCACCGCGTCCAGATAACCCAGCCCCCGCTGGAAGGACCGAGCCCCGGCCAGCACCCGCACATCGTCGTCGCCGAACCCCACAGCTTTCCGTGCCACACCGGTATTCAACCGCGAGGCGGCACGCCGGTCTGCGGACCGAACTGAAGCGCAGGCGCAAGCTGATGAGCATCCTCGACCGGTACGGGCTGTGAAGGGAGACCCATCAGTCCTTGAGACCGATCATCCGCACTGGGTGTCCGGTCGCACGGGCGATCGTCCCGAAGTCACGGTCGCAGTGGAGCAGCGTCAGCCCCGCCTCTTCCGCCGCCGCGATCAGCAGGTCGACGGGGCCCGCAGTGTGGTGCGGCAGCCAGGTCTGCGCCTACGTCCTGCTGCGGTATTCGGCCACGAGGGACATCCACCCCGCTCGGCGCCGCGTTCGCCGAGTAGGGCGGACCGACAAGATCATGAACCGAACCCCGCTGGTCGACCCGATGGACGACACCGCGGCACCAAGGAGGTAGCTGCGCACTGTGGGCGGCGGAACCGGCTGGACGGCTCTCCACCGTCCAGCCGCGCGTTGCTTGTCCGGTGTCACTGGCCTCGGCGTGTCTCGCCGAGGGCTGACCACCGTGCGGCATCGTCCGCTGTCGCCGCACGGCCCGGCAGTCGACTCGGCTTCGGGTCGGCAGCGGGTTCGGTGCTTCCCCGTTCTGCCGCTCAGCCCTCCGCCATGACCTCGTCCGCCTGCATGCCCTTCTGGCCCTGCACCGCGACGAAGGTCACCTTCTGGCCTTCCTTGAGACTCTTGAAACCGTTCCCCTGGATCGCCCGGAAGTGTACGAAGAGGTCGGGGCCGCTTTCGGGGGTGATGAAGCCGAACCCCTTCTCGTCGTTGAACCACTTCACGGTGCCGGACTGCCGCTCCGCCATATCCACTCCCTCGCATCACGTCTCGGGCCGGACGCGCAGGACGCCCGACGAGCTGATCATCCCCGATGGCGGGACGGAGGTCGCGAAGCTGGACGCGTCCGGCCGGTGAACGTCGGGCCGCGCCGCAACCCCTGCGCCCGGGACGGTGCGGTGGGGCCGGGGCATCTCTACGGTGAAGGGGTACCGCCTCCTCGTGAGGCGCCCTCGCGGGCCGCGCCGGCAGGGCCGGACCCGGAAGGAGAAGGTCACATGCCACCTCCGCCACGGACCCCGCCCCGCAGCCCCGGTGCCCCCGCCCGCTCCGGCCCGGACCTGCCCGGCCTGCCCCGCGCGGCGCGCCGGCCGGCCGCCGACGCGGTCGCCCTGCGCCGTGCCCTGCACCGCACCCCGGAGACCGGCCTGCACCTGCCCGCCACCCAGCGCCTGGTCCTCGACGCGCTCGACGGCCTCGGACTGGAGATCCGCACCGGCCGCGCCCTGTCCTCCGTGACCGCGACCCTCACCGGGGCCGCCGACGGTCCGACGATCCTGCTGCGCTCCGACATGGACGCGCTGCCGGTCATCGAGGACACCGGGCTGCCGTTCGCCTCGCGGACCCCCGGGCTGATGCACGCGTGCGGGCACGACGCCCACATGGCGATGCTGGTGGGCGCCGCACGGCTGCTGGCCGGGCGGCGTGACGCGCTCGCCGGGCACGTGGTGTTCATGTTCCAGCCCGGCGAGGAGGGCGACCACGGAGCCCGCCACATGATCGGGGAAGGGGTGCTGGAAGCGTCCGGCAGCCGGGCCGACGCGGCCTTCGCGCTGCACGTACAGCCCACCCTGCCCGCCGGATCGGTGCGGCTGCGCCCCGGAGAGCAGATGGCGGCCTCCGACCGGTTCCGGGTCCTCGTCCGCGGGCGTGGCGGCCACGCCTCGGCACCGCACACCACGTGCGACCCGGTGCCCGTGGCCTGCGAGATCGTGCTCGCCCTCCAGACGGCGGTCAGCCGCGGCCTCGCCGCCGACGACAGCGCCGTACTCAGCGTGACGGGGCTGAACGCGGGCACCGCCCCCGGTGTCATCCCGGACACCGCGGAGCTGAGCGGCACCGTGCGCACCCTGTCCGGACCGACCCGGCGGCGGCTGCACGAGGCGATCGCCCGGATCGCCCACGGGGTGGCCGCCGCGCACGGAGCGACCGCGGAGGCCACCGTCACACCCGGCTATCCGGTCACCGTCAACGACGCCGCCTTCACCGAGTTCGTCCTGCGCACCGCCGCAGAGACGCTCGGCGCGGGGGCGGTGGGCGTGCTGCCGGCCGCGCAGCTGACGGCGGAGGACTTCTCCTACGTCCTCCAGGAGGTCCCCGGCGCCCTGGCCTTCCTCGGCGCCTGCCCGCCGGACCTGGCCCCGGACGAGTCCCCGTCCCTGCACTCGTCCCGCATGCGCATCGACGAGGACGTCCTCGCCACGGGCATCGCCTGCGAGGCCGCCGTGGCCCTCGCCTTCCTCACCGGCCCCGGGGCGCGGCCGGCCCGGTGACCGCGCCCGCCGCCGGTACGGCGAAGCCGAGTGCGCCGTACCGAACGGTCCTGTCCGGCGACCATACTTGTCCGCATGGAACGCATCGGGGGATACCTCGTCGAGCGCCGGCTCGGCGAGGGCGGCATGGGCACGGTCTATCTCGCGCGGACGCGCGGCGGACGGGCCGTCGCGCTGAAGGTCGCCAAGGCCGAACTCGCAGCCGACCCGGTCTTCCGCGAGCGGTTCCGCAGCGAGATCGAGGCCGCCCGGGCCGTGGGCGGCTTCCACACGGCACCGGTGGTGGACGCCGACGTCACCGGCGACCCGATCTGGCTGGCCACCGCCTACATACCCGGGCCCACCCTCGCGGCCCGGCTCGCCGCCGAGGGCGCCATGGACGAGCCGCGGCTGCGCGCCCTGGGGGCCGCCCTCGCCGAGGCCCTGGAGTCCATCCACTCCTGCGGCCTGGTGCACCGCGACCTGAAGCCGGGCAACATCATCATGGCCGACGACGGGCCGCGCGTCCTGGACTTCGGCATCGCCCGGGCCGTGGAGTCCACCCGCCTCACCGCCACCGGCACCGCCTTCGGCACCCCCGGCTTCCTCGCGCCCGAGCAGGCCCTGGGGCACGACGTGACCGGCGCCGCCGACGTGTTCGCCCTCGGGGCCGTGCTGGTGGCGGCGGCGGGCGGCACCGCCTGGGGCGAGGGCACCCCGATGGGGCTGATGTACCGCTCGGTGCACGAACCGCCGGACCTGTCCGCCGTACCGGCCGCGCTGGCGGACGTGGTGGCCGCCTGCCTGGCCAAGGAGCCCGCGGACCGGCCCACGCCCGGCGCGCTGCTGGACCGGCTGACCGGCTCCGCCCCGCAGCCGGTCCCGCCGTACCCGCCGGCGATTCCCACCACACCCCCGCAGGTGCCCGCCACGCCCCCGCACCTGTCCGCCGCGCCTCCGCCGGGGTTCCTCCCGGCGCCGCAGGGGTTCGGTGCGCCCCCACCGCCCGCGGCACCGCCGTACCAGCGGCCCGCCACGCCCCCGCACCTGTCCGCCAGCGCGCCGCCGGCCCCCTACGGCTTCGGGCCGCCGGTCCCGTACGGCAGCCCGGAGGCCGTGCTCGCCGACACGCAGGCCGGCGTGGTCGTCAACGCCGCCGGGGTGCTCCTGGAACTCGCCGGCGTCACCGCGGACTTCCCGTGGGACGAGATCGCGCACGTCGAACGCAGCTGGCGCGGCAACCGGCTCACCGTCACCGTGCGGCTGTGGGACGGCGGTGTGTACTCCTGTGAGCTGAACGCCCGCCGCAAGGCCCGGCTGAGCACCTGGCTGACCCGGCTCGACCCGGTCCTCGCCCGGTATCTGACCGCTGGCCGGCCCGGGCAACGGCTCTGAGGCGGGGCACGACTTGACCCGTTCAGGCTTGAACGGGGCATGTCGTGGGCACGGACCTCCTACCGGCGTCCAGCCGGGGGGTGGTCGGCAGGAGGAGGGCGTCATGGACCGTCGGATCCGGGTACGTGTCAGCCGGCGGCCCGCCGCGCCGCGCGGGCAGGAGATCGACCGCAGGACGCCCTCGGGACGCATCCTGCCGTACTGACCCGGCAGGCCCCGGCGGCCCGTGCGTCCGGCCTCCCGCCCCACCGGGGCGGCAGACTGGGCAGCGTGTGCCTGCGCAGCTGTGGGGGTCGACGTGAGCGGAGCCGAGCCGGGGAGGCCCCCGCGGGCCGTTGCCGTGCCGGCGCCCGCGGTGCCGCGGCTCGATGTGTACCCGTTGAGCGGGCGGACCGGGCGGCGGGCGAGGTCAGCCTGCCCACGCACGGCATCTGGGAACGCGCGCTGGAGCGGGCCGTTCGCGAGGGCGACGACGTGTACCCCTTGGAGCTTTCCGCGCTGACCTTCGTCGACGTCGCGGGCGCCGGCGCCCTGGCGGACGCGGCCCGGCGCCGGGGCGAGCGGCGGCGGCTGGTGCTGGACCGGCCCCCGGCCGCCCTGCCGCGGATACTGGACCTGCCGTGGCCCGGGCTCTGGGGGATCGAGGTGTCGGCGTCATGACCGAAGCCGTCGAGGCCGCCGACCCGTTCGTCCACCCCGCCCTGTTCTACGGCGACACGCGGGAGTACCTGGCCGGCACCGTCCCCTTCGTCCGGGCGGTGCCGGTGGCCGGGGAGCCCGTCGCGGTGGCGGTTCCCGGCGAGAACCTGGCCTCATCCGGGACGAGCTGGGCGCCGACGGCGACACCGTACGGTTCCTGGACATGCGGGGGAAGCCGGACGCAACCCGGCCGGATCATCCCCGGCGTACCGCGGGCCTTCGCCGACGTCCAGCCCCCCGGCCGGCGGGTCCACATCATCGGCGAGCCGGTCTGAGCGGGCCGCAGCCCGGCCGAGTACCCGGCCTGCGCCCAGCAGGAGGCGCTGATCAACGCCGCGTTCCAGGGCCGCGAAATCACCGTCCTGTGCCCCTACGACACCTCCGGCCTGGACGAGCGGGCGCTCGCCGACGCGCACGCCACCCACCCGGTCGTCGTCCCGGCCGGCCCCGCGGGCGGGCGGACCGGCGCGGCCTACGACCCCGACGGGGTGGCCGCCCGCTACAACGAGCCGCTGCCGCCGGTGCCCGACGGCCCGGACCTGCTCTCCGTCGGCTTCGACCAGGGCCTGCTCTCCGCCGTCCGGCATTCGGCCACCGGCCACGGCGAACGACTCGGCCTGTCCGGCCAGGCGCTGGAGAACCTGACGCTGATCACCGCCGAGCTGACCACCAACAGCGTGGTCCACGGCGGCGGCACGGGCGTGCTCACGGTGTGGCCCGACAACGGGTACGTGCTGTGCCAGGTCCGGGACGGGGGCCACCTCGCCGATCCGCTGGCCGGCCGCCGGCCCGCCGCCCGCGACCAGCGCGGCGGGCGCGGCCTTCTGCTGGTCAACCTGGTGGCGGACCTGGTGCGGGTCCGCACCGGGCCCGAGGGGACGACCGTCCGGGCCCACC
The DNA here is from genome assembly GCF_040613095.1 of Streptomyces sp. NPDC006309. NCBI lineage: Bacteria > Bacillati > Actinomycetota > Actinomycetes > Kitasatosporales > Streptomycetaceae > Streptomyces > Streptomyces sp. NPDC006309. The sequence continues at coordinate 124,655 of NZ_JBEXRO010000001.1, read as the reverse complement.
TGGGCCGTTGAGCCCGCCGCCGTCCGCGGCCGGCTCGGCACCCACGGCCTCAGGCGGCCAGGGGGTTCAGCACCAGCGGCTCGATCCGGCCCTCCAGCATGTCGCCCAGGCCCTGCGCCGCGCAGATGTCGGGCCGTTCGGCGATGTGCACCGGCATCCCCGTGGCCTGCCGCAGCATCTGGTCGAAGCCGGGCAGCCGCGCGGAGCCGCCGACCATCGTGATCCCACGGTCGGCGAGATCGGCCACCAGGTCGGGCGGGCAGTCGCGCAGCACCTTGCCGATTCCGTCCAGGACGGCTATCAGCGGGGCCTGGATCGCGCCCCGCACGGCGGCGGTGTCCACCCGCACACTGCGCGGCAGGCCCGTCACCACGTCCCGGCCGTGGATCTCGGCGGACGCCGGCCCCTGCGAGGTGAGCCCGTTGCCGGACAGGGCGAGCTGGAGGGGCCGTACCGACTGGCTGGGCAGTATCAGCTCGTGCTCGTGCCGCAGGTGCTGCACGATGGCGTGGTCCACGGCCTCGCCGCCCACCGGAACCCGCTCGGCGGCCACGATGGACCCCATGGACAGCACCGCGACCTGGGTCGCCGCCGCCCCGCACACCATGATCATGGTGGCCTCGGGCCGCTCCACCGGCAGCCCGCACCCCACGGCGGCCGCGATGAGCGTGTCCACCAGCTCCACCCGCCTGGCCCCCAGCCCGACCAGCGTCTCGATCGTCGCCCGCTGGGCCAGCGGATCGGCGTCGTGCGGGGTGCAGGCCGCCGCGCGCAGCCGGGGCTTTCGGCGCAGCGCCCGGCGCATCTTGTCGCCGAGCAGGTGCCGCAGCATCCGCTGGGCCATCTCGATGTCGACCACCGTGCCGCCGGAGATGGGCCGGACGACCCTGATGTAGCTCGGGGTCCGTCCCGTCATCTGTTCCGCGAACTCGCCCACCGCGATGAGCGCGCCGGTCCGCGTGTTCACGGCCGCGGCCGACGGCTGGTCGACGACCAGGCCGGTGCCCTTCACGTACACGCGGGTACGCGCCGCACCCAGGTCGACGGCGAAGTGACAGCGGCGCAACTGCTCCAGGCTGACGGTCACGGCAGCTCCTCCCGGGTGCGCGGGCCTCGGCGTCCCGCCTGGTCGGCGGGCTCACTGGAATCCTGCGCGGCGCCGGGGGCGGGCGCCTTTCCTGGGCGGCCGGGCGGGGTGCCGCTGAACGGGGGTACTTCCCGGCCGCCCCGGAGTGTCGGCCGGACAACACGCCCGTTCACAGGGAACGGGCGGCCTCCAGCAGCGGTTCCAGGGACGACACGGTGACCTCGCTGCCCTCCTCGCGCAGCCGCCGGCGCCCCGCCGAGGTGGGGGCGTAGCCGATGAAGCGGAGGCCGAGCTGCTGGGCGGCGGTGAGTTCGGCGACCGAGGAGCTGATCAGGACGCCGCCGCGGGCCGGTGTGCCACGGGCGCGCAGGGCACGCAGCAGGCAGTCGGGGTGCGGGGTCAGCAGGCCGAGGTCGGCGCGGCGGCCGTGGACACCGGCGAGGGGCAGCCGGCAGGGCTCCAGATAGCGCTGGACGGCCGGGGTGCTGACGTCCGTGACCACGCTGACGCGCCGGCCGGAGCGGTGCAGGGCGCGCACGAGCGCGAGGGAGCGGTGCGTCGTGGGCGCGTCGGGGACGGCGCGCAGTTCCAGGTCGTCCAGGCGGGCCCGCAGCAGAGGGCCGAGCCGGTCGTGGGCGAAGGCGCGCAGCAGGTCCAGCGGGTGCGTGAACGCCTCCCGGCCGGCGGGGCCGGTGAGGGGCAGCGGCCGGCCGGTCAGCGCGTCCTGCGGGTCGCGGTGGTCGGCCACGACGGACAGCAGGTCGAGGACGGCCTCCCGGGCCCGCTGCGCCGGGAACAGCCGGGCGAGGGGTCCGTCGAAGCCGACCAGGACCGTCTGGGCGTCGGCCAGGAGCGCCGACAGCCGGCGGCGCGACGGGACCGGCGGCTCCGCCTCCGGTGCGGGCGCCCACTCGGGGACCAGCTGCACGGTGTACGACACCGCGAGCCCCGGCACCGGCCAGGCGTCGATCCCCGCGTTCACCGCGCGCTGGGCCGCGCCCGCGCGGCGCAGCGGATGGTGGCGCGTGAGCGGGGCCGCCGCCGCGGTCAGATGCGCCAGCAGGAGCTCCGGGACACCGGTTCTCTCCCCGCGGACGAAGGCGACCGGGTCCTCGACCCGCCAGGACAGCTTGACCGCGGCCTTGAAGGCGCCCTTCCCGGAACTCGGCAGGGACACCAGGTGCCGGGCCTCGTGCGGGGTGAGGTCGACCGAGTAGTACGTCTCCGGGCGGGGCGCCCGGGTGCCGTACGGCTGGATCGGGTCGAGCAGCGTCAGCGGGCCGTCGGGCCGCGTGTGCACGATCGCCGTGCGGCCCGGGGTGGGGACGCCCAGCTCGTGCAGGTCGGGCGTGATGAACGGGCCCCGCACCAGGTCGCGTTCACCGGGCTCGGGGGACCTCGGCCCAAGCAGGCAGTACCAGGCGGCCGGCGGGCTGTCCGGGGCGCTGTCGCGAAAGAGCGGCCGGAACGGCGGGGAGCGCCGGGCGGCGGAGCTGGCGGCGAAGTCGTCGTACAACGCGGGCGGCACGACGACCACGACGTCCGCGGCGGCCTCCGGCGGCCGGACCGGCGGCTCCCCGAACGTCACGCCGAGCCGGGGCGGTCCGGTCAGCCGGGACAGCGCCTGGGGGAGTTCGCGCAGGACGGCGACGAGGGCGGGCAGCAGATAGGCGCCCGGCTCGGTCCGCACCAGGTAGCCGTCCGGACGGACGTCCACCGCGTACTGGCGGGGGCCGAGGGAACCGCGGGCCAGGACCTCGTGCACGGCGGCTTCGAGCGTGATGCGGACCTCGGGCCGGCCGGTGAGGTCATCGGCCGCGAACCGGATCCCGGAGGGTGCGGTGGCAACCCCCGCCCCGGTCCCGGCGCGCAGGCCGTCCTCCCGGTGCGGGGACAGGCGGCGCAGGCGGTCCGCGCCGCGCAGCTGTGTCTGCGGACGGCCGGAGAGAAGCTCGGCCACCGCCGTGTCCAGCTCCGCTCCGATCGGCTCCGGAAGGGACGGGGGTGCCGGCTGGAGCGCGGGCTGCCGCCCGGGGTCCGGGCCGTGCCGCATGGCGCGCACGAGGTGCCCCAGCGCGCGCAGGTCGTCGGCGCGGCTCCCGCCGCCGAAGGACCTGACGTCCAGGCAGGTCAGGACGGGCCCGCGCGGGGTGAGGACGACATCCGCCGCCGTCAGCCGCCCGTGCGGGCGCCCCTGCGTGTGCAGCGCGTTCACGGCCGCCGCGAGCGGGGGCAGGAGGGCGGTGAGTTCCGCGGCGGGCAGGCCGTACGGGGCGCTCCCGAGCCGCCGGCTCAGCGTGGGGCCGGTGACGAACTCACGGACCAGGTAGGCGACGCCGTCCGTGATGCCGTGGTCCGTGACCGCCGCGATGCCCGGGTGGCGGATGCCGCCGAGCCGCCCGGCGACGTCCGGGAAGCCGGCGCGGAGCTCCTGCGGAAGGCGCCCGTACTGCCGCACCAGGACCGTTGCGTCGTCCCGCCGGGTGTCCTGGGCGAGCCAGTCCGTGTCCCCGGCGTCCCCGGCGTCCTCGGGGCCCGTCCGCCGCAGCAGCCGGTAGCGCCCCGCGAACAACGGCGTGGGCGCCCCCGAGAGCCGGCGCACGCTGTCCGCGCTGACCGTGGCGAACGGGTCGCCCTCCGCCGCCGTGCCCGCGCCCCGCGCCGCGGGCACCGACGCCCGGAACTCGCCCGGCGCCCGGCCCGCCCGGCGGTCGATGAACTCGCCCACGCGTTCAAGGAGTCCGGCGGTGCTGTTGCGGGCGGTGCGCGGCAGGCCGAGCAGGAGCAGCTCCCGCACCCCGTCCCGGAAGGCGTAGGAGCCCGGCGGGCCGCCCGGGACGGTGGTGAGCATGCCGCTGAGGACGACCTCGGCCAGGTGCTGCGGGCGGGGATCGGGTTCGACGGCGGCCTGGACCAGGCGCATCACCGGCAGGTCGGGGCGCCCCACCGCGAGATGGCCGGCCAGCCGGAACGCCTCGGGGGAGGCGGTCGCCCGGAACCGCAGCACCAGTTCCTCGGCGGACAGCGCGCCCACGTCCGTACGGTCCTCGGCGTCCGCCGGGAGCGGCCGGCCCAGCGCGGCGACCGCACCGGGCACCTCCCCGCCGCCCGGTGCCGTGAGCAGCGCCGCCCAGTGGGCCAGCCAGCCCGGTTCCGGCTCCAGCACGGGCAGGGGCACGGCGCCCCGGGCCGTACCGGACCCGGGCCCGTCCTGCTCGTACGGGGTGAAAGTGAGCGCCGCCGTGGGGGCCACGGGGTGCGGGGCCGACAGGCGGCCGGGCGTGGCGGGCAGCGCCGTGTCCCGCCACAGGTGCTCCGGGAGCGGCTGGACGACGGCGAGGGGCGTGCGGCGTGCCCAGCGGTGCAGGGTGGCGTACCAGCGGGTGCCGGCGGGGCCCTCCCGCCACTGCGGGCCCATGCAGTCGCTGATCAGCAGGGTGACGGTGCGGCCGTCGCCGGGGGAGTGCGCGTCGGTGCCGCGCACGGTGCCGTCTGCGGCGGCCCGGTACAGGGCGACCGTGCGGAAGGTGCCCGACTGGGCCAGCGCCGTGTGCAGTTCGCGGATCAGGGGCCGCCACACCGGCATCGTGGGCCCGGCGTCGTACACCAGGTTCAGGCGCAGCCAGCGCTCCTGGGCGGGACGCAGCACGGGCAGCCACCACTCGGGGGCGGCGCCCAGGCGGGCGATGCGGTCGGCGGTCGCCCGCTCGTCCAGCTCGCGGCCCACGGGCGCGTCGATGCGGCGCCCCAGCGGGCGCAGCGCGCGCTGGAGGGCGAGGGGATGGCGGAGCATCGGGGGCGCGGGGACCAGGAGCGTGGTGCGGGGCCGGCTCGCCGGGCCGGGGGCGGGACGGCGGGAGGGCAGGTGCAGGGGGACGCGGGAGGGCGGCCCGGGGGCCGCGGCCGGTGCGGGCGCCGGTTCCCGGTCCGCCGCGGGGGAGGGCCGGGGCGCCGGCCGGTCCGTGCGCGACGGTGTCCGGTCCAGGACCGCCGGTTCGCCGGCGGGGTCCTTGGCCGGCGGCTGCCCGGTGGCCTCGGCGCCGGTGGCGGCGGAGCGCATGTGCCCGGCCAGCCACAGCAGTTCGGCCAGTTCGAGCGGGGTCGGGCGCACCCCGTGGGCCGCCTCGGCCAGGATGCCGGCCAGGCGGACCAAGGGGTCCGGGGAACCGGCGCGGTCAGAAGACATCGGACTGCGCCGCCTGCCCGAGGTACGGCATCAGCTGTTCGGCCAGCCGGTCGAGGGACTCGGTGTCCAGGTCGGCGGAGCGGGCCAGGTAGATCGCGTTGAGGAGCTGGTCGGTGGCCAGGTCGCCGACGCCCGACCGGGACAGGAAACGGTCGATCAGGGTCCGCGCGTACGCGTCCGGTTCCCCCAGGTGGGCGCGGACGATCTCGGCGAGGTGCCGGTCGTCCGGCTGCCGCAGGTGCAGCGTGACACAGCGGCGCAGGAAGGCGGGCGGGAACTCGCGCTCGCCGTTGCTGGTGAGGACGACGAACGGGAAGGCCCGGCAGCGGACCCGGCCGTGTGCCACCGGCACCCGCTCGTCGGCGCCGTCGGCCAGCACCTCGGCGACACCGCCCGGTGCGAGGCGGGCGGCGCGCACCAGCTCGGGGATCTCGTACTGGCCCTCCTCCAGCACGTTCAGCAGGTCGTTGGGCAGGTCGAGGTCGCTCTTGTCGATCTCGTCGATGAGCAGGGCGCGGGGGCGGTCGTAGGGCAGCAGGGCGGTGCCGAGCGGGCCCAGGCGCAGATGGTCCTCGATGCCCGACCCGCCGGCCGCCTCCCTCGCGCCCTCCGCCCGTCCGTCCGTACCGAGCCGGTCCGTCCGGCCGGTGCGGTCCGTCCGGTCCGTCCGGCCGGTGCGGGTGACCGCCTGCCGGGCCGCGTACAGCCGCGACAGCGGGTCGTACTGGTACAGGCCGTCGTGCAGCGTGCTGCGGCTGGTGATGTTCCAGCGCAGGACCGGACCGAGCCGCAGCTCACGGGCGACCGCGTACACGAGCGAGGACTTGCCGGTGCCCGGCGGGCCGGTGACCAGCAGCGGGCGGCGCAGGTACAGGGCCGCGTTGACCAGCTGGACCGTCTGCTCCGTGGCCTGGTACGTCTCGGCGCGGTGCATGCGGTCGGGGGAGACGGCGGAGGCGTCGGCGGTGGCGTCGGGCGCCCGGAGCACCGGTCCGCCGTCGAAGGCCCGCCACGGCGGCGGCGGTGGCAGCTTCGCGATGCCGTCGTGCGGCTCGTTCGTACCGGTGTAGACGGGCCACAGGGGCATGGGCTCTTCTTTTCCGTGGGGGGCGCGGTCGGTGGTGCGGTCGGTCAGGCGACGGGGGAGTGCAGGCTCGCGGTGGTCTCGGGGAAGCAGCGCGGGTCGTCCCAGAGCAGCTGGAGGTCTCTCGCCCAGTGCAGGTCCGGATCGTCGGCGGCGTCCGCGGCCAGCCGCAGTGACAGGATGTGGCGGGGGAGTTCGGCGGGCGGGACCTCGGCGACCGACACGGCCAGCTGGTCGAGGAACGCGCTGCCCGGGCAGGGCGGTTCCGCGTGCCCCGGGCAGTGCGGGTCCGTGTGCGTGGCGCGGGGACAGCCGCTCCGGGACCACAGCAGGACGGGGACGGGCACATTGAGTCCCACCTCGAAGTGCCCGCGTGCCGCCGCGGGCGGGGAGGCGTAGCCCGCCAGTCCGGCGTCGCCGTCCCACAGCCGTTTGCGCAGGCTCGGCGGGCGCTCCGCGGTGCCGCACTCCACCCGGTGCACCTCGACCCCCCGGCCGGCGGAGTCCAGCTTCTGCCACTTCTTGCGCAGCTGGTGGCGCAGCCGGCCACTGTGGTGGCGTGCGCGGTCGGTCACCACGAGGGGATAGGCGCACCCGAGGGGCGTGCTGTCCTCCGCGCCGCACTCCCAGTGCGCCACCGCCTCGTTGAGCCACTCGCGCGGCAGGACGAACGTCACCAGCTCGTCGGCGTCCGGGGCGAGCTGGGCGACGGCCTCGTCGATGCGGCGCTGGACGTAGGCCCGCACACCGGTCCGCGGCAGCCGGCCCGCGCCCACCGGGCGGCGCTGTCCGTCGCGGTACGCGGACACCTCCACGGTGACCTGGTCGGGGCCGGCGCCGCTGTGCTCGATCTCGACGACGACCGGGGCCCAGGCCGACGACACCGCAGCCGCGGCAGTGACCGTCGCCGAAGGAGCCGAAGGAGCCGAAGGAGCCGGAGGGGTCGGGGGAGCCGGGGCCTGGTCCAGCAGTTCCCCGAGGCGGGTGGCGAACCGGTTCACCGCCTCCGGATCCGGTACCTCCCACTGCACATACGCGGCGGCCGCCCACAGGGACGGGAAGCCGCCCGTGGGCAGGGGCGGCCCGAAACCGCCCACCGCGTCCACGTACAGCCGGTTCGGATCGCAGCCGCGGCCGGCGCCCGGGTCGTCCGCGCGGCCGGTGCCCGTGGCCCGCCGCAGCAGGGCGTACAGCCGCCGGCGGGCGTCGTCCCGGTGGCCGGGGGTGGGCACCAGCTCGCCCAGTTCGGGCCAGTACCGGGCCATCACGTCCAGCGGCAGCATCCGGCCCTTGCGCACGGCCGGCGCGTCCAGGGCCGCGGTGACCATGCCGGCGACCCTCCCGTCCGGCAGGGTCGCCGCCGCCCCGCTGAATCCGGCCACGAGCGGCTGCCCGTGCCCGTGCCATGCCACCAGTTCCAGCCACTCCCCGGCGATCAGCTGCCCGGAGACGGCCTGGTACTCGGCGAGGGTGCCCTCGTCGTAGCCCTCGGGGAAGCCGTACGCGATCAGCTTGGGGTACGGCTCCGTGTACGCGGCGTCGGGCGGTGCGAAGCCGGCCGGCGCGAGCGGGACGTCCCGCTCCAGTTCGAGTACGGCCACGTCACCGGGGTCGGCGACGTCACCCGCCCAGCCGCCGTGGGCGACCACCGAGGCGGACAGCTCGCCCAGCTCCCGGGCGTGCGGGAAGGAGACGGTCACCGCCGCCGTGCCGCTGCCCGCGACCACGTGGGCACACGTGAGGACCCGGCGGCCGGTGATCAGGAAGCCTGCCCCCACCTCGTGGCCGCAGGCGATCCGGGCGTGCCAGGCAGCACTGCTCATCACCGGTCGGCGGCCTCCGGGACCGGCGCGGCCTGGCCCGGCACGCTCCGCTCCGGCGCAGGCTCCGCGGGCTCCGCGGGCCGAGCCCGCTCCTCGGGCGCCGTCCGTTCCGGCTGCTGTCCGGGGGACCAGCTGAGCTTGACCACCAGGTGGCCCTCCGTGGTCCCCTTCGCGATGACGGCACCGGCCTCCGCGGACAGCCGCACACCGAACTCGATCTCCACCGCGTCGGGGCGCAGACTGCCGTCCCGGAAGACCCGCAGCGCGGCCGAGGCCGCCGCCCGTACGCCCTCCAGGGCGCCCTCGAAGGTCCGCGCCGCCTGCGCCGGCCCGTCGCCGCGCGAGACGAGGCGGGCACCCGACCGGGTGACCACGTCCTCCACCATCACCCGCGCGCCGTCCTCGGTCGTGAACTCCATCAGCCCGTCCATGGCGCCGCTCGCTCCCCCGTCGTACCTGACCGCTGAGAACTCCCATGTTACGGACGGTGCTTCGGGTGTCACACCGTTGACGGCGCGCGGCGGGGCGCCGGCCGAGGTTGGCGAGAACCCGCCTTCGCGCCGGCCCGCCCGCTCCGGCCGGCCTTCCTCTGACGCCCCCCGCCCGGCACTCTGCACAGCAGCCGACTCGCACGCGGACGCGGAAGAGGGCGTTGATGGGCGGAGAACCAGTCAGAGGCGGGGCGTGGCTGCTGGCGGCCGGGCTCGTGCTGACGCTGTCACCGGCGGCACCGGCGACGGCGACAGCGACGGCGGCACCGACGGTGACCGTGACGGCGCCCGCCGCCGTGAGGGGTGCGCCGCCGGTCCCGCGCACGACGGCCGCCGCCCGGACCGTCACCCTCGTCACCGGCGACCGGGTGACCGTCACCGGCCTCGGGCACGGCAGGCGGACGGTCACCGTGCGGCGCCCGCCCGGGGCCACCGGTGCCGTACGGACGCGGACGAGCGACGGGGACCTGACCGTCGTACCGGACGAGGCGCTGCCGTATCTGCGGGCCGGGACGCTGGACCGGCGGCTGTTCGACGTGAGCGCGCTCATCCGGCAGGGGCTCACGGACGCCGGGCCCGGCGGCCTGCCGCTGATCCTGGCGTACCGCAGGACCGCGCGCGCCGTGGTCCCGGCCGGCGCCGAGCGGATCCGCACGCTGGCCAGTGTGCGCGGGGCGGCCGTCGAGGCCGGGCGGGGGCGCACCTTCTGGCGGTCGTTCACCGCTTCGTCCGGCATCGACCGGGTGTGGCTCGACGGGCGGGTGACGGCCGGCCTGGTCGAGACCAACGCCCAGATCGGCACCCGCGCGGCCTGGGACGCGGGCCTCACGGGGAAGGGGGTCACCGTCGCCGTCCTGGACACCGGCGCCGACCTGAGCCACCCCGACCTCGCCGGCCGGGTGGGTCGGACGAGGAGTTTCGTCGACGGGCAGGACGTTCTCGACCGCAACGGGCACGGCACCCACGTCACCTCCACCGTCGGCGGCAGCGGCGCCGCCTCCGGCGGCCGGGAGCGGGGCGTGGCACCGGGTGCGACGCTCGCCGTCGGCAAGGTGCTCGGCGACCAGGGTTCGGGCAGCGAGTCCCAGATCATCGCCGGCATGGAGTGGGCCGCGCGGGACGTGCGGGCCCGGATCGTCTCCATGAGCCTGGGCACGGCGGAGGCGAGCGACGGCACCGATCCCATGGCCCGGGCGCTCGACACCCTGTCCCGGGAGACCGGCGCGCTGTTCGTCGTCGCCGCGGGCAACACCGGTGCCCCGTCCTCCATCGGCTCGCCCGGCGCCGCCGACGCCGCCCTCACCGTCGGCGCGGTCGACGCCGCTGACCGGGCGGCCCCCTTCACCTCCGCCGGCCCGCGCTCCGGCGACAACGCCCTGAAGCCCGACCTCGCCGCCCCCGGCGTCGGCGTCCTGGCCGCCCGCTCCCACCTCGCGCCCGGCGACGGCTACTACACGGCCATGAGCGGTACGTCCATGGCGGCCCCGCAGGTCGCGGGCGCCGCCGCCCTGCTCGCCGAGGAGCATCCCGGTTTCGGCGGCGCCCGACTGAAGGACGCGCTGATGTCCGGCGCGCGGCAACTGGACGCCTCCGCCTACGTGCTGGGCGCCGGACGGGTGAGCGTGCCGGACGCGGTGCGGGCGACGGTCACCGCGACCGGCAGCGCCGACCTCGGCTTCCACAGCCGGCCGGCCGGCGCCGACGAGCCGGTCACCCGGACCCTCACCTACACCGACACGTCCGACAGCCCGGCCGAGTTGAGACTGTCGGTACGGGGTGTCCCGGACGGGGTCGTGACCCTCGCCGACGACACCCTCACCGTGCCCGCGCACGGCACCGCCTCCACCACCGTCACCGGCGACGCCTCCCGGGCACCGGCCGGTGCGACCAGCGGGCAGGTGGTGGCCGTGGACGGGTCCGGCGCCACGGTCGCGCACACCGTGGTCGGGCTGGTCAAGGAGGAGCGGTACACGCTCACCGTGCACGTCGCGGACCGCGCGGGAGCGCCCGCCCCCGCCGACCTCACCGTCCAGCGGCTCGCCGCGGGCGAGGACGCCCGGCAGGCCCGGGTGGACGACTCCGGCACGCTCGCACTGCGCCTGCCGCCCGGCGTCTACGCCCTCGCCTCCTTCCTCGACGTGCGCGGCGGCCACGGCCCGGACTCCCTCGGCCTCGGCTTCCTCACGGCCCCCGAGACCGTCCTCGACCGGGACCGCGACGTCACCCTGGACGGGCGCCTGCTGCGGGAGGTGACGGCACGGGTGGACCGGCGCACCGAGACCCGCCAGCTCGTCATGGAGTACGACCGCCGGGCCGGCGGCGCCGACCTGTCCGGCGCCGTACAGGTGCCCCTCACCTACGACAGCGTCCTCGCCGCGCCCACGCCCCGGGTCACCCGGGGCACCTTCGAGTACCGGACGGTGTGGCGGCTGGCCGCGCCCCGGCTGGCGGTCAGGGGCGTCAGCGAGGCGACCGTCCAGCCGGGCGGCACCCTCGCCGCGGGCCGCACGAGACTGCCCCTGGTGGACGTGGGCGACGGACCCGTCACCGGGGTGTCCGGCAAGGCGGTCCTCGCCCGTCTCGCCGACGGCACCGATCCGGCCGCGCTCGCCCGCGCCGCCGAGGACGCCGGCGCCCGGGCCCTGTTCGTCACGGACGACGCCCCCGGCCGGCTGACGGCCTGGTGGGGCACCGACGACAACACCGACCGGCCGCTGACGATCGCCACGCTGAACCGGGCGGACGCGGCACGTCTGCGGGCGGCGGGCCGCGTCGACATGACCGGCACGCCCGACCCGCCGTACGTCTACGACCTCGCGCAGGGCCACCGGGGCGCGATCCCGGACCGGGACCTCACCTACGCGCCCGGCCACCGTGAACTGGCCGCCGTACGCGTCCGGTTCCACGCCGCCGGGCCGCGGAACGGCGACGAGTTCCGGTACTCGCTCACCGGCGCCTTCCCGGTCGCACTCGGCTTCCAGGAGAGCGTCGCCCTGCCCGCCGAGCGCACCGACTACGTCTCCACCGGCCCCGGGCAGCGCTGGCAGGAGACCGTCACGGCCGCCGACGGCGCCCTGGCGGAACGCGGCGGCCCCGTCCGCTACACCGGCGGCACCCGGCCGGAACTGGACTGGTTCGCTCCCGTGTGGCATCCGTGGCTGGGCACAGCGCTCGGCGGGGGCCAGGAACGCGCCGGGAACCGGATCCGGCTGGACACCCCCGGCTGGGGCGACTCCGGGCCCGACCACACCGGCTCCGGGGACGTGTGGAGCGGGAGCAGCGGGATGACGCAGACCACCGCCGTCCGCGTGGACGGCGCCCTGGCCGACCGGCGCACCGGCTCCGCCGTCCACGTGGAGGACGCGCCCGCCGGCGAGCACACCTACACGGTCGTCACCGACACCGCCCTGGACGCCGGCCGCTGGCCGCTCGCCACCCGGGGCCACAGCGAGTGGACCTTCCGTTCGGCGGCCACTCCGGAGGACCACTGGACCGCCCTGCCGCTGATCAACCTCGCCTGCCGCCTCGGCACCGGCCTCGCCGGGACCGTGCCCGGCGGGCGGCGGACCCCGGTCACGCTGCGCGCGGAGTACGTGGCGGACGCCCAGGGCACCGGCACGCTCGGCGGTGGCCGGCTGGAGGTGTCGTACGACGCGGGCCGGACCTGGCGGCCGGTGCCCCTGACGGGCCGGGACGCCTCCTGGCAGGGCACCCTGGCGGTGCCGCGCACCGCGACCGACGTCTCCCTGCGGGTCTCGGCGCACGACGACCGGGGCGGCTCGGTGACCCAGAGAATCGTCCGGGCGGCGGCGGTGCGCCGGCCTACGGGCGGGGCCGTCCCCCGCGGGCGGCCCCGCCCGGGTGCTCCTGATGCCCCTCGTGCGTGACGATGCCCCGGACCACCCCCTGCTCCACCAGGTCCTGCGGGCGCAGCCGCAGCTGCCCCGCGGTCGCCTCCACCTCCCCGGGCCCGCGTTTGAGGATCGCCGCGGCGAGTTCCGGGGCGATCACCGAGAAGTAACTGTCGGGTGTGGCCCAGGTGTTGCCGGGCGCCGCCAGCGCCAGGGCCCCGCCGGAGCCGCCCTCGCCGATGACGAGGGCGGTGACCGGCACCCGGGCGGCGGCCACCGCGCCGAACACCTCGGCGATCGCCGGGCCGGCGCCCTGCCGCTCCGCCTCCGCGTCGTTGGCGGCGCCCGGGGTGTCCACCAGGGTCAGCACCGGGATCCCCAGCCGGTCCGCCAGCCGGATCAGCCGGGCGGCGGTGCGGTACCCGGCGGGGCGGGTCGCCGCCCCGGTCTGCGCCGCGTACGCGACGGTACGGCCGTCCCGCTCGCCGAACCCGCACAGCATGCCGTCGGTGTCCGTGCCGCCGCACCGGTCGCCGCTGATGCCGGCCCGGTGGGTGAAGTAGGCGTCCAGGTAGGCCCGGCAGCGCGGCCGGTGCGGCGAACGGGCCCGCCGGACGGCCTCCCAGCCGGTGCCGGGCAGCCCGGCGGCGCCGAGGGCGGCCGGCACGTCCGCGGCCACGACCGGCCCGCCGTCCACGGGCGTCCCGCGCGTCAGCAGCCGCAGCCACCGGCCCAGCACCGCGCGGACCTCGGCCGGCTCCACCACCGCGTCCGCCGAGCCCGCCGCCACCTGCGCCTCGGCCGTGTAGGCCGCCGGGTCGGCGTCCGGGGGGCGGACGCGGGAGCCGGCGAAGCCGACCTGGGCGCCGGACAGGGCCAGGACGACGTCCGCGCCCGCGCCCAGCGTGGCCCAGCCGCCGCCGGTCGTCGGATCCCGCAGGACGGCGATCTGCGGCAGACCGGCCTCCCTGGTGAGCGCGGACTGACGGGCGACCCGCTGGAGCTGGGTCAGCGCGAGCATGCCCTCCTGCATCCGGCTGCCGCCGGTCGCGACGAGCGGCACGACGGGCAGCCGGTGCGCGCGGGCGTAGGTGTACGCCGCCTCCAGCCGGTCCCCGGTGCGTTCGCCGAGCGAGCCGCCCAGGAAGCCGAACTCGAAGGCGATCAGCACGGCCGGGGTGCCCGCGACGCTCGCGGTGCCGCAGACGGCCGACTCCCGCTCACCGGTGCGCTCGGCGGCGCGGGCGCGCGAGGCGTCGTAGCCGCGCCAGCCGAGCGGACCGTCCGGCCGGGACTCCGCCGGCGGCGCGGGAAGGTCACGGAAGCTGCCGGCGTCCGTGACCAGCGCCAGCACCTCCCGCGCCGGGAGCCGCCGGTCAGGCACCGGTCAGCGCCCGCTTCAGGATCTTCCCCATGTCGTTGCGGGGGAGCTGCTCCAGGTAGCGGACGACCCGGGGACGCTTGTGCGGGGCCAGCCGCCGGGCCACGTGGTCCGCCAGTTCCTCGGCGCCCGGCGGGGTCCCCGGCTCCGCGGGCACGATCCAGGCCACGATCCGCTCGCCCAGGTCGGCGTCGGGTTCCCCGGTGACCGCCGCCTCCCGCACCCCCGGATGCTCCAGCAGCGCGTTCTCGATCTCACCCGCCCCGATCTTGTAGCCGCCGCTCTTGATGAGGTCGGTGGCCTTGCGCCCCACGATGCGGACGTAGCCGTCGGGCTCGCGCACGGCCATGTCGCCGGTGCGGAACCAGCCGTCGGCGGTGTACGCGGCGGCGGTGGCGTCGGGCCGGTTCAGGTACTCCGTGAACAGGTGGGGCCCGCGCACCTGGATCTCGCCGACGCTCTCCCCGTCGTACGCGGTGATCTGCGAGCCGTCCTCCTCCACCAGCCGCAGCTCCACGCCCGGCAGCGGCACCCCGACCGTGCCCGCCCGGGCCTCCCCGTCGGCGCGGACACTGGTGTTCATCAGCGTCTCGGTCATGCCGTACCGCTCGATCACCCGGCGCCCGGTGGCGGCGGCGATCCGCTCGTGGTCGTGCACGGGCAGCGCCGCCGACCCCGAGACGAGCAGCCGGGCCCGCCCGAGCGCCTCCGCCAGCCCGGGGTCGTCCGGCAGGGCCTCGGCGATGCGGTGGTACATCGTCGGCACCCCGAACACCATGGTCGCGCCGTCGTTCAGCTCCCGGGCGACGCCCTCGGGGGAGAACCGCCCCAGGTGCCGCACCGCGCCGCCGCGCCGCAGCGGGCCCAGGACGCCCAGCACCAGCCCGTGCACATGGAACAGGGGAAGCGCGTGCACCAGGACGTCGTCCGCGGTCCACTGCCAGGCGTCGGCGAGCGCGTCCAGCGTGGTGGCCAGGGCCCGGCGGGGCAGCACCGCGCCCTTGGGCGGGCCGGTGGTGCCGGAGGTGTAGACGACCAGCGCCGGGTCACCGTCCGCGGCCTCCTCCCCGGGAACGGTGCCGGTGGCGCAGGCGTCGACGTCGATCCTGGGCAACGCGGCCAGGAGGGGAGGCAGTTGAGCCCCGGGCGCGGCGAGGACCAGCGACGGCGCGCTGTCGGACACGATGTGCGCCAGCTCCTTCTCGCCCGACCTGGGGTTCAGCGGCACCGCGGCCACCCCGGCCAGCAGCGCGCCGGTCACGGCGACGGCCGTCTCCAGCTCGGGGGTGGCCCACACGGCGACCCGTCCGGTGCCCCGCAGCCGGCCGGCGAGCGCGCCGGCGGCGCCCGCGAGTCCGCCGTACGTCAGGGTCCGCGGGCCGAACCGCAGGGCGGCCCGCCCGCCCGGACCGTCCGTCAGAGCGGGGAAGAGAGAGGACACCTGGCGCACTCCTTCACAGTCGGCACTGTCGACCGCCGGGGACGACAGCACCCTTCCTACACCAGACACCCCCGGCCCACGACCGCCCTCAGACCGGTGAGGTGTCCACCACATCGGCGACCACACAGCTGACGTTGTCCAGGCCGCCGGCCGCGTCGGCCGCGGCGATCAGCCGGTGGACCGCCGCGTCCGGGCCGGGGGCGGCCGCTAGCAGCTCCCGGACCCGCTCGTCGGGTACGACCCCGGTCAGGCCGTCGGAGCAGAGCAGATACCGGTCGCCGGGCCGGGCGTCGTGCAGCCGCAGGTCCGGTGCCGGGGTCAGGCCGCCGCCCAGGGCCTTCAGCAGGAGAGCGCGCTGGGGATGGCTGCCGGCCTCCTCAGGGGTCAGCCGGCCCTCGTCGACCAGCGACTGCACCACGCTGTGGTCATGGGTGATGCGGAACAGCTCCCCGTCCCGCAGCACATACGCCCGCGAGTCCCCGATGTGCACGAGCGCGAGCTTCGACCCCGTCCACAGCAGCGCGGTCAGCGTGGTGCCGTTCTCCCCGTCGCCCTCCGCCAGGTCCCGTACGGCCTCGCTCGCATCGCGCACGGCGTCCTCCAGCAGGTCCAGCACACCGCCCGCGGCCGGTTCCCCGCGGTCCGCCAGGCGTTTCAGCGCGGCCACGGCGGCGCTGCTCGCGGGCGCCCCCGCCGGCCCGAACCCGTCGGCGACGGCGAGCAGTCCGCGGCCCGCGTACACGGAGTCCTGGTTGGCCGGGCGGACGTGTCCGCGGTCGGAGTGAGCGTGGTAGCGCAGTTCCATCATGGTGGTGGGTGCCCTTTCCGGTTCGCCGGTCAGCTGGTCGACGAGGAACGCGGCGAGGTCCCGCCGTACGGCCGTCTCCGCCTCGACACGCGCCCAGTACGCCCGGATCTCCCGGGCCGCGTCCGCCGGGTCCAGGGCGCACACCGCCCGGATCCCGGCGAGCGGCATGCCCAGCCGGCGCAGCCAGGCCACCAGCCGGGCCCGCTCCAGCTGCGCCGTGGCGTAGTACCGGTAGCCGGTGTCCGGGTCGACCCGGGCGGGCCGCAGCAGCCGCAGCTCGTCGTAGAGCCGCAGGGCCTTGGGGGAGAGCCGGCTCGCCTTCGCGAAGGCACCGATCGTCAGAAGTTCCACGCGCACCCCGTATCTCTCGTCGTCCGCCACCGATGCTGGGGCTTCCCCGAGGGGGAAGGTCAAACGAGGTGCCGCTCGCGCGTGGTGCTTGTTAGCCTCGCAGCGCCCGCCCATCGAACCGACGTACGACAGGGAGCCCGCCGTGCCCCGCATCGCCCTGGCCACGTACGACCCCGGAGCCGTGCCGAGCAGGGACGCCGACCTGCCGCTGCTGGTACGGGCGTTGAGGGACGCCGGGGCGCGGGCGGACGCCCCGTACTGGGACGACCCGGCGGTGGACTGGGCCGGCTACGACCTCGTCGTCATCCGTTCCACCTGGGACTACAGCTGGCGGGCCGAGGAGTTCACCGCGTGGGTGGAGCGGGCCGGCGCGCTGACCCGGCTGGCCAACCCGGCGTCCGTGGTGCGCTGGAACACCGACAAGCGCTACCTCGGGGAGCTGGCGGCGGCCGGCGTGCCCACCGTGCCCACCCGCTACGCGGCGCCGGGCGAGCCGGCCGGCCTGCCCGCCGGCCACGACTTCGTCATCAAGCCGACGTCGGGCGCCGGCGCCCGGTTCGCCGCCCGTTACACGCCCGCCGAACACGACACGGCGCTCCGGCAGCTCGCGCGGATGCACACCGAGGGCCTCACGGCGATGGTGCAGCCCTACATGCCGGGCATCGACGCCACCGGCGAGCGGGCGCTCCAGTTCTTCGGCGGCCGGCTGCTGCACGCCAGCCGCAAGGGGGCCGTGCTGTCCCTGGGCACCCCGTACGACGCCGACAAGGTCGCCCATCCCGGCCTGGAGCCCTGGCGGCCCACAGCCGCCGAACTCGCCGTCGCCGAAAGGGCGCTGGCGGCCGTACCCGGCGGCGCCGCGCTGCTGTACGCGCGCGTGGACCTGGTGGACGGGGAGGACGGCGCACCCCGCCTGATGGAACTGGAGCTGGTGGAACCCAACCTCTTCCTGTGGCTCCACCCGGGCTCGCTGGAGCACGTGACGGCGGCGATCCTGACGGCGGCCGGCGCCGGTTAGCCGCGCGGCTCAGGTGACGACCGCCGTGCGCTGGAGCAGGCCCCAGGTGAACTCGGCGACCACCTCGTGCCGGGTGCCCGCCCGGTCGGGGGCGGTGAACGCCAGCCCCCAGCGGGTCGGGGCGGTGCCCTCCAGCGGGCGGGCGGGGGCGAACGCGCGGGCCGCCTCGTCCACCGTGCACGACCAGGGCGTCAGGTCCTCCAGGGCGCGCAGGTCCGGGGCGGGGGCGTCCGGCGCCCGCACCAGCCACTCGTTCCAGACTCCGCCGTCGGGCCCGACGAGGACCTCGAAGCGCAGGCCGGGCCAGAGCGGGAGGGCCCACTGCCGGGCCTCGCAGTCGACGTCGCCGAGACGGCGCGGGAGCACGCGCGCGGGTGGGCCGAGGACGGAGCGGTAGCGCGCGGCGGCGCCCCGGGACCGCGGCGAGCGGACCATGGCCTGCCAGCGCTTGTTCGTCTCCCTCATCTGAGCGAGGGAGGCGCCCAGTTCGCGGCGGGCCTCCTCGACGAGGCCGGGGTTGTGGTCGGCCATCCGGCGCAGCAGCACCAGCTGGAAGTCGAGTCGCATGGCATCCATGGTGCCCGGTCCGTTCCGTCCGCTCCCGGCCATTGCCCGCACCCCCTTCCCTGACTAGCCTGTGTTCGTCATGCCGATCGTCTGTTGATATCTCGAACGTCGGGATGTCGCCCGCAGGCGCCTAGACCCAAAGGGAGGGGGCCGGACGTGGGACGCCTCGTGCCTGCCGTGACCCGGGCTCTCGACATTCTGGAGCTGTTCCTCGACGGGGACGGGACACTCTCCGCCCCCGACATCGTGCGCCGGCTCCAGCTGCCGCGCACCACCGTGCACGAGCTGGTCACCACGCTCGCCGCGCGCTCGTACATCGTGCCGCTGCCCGGACAGCCCGGACGGTACCGGCTCGGCGTACGCCCGTACCAGCTCGGCAGCCGCTACGCCGAACAGCTCGATCTCGCCGCCGAGGGCCAGCAGGTGGCCCGCTCCGTCGCCGAGACCTGTGACGAGACGGTCCACGTCGCCATCCTCGAGGGCACCGACGTCATCTACATCGCCAAGGTCGACTCCACGCACGCGGTCCGCATGGTCTCCGCCGCCGGCCGCCGCCTGCCCGCCCACTGCACCTCCGTGGGCAAGATGCTGCTGGCCTCCCTGCCGGAGCCGGAGCTGGCCGCGCGGATCCCCGACGGCACCGAGCTGGCCGCGATGACCCCGAACAGCATCACGCGGCCGGCCGCCCTGCGCGAGGTCCTGGCGGAGATCCGGCGGCGCGGGCTCGCGGTGGAGAACCGCGAGTCCAACCCGGACGTCTCCTGCGTGGCCGCGCCGGTCCGCGACCGCACCGGCCAGGTCGTGGCCGCCCTCTCCATCTCCGTGCCCATGATCCGCTGGAGCGAGGAGCGCCGGTCCGAGCTGGAGCAGCTCGCCGTGAAGGGCGCGGCGGAGCTGTCGGAGCGCCTGGGCCACCGGAGCGCGGCATGACGGCGTACGAGGTGGCGGTGCGGGCCGGAGCGGCGCTCGGCGAGGGCCCGACCTGGGACCCGGCGACGGGCCGGCTGATCTGGCTCGACATCCTGGGCATGCGGGTGCACACGTACGACCCGGTGACCGGCCGGCGCACGGTCCGTACGACGGAACAGCACGTCGGCGCGGCCAAGCCCCGGGCGGGCGGCGGCCTGGTGCTGAACCTGCGGGACGGCGTGGGCCTGCTGGACGCCGACGACACCTTCCGCTGGCTGCACCACGAGCCGGTCGCGGGCCGCCGCGCGAACGACGCCGCGGTGGCACCCGACGGCTCGCTGTGGGCGGGCACGATGCGCTACGACGAGGCGACGGGCGGCGGCACCCTGTCCCGGCTGACCGGGGACGGGACGGTGCGCACGGTCCTCGCCGACGTCACCGTCAGCAACGGCACCGGCTGGAGTCCCGACGGCAGCCTCATGTACTACGTCGACACCCCGACCCGCCGCGTGGACGTCTTCGACCACGACGCGGACGGTGTGCACGACCGCCGCCCCCTCGTGGAGATCGAGGAGGGCGCGGGCTACCCGGACGGCCTCACGGTCGACGCGGAGGGCTGTGTGTGGGTGGCGCTGTGGGACGGCGGCGCGGTGCGCCGGTACACGCCCGACGGGGTGCTCGACCGGGTGATCCGGGTGCCCGCGCCGCGCACGACGGCCTGCGCGTTCGGCGGCCCCGCGCTGACCGACCTGTACATCACGACGGCCCGTACGGGGCTGCCGGCGCCGCACCCCCTGTCCGGCTCGCTCCTGGTGATCCCGGACGCGGGCCGGGGCCTGCCCCAGCCGGCGTTCACGGGCTGAGCCCGCGCCCGGCGGCGGGTCCGCCGGGCAGGACGCGGATGATCCGGGCGGGGCGTCCCTCACTCGTGGGCGGCGACGCTCTTCGCGGGGGCGGTGGCGGGGGCGGTGGCGGTGGCACGGGCGCGGACCGCCTCGATGTCGCCGGGACGGCGGAGGGCGCGGGAGACGGCCCCGATCTCCTGGAGCAGACCGGTGGTGTCGGGCCCGGTGGCCGGTCCGGGCGGTGCCGGCGTACCGGCCCCGGCGCCGACGGCGTCGAGGATGCTCACCGCGGCGGCCAGCGCCCGGGCCCGCTCCGGGGGATGGCCGAGCCCGAGGGCGGCGTCGTAGGACCGTCTGCCCAGGCCGGTGTCGAGGTGCCGGGCCAGCGGCAGCAGCACGTCCCGGATGAACGTCTCCCGCCGGGTGAGCCGGAGTTCGGGGGTGGCGCGCAGCACGAACGGCACCCCGTCGCCGCTCGCGGCGCGCATCAGCCGGTACAGGGGCCGCAGTTCACGGTGGGCGAGCCGGATCCGCCAGCGGTCGCGCAGGTACTGCCCGGCGTGCGGCAGGATGAAGCCGGCCGCGATGACGATGGCGGACAGCGCGGCGACCGGCGGGGCCAGGTCCGTGCTGAGCCAGTCCAGGTCACGGCCGCACCAGCGGGCGGTGACGGCGGTCAGCTTGGCCGCGTCGAAGATCAGGTTGAGGACGTAGCCGGCGCCCAGCAGTTTCAGGCCCCACCGCAGCCAGGCGTCCAGGCCCTCGGCGCGCACCCAGTTCCAGACGAGGCGGGACGTGATCAGGCAGGCGGCGCAGTGCGCGAGGAGGTAGAGCAGGATCTCCTCGCGCATGAACGGCGTCGTGGCGTAGTAGGTGTCGAGGTCCCGCAGCCGTTCCTCGGGGGCGTCGGCGAGCAGGAACAGCGTCCACAGGGCGGCGATCACCCCGGAGTACACCGTGATCACCCAGCGCGTCGCGCGGCGGGTGGCGGCCGAGCGGTCCGACAGGCCGTTGCGCCAGGTGATGATGAGCAGCAGGCAGGACCCGCAGAACGCGGTGATCAGCGAGTAGCACCACGGCGCCGAGACGTTGGGCACGCCGGTCAGCCGGTTCACCCCGGCGATGGTGGAGGGCGTGCAGAACACGAACACCGCGCAGGCGAGCAGCAGCAGCCCGCCGACCGCGCGCAGCAGCGGGTCCCGCCATAACCGGATGATCGAGGGCAGCTTGATCACCAGGGCGGCGGTGAGCACGGCGGTGGGGATCCGGAAGGAGATGTAGAACTCGCCGAGGAGTCCCGAGGGATCCAGCGCCAGCCGGGTCACCGCGTGGCTCCACCTGTTCCCGTCGCGCGGTCCGCCTGTGGGGCGCGCCCTTCGCGCTCACCCGCCCGTTCCCGTCCGCGGTAGCCGAGGGAACGCTGGACGGGGTCGAGGGGGAGGTCGCGGGCGCGGGAGAGACGGTCCCGGAACAGGGTGGCCAGCCGGTGCCCGAACTCGTCGGCCTCGGCCTCGTCGGCCTCCCGGGAGCCGTTGCGGGCGGCCACCGTGAGGGCCGTCTCCCGCCAGCCGGGGGTGCCGGCGAGGGCGCGGGCGGCGGCCCCGGTCAGGTGCTGGTGGCGGTGTCCGGCGTGCAGGTGCCACAGTTCGTGGCCGAGGATGACCAGTTGCTGCACCGCTTCGGCGCGTTCCTCCACGATGACCAGGTCGAAGTCGGTGAACTCCACCCACAGTCCGGTCACTTCGATCTCGTCCGGGAACCGTTCGAAGCGCACCTCCACCGGCCGTCCGCCGCGCAGCGCGCCCATCTCCTCGCACAGCGCCAGGCACAGTTCGCGTACGCCGTCGGGCTGCCGTGGCCGGGCGCGGACGGCGGTGGCGAGGTCCCGGGCCAGGGAGCGCATCGCGGAGCGCGGACGGGGGCGCCGCAGGCGGGCGGCCAGGCGTGCGGCTCCTTCTCGCGCGCCGCCGAAGCTCATCGGTCTCCCTTCCCGCGGTGTCCGGCCGGTCCGAGCGTACGCGTCCGGGCGTGTCCGCGTCATGCGATCCGGCGACCGCCGTGCCGCGCGGAACGATCTGTTCCGGAGTGTGGTCAGACGGGCGTGACCGGCACTCCGCCCGCCGCCGCGCCCAGCAGGGTCAGGCGCACCGACCCCGGCCCCGACAGCGTGGTGAACTCCGAGAGGACCGCCAGCGCGAGCGTGTTGGTGCCCCGGGTGCGCAGGATGCCGTTGGGCAGGACGAAGGTGTGCTGCGGGCCCACGTTGTTGATGTACTGGCCCAGGTTCCAGCCGTTGAGGAAGATCTGCGCGCGGTAGGCGCGGTACGGGTCGTCCTCCAGGGTCAGCCCCACCGAGGCGTCGACGTCGGCCGGCACCGACAGCCGGAAGGCGGTCCGGTACCAGGTGACGCCCTGCCGTCGCACGGCGCGCGGGAAGCTGACCTCCTCCCAGTCCCGGTCCCGGAAGCCGGGCAGGTGCCAGCCCTCCCGCTCCCCGTACAGACCGCCGTTGTTCATCGGCCCGCGCACCGGGTCGGGAGCGCCCTCGCCCTGGATGCGCCAGCGCACCTTCGGGGACGCGCCCTCGAAGGTGACGGCCGTCAGCCCGCGTGCCGCCTTGTGCGTGTCGAGGGACTTGCCGTCCTGGTCGTGCTGCATGCGCCGGACGAGGACGGACAGCACGTGCCGGCCCGGGGAGCGCAGCCGCTCGCGCACCGGGAAGACCGCCGTGTCCGTCCAGGTGCCCTTGCGGATCGTCGTCTCCTTGTCGGGCACGGGCATGCGGTGGGTGCCGAGCGGTTCGCCGTCCAGCCAGGCCATCAGCAGGCCCTGGGTGCCGCTGCTGTAGGCGAGCGAGACCGCCTCGACACCGGTGGTGCCGGTGAGGGTGCCCCGGTACCAGACGTCTCCGTAGTGGAAGCCGTAGTCGTCGGCGAACAGCACCGGCTGCCCGGCCGGGACGGCCGTGGTGCTGTACGACGACGTCCTGTCCGCGGCCCGCCACGTCGAGTCGTCGAAGCCCGGGCCCGCCTCCGGGTTCTCCGTGCGCATCCGCCAGCCGCCCAGCGCGGGCAGCCGGACCTCGGGGACGGCCGGCAGCTCGCCGGTGGTCATCACGCTGCCGGAGAGGGTGACCCGGGTGGCCTGCCGGCGCCCGTTCCACACCAGGGTGTCGATGCCGCGCGGACCCCACACCTCCAGGCCGGCCGCCTCGCTGATGTCACCCGTCAGATGGACCTCGGAGCCGCGCACCTCGGCGTGGCGCAGCAGGGCCGGGCCGTACACGAGCAGCGTTCCGGACGGGGTGTCGTACGGGAAGAGGCGGACGGCGGTGGCGTCGTCGGCGAAGAGCAGCAGCAGCGGGGTGCCGGTCTCTCCCTTGCGCACCAGCACCCGGATCAGGCCGCCCCGGCCGAGCGGTGCGCTCACGTGGAGCCGGTCCCGGTCGTAGACCCAGGCGGCCTCCGGGTCCAGCCGCTGCACGTACGGCTCGGCCGGGCACCTCAGCACCAGTTCGGCCATCTCGCCGCGCCGGCCCGCGAACACGGCGATGTCCTGGCGGCCCGCCGTCAGGCACAGCATGGGCGCGACGGTGGCGTACTCCAGGGTCCGCGCGCCCAGCGGCAGCCCGGTGGTGAGCAGCTTGGCGTCCTTGCCGGGCACGGTGATCCGCAGCCGGCCGGCGTCGGTCGGCAGGTCGGTGGTGACGTCGTCGGTGCCGTCGTTGCGGGCGACGTACACGTGGGTGCCGGTGTCCTGGTTGGTGAGGTGGTAGACCTTCAGGCCCTCGGCCCGCACGTCGGCCGCCCGGTCCAGCCTGGCGAAGGCGGGCACGCGTTGCAGCAGGTGCCCCAGCTGGTGCAGCGGGGCGATCTTGCCGGTGACGTTGCGGGCCTCGTCGATGGCGGCACCGTAGTCGTACGACGTGTAGACGACGGGGGCCGGCAGCCAGCCCCACGACGTGCCGCCGAACGTCATGTACACGTTGTGGAGGGTGAGCCCGTTGGCGAGGTTGGTCAGGTAGAAGCGGCGCTCGTAGGCCGCGTCCCGGGTGCGCCGCGACTCGGCGTACCCCTTGCCGTCGAACCAGGACCCGCCCCACGGGTCGAACCAGCCGCCCCCGAACTCGGGCACGAACCCGGGCGTGGACGGCGACGCCGTGGCCCCGCCCTTCGGCCCGCCGGGCCCGTAGTGCCCCCAGTCCGGCGGGGTCCGGTCGGGCGAGGGGTACCCGTCGAACCCGTACAGCCAGCCGCCCCGCTCCCCGCCGGTGTCGAACGACCCGGGCACCCAGTACCCGTTGCGTCCCTTGTCGTTGTGGAACAGCGGTACGTCGATCCCGTCGGCCCGCACCTTCCGGTACAGGTGGGCCATGTAGTTCCGGCCGGCGGCCTCGCTCACATGGGCGTCGTACTCGTTCTCGATCTGGTACAGCAGGACCGTCCCCGTGCCCCGCGTGAACAGGTGCTCGCGCACGATCCGGTTCACCCGGGTCAGCCACTCGTCGACGTGCGCGAGATAGGCCGGGTCGTCGGTGCGCGCCCTGCCCTTCGCCGCCGTCAGCCAGCCGGGGAAGCCGCCGCCGTCGACCTCGGCGTTGATGTACGGGCCGGGCCGCAGGATGACGTACAGCCCGGTCTCGGCGGCCGTCCGCAGGAACAGGCCGAGGTCCCGGACGCCGGTGAAGTCGTACCGGCCCGGTGCGGGGGAGTGGTAGTTCCAGGCCACGTAGATGCTCACGGCGTTGAAGCCGTGGGCCCGCATCTTCTGGAGCACGTCCCGCCACAGGGAGGGGCTGGGCAGCCGGAACGGATGCATCTCCCCGGACCACACCACCAGCCGCCGCCCGTCCACGAGCAGGGAGTGGCGGTCGTAGCCGACGGTGTGCCGGGCACCGTCCGCGCTCGGCGGAGCCGGCGCCGGGCCGGTCGGCACACCGGCGCCCGCGTACGCCGAGGGCGCCCCCGGGCCGCCGCTGCCGCCCATGGCGAGACCGAGCGCGGCCGAGCCGGTCAGGGCACTGAAGGTACGTCTGCTGAGCGCCAAGGTGGATCCTCCCGGGCGATCTTACGGGGCGCGGGTGCGGCCATTCTGCACGGGAGGACGCCCCACAATGGACGCATGAGGATCTCGGCGCGGGCGGATTACGCGGTACGGGCGGTGCTGGAGCTGGCCGTACGGCAGGGTGACGGCCCGGTGAAGGCGGAGCGGATCGCCGCCGTGCAGGAGATCCCGCACAAGTTTTTGGAGGGCATCCTCGGCGACCTGCGGCGGGCCGGGATCGTGGACAGCCGGCGCGGCGGGGGTGGCGGCTACCGGCTCGCCGGGGACCCGGCGGCGATCACCGTGGCGGACGTCATCCGCGCGGTCGACGGCCCGATCGTGTCGGTACGCGGCGAACGCCCGACCGGCCTCGCCTACACGGGTACGGCCCGGCCCCTGCTGCCCCTGTGGATCGCCCTGCGCGCCAACGTCCGCCGCATCCTGGAGGGCGTCACCCTCGCCGACCTCGCCGCGGACACCCTGCCCGAACCCGTCCGGGCGCTCGCGGCGGAACCGGCCGCCTGGGAGAACCCCTAGAGACCGTGCCACTCGTCCAGCCGGGGGACGGGCGGGTTTCCCCTACGGGGGTCCGTCGTTGGGCCCGGCATGATCAGGAAACTCGCCTGTGCCTCCGTCCTCGCCGTCGCCCTCCTGGCGTCCGCCCCCGCCGCCGAGGCGGCCGTGACGCCCGCTCCGTCCGCCGGGGTGCCCGGCGCGCCCCTCCTCAGGGGCCTCCTCGGCGCCCTGGAGGTGGGCCACCCGATGGGCTCCCCGCAGTCCCTGGTGCCCCGGGGCGTCCTGGGCGGGTGAACGCCGGGCCGGGCACCGTGAAAACCCCGGTGTGAATGGCCGGAGTTCACCCTGCCGGGCCCGGGTGGGGCTCCCTACGATGCCCACGCCTCCCTCCCCGCTTCACAGATGACACACAGCTCCTTCACCTGTGGACGGACGCCGGAGGGAGGCGCACCCCCCACCCGACGACCCGGGAGAAACCATGACCGGTGGACTCATCCTGAGCGGCGCCGTAGCCGCTCTGCTCACCACCGCACTGCCCGCCCAGAGTCCCTCCCCCGTGTTCGACGACCCGCCCCCGGACAAGATCGTCATCGACGTGGCGACGGTGAACGGCTCCGGCTGTCCCGCCGGTACGGCCGCCGTGGCGGTCTCACCGGACAACACGGCCTTCACCGTCACCTACAGCGCCTACCTGGCCCAGGCCGGCGGCAACTCCGACCCCACGGCCTTCCGCAAGAACTGCCAGCTCAACCTGGTGGTGCACGTCCCGCAGGGCTTCACCTACGCGATAGCCAGCGCGGACTACCGCGGCTTCGCCTCGCTCCAGCGGGGCGCCACGGGCACGCAGAAGGCGTCGTACTACTTCCAGGGCTCCTCCAGCACCGTCCCCCGGACCCACCCGTTCGGCGGCCCCTACAACGACGACTGGCAGGCCACCGACTCCACCGACTGGGCGCAGCTGGTCTGGGCGCCCTGCGGGGTGCTGCGCAACTTCAACATCAACACCGAGCTGCGGGTGAACGCCGGCACCGCGGCCCCCGACAAGGTCAGCTTCATGACGATGGACTCGACCGACGGGGACATCAGCACGGTGTACCACATGGCCTGGAAGAACTGCCCGAAGTCGTGACGGGAGCAGATCAGGGAGCCCGCGGCCCCGGACGGGGGCGCGGGCTCCCCCCGGTCACTTCCCGGCGTGGCCGACGAAGGCCGACCAGGCGGCGGGGGAGAGGGCCAGCTGAGGGCCTTCCTCGGCCTTGGAGTCGCGGATGTGGATGGTGGTGGGGTGGACAGCGACCTCCACACAGTCGCCGGACCCGCTGCTGCTGTAGCTGCTCTTGAACCAGGCCAGTTCGGAGGTGCTCATAGGTCTCCTCGCATCCGTTCCAGCAGGCTCACGGAGTCCTCGATCGAGAGAGCCTGTGAACGCAGTCTGGCATAACGGCCGTTGAGTACGCTGATGGCCTCCGGGGCCGAGAGGAGCATTCCGCACTCGGGGGCTTCCATGTAGGCGAACCACCTGTGCTTGGGGGTTTCCAGCAGCTGCATAGGCCCGTGCAGCCCAGCGTGTGACATCCGCGCCAGCGGCATGATCTGGATCTCGACGTTGCGCAGCCGTGCCGTGTCCAGCAGGTGGCCGATGGTCTCACGCATGACTCCCTTGCCCCCGGTTCGGCGCAGGAGGACCTGTTCCTCGATGATGAAGCTGAAGGCGGTGTTCGGCCGTTCCGGCAGCAGTCGCTGGCGCTGGGCTCGCGCGACCCAGTTGACCTCGATCTCCTCGTCGCTCAGGGGCGGCAACTCATCGGTGAACAGTTGTCGTGCGTACGCCTCTGTCTGCACCAGCCCCGGGACCATCCGGCACTCGTAGGTGTAGAGGGTGATCGCGAGCTTCTCCAACTCGGCCCACCGCCGGAACCAGGACGCCAGTCCCGGCTGGCGTTCCAGATGCCCCGCCGCCCGCCGCAGCGCCCCCGTGTTCCCGAGCGCCGGTTCCGCCGCCTCGATGAAGTCCGCATCCGGCATGCGACGGCCCAGCTCCACCGAGGCGACGGTGTGCTTCGAGTACCCGACGAGCCGGCCGAACTCCTCCCGGCTCAGCCGGTGGTACTCCCGCAGCGCTTGCACGACCGCCCCGAACGTCCGCATGCTGTCCGACGACTCCGGCTCGCTGCCCGCACGACCATCGACCACCTCGGTCACCTCCCGGCGCCCATAGTCACGATCGGTCACCGGTACTGTCCAGTGCGTCACCGCGTACGCTCCCGCAGCGTACGCGGCCCGCGCCTGGTGAAGTGCCCGTCCCGCCCGCCACATTGGGCCCATGACAGCACCACCGGTCCGCCCGCCCCTGCTCGCGCAACGTCTCAGCCCCACCCCCCGAGGCGCTCGCCTGGCTAGGCGGCTCGCGCTCGCCCAACTCGATGACTGGGGCATCCCGCCCGGCTCCGCCACGGCCGAGGCGGTCGCCGTGATCGTCGCCGAACTCGCCGCCAACGCCGTGACACACGGGCGTGTGCCGGGACGGGACTTCGAGCTGCGGATCGCTCTCGTCGCCGGGAGTGTCCGGATCGAGGTCAGCGACACTCGCGCCGAACGGCGCCCGCCCGGCCCGGGGGACGTACCCGAGCCCGCGTCCCTCGCGGAGACGGGGCGCGGGCTCGTACTGGTGGACGCGCTGGCCGACCGGTGGGAGGTGGTCGACCGCGAGCCGCCGGGCAAGACCGTGCGGGCCGAGGTGGACGTGCCGCCCTGGCTGTCCGTCGCCACCACCGGCCCGCGCCACCGGCCCGGCGGCGCGTCCGCCTGATCGGTCGGAGCCCTATCCCGCCCGGCCGATGTCCGCCGCGTTCGGCCAGCTCTGGGCGTTGGGCCAGCCCGTCGCGGGGGCGGGGGCCAGGCCCGTGGCCGGAGCCGGGGCCGTCATCCCGCGGACCTGCGCCGCGGTGAGCCCGCCGCGGGCCGGGACACCGGGCGGAGTGGGGGCGGCGAACGCCGCGGGAGCCAGGGGCGGGGGCGCGGGGGGCGCGGTGGGCGGCGGCACCGGCGCGGGGAAGGCGGGCGGTACGGGTGCGGGCGCCGGTGCCGGTGCCGGTGCCGGTGCGGGCGAAGAAGCCGGCATCTGGACGTACGCCGGTTGGGGAGCCGGGGTGAACACCGGTTGAGGGGTGGGAGTGAACACCGGCCGGGGGGCCGGGGTGTACACCGGCTGGGGGAAGGCGGCGGGGGCCGGCTGGGGGAGGGAGGCCGCCGCCGGAAGCGGTGTTCCCGTGCCGGCCGGCGGTACGGCGGCGGGGAGCGGCATGCCGGTGCCGGTGGCCGGGGCGGGGGCGGCCGGGGTGACGGCCCCGCCCGTGCCGGTGGCCGGGGCGACGGCCTGGGCGGCCAGCCCCGGCAGACCCGCCCCGTTGGTCTCGCTGACCAGCCGGTCGACCGCCGCCGTACCCGAGCTGTAGCTGGTCCCGGCGCCCGGCCCGGGTACGGCGGCTCCCCTCCTGGACCCGTAGAGCACCTGTTCCAGGCCGGAC
This sequence comes from Streptomyces sp. NPDC006309, assembly GCF_040613095.1. NCBI lineage: Bacteria > Bacillati > Actinomycetota > Actinomycetes > Kitasatosporales > Streptomycetaceae > Streptomyces > Streptomyces sp. NPDC006309. The sequence continues at coordinate 95,727 of NZ_JBEXRO010000001.1, read as the reverse complement.
ACCAGGCGACGCACGTCGACCTGGGGGCGCACCACGAGCCGCAGGAAGCGGCTGGAGGATCCGATCTTGTTGCCGCATTCGCGGACCAGGATCCGGTGCTCGGTGAGCATCCGGTCCCGGACCACCGTGCCCTCGGCGCCGACGGGCAGGCGCACGAAGAGGAAGTTGCCCTGGGAGGGGTAGACCGTGAGGCCGGGGAGCGCGGAGAGCCGGCCGGCCATGTCCGACCGGTCGCGGCGGACCTGCTCCAGGCTCTGCGCGTACTCGGGCCCGTGCTCGCGCAGCATGAACACGACGTGCTCGGCGAGGGAGTTGAGGTTCCACTTCGGCAGCGTCGAGCGGATCCGGCCCGCGAGCGCCGGGTTCGCGACGAGGTAGCCGAAGCGCACGCCGTGCAGGCCGAAGTTCTTGCCGAGGCTGCGCAGCACGACGACGTTGGGGCGGAGCACGGCCTCCTGGACGACGCTCGGCTCGGCCTCCGCGTCGGCGAACTCCAGGAAGGACTCGTCCACGATCACCAGGTCGAGGTCCGCCATGGTGTCCATGAACTCCACGACCTGCCGGCGGTGCAGATAGCCGCCGTCGGGGTTGTTCGGGTTGCAGACCACCGCGACCCGGGTGCCCCGGGCGCGGATGAACTCGGCGTACCGGCCGAGGTCCAGGGCGAAGCCGTTCGCCTCCTGGAGCGGGAACATGTCGACGCGCTTGCCGGTCTCCATCGGCTGGTCGGTCCAGCGGCCGAAGGTGGGCACCGGGATCGCCAGGGACTCGCGGACGAGGAGGTGGTCGATCCAGGTGATCAGCTCCGTGGAGCCGTTGCCCATCGCCACGCACTGCGGGGGCAGCTGGAGCAGGCCGCACAGTTCCGCGGTGATGGTGTCGGCGCTGCTCGGGTAGTACGTGATGATCTCGCGCAGCCGGGCCCCCATCTCCTCGAACATGGCGGGGGTGGGGAAGTACGGGTTGCACGGGATGCAGAAGTCCACCGGGCCCGACCCGTCGCTCTCCCGCGTCAGCGCCGCCATCGAAGGGCTGTGCGCGGCGGCGTCGCGGAACAACGAGGTGACGTTGTCAGGCAAGGGAACCTCCGTCCGGGGGCGGCCCGTGCGGGGGAGCACGGGCCGCCCACTGGTACGCAGGGGGCCTCAGTGGCGTTCAACTCGGCGGCTGTGTGAGCCGCTTCACGCCCCGAACGTGTGGACCGTCGTCGTCCGGTAGGTCTGCCCGGGCCGGAGCACCGTCGAGGGGAAGTCCGGGTGGTTCGGGGAGTCCGGGAAGTGCTGGGTCTCCAGGCAGAGGGCGTCGCCCTGGCGGTAGGTGCGGCCACCGGTGCCGGTCAGGGTGCCGTCGAGGAAGTTGCCGGAGTAGAACTGGAGGCCCGGCTGGTCGGTGGCGATCCTCAGGGTGCGGCCGGAGCGCGGGTCGCGGAGCGTGGCGACGTGTTCGGGCCGGGCGGTGATGCCCTTGTCCAGGACCCAGTTGTGGTCGTACCCCTTGGCCTGCACCTGCTGCTCGTGACCCGCCCGCAGGTCCCGGCCGACCGGCTTGCCCCGGCGGAAGTCGAAGGGGGTGCCCGCGACCCCGGCCAGCTCGCCGGTGGGGATCAGGCCGGAGTCGGTGGGCGTGTAGCGGGAGGCGGCGATCGTGAGCTCGTGGTCCTCGATCGTGCCGCTGCCCTCGCCGGCCAGGTTCCAGTACACGTGGCTGGTCAGGTTGACGATGGTGGCCCGGTCGGTGGTGGCCTCGTAGTCGATGCGCCAGTCGCCGTGCCGGGTCAGGGTGTACGTCACCTTCGTGCGGAGGGTGCCCGGATAGCCCATCTCGCCGTCGACGCTGGTGTAGTGCAGGTGCAGGCCGACGTCGGAGCCCTCGGTGAACGGCTCGACGTGCCACACGTGCTTGTCGAAGCCCTTGGCGCCGCCGTGCAGGTGGTTGACGCCGTCGTTGACGGACAGCTGGTGGCTGGTGCCGTCCAGCGTGAAGCGGCCCTTGCCGATGCGGTTGCCGTAGCGGCCGATCAGAGCGCCGAAGTAGGGGCTCTTCGCCTCGTAGTCGGCGATGTCACCGAAGCCGGCGACGACATCGGCGTGCCGGCCGTGCCGGTCCGGTATCTCCAGCGACTGGACGATGCCGCCGTACGACAGCACCTTCAGCCGGGTGCCGCCGTTCTCCAGCGACCAGCGGTGGACCTTCGTGCCGTCGGTGAGCGTGCCGAAGGGCTCCCTCACCGGTTTCCGGCCGGCGGCGGCCTGGGCGCTGCCCGTGCCGAGGGTGGTGGCGGCCAGGCCCGCCGCGGCGGCGCCTGCGATGACCGTGCGTCTGTTCAGTTCCATGGGTGCGGCTCCCTTGTCTGGGCGCTTACGAACCGGACTTGCGCTTGTTCCACACGTCGAACCCGACCGCCACCAGCAGGGCCAGGCCCTTGATGACCTGCTGCCAGTCGGTTCCGACGCTGAGGAGGTTCATGCCGTTGTTGAGCACGCCGAGGACGAGACCGCCGATGATGGCGCCGAGGACGGTGCCGACACCGCCGCTCATGGAGGCGCCACCGATGAACGACGAGGCGATGGCCTCGAGTTCGAAGTTGAGGCCGGCCTTCGGCGAGGCCGCGTTCAGACGGGAGGCGACCACCAGGCCCGCCAGGGCCGCGAGCACGCCCATGTTCAGAAAGACGTAGAAGGTGACCTTCTTGTCCTTCACGCCGGACAGCTTGGCCGCCGGCAGGTTGCCGCCGATGGCGTAGATGTGGCGGCCGAAGACGGCGTTGCGCATGACGTAGCCGTAGCCGACCACCAGCACGCCGAGGATGATCAGCACGGTCGGGGCGCCCTTGTAGCTGGCGAGCAGCATCGTGACGACGAGGATCGCGGCGGTGATGGCGACGAGCTTGAGCAGGAAGATGTTGCCCGGCAGCACGTCGAGCGAGAACTCCTGCTGGCGCCGCCGGTCGCGGATCTCCCGCAGGACGGTGAAGACGATCAGGGCGATGCCCAGCAGCAGGGTGAGGTTGTGGTAGTTCGTGTCCGGGCCGGTCTCCGGCAGGAAGCCGTTGCCCATCTTCTGGAGGCCGTCGGGGAACGGGCCGAGGGTCTGGCCCTGAAGGAAGATCTCCGTCAGGCCGCGGAAGATCAGCATCCCGGCGAGGGTGACGATGAACGAGGGTATGCCGAAGTAGGCGATCATGAAGCCCTGTACCGCGCCGGCCACCGCGCCCACCAGCAGGCACAGCACCAGGGCGACGGGCCAGGCCACGCCGTGCTCCACCGTCAGGACGGCCGCGAACGCACCGGTGAACGCCGTCAGCGAGCCGACCGACAGATCGATGTGGCCCGCGATGATCACCAGCATCATGCCGATCGCGAGGATCAGGATGTGGCTGTTCTGGAGCACCAGGTTGGAGACGTTGCGCGGCAGCAGCAGATCACCGCCGGTCCACACCGAGAACAGGATCACGATGAGGCCGAGCGCGATCAGCATGCCGTACTGCCGCATGTTGTTGCGCAGGCCGTCCAGGATCAGGTGCAGCAGGCCGCCTGTGGCCTGGCCGTCGCTCTTCCCGGGCGGCGCCGGTGCCGGGGTCTTGGCGGTCACGTCCGTGCTCATCGGGTTACCTCTTTGTCCTTCGTCATCTGGCGCATCAGCGATTCCTGGGATGCCTCGGCCCGTGAGAACTCACCGGTCAGCCGACCCGCGGCCATCGTGTAGATGCGGTCGCACATGCCGAGCAGCTCCGGCAGCTCGGAGGAGATGAAGACGACCGCCCTGCCCTCGGCCGCCAGCTGGTCGATGACCGTGTAGATCTCGAACTTGGCGCCGACGTCGATGCCGCGCGTCGGCTCGTCCAGGATCAGCACGTCGGGACCCGCGAAGATCCACTTGCTGAGGACGACCTTCTGCTGGTTGCCGCCCGACAGCTTGCCCACCGGCTCGAAGACGGTCGGCGCCTTGATGTTCATGGACGTGCGGAACCGCTCGGCGACCCGCCGTTCCTCGTGCTCGTCGACCACACCGCGCCGGGCCACCTTGTGCAGGGAGGTCAGCGAGATGTTGCGGTTGATGGTGTCGATGAGGTTGAGGCCGTAGTGCTTGCGGTCCTCGGTGACGTAGGCGATGCCGTGCCCGATGGCCTCGGGGACGGTCCGGGTACGGATCTCCGCGCCGTCCTTGAGGACCGTGCCGCCCGCGTACCGGCCGTAGGAGCGCCCGAAGACGCTCATGGCGAGCTCGGTGCGGCCGGCGCCCATGAGGCCCGCGATGCCGACGATCTCCCCGCGCCGCACCTGGAGCGAGACCCGGTCGACGACCTTGCGCTGCTGGTCGATCGGGTGGTGCACGGTCCAGTCGCGGATCTCCAGGGCCGGGGCCGCGCCCTCCTGCGGCTCGTGCGGGGTGCGCTCGGGGAAGCGGTGGTCGAGGTCGCGGCCGACCATGCCGCTGATGATCCGGTCCTCGGTCGTCCCCGCCGACTTCACGTCGAGCGTCTCGATGGAGTGCCCGTCACGGATGATCGTCACCGAGTCGGCGACCTTGCGGATCTCGTTGAGCTTGTGGGAGATGATGATCGAGGTGATGCCCTGCTTCTTCAGCTCCAGGATCAGGTCGAGGAGTTTGCCGCTGTCCTCGTCGTTCAGGGCGGCCGTCGGCTCGTCCAGGATGAGCAGCTTCACCTTCTTGGACAGCGCCTTGGCGATCTCCACGAGCTGCTGCTTGCCCACGCCGATGTCGGCGACGCGGGTCTCCGGATGGTCGCTCAGGCCGACCCGGCGCAGCAGTTCGGTGGCATGCCTGAGCGTGTCGTTCCAGTTGATGAGGCCGCGCGTGGCGTGCTCGTTGCCGAGGAAGATGTTCTCCGCGATGGAGAGGTACGGCACCAGCGCCAGCTCCTGGTGGATGATGACGATGCCGTGCTGCTCGCTCGCCCGGATGTCCTTGAAGCGGCAGGGCTCGCCCTCGAAGAGGACGTCGCCCTCGTAACTGCCGTACGGGTGGACGCCGGAGAGCACCTTCATCAGGGTGGACTTCCCGGCGCCGTTCTCACCGCAGATGGCGTGGACCTCGCCCTGACGCACCGTCAGTGTGACGTCCGAGAGCGCTGTGACACCGGGGAAGGTCTTGACGATCGAGCGCATTTCCAGGACGGGTCCCGCCATGGTCGTGCCTTTCAGTCAGGTGTGGACGGTCGGCCGGGGGGACTACTTCAGCTGGCCAGCCGTGTAGTAGCCGCCCTTGACGAGCACGTCCTGGTAGTTGGCCTTGTCGACGCTGACCGGCTGGAGCAGGTAGGCGGGGACGACCTTGCTGCCGTTGTCGTAGGACTTGACGTCGTTGACCTGCGGCTTCTTGCCCTTCAGGACGTCGTCGACCATCGTGGAGGCCACCTCGGCGAGCTTGCGGAGGTCCTTGTAGACGGTCTGCGTCTGCTGCCCGGCGATGATCGACTTCACGGACGCGAGTTCGGCGTCCTGGCCGGTGATGACCGGCAGCGGCTTGTTCCCGGAACCGTAGCCGTCCGACTTCAGCGCGGACAGGATGCCGATGGAGATGCCGTCGTAGGGCGAGAGGACCGCGTCGACCCGCTCGCTCTTGTACGAGGAGGTGAGGATGTCGTCCATGCGCCGCTGGGCGGTGGCGCCGTCCCAGCGCAGGGTGGTGACCTTGTTGAGCGCGGTCTGGCCGGAGCGGACGACGAGCTGCTTCTTGTCCATGTACGGCTTCAGGACGCTCATCGCGCCGTTGAAGAAGTACCGGGTGTTGTTGTCGTCGTTGGAGCCGGCGAACAGCTCGATGTTGAACGGGCCCTTCTTGCCGCTGTCCAGGCCGAGCCTGTGCGCGATGTACGTGCCCTGGAGCCTGCCGACCTTCTCGTTGTCGAAGGAGGCGTAGTAGTCGACGTTCTTGGTGCCGAGGATCAGCCGGTCGTAGGAGATGACCGGGATGTGCGCGTCCGCGGCCTGCTGGAGGACGCTGTCCAGGGACTTGTTGTCGATGGCCGCGACGATCAGGCCCTTGACGCCCTGCGTGATCAGGTTCTCTATCTGCGAGACCTGCTGCTCGGGGTCGTCCTCGCCGTAGACCAGCTTGGTCTTGTAGCCCTTGGCCTGAAGGTCCTTCACGACGTTCTTGCCGTCGGAGATCCAGCGCTCGGAGGACTTCGTCGGCATCGCGATGCCGATGGTGGCGCCCTTGACGTCACCGGGCTTCTCCTTGCTGCCGCCCTCGCCGCTCTGCCCGCAGGCGGTCAGGGTCAGGGCGAGCGAGGCGGCCGCGGCTGTCGCGGCGAGTACGGCTCTGCGGTTGCGCATGGGATCAGTCCTTGTCGGTCTGGTGGAGGGGAGCGGATGCTTCGGCGGGGAAGCGGTGGAGCGGTCCGGGCAGCCGGGAGCCGAGGGGCGCCATGCCGTCGTCCGCGCCGTGCCGGGCGAGCAGGTCCAGGGCGAGCCGGCCGCGCCGCACCCGCTCCCGGGCGGTGTGCAGGGTCAGGTCCCTGAGGTGGGTGCCCGACGGGTAGATGCCGGGAGCCTTCGAGAGGCCGAACTTCAGGTAGAGCGGTGCGCCGCGCCGGATCAGCTCGGCGACCTCGTACATCCGGATGTAGCCGCCGAGGTCGTCGGGGGCCTCGATGTACATGTCCATGGGAGCGCCGGACACCCGGCGGATCTCGGTGAGGTGGTCCAGCGTCAGGTCGCTGGGCACGTTGACGGAGTCGGCGCCGAGCCGCTCGTAGACGGCGTACGAGGCCGGGTTGACGGGGCCGATGAGCGCCGACACCTTCAGCGTGGTGTCGGCCGGGACGATCCCCGCCTCGCGGGCCCGGTGCAGGGTCCACAGCACGCCCTCGTCGGCCACGAGCAGGCACTTGACGCCCAGTTCGGTCGCGCGGACGGCGTCCTCGACGCAGCCGGCCACGGCGTCGTGGCCCCGGGCGCGCAGTCCGGCCCCCCGCGAGTCGGACCGCACCGAGCCGCCGATGTCCCAGGTGCCGCGCGGGCCGGTGAACAGGCAGAGTTCGATGCCGCGTTCGGCGGTGGCGTCCACCATCTCGGTGATCTCGGCGTCGGTGAGCATCCACACGCCGCTGCCCTGGCTGATCCGGTGGATCGGCACGTCGAGGCGCGAGGCCTCCTTCAGGATGACCGCCAGCGCTTCGGGACCCTCGCACGAGGGGATCTCGGTGCGCCAGCGGCCACCGCCCGGGAAGGTGCGGGCGGAGGCGTCGGCGGGGTCGAGGGCGGGCGCCCCCAGGCCGAGTGCGGCGAGCACCTGCTCGCCGGGCCTGCGGACTGCCGGGGCGGAAGCGTCGGTCACAAGCTGTCCTTCGTGTTCGGTATATCGGACAAGGTTCGCGGCTCTGGGTACGGCGAGGCGCTGGTGGTACACCGGCCGGGGCGCCGTCAGGTCACGCCCCGGCCGGCGTACGACTGTTCGGGCGGCAGGCCCTAGGGGCGGAGCAGCACCTTGCCCACCGCCGGGTCGCCGGACCCGGCCAGCTCGATGGCCCGCGAGAACTCGGCCAGCGGCAGCTCGTGCGTGACCAGCGGCAGCGGGTCCAGCAGCCCGGCGCCGAACACCCGCACGGTGTGCGCCCAGGCGTCCGGCGGCGCCCCGAAGACCGTCCGCACCTCCAGCTGCCGTACGACGAGATCGGTCGGGTCCAGCCCGTCCGCGCCCGGCGCCGGGATCCCGGTGAGGACCAGGCGACCGCCGCGCCGCACCAGTGCGGCGGCGGTGCGCGCGGCGGACGCGGACCCGGCGGTCTCGATCACCACGTCGAAAGCGGCGGGCAGTTCCTCGTCCTTCAGCCGGAAACCGGTGGCCCCGAACCGCCGGGCCAGTGCCTCCCGGTCGTCACGGGTGCCCACGACGAGCAGCTCCGCGGGCGAGACGGCCCGCAGGAACTGCACGGCGAACATGCCCAGCGTGCCCGTGCCCACCACCGCGACCCGCTCACCCGGCCGGGCCTCCGCCTTCAGCGCGGCGGCGGCGACACAGGCGGCCGGCTCCAGCAGCGCAGCGGCGGTCAGGTCGGCGTCGTCCGGCAGGACGTGCAGCAGCCGGGCCGGCAGCGTCAGCGTGGCCGCCATGGCGCCGGGCCGGGTGAACCCGGTCTCCTCGTACCCGGCCGTGCACAGCGTGGTCTCGCCCGCGTGACAGCGTTCGCACACCTGGCAGTTGCGGAAGCCCTCGCCGACGACCTTGCGGCCGGCGAGCGTGCCGGGCACCCCGGGCCCCACCGCGGTGACCGTCCCCGACCACTCGTGCCCGGGGGTGAGCGGGTAACGCACGTACCCCTCGGGCCGGTTGCCCTGGTACACCTCGCGGTCGCTGCCGCAGATCCCGACCGCGTGCACGGCCACCAGCGCCTCACCGGGGCCCGGGTCGCGGGGCGTGTGCGCCTCCACCCGGTGGACACCGGGCGCCTCGACCAGGATCTGGGAACTCACCGTGTGCCCTTCGGCTTGCGCTGCTCCCAGCCCTCGGCCCACAGGTCGAACCGGGCCTGCTGCTGCGGGAACTCGGCCGCCGCGTCGACGTCCAGCTCCACGCCGAGACCGGGCGCGTCGGACAGGTGGAAGTACCCGTCCACGACCTCCGGTGCCCCCTTGACCACCTTCTTGATCTCCGCGTCGGCGAAGTCGTTGAAGTGCTCAAGGATCTTGAAGTTCGGGGAGGTGAAGCCGACCTGGAGGGAGGCGGCGGTGAGCACGGACCCGCCCACGTTGTGCGGGGCGACCAGCATGTAGTGGGTCTCGGCGGTCGCGGCCAGCTTCCGGGTCTCCCAGATGCCGCCGATGTGGCCGACGTCGGGCTGGATGATGTCCACCGCCTGGCTGTCGAACAGCTCGCGGAACTCGATCCGGTCGTGGATGCGTTCACCGGTGGCGACCGGGATGTCGACCTTGGCCGCGACCTTCTCCAGCGCCTTGAGGTTCTCCGGCGGCACCGGCTCCTCCAGCCAGGCCGGCTTGAACGGCGCCATCTCCTTGGCCAGCCGGACGGCGGTGGCGGGGGAGAAGCGGCCGTGCATCTCCAGCATCAGCTCCGCCTCCGGGCCGATGGCGTCCCGCACGGCCTCGATGAGCGAGACGGCGTACAAGGTCTCCCGGTGGTCCAGTTCGAAGTGCCCGGTGCCGAACGGGTCGATCTTCAGCGCCCGGTAGCCGCGCTCCACGACCCCCTGCGCGGCCTTGTGGTACGCCTCCGGGGTCCGCTCGGTGGTGTACCACCCGTTGGCGTACGCCTTGACCCTGTCGGTGACCTTCCCGCCGAGCAGCTGCCACACCGGCACGCCCAGCGCCTTGCCCTTGATGTCCCAGCAGGCCATCTCCACGACCGCGATGCCCGACATGACGATCTCGCCGGCGCGGCCGTAGTCGCCGTACTTCATCCGGCGCACCAGGTCCTCGACCGCGAACGGGTCGGAGCCGAGAATGTGGTTGGTCTCGGCCTCCCGCAGATAGCCGGTCAGCGCGTCGGTGTGACCGAGCATCCGGGTCTCGCCGACGCCCGTGATCCCTTCGTCTGTATGCACCTGGACGTAGGTCAGGTTCCGCCACGGTGTACCGACCACGTGCGTGCTGATTCCGGTGATGCGCACGACAGTTGCCCCTCAGCTGTTCGAGATTTCGTCACACGTTCGAAATGCTGGCGTGACAGTAAGGACGGTCCGGCAGGGGTGTCAATGGGGCGAACAGGTAACGGTTTCGGCACGGCGACCGGAAACTTATTCGGTCTCGCACGAAACCTTCACAGCCTCGCCTGGAAGCCGGGTCGTGCGGACTCTAGTCTTCCGGCGTCATGAACTTCTGTCACCCGTGCCAACGGCACCTCAACGGCGCCCTGGCCTGCCCCGGGTGCGGAACACCGGCCACGTACGCGCAGACGCCGCCGACGGCCTACGAGGCATACGCGTACACGCTTCCGCAAGCCCCGAACCAGCCGACGGCTGCCGATGTGGCCGGCGGCGTCGCGGCTGCCGACGAGTACGCGTACGGTGAGCCGGAGCCGGAGCCCACGGACCGGCCCGCCGAAACCGCCGAGGGGTTCCCGTACGGCGAGCCGGAACCGACGGACGAGCCCGCCGAAGCCGTCGAGGGCGTTGCGGCCGCCGAGGACGCGGTCGCGCCCGGCGGCCGGCGGGCCCGTGGCCGCGCCGAGGACAGCCGGCGGGACCGCAAGGCCGCCGCACACCGCCGCAGGCGCCGCCGTACGGCCCTGGTCGCCGCCGGGTTCGTCCTCGCGGCGGGCGGACTCAGCCTCGCCGAACTGGGCACGGACATGCCCTTCTCGCCGTTCACCGGGGGCACGCCGGCCCCGGCCGGGGACGCGGCGGCGGACGGCGGCGCCACACCGGCGGCACCGGCCCGCTCGGCGGCCCCGCTGGACGCCGGCTCCGCTGCGGCCCCGGGCGCGCGCGGCTCCGCGTCCGCCGACGCGTCGGCCTCCGCATCGGCCTCGGAGTCCCCGCGGGAGAAGCCTTCCGCTTCCCCCTCGGCTCAGGACACCGGCAAGTCCGCACAGCCGGCCACGACACCTTCCGGTACGACCGCTGCGGGCGACCCCGCACCCCCGGCCGCCACCCAGCCCACCGTCACCCCGACGGCCACCCCCACGACCACGGCCCCCACCCCGACCCCGACCCCCACCAGGACCTGCGACCGCTTCCTCTGGTGGTGCACCTGACCCCACGATCCCGTTGAGGGTGCACGCCGGGTCAGAGGTCGGCGCAGATGCCGCGAGCCTCGGCCAGCTCCTTCCTCACGGTGGCGTCGACCTGGAAGACCTGGTTCTGGCGGATGCGCGCGCGGGTGATGGCCTCCGCGAGTGGCTTGTACGAGGAGTCGCCCGCGGCGGCGGCCGTGGCCAGGTCGGAAGCGCCCGCGAAGCGGTACAGCGCCTGCTCGCCCGCCTTGCCTCTCGTCGAGAGCTTCGATTCGTCCACGCCGTCCAGCGCCTCGCACGCGCCTCGGGCGTCGTCCACGGCGCTGCTGCCTGCGTCCGACGGGCCACCGGTCAGCGCCCAGGCCATGCCCACGCCACCGCCGCCCACGAGCAGTCCGATCAGCAGAGCGGCCACCAGTGGTCCCCGGCCGGCTGCCGGAACGGTGGGCGGGGACGGCGGGACGGAGGCCTGATACGGCTGATTTGCCTGCATGTACACGACCATAACCGGCTCCGGCGCGGGGTGAGCGCACCTTCGAAGTCCCGGTAGCCGGGCCGACCGAAGGCCAACGGGAGGCCGCGGGGTGTTGTCACGAGCGTTCGGGCAGGGGGCGTGCGACCAGCTCCGCCAGCCGCAGACAGGCGTTCACGGTGGCTGCCCGGAGATCCCTCAGTTGCCAGTGCGCCGACTGCAACGGTCACCACATGGCGGGAGGGATCGTCAGAGCTGTCCCACCGGTTACGGAACCACCCCACGCGTCACTCCGCACCGGGCGTCGCGCCGGCGTCCGCGTCGGGCTTCCAGCTGGCCGTGCGGTGAGATGCGCCTGCCCGGCCGCGCCGACGATCCCGAACTTGAGGTCCTGCCCGACCTGCACGCCGAAGGTGACGCTCAGCTCGGTGGGTGGCTCGGGCACCGCCATGGCCGCATTGTGGACCTCCTGCAACAGCGGTCCGATGGGGCGCAGGGCGGCGCGCAGCGCGTCGGCCGCGAGGTTCGCGACCGCCCGGCTGCCGGCCCCGACCGGCACGGCGCGGCCCATTCCTTCAGGAAGGTCGTCATCCACGGCGGAAGGCACCGCATCCGCGACAGACGCCAACAGGAATCGGACCGGAGTGCCGTCGGAGAGCGCGAGATCGGGTGAAATCGACACGTCATCGGTATCGGCCCGAACCTCACACGGAACGCGACCTTTGCCCAACTCGGTTAGGCGAACGATGCCTTGGTACCTCGCGAGGCACACTCGACTCAAGCACGACCCGGGCCGATCACCCGGCTCCGGCAGCGAGGTGTGGTGCTCGGCGATGTCACCGAACCGCCGGCGACCGACGCCACAGACCCGCGAAGAGGCCCGTCGGCCGGTAGGCGCAGGCCCCAGGACCCCGGCGCCTCCTGACCGAACCCCGGCCCCAACCCCCCAGGGGCGCGGGGAACTGCGCGACAAGCCCCCACGGACCCCGGACCCGACAACGCGCCGAACCCACCCGCACCCCACCCCCGCCCAGGCCCAGCGCCAGCGCAACCGTGCCGGTGACTTCAGGCCAGCGTCACGCTGATGTTCCCGCGCGTCGCCTTCGAGTAGGGGCAGACCTGGTGAGCCTTCTCGACCAGCGCCCGCGCCGTCGCCCCGTCGACGCCGGGAATGCTCGCGGAGATCTCCACGATGATCCCGAACCCGTCCTCGTTCTTGCCGATACCGACCTTCGCGGTGACGGTGGACCCGGACACGTCGGCGCCTTCCTGCCGCGCGACGACACCGAGCGCCCCCTGGAAGCAGGCGCTGTACCCCGCGGCGAACAGCTGCTCGGGATTGGTGCCGGCGCCGTTGCCGCCCATCTCCTTGGGCGGGTTCACGACGACGTCGAGCGCGCCGTCGTCGGTGGCGACCCGCCCGTCGCGGCCGTTCTCGGCGGTGGCGACGGCGGTGTACAGGACGTCGGACTGCGTGATGGGCATGCGGTTGTCTTCCTCTTCGGTCCGCCGCGACTCGCGCCCACGATCGCCGACGGATTTCGGAAAGAATTTACCGCATGCCGAAAACGACGGGAAGGCCGCCCGGGAAGTGGGCGGCCACCACGGAAGGGTGCCGTCAGAGCTTGACGACCATCTTCCCGATGTTGTCGCCCCGCAGGACCCCGAGGAACGCCTCCAGGTTGTTCTCGATGCCCTCGACGACGGTCTCGCGGTACTTCAGCGCGCCCGAGGCGACCCACGGGCCGACCTCCTGGACGAACTGGGGCTGGAGGTCGTAGTGGTCGCCGACCAGGAAGCCCTCGATGCGGCCGCGGGTCTGGATCAGGCGGGCGAGGTTCTTCGGGCCGGGGGCGGGCTCGGTGTTGTTGTAGACCGAGATCATGCCGCAGACGGCGATCCGGCCGCCCTGGTTCAGCGAGCCGATGGCGGCCTCGAGGTGGTCCCCGCCGACGTTGTCGAAGTAGACGTCGACGCCGTCGGGCGCGGCCTGCCGCAGCTGCTCGGCGACCGGGCCGTTCTTGTAGTTGAAGGCGGCGTCGAAGCCGTACTCCTCCACCAGGAGCTTGACCTTCTCGTCGGACCCGGCGGAGCCGATGACCCGGGAGGCGCCCTTGAGCCTGGCGATCTGTCCGACCTGGCTGCCGACGGCACCCGCCGCTCCGGAGACGAAGACGGCGTCGCCCTCCTTGAAGGAGGCGGTGCGCAGCAGGCCGGCGTAGGCGGTCAGGCCGGTCATGCCGAGGACGCCGAGGTACGCCGAGAGCGGCACGTCCGGGACGCCCGCGTCCACCTTGACGGCGGGCACGGTCGCCGGACCCACCTTGACGGCGTTGCGCGCGTCCACGACCGCGTACTCGCGCCAGCCGAAGAAGTGCAGGACGTGGTCACCGGCGGAGATGCCCTCGGCGCGGGACTCGATCACCTCGCCGACCGCACCGCCCTGCATGACCTTGTTCAGCTCGAACGGGGCGGCGTACGACTTCGCGGCGCTCATCCGGCCGCGCATGTACGGGTCGACGGAGAGGTACTTGTTCCGCACCAGCACCTGGCCCTCACCCGGGGCCGGGACCGGTGCCTCGACGAGGGCGAAGTCCTCGGGCTTGGGCCAGCCGACGGGACGGCTGAGCAGGTGCCACTCGCGGTTGATCATGACAGCGCCTTTCGTTTACTTCAGTACCTGAAACAACCATGCTCATGGATATTTCATGATGTCAAGTAACCGGGTATCCTGGTGGTTATGTCCACGCCATCGAAGTCCCCCCGTCCCGACGCGCTCACCCTGGAGGTCGTCGAGCTGATCGGGGACGTCGTGGCCCGCTTCTACGCGGACTACGAGAAGGCGGCGGGCGAACACACGCTGACCGGCCCGCAGGCCCGCCTCCTCAGCCTGCTCTCGCTGGAGCCGCTGCCCATGCGCAAGCTGGCGCAGAAGCTGAAGTGCGAGCCGTCGAACGTGACGGGGATCGTGGACCGCCTGGAGGCCCGCGGGCTGGCGGAGCGCCGCCCCGATCCGGCCGACCGCCGGGTGAAGGTGGCCGCCGCCACCGAGGAGGGCCGGCGCGTGGCCCGGGACCTGCGCGAGGGCCTGCACTTCGCCCGCGAACCGCTGGCCGGCCTGTCCGAGGAGCAGCGCCGCTCCCTGCGGGACCTGCTGCGCCGCATGCTCGACGACTGAGGATCCGCCCCGGCGCCGAGCCAGTAAAGTCCATGTCATGCGTGATCTCGGGGTGGGTTTCGGTTATCTGCTGAAGGGCCAGCGGTGGGTGGCCCGGCACGGGCGGCAGTACGGGTTCGGGCTGCTGCCCGGACTGATCACCCTCGTGCTGTACGCCGCCGCGCTGGTCGCGCTCGCCGTGTGGGGCGAGGACGCGGTCGCCTGGGCGACCCCGTTCGCGGACGACTGGTCCAGCCCCTGGCAGGGCCTGTTCCGCGGCCTGCTGACCGCCGTCCTGTTCGCCCTCGGCCTGCTGCTGGCCGTGCTGACGTTCACGGCCGTCACCCTGCTGGTCGGCCAGCCCTTCTACGAGAGCCTGTCGGAGAAGGCCGACGCGGACGTCTCGCCCGACGGCACCGCGCCCCGCTCGGACCTCCCGCTCTGGCGCGAGCTGTGCATCTCCGCCCGTGACAGCCTGCGCATCCTGGTCCGGGCCGCCCTGTGGGGCGTGCTGCTCTTCGGCCTCGGGTTCCTGCCGTTCGTCGGGCAGACCGTCGTCCCCGTGCTCGGCTTCTTCGTCACCGGCTTCTTCCTCACCGAGGAACTCGCCGCCGTGGCGCTCCAGCGCCGGGGCATCGGCCTGCGTACCCGCCTCACCCTGCTCCGCTCCCGCAAGAGGCTGGTCTGGGGCTTCGGCACCCCCCTGGGCCTGGCCTTCCTGGTGCCGTTCGTCGCGGTGTTCCTGATGCCGGGCGCGGTGGCCGGCGCCACCTTCCTCGCCCGCGACCTGCTGGGCGAGGAGAGCGCCGCCGGCGGGTCCGCGGCCGCCGCCGGACTGCCGGACACGGAGGACGTCTCCCGGTGACCGGGGGCGTCAGCCGTGCGCCGCGCGCGCCGTGGCGCCGGCCGCGACCGTCACGATGGACCGCACCTGGGCGATGATGTCCAGCCGGTTGCGTACGAACCCGGGATCGGTCACCGCACCCGTCGCCGGGTCGGTGTTGCCGGTGCCGAACGTCAGGACGGGCGTGTGCACATGCCCGCCGGGCAGGGTGTCGTGCAGCCCGAGCCGGTCCCGCAGCAGGGTGACCCGGTAGGCGATCTCGTTGGAGAGGTAGTCGCCGCCGCCCCCGGCGCGGGCGGTGGAGCCGGGGCTCGGCCCGTCCGGCCGTACGACCGGGTCCGTGCCTCCCGCCGGGATCTCGGTCACCTGGGTGTGGTCGTAGACGGGGAAGCGTCCCGTCCGGTCGGCCACGACGGCGGCGTACGGCAGGGTCGTGCTCGTCCACTGCGGCTGCGAGGCCGGGTCGGCGACGGGGACGGTCTCCGTCCGCGAGACGTTGTCGTTGTCCGGGAAGCCGCCCCGCCAGGCGCCGTTGGTGCGCTCGATGTCGAACCGGCCGGCGCGGCCCTGGCTCACGGTCGTGAACAGGTCCACCCGGGGCAGGTACGGCCGCAGGGCGCGCTCCACGGTGCCCTCGGCGAAGTCCTGCCAGCGCACCGGGAACACGGTGGTCTCGACGCGCGCCGGCCCCCGGTCCGTCTCGATCACCGTGCCGTCCAGCGCGAGCGCGCTCGCCCCCGACGGGTTGGAGATGCGGATGTCCCGGTCGAGGGTGAAGGGGTCGAAACCGGTGAGCAGCACCCGCCGCAGCCGGCTCGTCGCGGGGTAGTGGATGCCGGTCTGCCCGCGCGAGGTCCGCTCCAACTCATCCAGCAGGGAGCCGCGTTGCCCGTCCGTCAGCCCGAACTCCGGTTCCCAGAGACGTAGTTCGCGGCTCATGCCCAGCCGGGCCCAGTACAGCGGCCGGTCGTCGTCCCGGCTCAGGTCACCCCCCGCCGGCCCCCGCCCCTGCGCCCGCGCCACGGCCCGCCGCCACAGCGCGGTCCCCTCCCGTACGACGAGGCTGCGGGCCCTCGCGTAGGAGTGCGCCCGCTCCAGCCCGCGGCGGAACCCGGGCGCCACCCCGTCGAACCCGGAGCGGCGCAGGATCTCCCGCGGTGCGGCCTGGTCGAGCCGCTGTTCCTCCACCGTGGGGGAGGGCGCCGCCGGACCGGCGCAGGCCGCGGTGGCGGGGGCGGACAGGCCGGCCAGCAGGGCCAGCCCGACGACGCCGAGGCGAAGGCATATGCGGGTCAAGGGAGTTCGGGTCCTTCCGTCGCTGTGGGGCGCGTGCCGCGGTGGACGGCGGCAGTATGACCCGGCGGGAGCCGCCCGCGCCATGCCGCCGACCGGGGCCGGGGCCGGGTACGGGCGGCCGAGGGGGTCGACGACGTACGACCGGCCGGTAAGGATCAACTGCCGTGCTCACGAGGACACTTCGCAGTACCACCCCCGACCGCACCCCGGCCAC
Organism: Streptomyces sp. NPDC006309; assembly: GCF_040613095.1. Taxonomy (NCBI): domain Bacteria; kingdom Bacillati; phylum Actinomycetota; class Actinomycetes; order Kitasatosporales; family Streptomycetaceae; genus Streptomyces; species Streptomyces sp. NPDC006309. The sequence goes on along the minus strand of NZ_JBEXRO010000001.1, from coordinate 79,085 downwards.
CCGCTGAGCGTGACGGCCGCGGGAAGGGACCGGCCCGCTCAGCCCGCCGGTTCGCCCAGCAGCCGCAGGAAGTCGCGGAAGGCGCCCGGCATGTCGACCGACTCCGGGTCCAGCAGCCACTGGTACTGGAGGCCGTCCATCACGGCGACGAGCAGGGGCGCGGTGCGTTCCGGGGTGAGTCCGTTGGGCAGCCGGTCGCCGTACTCGGTGCGCAGGACCGCGGCCATGCTCTCCCGGACGCGGGCGTAGCGCTCGGTGAAGTAGGCGCGCGCCGGATGGCCCTCGGTGACGCTCTCGCCGAGCAGCGCCGAGAAGGTCTGGACGATCGCCGGGCGCATCGCGTTGTACTCGACCAGCGCGGCCAGCAGGTCCGTCCGCCAGGGTGTGCCCGGCACGGCGTCCCACCGGTCGCGCTCCCGGAGCACGGCCACCAGCAGGGCGTCCTTGGTGGGGAAGTGGTGCAGCAGGCCCTGCTGGGTCAGCCCCGCCCGCTCGGCCACCGCGGCCAGGCTCGCTCCCCGGTAACCGCGCTCGGCGATCACCTCGAGGGCCGCGCCGACGATCTCCGCGCGCCGCTCCTCGCTCCGCACCCTCGCGCTCATGACGTCACCGTACGACATCCTCCCGAACCGAATATAACGGCCGGATAACAAAACCTACCGCGCCATAGGAGGCGATGCACGATGGAGGCACCTGCACGGACCCGACGAGGAGGAACCGATGGCGGGAGCCCAGCCCACCCCGGCCGACCAGGCCCGCGAGGCGGTCGTGGAGGCCGCCCTGCGCACCCTCGACCTCGACACCAAGGCACACCTCCTGGCCGGCCAGGACATGTGGAGCCTGCCCGCGCTGCCCGGGATCGGCCTGCGGTCCCTGGTCATGTCCGACGGCCCGATCGGCGTCCGGGGCGTGCGCTGGACCGCCGACGACCCCTCCGTCGCCCTGCCCTCACCGACCGCGCTCGCCGCCACCTGGGACCCGGAACTCGCCCGTCGCGCCGGGGTGCTGCTCGCCCAGGAAGCCCGCCGCAAGGGCGTCCACGTCCTGCTCGCCCCCACCGTCAACCTCCACCGCTCCCCGCTCGGCGGACGCCACTTCGAGTGCTACAGCGAGGACCCGTATCTGACCGGCGTCATCGGCACCGGCTACGTCCGCGGCGTCCAGTCCGGCGGTGTCGGCACCACCGTCAAGCACTTCGTCGCCAACGACGCCGAGACCGACCGCCTCACCGTGAACAACCTGGTCCCCGAGCGCGCCCTGCGCGAGCTGTACCTGGCCCCCTTCGAGGCGATCGTCCGCGACGCCCGCCCGTGGGGCGTCATGACCGCCTACAACACGGTCAACGGCACGACGATGACCGAACACCACCACCTCGTCAACGAGGTCCTGCGCGGCGAGTGGGGCTTCGACGGCGTCAACGTCTCCGACTGGACCGCCGCCCGGGACACCACCGGCGCCATCGAGGGCGGCCTGGACGTGGCCATGCCCGGACCGCGGACCGTCTACGGCGAGGCCCTCGCCCGGGCCGTGCGGGACGGCAGGGTCGGCGAGGCCACGGTCGACGCGGCCGTCCGCCGGGTACTGCGGCTCGCCGCCCGCGCCGGCATCCTGGACGGCGCCGAACCCGTGGTCGCCGCACCGCCCGCACCGGTCGACGGCGAGGCCCTGGCCCGCGAGATCGCCCGCCGCTCCTTCGTCCTCCTGCGCAACGAACGCCACGTCCTGCCCCTGAAGCCCCACGGCACCGTCGCCCTGATCGGCGCCGCCGCCCGCGACGCCCGCATCCTCGGCGGCGGCTCCGCCACCGTCTTCCCGGCCCGGATCGTCTCCCCGCTCGACGGCCTCACCGCCGCACTCGCCGACGGCACCCTCCGCTACGCCGTCGGCGCCGACCCCGCCACCGAACTCCCCGTCGCCGACGCCGGCTTCACCCTGCGGGCCGTCTGCCGCGACGCCGCCGACGAGGTCATCGGCACCCGTTCCGCCCCCGGCGGCCTGATCCAGTGGATGGGCACCGACCTCCCCGAGGGCGTCACCCACGAGACCCTCCACACCGTCGAGCTGACCGGCACCTTCACCCCGCGCGAGTCCGGCACGCACACCTTCGGCATCAAGGGCACCGGCGACTTCACCCTCACCGTCGGCGGGACGACGTACTACGACGACGACCAGCGCCCCGGCGACGGCGACCCCTTCGAGGCGTTCTTCGGCGCCCCCGTGCCCCGCGCCCGAATCGGCCTCACCGCGGGCGAGCCGGTCGACGTCTCCCTCACCCATGTCGTCCGGCTCCCCGACAACGTCCCGATGAGGGTCGTCGCGTTCGCGCTCGCCCACTGCGGCCCCCGGCGCGACGCCGACGAGCTGATCGCCGAGGCCGTCGAGACCGCCCGGAACGCCGACACGGCCGTCGTCATGGTCGCCACCACCGACCGCGTGGAGTCCGAGGGCTTCGACCGCCGCGACCTGCGGCTCCCCGGCCGCCAGGACGACCTGGTCCGCGCGGTCGCCGCCGCCAACCCGAACACGGTCGTCGTCGTCAACGCGGGCTCCCCGGTGGAACTGCCCTGGCGGGACGAGGCCGCCGCCGTCCTGCTCGGCTGGTTCCCCGGCCAGGAGGGCGGCGCCGCCCTCGCCGACGTCCTCACCGGCGCCCACGAACCCGGCGGCCGGCTGCCCACCACCTGGGGCTCCCTCGCCGACGCCCCGGTCACCCAGGTCGTCCCGGCCGACGGCGAACTCCGCTACGACGAAGGCGTGTTCATCGGCTACGCCGCCTGGGAGAAGGCCGGCCGCACCCCGTCGTACCCCTTCGGCCACGGTCTGGGCTACACCGACTGGGCCTACGAGTCCCTGGACGTGGACGGCACCACCGTCCGCGTCCGCCTGCGCAACACCGGCGAGCGGCCCGGCCGCGAGGTGGTCCAGATCTACGTCGCCCCGGCCGGCCCCGGCCCCGAGCGCCCCGCACGCCGGCTGGCCGGTTTCGCCTCCGCCGAGGCCGGCCCCGGCGAGAGCGCGGAGGTCACCGTCGAACTGCCGCGCCGCGCCTTCGAGGTCTGGGACGAGACGGCGAAGGCGTGGGCGTGTGTGAAGGGTTCGTACGAGATCGCCGCCGGACGCTCGATCGCCGACCGCAGGCTCACCGCACCGATTAACGTCTGATCCGGGACAAGTCCCCCCACCGGGCGGGACACCCCCCGAGAGCGGCCCCGGTCCAGGACCTGACCCCTGGACCGGGGCGACATCAGTCGCCGGCCCCGTCCCGCCCCCGTGCTCCGAACCCGTACACCGTCTCGGAGCGGAAGGGGGTGCCCGGTCGCAGGACCGTGGCCGGGAAGTGCGGGTGGTTGGGGGAGTCCGGGAAGCGCTGGGTCTCCAGGGCGATCGCGGCGCCCGGGGCGAACGGGTCGGACAGGTGGTCGGCGGTGTAGAGCTGGACGCCCGGCTCGGTCGTCGCCACCGTCAGGACGCGGCCGGACACGGGATCGTACAGCTCGGCCACCTCCTCGGCCGCCTCGGTCACCCCCTTGTCCAGCGCGAAGTTGTGGTCGTAGCCGGTGCCCACCGCCCGGGCCGTGCGGAAGTCGAGGCGGGAACCGGTCACGTCCGCCAGGGCGCCGGTGGGGATCAGGTCCGCGTCCACCGGCGTGTAGCGGGACGCGGCCAGCCGCAGTTCGTGGCCGCCCGCCTGGCCGGAGCCGCTCAGGTTCCAGTACGTGTGGTTCGTCAGGCTGATGACCGTCGGCGCGTCGGTGACCGCCTCGTAGGCGATGCGCAGCGCGCCCGTCTCCGTCAGCGTGTACGTCACCGCGACCTCCAGCCGGCCCGGGAAGCCCTCCTCGCCGTGCGGGCTCACCCGGCCGAGCCGCACCCCGTGCCCGACCGGCGTCACGTCCCAGACCCGCTTGTCGAAGCCCCGCGTGCCGCCGTGCAGCGAGTTGGCGCCCTCGTTCCGCGTCAGGGCGTACGTCCGGCCGTCCAGCGGGAACCGGCCGCCCGCGATCCGGTTGGCGTACCGGCCGATCACGGCACCCAGGTACGGCTCCGGATGCTCCAGATAGCCGTCGAGGGACGGGAACCCCAGCACCACGTCCGTCATCCGTCCGGCCCCGTCCGGGACCTCCACCGACTGCACGATCCCGCCGTACGACAGCACCCGGACCCGGACCCCGGCGCGCTCCAGCGTCCAGCGGTGCACCGGGGTGCCGTCGGGAAGTGTGCCGAAAAGTTCGTTCATGTGGGAACCCTAGGTCACGGATGCGTCGCCGTGATCCTCCGGTAGGCGATCTCCGCCAGCCGCGCCTGGCCGTCCGTGCTGGGGTGGAACCAGTCCCACTGGCTGAGCTGATCCGTGCCGAAGCGGTAGTCGTAGACCGCGTTCCCGTCGAACCGGCAGCGGCGGTCCCTGGCGCACACCTCCTTCAGCACCGCGTTGTACGCCACCACCCGTTGCTGCACGCTCTCCCGCCGCACCATCGCCGGCGCGGTCAGATCGTCCGCGTCGGCCAGCATCGACGGGCAGATGCCCAGCTTCCACACCTGTTTGCCCAGCGCGTTCGTCCGGCCCTCGGACCACAGCCGCTTCAGGTTCGGCACGCTGGCCACGTACACCTGGGTCCTCGGCAGCGCCGTCCGCAGCGTGCGCATCGCCTTCTCGAAGTCCGCGCGGAAGTCCGCCACCGGCGTCATCGCCGACGCCGACGACCGGCAGGCGTCGTTCGCGCCGGCCATGACCGTCACCAGCTGCGGGCCGCGCCGGGCCGCCTGCTCCATCTGCCCGGGCAGGTCCGCCATACGGGCGCCCGTCACCGCGTAGTTCCAGCTGCGCTCCGCCGCCCCCGGCACGCCCAGCAGCCGCACCGCCAGGCTGTCCACCCGGGCGTCGCCGCCCGTCGCCCACGACACCTCCGGGCAGTCCGACAGCACCGCGCACGCGTCGAAACCGCGCGTGATGGAGTCACCCACCGCGGCGATCGACTCCGGACTGCGGTCCCACACCGGCGGCCGGGCCGCGTGCGCCTTCGTGCCTCCCGGCGCGGCCGGGCCCCCGCCGCCGTCGCATCCGGCGGCGCCCAGCACGACGGCCGCCACGGCGGCGAGCACGGCCCGCGCACGGCGGCTTCGCTTTCGCATCCCTGGTGTTCCCCTCGCTCGACGGTCGGCCTCCTCCCCTGACAACGTGCGGGGGTTCCCGCCGGCTCCCCGGGGAACGGCACACCCCCGCACAAGCGTCCCCCTGGGTGAATGGCGGCGTTTTCCTGGCAGCGGGACCGACGGTACGTCACACTCCTTGCCCCGCCGCAAGGTAGCCTCGCCATCAACGCGGCCGTCGTGCCACAGCCGCCCAGCCAGTCCGCAAGATGTCCCGCTCTGCCCGGAGGTTCCGGTGACGACACGTGGAGTTCTGTACGTGCACTCCGCGCCGCGCGCGCTGTGCCCGCACGTCGAGTGGGCCGTCGCGGGGGTGCTCGGCACGCGCGTCAGCCTCGACTGGATCCGGCAGCCCGCCGCCCCCGGCACCTGGCGTTCGGAGTTCTCCTGGCAGGGTGAGGCCGGCACCGCCTCCAAGCTCGCCTCCGCGCTGCGCGGCTGGCGCCTGCTGCGCTTCGAGGTCACCGCCGAGCCCTGCCCCACCGCCGAGGGCGAGCGCTACAGCTGCACCCCCGACCTGGGCATCTTCCACGCCGTCACCGGCATCCACGGCGACATCCTCATCCCCGAGGACCGGCTCCGCGCGGCCCTGCAACGCAGCCGGCGCGGCGAGACGGACCTGGAGGGCGAGCTGTCCCGGCTGCTGGGCAAGCCGTGGGACGACGAACTGGAGCCGTTCCGCTACGCGGGAGAGGGCGCGCCGGTGCGCTGGCTGCACCAGGTGGTGTGAGTCCGGCGGGCGCCGGACATGACGAAGGGCCCTCACCACCGGTGAGGGCCCTTCCCCATGTGTCCGCTCAGACGGTCCTGAACGCCAGCACCACGTTGTGCCCGCCGAACCCGAACGAGTCGTTCAGCACGGCGATCCGGCCCTCGGGCAGCGCCCGCGCCGCACCGGTCACCACGTCCGCGTTGACCTCGGGGTCGAGGTTGTCCACGTTGATGGTCGGCGGAGCCGCGCGGTTCACCAGCGCCAGGATCGACGCGACGGTCTCGACACCGCCGGCGCCACCCAGCAGGTGACCGGTCATCGACTTGGTCGCGGAGATCGCCATGTGGTCGACGTCGTCGCCGAACACCTTCCGCAGCGCCTTGATCTCGGCGACGTCGCCCTGCGGGGTCGACGTGGCGTGCGCGTTGACGTGCACGATCTCGGCCGGCTTCAGATCCGTGTGGTCCATCAGGTTGTGCAGCGCGTGCGCGATGCCGTTGCCGGACGGCTCCGGCTGCGTGATGTGGTGGGCGTCGGCGGAGATGCCCTGGCCGACCGCCTCGGCGTAGATCCGGGCGCCGCGGGCCTTCGCGTGCTCCTCGGACTCCAGCACGATCACACCGGCGCCCTCGCCGAGCACGAAGCCGTCACGGCCCGCGTCGTACGGCCGGGACGCGCCCGTGGGGTCGTCGTTGTTCTTGGACATCGCCATCATGTTGCCGAACGCGGCGATGGGAAGCGGGTGGATGGCGGCCTCGGTGCCACCGGCCACGACCACGTCCGCACGCCCGGTGCGGATCATCTCGATCGCGTACCCGATGGCCTCCGCGCCCGAGGCGCAGGCCGAGACCGGGGTGTGCACACCGGCGCGGGCACCCAGCTCGATCCCGACGTTGGCCGCCGGGGAGTTGGGCATCAGCATGGGCACGGTGTGCGGGGAGACACGGCGGACGCCCTTCTCCCGGAGCACGTCGTACTGGTCCAGGAGGGTCGTCACACCGCCGATGCCGGAGGCGATGACCGCACCGAGGCGGTCGGGGTTCACGGACGAGTCCTCACCCGCCCTGGCGGTGAAACCGGCGTCCTTCCAGGCCTCCTGAGCGGCGATCAGCGCGAACTGCGCGGACCGGTCCAGCTTGCGGGCCTGCGGGCGGGGGATGATCTCACCCGGCTCGACGGCGACCCGCGCGGCGATCCTGACGGGCAGCTGGGCCGCCCACTCCTCCTCCAGGAGGCGGACACCGGACGTGCCGGCGAGGAGTGCCTCCCAGGTCGAGGCTGCGTCGCCACCCAGCGGTGTGGTTGCGCCGATACCGGTGACGACCACGGTGCGATTGGTCGGGCTCACGGGAATTCTTTCTCCAACGGATACGGGATTCGACGGCGCCACCGCCGGGTGGCGGGGCCTAGCAGCCTGTTGCCTGCGCGGTGGCTCAGGCCTGGTGCTTGAGGATGTAGTCGGTGGCGTCGCCGACGGTCCTGAGGTTCTTGACGTCCTCGTCGGGGATCTTCACGTCGAAGCGCTCCTCGGCGGCGACGACGACCTCGACCATGGACAGCGAGTCGACGTCCAGGTCGTCGGTGAAGGACTTGTCCCTCTGCACGTCCTCGGTGGGGATCCCGGCGATCTCGTTCACGATCTCGGCGAGACCGGTCACGATCTCTTCCTGAGTGGCGGCCATGTCAGGCGCTCCTTCTTCGATGTTCCAGACGGTTTGTGGCAGTTGTCCCCGTTCCGGACCGCATGGTCCGGCACGGAGTGCCTAGGGGAGGGTAACGACCGTGGCGGCGTAGACGAGACCCGCCCCGAATCCGATGACGAGCGCGGTGTCGCCGCTCTTCGCCTCCCCGGTCGCCAGGAGCCGCTCCATCGCGAGCGGGATCGAGGCGGCCGAGGTGTTGCCGGTGGTGCGGATGTCACGGGCGACCGTGACGTGCTCCGGCAGTTTCAGCGTCTTCACCATCGAGTCGATGATCCGCACGTTGGCCTGGTGCGGGATGAAGACGTCCAGTTCGTCCGGGGTGATCCCGGCCGCGTCCAGCGCCTGCTGGGCGACCTTCGCCATCTCGAACACGGCCCAGCGGAACACCGCCTGGCCCTCCTGCGTGATCGCAGGGAACTTGATGTTGCCGTCGCTGTCGAGCGGCAGCGCGGAGAGGTCGCCGAGCCGGAACCGGTCCCACGACACGGTCTGCCGGATCGTCTCCGCCTTGTCGCCCTCGGAGCCCCACACGGTCGGGCCGATCCCCGGCTCGTCGGAGGGGCCGACGACGACCGCGCCCGCACCGTCGCCGAAGAGGAACGCGGTCGCCCGGTCCTCCAGGTCGGTCAGGTCGCTCAGCCGCTCCACACCGATGACCAGGACGTGATCGGCCGAACCTTCCACCACCATGCCCTTGGCGAGCGTCAGGCCGTAGCCGAAGCCCGCGCAGCCGGCCGAGATGTCGAAGGCCGCGGCCTTGTTCGTGCCCAGCCGGTCGGCGATCTCGGTGGCGACGGCCGGGGTCTGGCTGAAGTGCGAGACGGTGGAGACGACCACCGCGCCGATCCGCTCGGCGTCGATGCCCGCGTCCGCGATCGCCTTGCCGGAGGCCTCGACGGCCATCGTGGCCACGGTCTCGTCGGGTCCGGCCCAGTGCCGGGTCTCGATACCGGAGCGCGAACGGATCCACTCGTCGGACGAGTCGATCTTCTCGAGGATCACCTCGTTGGGCACGACCCGGGTCGGACGGTAACCGCCGACACCGAGAATGCGCGCGTACGGGGCGCCCTTGCTGGGCTTGATCTTCGCCATGTACGGCTCCTTAGACGCCGGCGTGCTCTGCGAGGAGAGCACGGGCCGCGTCGAGATCGTCGGGGGTCTTCAGGGCCAGCGTCGCCACGCCGGGCAGTGCGCGTTTGGCCAGGCCGGTCAGCGTGCCGCCCGGGCACACCTCGATCAGCGCGGTGACGCCGAGTTCCTTGAAGGTCTCCATGCACAGGTCCCAGCGCACGGGGTTGGCGACCTGACCGACCAGCCGCTCCAGCACCTCGGCACCGGTGGCGACGGCCCGCCCGTCCTTGTTGGAGACGTAGGCGACCCGGGGGTCGGCGGGCGTGAGGTCCGCCGCGGCCTTGGCCAGCGTCTCGACCGCGGGGGCCATGTGACGCGTGTGGAAGGCGCCGGCGACCTTCAGCGGGACGACCTTGCGGACGCCCTCGGGCTTGTCCTCGGCCAGCGCGGCGAGCTGCTCCAGCGTGCCGGCGGCGACGATCTGGCCCGCGCCGTTGATGTTCGCCGGGGTCAGGCCCAGCTTCTCCAGGTGCGCGAGGGTGACCTCCGGGTCGCCGCCCAGCAGCGCCGCCATGCCGGTCTCCGTGACCGCGGCGGCGTCGGCCATCGCCAGACCCCGCGTACGGACGAGACCGAGGGCGGCCGTGTCGTCCAGGATGCCGGCGAAGACGGCGGCGGTGATCTCGCCGACGCTGTGACCCGCGACCGCGCCGGGCGCGATCTCGGACATGTCACCCAGTGCCGCGGCGGACAGGATGCCGGCGGCCACCAGCAGCGGCTGGGCCACCGCGGTGTCCCGGATGGCGTCGGCGTCGGCCTGGGTGCCGTAGTGGGCCAGGTCCAGTCCGAGGGCGTCCGACCACGCGGCGACGCGGTCCGCGGCACCGGGGAGGTCGAGCCAGGGGGTCAGGAAGCCGGGCGTCTGGGCGCCCTGGCCGGGAGCGACGAGTACGAGCACTCTCACACTCTCTCTTGGGGACGGGCACGGCCGCCCGTGAGGACAGGGACGAAGAACATGGGGGGCTTTTGTGGAGCCCCCACAAAACCCTATGTCTGAGCATCACCGTCGGCCAGACGCCCCAGGATGAGCGCGATCCGCAGTGTGAAGGCGGATCGTACATCCGAGGGCGACCAGCCGGTGACGTCCGTCACACGTCGGAGCCGGTAGCGCACGGTGTTCGGGTGAACGAAGAGCATTCTCGCCGCGCCTTCCAGGCTGCTCGCCTGCTCCAGGTAGACACTCAGGGTTTCGAGGAGAGCCGAGCCCGCCTCCTCCAGCGGTCTGTAGATCTCCTCCACCAGTTGCTCACGGGCGCCGGGATCGCCCGCCATGGCGCGCTCCGGCAGCAGGTCGTCCGCGAGCACCGGCCGCGGCGCGTCCTGCCAGGCGGAACAGGCCTTCAGGCCCGCGGCGGCGGCCTGCGCGGACCGGGTGGCGGCCAGCAGGTCGGGTACGACGGGTCCGGCGACCACCGGCCCCGCCGCGTACGGCCCGATCAGGGACTTCGCGACGGCGAGCGGGTTGGGGCTGCCGCCGGCGACGACGACGAGCCGGTCCCCGAGCACCCCGGTGAGCACCTGGAGCTTGGCGTGCCGGGCGGCCCGCCGGATGGCCTCGACGGTCAGCTCGCTGTCCCCGTCCGGGGCGGTCCCGAGCACCACGCACACATGCTCCGGGGAGTTCCAGCCCAGCGCGGCGGCCCGGCTGACGGCCCCCTCGTCGGCCTCCCCGCTCAGCACGGCGTTCACCACGAGCGACTCCAGGCGCGCGTCCCAGGCACCCCGTGCCTCGGCGGCCTGGGCGTACACCTGGGCGGTGGCGAAGGCGATCTCACGGGCGTACACCAGCAGCGCCTCGCGCAGCACCCGTTCGTCGCCGGGCGCCGCCACCTCGTCGATGGCGCTCTCCATCACCTCGATCGTGGTGCGCACCATCTCCACGGTCTGCCGCAGCGTGATGGCCCGGGTCAGCTCGCGCGGCGCGGTCCCGAAGACGTCCGTGGAGATCGCCTGCGGCGCGTCCGGGCGCCGGAACCACTCGGTGAAGGCCGCGATGCCCGCCTGGGCGACGAGCCCGATCCAGGAACGGTTCTCCGGGGGCATGGCCCGGTACCACGGCAGGGTCTCGTCCATCCGCGCGATGGCCTGCGCGGCGAGACTCCCGGAGGACTTCTCCAGTCGCCTCAGGGTCGCGGCGTGCGCGTGGACGGCATGTACGGCGGGGTCGCCGCGGTGGGTTTCGGGTTCGGGCACGGGACAAGACTGCCTTATCGGGACGGGCCCCTGCGTCGCCGGGTCCGGGACGGGGTCTACGGTGGGGCCCGTGATGGACGTCCGGCGCGCCGGTGAGCGCTACCGCGGAGGGGACCCGGAGAACGGGACCGACTCCCGCCACGCCTTCTCCTTCGGCCCGCACTACGACCCGGACAACCTCCGCTTCGGCGCGCTGATCGCCTGCAACGAGGAACGGCTCGCCCCCGGCGCCGGCTTCGGCGAACACCCGCACAGCCACACGGAGATCCTCACCTGGGTGATCGAGGGCGAACTGACCCACCGCGACTCCACGGGCCACCGGACGACCGTCCGCCCCGGCGACGTCCAGCACCTCAGCGCGGGGACGGGCGTGCGGCACACCGAGCGCAACGACGGCGCCGTCCCGCTGGTCTTCCTCCAGATGTGGCTGGCCCCCCGGGAGGCGGGCGGCGAGAGCGCGTACCGGACCGTCACGGGCATCGCCGACTCCACCCCGTACGCGGTCCCGGCCGCGGGCGCGATGCTGCACGTACGGCGTCTGGCACCGGGGGAGCGGACCGCGGTGCCGGACGCGGCGTTCGTGTACGTGCACGTGGTGCGCGGTGCCGTGCGGCTGGACGGCGAGGAGCTGGGAGCGGGCGACGCGGCCCGCGTCACGGACGCGGCGGACCTGGAGGCGGCGGCGGTCACGGCGGCGGAGCTGCTGCTGTGGGAGATGGCGCCGTGACCACGGCCGTCACCCGGCCCGGCCGCGCAGTTCCGTCAGCACCGCGTCCGTGAACGCCGGCCACGCCTCGGCCGCCCAGGGGCCGAAGGCGCGGTCGGTCAGGGCCACGCAGGCCACTCGCGCGTCGGGGTCGATCCACAGGAACGTACCGGACTGGCCGAAGTGCCCGAACGTGCGCGGCGAGGACGAACCGCCCGTCCAGTGCGGGGACTTGCCGTCGCGGATCTCGAATCCCAGGCCCCAGTCGTTGGGGTTCTGGTGGCCGTAACCGGGCAGGACGCCCTTCCGCCCGGGGTACTGCACGCTCATCGCCTCCGCGACCGTCCGCGGGTCCAGCAGGCGTGGTGCCTGCACCTCGGCCGCGAACCGCAGCAGGTCCGACACCGTCGACACGCCGTCCTTGGCCGGCGAGCCCTCCAGCGAGGTCGACGTCATGCCCAGCGGCTCCAGCACCGCCTGCCGCAGGTACTCGCCGAAGGGGATGTCCGTCGCCCGGGCGATGTGGTCACCCAGCTGCTCGAACCCGGCGTTGGAGTACAGCCGCCGCTCCCCGGCCGGGGCGGTGACCCGGTGCTCGTCGAAGGCCAGCCCGGAGGTGTGCGCGAGCAGATGGCGGACCGTCGACCCGGGCGGACCGGCCGGCTCGTCCAGCTCGACCGCCCCCTCCTCGTACGCCACGAGCGCCGCGTAGGCCGCCAGCGGCTTGGTGACGGAGGCCAGCGGGAAGCGGTGCCCGACGGGGCCGTGCGTCCCGAGGACGGTCCCGTCGGCGCGTACGACACCCGCCGCGGCGGTGGGGACGGGCCAGTTCTCGATCAGTGCCAGGCTCTGCGACGACATGCGCCCGAGCCTATGCGGCTCACAGCGGCAGCCGCATCGACGGGTCGGGGTCACGGGTGAAGCCGAGGGAGGCGTACAGCGGCTCGGCCTCCGGCGAGGCGTTGAGCAGCACGTGCCCGGCACCCCGCGCCCGGAACCAGGCCAGCAGCTCGGTCATGCACGCGCGCGCGTACCCCCGGCGCCGGGCGTCCGGGTCGGTCGCGACGCTGAAGACGTACCCGACCCGCCCCCGCGGATTGCCCGCCTTGCCGATGCGGTACTCCACGGTGCCCGCCACCAGCGCGGCCAGCGCCTCCGGCCGCCCGGCGCGGTCCACGACGAACGCCGCGAAGTCCCCGTCCTCCTCGCCGAGCCGCTCCCGCAGCGTCGGCAGCGACTGAGCGTGCCAGTCGGCCGCTCCCGGACTCCCGTTCCCCCACAGGGAGTCGAGCATCAGCTGGCGCAGTCGCAGTACTTCGGCGGCGTCCTCGGGCCGGGCCCGGCGTACGGAACTCATGGCCCGCACGCTAGCCAGCCGGCCTCGGTCACGTCGCGCGGATTTCTCACCGGTCGCGCTTGCCTGGAGTGCACTCCAAGGTCATAGCGTGGGGGCCATGACGGTGATGCAGACCACGACGGCGGCCACCGGGCGCGCCACCCCCGCCGACATCTGCTCCGCCCCGCCCCGGCGGCATCCACTGCCCGACGGCCAAGACCACTACACGATCAGCGAGGTCGTCGCCCGCACCGGTCTGACCGCGCACACCCTGCGCTGGTACGAGCGGATCGGGCTGATGCCGCACGTCGACCGCTCGCACACCGGCCAGCGCCGCTACAGCAACCGTGACCTGGACTGGCTGGACTTCGTGACCAAGCTGCGGCTGACCGGCATGCCGGTGGCGGACATGGTCCGGTACGCGGAACTGGTGCGGGAGGGCGAGAGCACGTACGGGGCGCGCCGGGGGCTGCTGGAGGCCACCCGCCGGGACGTGCTCGGCCGGATCGCGGAACTGCGGGACACGCTCGCCGTACTCGACCGCAAGATCAGTTTCTACGCCACGGAGGGAACCGACCGATGACCGACGGCAGGATCGCCACGGTACGGCTCGGCGCGCGGGGGCCGGTGACCGGCGTCCAGGGGCTCGGCTGCATGGGCATCAGCGCCGCGTACGGGCCCACCGACACCGCCCGGGCCCGGGCGACGCTGGAACGGGCCCTCGAACTCGGCGTCACCCTCTACGACACCGCCGACTTCTACGGCTCCGGCGAGAACGAGCGGTTCCTCGCCCCGTTCTTCGCCGCCCACCGGGACGAGGTGGTCATCGCCACCAAGTTCGCCCTGTCCTGGCACCCGGACGACCCGGGGAAGCGGATCATCCGCAACGACCCGCCCTACATCCGTCAGGCCGTCGAGGCCAGCCTGCGGCGGCTCGGCGTCGACGTGATCGACCTCTACTACATGCACCGCCGCGACGTGGACGTCCCCATCGAGGAGACCGTCGGCACGATGGCTGACCTGGTCCGGGAGGGCAAGGTCAAGCACCTCGGGCTCAGCGAGGTCACCGCCGACGAGCTGCGCGCCGCGCACGCGGTGCACCCGGTCGCGGCCGTGCAGTCGGAGTGGTCCCTGTTCAGCCGGGACATCGAGGCCCGGGTCGTACCGGCCGCGCGTGACCTGGGCGTCGCCCTCGTGCCGTACTCCCCGCTGGGCCGCGGCTTCCTCACCGGCACCTTCGCCGACGCCGCGCGGGACCTCACCGCCGACGACTTCCGCCGCCACATGCCCCGCTACAGCGGGGACAACGCGGCCGCCAACGCGGCCCTGCTGGCGCCGGTCCGCGCGATCGCCGAGGCCCACGGCGCCACCCCGGGCCAGATCGCCCTGGCCTGGATCCAGCAGCGGGCGGCGGTCGACGGGCTGACGGTGGTCCCCATCCCGGGCACCCGCAGCCCGGACCGGGTGACGGAGAACACCGCGGCGACACGCATCACCCTGACCGACACGGAACTGGCCCGGCTGGAGCCGCTCGCGGCCGAGGTGGCGGGCGACCGCTACGCGGACATGGCCTTCACCTCGGCGGGCAGGGAGTAGCGGCCGTCCGAGGCGCAAGTCCGGTGGCGGCCGTCCGAGCCCGACGTCCTGCCGGAGCCGGCCGGACCTCGCCGGGCAGGCGGCCCGGGAGACGACACGGTCCACCTCCGGCGGCCGGGGCCGGTTGGGGGTGGGCCGTGGTCGGCGGTGGGGGCCGGTGGTGGGGGCCGGTGGTGGGGGTGCTGGTCCCGGGGTTGGCTGTGCCCGGCCGATGGAGCGGCCGGGAAGGGGCGGGGCCCCCGGCCCGGCGGACCGCGCCCGGCGGACCGCGCCCGGTGGACGGGGCCGGTTGGGGGTGGGCCGTGGTCGGCGGACGGGCCGGCTGCGGGGGTACTCGCCCCGGGGTTGGCTGCGCCCGGCCGATGGAACGGCCGAGAAGGGCCGAGCCCCCGCCCGCCGGACCGCGCCCGCCGGGCCGTGCCCGGCGGACGGGGCCGGTCTGGGGCGGGCCGTGGTCGGCGGAGGGGGCCGGCCGCGGGGGTACCCCCGGTGTTGACCGGACCGGGCCGGGCCCGGACCGCGCCCGGTGGACGCTACAGCTCGGCGAGCAGTTCGGTCTTCTTCGCGGCGAACTCCTCGTCGGTGATCAGCCCGGCCCGGTGCAGCTCCCCGAGGTGCCGGATCCGCTCGGCGATGCCGGCGGGATCGCGTGGTGACACGGCCGGTGCCACCGGGGCCGGCCCGCGGGAGCGCACCGCCGCGAGGACCGCCGCGGCGAACGGCAGCGACTCGTGCACCGGACCGTAGCCCAGCCCGAACACCACCGACGCCGGGTCCTGGTCCGGCTGCGCGGACCGGCCGGCGCCCGGGTCACGGGGCAGCAGCCGCAGGTGTCCCTCGAAGACCTCCGGCGACCGCCACTCCACCCCGCTCAGCCCGGCCACCGCGAAACTCTGGTCGCCGGCCTTCCACTTCGCCGAGGACGCCCCCGTCCAGGACCAGCGGAACTGCACGGACGTCCCGTCGAAGGAGGCCTTCCCGTCGTACGCCTTGAACTGGAGCGGTGCCTCGGGCGCCGCCACCAGGTACCGGTCGGCGGGCCCGGACCCGGTCAGCAGGCCCCTCAGCTCGTCGGCGTAGTACTCCGCGAGGGTCTCCCGCTCCGCCGGCAGCACCAGCCGGTAGGGGTCGGAGCCCTCCTTCAGCTGGCCGTCGGCCGCCTCCATCAGCGGATCGGCGCCGGGGCGTGGCCGCAGCCGCAGGACGACCGTGCCGCGCCGGCCCGGGGTGAGGGTCACCCCCTCGACCGCGGCCAGCGGAATCAGGCGCTCGCCGAGCGCCTGGAACAGCTTCGGTGTCCGCATCCCCCGTTCGTAGCGGATGAGCACGGAGTCGGACTCGAACTCCCAGACGGCATGAAAACCCGCCAGTACGTCACCCATGCGGCTCATCGTATGCGGCACGTGCTCCTCCGTCGCCACCCGCGCAGACCGCAATTCCTGCTGTCTCTACGCGCGTCCGGCCGTCGTCGTGCCGGACAGACCGGACCGGCACACGTCGTTCTCCTGTGCGCACGTCACCCCGTCGTACGCGCCCACGCCGATCTCGGCGAGGTTGCGCAGGCTGTCCGTGCCCGGCTGGAAGTATCCGCTGTGGCCCTGCGCGTCCCGCGCCGACAGCACCCGCGCACCGAACCCCGCGGACACCGGGTCGGCGCCGTGACCGAGGCCGCCCAGCTCCAGGTACGGCACGTCCTGCACCCAGTCGGTGGCATCCCGCATGGCCCACACCCGGGCCGTCGTGCCCAGGCGGCCGGCCGCGGCGACCCGCATGCCGGGGCTCGCGGCCACGGCTATGTCGGTCACCCGGCCGGGCATGCCGTGCGCGGCGACCCCGCAGACGACGGAGCCGTAGCTGTGGCAGAACATCGACACCGGGGCCCGGCCGGGCAGCGCGCGCAGCAGCGCGTTCAGCCGTACGGCGCCCTCCTCGGCGCGCAGGCCGGTGGCCGCGTCCACGCCGAGCCCGTCGGGGGCGGTGTAGTCGGCCCAGGCGATCACCGCCGTACCGGTCGTGGGGCTCGCCGTGCGCTCGGCCGTGTACAGGGCCTTGGCCATGCCGACCGGGGCGGTGTACCTGCGGTACGTCCGCTGGAAGGTGAGCAGGTCGGTGTCGACGCCGGGGACGACGACCGAGACCCGCTGCGCCCTGTCGAGGTCGCCGAACACCTCGGCGACCCGGCCCGAGCCCTCGGGGTCGAAGGCCAGGATGTGCCGGCCGGGGCTCAGCAGGGACGTGTAGCGCTGCATCCGGCGGCCCGCGTCCTGCTGGCCGGCCGAACTGAGCCGGCTGTCGTGCATCCGCTTCCGCTCCACCGCGCGGGCCTGCTTCAGCGCGACGCGGTTGGCGCGGTAGCGCAGCGGGACGGGGGCGCCGTTCATGTTGCCGACCGCCAGCGGGTAGCGGTGGGCGAGACGGTCGCGCTCGTGCGGGGTGAGCGAGGCGAAGAAGCGGCCGAGGGACGCCGGGCCGGACCCGGGGTCCGGCAGGTGGCGGCCGTGGGTGCTGCCGTGCTCCCACTGGGAGAGCGAGGCCTGGAGTGCCGTCGACTCCCGGTGGCTGCGCATGGCGGTCCAGCCGGTGGTCGCGAGCATCACGAACACCACGGCCAGCGCCGGCAGGGCGCGCCAGACGTCGAATTTCGGGGAGGTGTCGAAGGAAGTCACTGGGAGGACACACTAGGAGAACGGGAGGGTCTCGCGGTAACCGAGTGACAGGGATCACGTGCCCGGACACGTTTCAGCGGGCGCCGGACACCACGCCGACGGCCGGCCGCCGTTCCGCCGGTGGTCGCCGCGGTCCGCCGACGCTCTCAGCCGGCGCGCCAGTTCCCCGTGAGCGCCGAACCCAGCTGGTCGAGGTACGACGCGGTGAGCGTGCGGATCGACTCCAGGCCGAAGTCCTCGCTGGTGCACCACTGCCGTTCGGAGACCCGGATCACCCCGCCGAACACGGCCACCGCCAGCCGTGGCCGGGGGTCGGTGTCCACGTCGACGCCCTCCCGCTCGGCCAGCACCCGCGCGATGGTCTCCTCCGTCGCCGCGGACCGGCGCAGATGGGCGGCCAGCAGCGCGGGCGTGGAGTCGATCGTGCGGTACATGCGCAGGTACAGCTCGACCGGGACGGCCGACGCGACGGTCTCGCGGATCGCGTCCCAGCCCTCCAGGAACGCCTGCCGCAGCGCCTGCATCGGCGCCTCCTGCGGTGGCCGGGCCCGTACGGCCGCCACGAAGGCCGCCTCCGTCGTCTGCTGGACCGCGAAGGCCACGTCCTCCTTGCCCGCGAAGTAGCGGAAGAAGGTGCGCTGCGAGACGTCGACGGCCTCGGCGATCTCGTCGACGGTGGTCTGCTCGTACCCCTGCGTGGTGAACAGTTCGAGAGCGGCCCGCAGCAGCGCCTCCCGGGTACGCCGCTTCTTGCGTTCGCGCAGCGTCTCCATGGGCCTCTCTTCCGTGAACGTCCGGCCTGTTCAGCCTATCCGGCGGCGACATGTCAGTAACCGTCTTGTGATTCCGTTTGTCAACTGTCAGACGCTGTCACTAATCTCAGGGTATGACTAGTCAGACCGCCATCGACTCGACGGGACCGGGGGACAAGGCGCCCGCTCCGTCGGGACCGCCCCCGGCCCCGGGCCTGCGCGGCCACCCGTGGCTCACCCTCATCACCGTTGCCGTAGGGGTCATGATGGTGGCCCTGGACGGCACCATCGTGGCCATCGCCAACCCGGCCATCCGCGACGATCTGCACGCGTCCTTCGCCGACGTGCAGTGGATCACCAACTCCTACTTCCTCGCTCTCGCGGTCACACTGATCACCGCGGGCAAGCTCGGTGACCGCTTCGGCCACCGGCAGACCTTCCTCATCGGGGTCAGCGGCTTCGCCCTCGCCTCCGGCGCCATCGGGCTCTCCGGCAGCATCGCCGCGGTCGTCACCTTCCGCGTCTTCCAGGGGCTCTTCGGCGCGCTGCTGATGCCGGCCGCGCTCGGCGTGCTGCGGGCCACCTTCCCGGCCGAGAAGCTCAACATGGCCATCGGCGTGTGGGGCATGGTGATCGGCGCCTCCACGGCGGGCGGCCCCATCCTCGGCGGCGTCCTCGTCGAGCACGTCAACTGGCAGTCGGTGTTCTTCATCAACGTGCCGGTCGGCGCCCTCGCCCTGCTCCTCGGCACCATGATCCTGCTCGACCACCGGGCCGAGAACGCCCCCCGCTCCTTCGACCTGCTCGGCATCGCCCTGCTGTCCGGCGCGATGTTCTGCCTGGTCTGGGCGCTCATCAAGGCGCCGGCGTGGGGCTGGGGATCGGGCCGGACCTGGCTGTTCCTCGGCGTCTCGGTGCTGCTGTTCGCCCTCTTCGCCCTCTGGGAGACGCGGGTGGCGGAACCCCTGATCCCGCTGCGCCTGTTCCGTTCCGTGCCGTTCTCGGCGGGCGCGGTGCTGATGGTGATGATGGCCATCGCGTTCATGGGCGGCCTGTTCTTCGTGACGTTCTACCTCCAGAACGTCCACGGGATGAGCCCCGTCGACGCCGGCCTGCACCTGCTGCCGCTCACCTGCATGATGATCGTCGGCTCCCCGCTGGCCGGCGCCGCGATCACCCGGCTCGGTCCGCGCATTCCGCTGGCCGGCGGCATGGCCGTCACCGCGGTCGCCCTGTACGGCATGTCCACGCTCGAGGTCGACACCGGCAGCGCGCTGATGTCCCTCTGGTTCGCCCTGCTCGGCCTCGGACTCGCGCCGGTCATGGTCGGTGCCACCGAGGTCATCGTCGGCAACGCCCCCATGGAGCTGTCCGGCGTGGCCGGCGGTCTCCAGCAGGCGGCCATGCAGATCGGCAGCAGCCTCGGTACGGCCGTGCTCGGTGCCGTGATGGCCTCCAAGGTCGACAGCGACCTGCCGGGCAACTGGGCCGGCGCCGGCCTGCCGAAGCTGACGCCCGGTCAGCTCGGCCAGGCCTCCGAGGCGGTGCAGGTCGGTGTGGCCCCGGTGACGAAGAGCATGCCGGCGCCGGTCGCCGCGAAGATCACGGCCGTCGCCCACGACACCTTCATCTCCGGCATGAGCCGCGCCTCCCTGGTCGCGGCCGGCGTGGCGGCGGTCGCCGTCCTGGTCGCGCTGCTCACCAAGCGGGGCGACAACGCGGAGGCGGGCGCGGGCGTGGGCCACATCTGAGACCCGCTCACCGCTCCACCCTTCGGCGGAGTTCCCCTATCAGGGTGACCCCGCTCGAGATTTCTCGCTCCCGGCGCGCGCCGCAGGTCACAGTGGGTCAAGTCCTCCGCAGGGCCTGGGGGGACGGCCGGGCCGCGGCGCGCGCTGCCGGAGGGGGCGGCGCGCGCGGGTCTGCCGGGGCGGAACCGGGGTACCCGCACACCGAAGCCGAACTGTCCAGAAAACCTCAGGGAGTTGATGATGGCGGGCTTCGGGCAAGGAACGCGCGGGTACCCCCGGTCCCGCGGCCGGACGTGGCAGCGGACCGGGCCGGACCGTGCGACGCTCGGGATCATCGGAACCATCTGCGCGGTCGCCGGCTTTTTCGCGCTGGGCATCGTCCTCGGCCCCGTCGCGATGTTCTGCGGCTGGCAGTCGATGGGCCGCGCCTGGTCGAACGACCGCAACGTACCGGCTCTGGTGGCCCTGATCCTGGGCGCGATCGACACCCTGCTCGCCATCATCGCCCTGGCGGGCGCGGCGACCTGGGGCCACGGCCTGCTGTGACGGACGACGCGTCACCGCGGACGCCTGCGGCCGGCGGCGCCTTGTTGTAGGGCTACGGGTGCGGCTGCGGGACCGTCGTGGCTGGTCGCGCAGTTCCCCGCGCCTCTGGCGGGGCGCGGTCGGCGTGGGCCGGTCGAGCGCGGTCCCGGCCGGCTGCCGTGGTCGGCGGTGTCTCGCCGTAGGGGTGTGGGTGCGTGGGCGGCTGCGGGATCGTCGTGGCTGGTCGCGCAGTTCCCCGCGCCCCTGGCGGGGTGCGGCCGGCCTGCGCCGGTCGAGCGCGGTCCGGACTCGTCCGGCCTCGGGTCAGCGGTGTTGGTGTTGTTCCGCGGTCAGGCGGGCCACCTCGGCCCGCAGGAGCCGTACCTCCTCGGTCAGGGAGGCGATCGCCTCCGTCTGCCGCCGTTCCTCCACGTCGTCCTTCTCGAACCGCGAGATGAACCACGCGGCGATGTTCGCGGTGACGACACCGAGCAGCGCGATGCCGGACAGCATCAGCCCGACCGCGATCATCCGTCCGAGCCCGGTGGTCGGCGCGTGGTCCCCGTACCCGACGGTCGTCATCGTCGTGAAGGACCACCACACGGCATCGCCCAGCGTCAGGATGTTCCCGTGCGGCGATTCGCGTTCCACGGACAGCACCGCCAGCGAGCCGAACATCAGCAGCCCGATCACGGCCCCCACGACGTACGTGGTCAGCCGGATCTGCGGAGCCATCCGCGCCCGCCGGCCCACCAGCAGCAGCGTGGACACCAGGCGCAGCAGCCGCAGGGGCTGGAGCATCGGCAGGATCACCGCGCACAGGTCGAGCCAGTGGCGCCGTACGAACTCCCTGCGGTGCGGGGCGAGGGCCAGCCGCATCAGGTAGTCGACGGCGAACGCGCCCCAGACCACCCACTCCACCACCGTGCACGCGACGGTCAGCGAGCGTCCGGCGGACGCGTCCACGATCGGTACCGCGTAGGCGACGGCGAACGCGAGCGCGAACGCCAGCAGCGGCCGTTGGGTGTGCCGCTCCCACCGGGCCTGCGCCGACAGTTGTTCCATGCACGCATAGTAAAGAAACCGTAAGGGCGGTGGAGCGTCGGCTCCACCGCCCTCGGATCGTTCTCGGGCCGCTCAGGTCACGCGTCGCCGCCCGCCGCGCCCGGGTCCGCCGCCGAGACGTCCAGCAGCTGGTACCGGTCGATGGCCTGCTTCAGCACGGACCGGTCCACCTTCCCCTCGCGCGCCAGCTCCGTCAGCACCGCCACCACGATCGACTGGGCGTCGATGTGGAAGAAGCGGCGCGCGGCCCCCCGGGTGTCGGCGAAGCCGAAGCCGTCCGCGCCGAGGGACTGGTAGGTGCCGGGCACCCACCGGGCGATCTGGTCCGGAACCGACCGCATCCAGTCGGACACGGCCACGAACGGGCCCTCCGCAGCGCCGAGCTTCCGCGTCACGTACGGCACCCGCTGCTCCTCCTCGGGATGCAGCAGGTTGTGCCGCTCGCACTCCACGGCCTCGCGGCGCAGCTCGTTCCAGGAGGTCGCGGACCACACGTCGGCCCTGACGTCCCACTCCTCGGCGAGGAGCCGCTGCGCCTCAAGCGCCCACGGCACCGCGACGCCCGAGGCCATGATCTGCGCCGGGATCGAGCCGCCGGTGCCCACGCCGATCCGGTGGACACCCTTCACGATGCCCTCGACGTCCACGTCCGCGGGCTCGGCCGGGTGCTGGATGGGCTCGTTGTAGACGGTCAGGTAGTAGAAGACGTCCTCGCCGTGCGGGTGCTCGGGCGAGCTGCCGTACATCCGGCGCAGGCCGTCCTGCACGATGTGCGCGATCTCGTAGGCGTACGCCGGGTCGTAGGCCACGCACGCCGGGTTGGTCGAGGCGAGCAGCTGGGAGTGGCCGTCCGCGTGCTGGAGACCCTCACCCGTCAGGGTCGTACGGCCGGCGGTGGCGCCCAGCACGAAGCCGCGTGCCAGCTGGTCGGCCATCTGCCAGAACTGGTCACCGGTGCGCTGGAACCCGAACATCGAGTAGAAGACATAGACCGGGATCAGCGGCTCGCCGTGCGTGGCGTACGCCGAGCCGGCCGCGATCAGCGAGGCCGTGCAGCCCGCCTCGGAGATGCCGTCGTGCAGCATCTGGCCGGTCGGCGACTCCTTGTAGGCCAGGAGCAGCTCCCGGTCCACCGCCTCGTACTGCTGGCCGAGCGGGTTGTAGATCTTCGCACTCGGGAAGAAGGAGTCCATGCCGAACGTGCGGTACTCGTCCGGCGCGATCAGCACGAACCGCTTGCCGATCTCCTTGTCCCGCATGAGGTCCTTGAGCAGGCGCACGAAGGCCATCGTCGTCGCGATGGACTGCTGGCCCGTGCCCTTCTTCACCGTCGCGTACGTCTTGTCGTCCGGCAGCGGCAGCGGCTGGGAGCGGACGACGCGGGTGGGCACGTAACCGCCGAGCGACCGGCGGCGGTCGTGCATGTACTGGATCTCCTCCGTGTCCCGGCCCGGGTGGTAGTACGGCGGCAGGCCGGACTCCAGCTCCTTGTCGGAGATCGGCAGGTGCAGGCGGTCCCGGAAGCGCTTGAGGTCGTCGACCGTCAGCTTCTTCATCTGGTGGGTGGCGTTGCGGCCCTCGAAGTTCGGGCCCAGCGTCCAGCCCTTGACCGTCTTGGCGAGGATGACCGTCGGCTGGCCGCGGTGCTCCTTGGCCGCCTTGAACGCCGCGTAGATCTTGCGGTGGTCGTGGCCGCCGCGGCCGAGGTGCAGGATCTGGTCGTCGGTCATGTTCTCGACCATCGCCCGCAGCCGGTGGTCGTCGCCGAAGAAGTGGTCGCGGATGTAGGCGCCGGACTCGGTGGCGTACGTCTGGAACTGGCCGTCCGGGGTGCGGTTCATCTTGTTGACGAGGATGCCGTCCCGGTCCTGCGCGAGCAGCGGGTCCCAGGTGCGGTCCCAGATCAGCTTGATCACGTTCCAGCCGGCGCCCCGGAAGACCGACTCCAGCTCCTGGATGATCTTGCCGTTGCCGCGCACCGGGCCGTCGAGGCGCTGGAGGTTGCAGTTGACGACGAAGGTCAGGTTGTCCAGGCCCTCGCGCGCCGCGATGGTCAGCTGGCCGAGGGACTCCGGCTCGTCCATCTCGCCGTCGCCGAGGAACGCCCACACGTGCGAGCGGGAGGTGTCCGCGATACCGCGCGCCTCCATGTAGCGGTTCATCCGCGCCTGGTAGATCGCGCCGAGCGGGCCGAGGCCCATGGAGACCGTCGGGAACTCCCAGAAGTCCGGCATCGAGCGCGGGTGGGGGTAGCTGGACAGGCCGACCGGGTGCTTCGACTTCTCCTGGCGGAAGCCGTCCAGCTGGTCCTCGGTGAGCCGGTCGAGCAGGTAGGCGCGGGCGTAGATGCCGGGGGAGGCGTGGCCCTGGAAGAAGACCTGGTCGCCGCCGTCGCCCTCGTCCTTGCCGCGGAAGAAGTGGTTGAAGCCGACGTCGTACAGGGAGGCGGAGGAGGCGAACGTGGCGATGTGGCCGCCGACGCCGATGCCGGGGCGCTGGGCGCGGGACACCATGACGGCCGCGTTCCAGCGGGTCGCGTTCAGGATCCGGCGCTCGATCTCCTCGTTGCCGGGGAAGAACGGCTCGCTCTTGGTGGGGATGGTGTTGACGTAGTCCGTGCTGCGCATCTCGGGCACGGCCACGCGCTTCTCACGCGCCCGTTCGATCAGACGGAGCATGAGATAGCGGGCCCGCTCCCGGCCGCGCTCGTCGACGGCGGCGTCCAGGGAGTCGAGCCACTCCTGGGTCTCTTCGGGATCGAAGTCAGGAACCTGACTCGGAAGGCCGCCAATGATGATCGGATTACGATCGGATCCGGAAGCCACGCTGTTCCTTACCTGTGAGAGGGCCAGTTGCTGCGCCTGCCTACGCCGTTCCCCATCGTGTACCTCGGGAAGGCGTACGTCATCCGCACCGGTCAAAACGCAACGATACGCCCGGGGTGTGACGCGCTTGGCAAAGTCGTTCGAGTGACGTGTCTGTGGATGATTCCGAACGGTGCAAACGGGGCACATCGGTGTGAGGTGGGTTACGTAGAATCGGGATACGGTGCCAGAAGTTGCGGCGACCCGGCCGGGATCGTCACCGTTTCGGCGGTCCCGAGGGCCGGGTACTTGCGCGATCCGCCCCGCCCGTGTGGACTACGGCCAATGCTTCGCGCACGCGCGTGGCTGAGATATTCCCAAAACATGATCAGGAGGCACCCCGTGAGCGCGACCGCGGACCACGCGGAGGAGCGGACGAACCCTGCCGGCAGGCTGGGGTTCCAGCCCGGGCAGGTGGTCCAGGAGATCGGCTACGACGACGACGTCGATCAGGAGCTCCGCGAGGCCATCGAGGAAGCCATCGAGGGCGACCTCATGGACGAGGACTACGACGACGTGGCCGACGCCGTTGTGCTGTGGTTCCGTGATGACGACGGCGACCTGACGGATGCGCTGGTGGATGCCACCACGTACATCGAAGAGGGCGGCATCATCCTGCTCCTCACGCCGAAGACCGGCCGTTCGGGGTACGTGGAGCCGAGCGACATCCAGGACGCCGCCACGACGGCCGGCCTGACCGCGGCCAAGAGCGTCAGCGTCGGCAAGGACTGGAGCGGCAGCCGCCTGGCGACGCCCAAGGCGGCCAAGTCCAAGAGGTGACCGCCTCGTCACCACCGGACGGGCCGGGAACGCCCGGCCCGTCCGTATCCCCCGGGGATCGCTGCGTAGGGTGGACCACGGCGTTTGCTGTGCCCTCCCCCCGACAGCCCACCGAAGGGATGCACCACGATGGCGATCCAGGTCGGAGACAAGGCCCCCGACTTCGAGCTGAAGGACAACCACGGCCGGACCGTGCGGCTCTCGGAGTTCCACGGCGACAAGAACGTGGTCCTCCTCTTCTATCCGTTCGCCTTCACCGGCGTGTGCACCGGCGAGCTGTGCGAGCTGCGCGACAACCTGCCGAAGTTCTCGGACCGCGACACCCAGTTGCTCGCCGTCTCCAACGACTCCATCCACACCCTGCGCGTCTTCGCCGAGCAGGAGGGCTTCGAATACCCCCTGCTGAGCGACTTCTGGCCGCACGGCGAGGTCTCGCGCGCGTACGGCGTCCTCGACGAGGACAAGGGCTGCGCCGTTCGGGGCACCTTCATCATCGACAAGGAGGGCATCGTCCGGTGGACCGTGGTCAACGGCCTGCCCGACGCGCGTGACCTGGGCGAATACGTCAAGGCGCTCGACGCCCTCTGAGCCGTCCGGCGGCTCGGAACCGCTGATTTCCCGGGCTCATGATCTGCGGGGGGCGGGAACCCGTCACTAGGATCGGCACGTTGATCCCATATCCGAAGCACGACGGGGCCCCCGCCCCCGAACACCACCTGGAGGACCCGTGGGAGTCAGCCTCAGCAAGGGCGGCAACGTATCCCTGACGAAGGAGGCCCCGGGCCTGACCGCCGTCATCGTCGGTCTGGGCTGGGACGTGCGCACCACCACCGGCACGGACTTCGACCTCGACGCCAGCGCGCTGCTGCTGAACAACTCCGGCAAGGTCGCGAGCGACCAGCACTTCGTCTTCTTCAACAACCTCAAGAGCCCCGACGGGTCCGTCGAGCACACCGGCGACAACCTCACCGGTGAGGGCGAGGGCGACGACGAACAGGTCAAGGTCGACCTGGCCGGCGTCCCCGCCGACATCGAGAGGATCGTCTTCCCGGTGTCGATCTACGAAGCCGAGAACCGCCAGCAGTCCTTCGGCCAGGTCCGCAACGCCTTCATCCGCGTCGTGAACCAGGCCAACCAGCAGGAGATCGCCCGCTACGACCTGAGCGAGGACGCCTCCACCGAGACCGCCATGGTCTTCGGCGAGCTGTACCGCAACGGCGCGGAGTGGAAGTTCCGCGCCGTCGGCCAGGGCTACGCCTCGGGTCTGCGCGGTATCGCCCAGGACTTCGGCGTCAACGTCTGACACCGATCCGCTCCCGCTCCGGCGCCGCACCGTTCCACGGGCGGCGCCGGACGCGCAGCACCACCAGGCAAGCACCACCCAGGGGAGGACCAGCATCATGGGCGTCACGCTCGCCAAGGGAGGCAACGTCTCCCTCTCCAAGGCCGCACCGAACCTCACCAACGTCATGATCGGGCTCGGCTGGGACGCGCGGTCCACCACCGGCGCCCCCTTCGACCTGGACGCCAGCGCGCTGCTGTGCGACGGCGCCAACCGGGTGCTGGGCGACGAGTACTTCGTGTTCTACAACCAGCTCACGAGCCCCGAGGGTTCCGTGGAGCACACCGGGGACAACCTCACCGGTGAGGGCGAGGGCGACGACGAGTCGGTCCTGGTGGACCTCGGCAAGGTGCCGGCCCGGTGCGAGAAGATCATCTTCCCGGTCTCCATCCATATGGCGGACGAGCGCGGCCAGACCTTCGGACAGGTCTCCAACGCCTTCATCCGGGTCGTGAACCAGGCCGACGGCCAGGAGCTGGCCCGCTACGACCTCAGCGAGGACGCCTCCACCGAGACGGCCATGATTTTCGGCGAGCTGTACCGGTACCAGAGCGAGTGGAAGTTCCGTGCCGTCGGACAGGGGTACGCGTCGGGACTCCGGGGCATCGCTCTAGACTTCGGAGTCAACGTTTCGTAAAGCCGCGTACGGCGCGGGGGAGACCCTCCCCCAACAGATGATGGGGTAGCCAGTGCTTCTGAAAACCTTCGGCTGGTCGTTCGCGATTACCGCGCTCGGCCTGGTCGCTGCGGTGTTCTACGGGGGGTGGACCGCCTTCGGCATCGTGGCGATCCTCGCCGTCCTGGAAATCTCGCTCTCCTTCGACAACGCGGTGGTCAACGCCGGGATCCTGAAGAAGATGAGCGCCTTCTGGCAGAAGATCTTCCTCACGGTCGGCGTGCTCATCGCGGTCTTCGGCATGCGGCTGGTGTTCCCCGTCGTCATCGTGGCCGTCACCGCCAAGATGGGCCCGCTGCGGGCCGTCGACCTCGCGCTCAACGACAAGGACCGCTACCAGCAGCTGGTCACCGACGCGCACCCGGCGATCGCCGCCTTCGGTGGCATGTTCCTGCTGATGATCTTCCTCGACTTCATCTTCGAGGACCGGGACATCCAGTGGCTGCGCTGGATCGAGCGGCCCCTGGCCAAGCTCGGCAAGGTCGACATGTTGTCGGTCTGCATCTCCCTCGTCGTCCTGCTCATCACCTCCTTCACCTTCGCCACCCACGCCCACCAGCACGGCGGCGCCCACGCCGACAAGGCCCAGACGGTCCTGATCGCCGGCATCGCGGGTCTGATCACCTACATGGTCGTCGGCGGTCTCTCCGGCTTCTTCGAGGACAGGCTGGAGGAAGAGGAGGAGCGCGAGCACGAGGAGGAGGAAGAGGCCGTCCGCTCCGGCAAGCAGCGCTCGGCGGTCGTCCTGGCCGGCCAGGCCGCGTTCTTCATGTTCCTCTACCTCGAGGTCCTGGACGCGTCCTTCTCCTTCGACGGTGTGATCGGCGCGTTCGCCATCACCAACGACATCGTCCTGATGGCCCTCGGCCTCGGCATCGGCGCGATGTACGTCCGGTCGCTGACCGTGTACCTGGTCCGCCAGGGCACCCTCGACGACTACGTCTACCTGGAGCACGGGGCCCACTACGCGATCGGCGCCCTGGCCGTCATTCTCATGGTCACCATCCGGTACGAGATCAACGAGGTCATCACCGGCCTCGTCGGTGTCATCCTGATCGCCTGGTCGTTCTGGTCCTCCGTCCGCCGCAACCGGGCGCTGGCCGCGGCCGGCGAGGGCAGCGGCGAAAAGGCGGAGGTGCCGTCCGGGGTGTGACGGCCCGGCGGGTGAGGAACGCTCTCAGCGGGGCGGCCGACGCGGTCGGCCGCCCCCGACGGCGTCTGGACGAGCACGCGAGTACCTGGGGGCGGGAATGGGTTTCTTCGACGGACTGCTGGGCGGGCGCGCCGCCGACTTCGACTCGGGCAACGGGACCAACGCCATCGAGCTCACCAGACGGCATCAGGCGGTGTCCCTCACCAAGCAGGACGCGGCCACCGGGCACCTGCGTGTCAACCTCACCTGGCGGATGCGCACCTCCGACTTCGACGGGGGCCGGCGCCCCAGCCTGCTGCGGCACCCCTTCCGGGCACTGAAGCCGCCGGAGATCCTCGGCCACGGGGAGAGCATGGTCGACGTCGACCTCGACCTGGGCTGTCTGTACGAGCTGGCCGACGGCACCAAGGGGGTCGTCCAGCCCCTCGGCGGATACCTCGGCGACGTCAACGCGCCGCCGTACATCAAGCTCAGCGGCGACGACCGGTTCGGCTCGGGGTCCGGCGAGACGATGTACGTCAACCTCGACCACCGGGACGAGCTCAAGCGGCTGCTGGTCTTCGTCTACATCTACGACCGGACGCCCGCCTTCGACCGCACCCACGCGATCGTCACCCTCTACCCGAGCAACGGCCCCCGCATCGAGATAGGCCTGGACGAACGCCACCCCCAGGCCCGCTCCTGCGCCGTGGTCATGATCGAGAACGTCAAGGGGGAACTCGTCGTCCGCCGGGAGGTCAAGTTCGTCTACGGCTTCCAGGGCGAACTCGACCGCCTGTACGGCTGGGGACTCCAGTGGGGCCGGGGCTACAAGACCAAGGTGGACCGCTAGTCACGCCGGGGACGGCCCCGTAGGCGCCGCCCCTACCGCCCGATGAACTGCGGCCCCTGCGGCGGCAGCCGGAAGTACGGGTCCGGCCCCACGGTCGCCGGCACGGGCACCGGCACCGGCTGGGGGTGCGTCTGCGGCGCCGGCTGCGGGTAGCCGTAGGCCGCCTGCGGCGGCACCACGGACGCCGGCAACTCCGGGGGCAGCGGCCGGGACCCCGGCCCGGCCGGAGCCGGCTCCTCCTCCGTCCCCTCCGACTCGTCCACCGAGATCCCGAAGTCGGTGGCCAGCCCCCTCAGCCCGTTCGAGTAGCCCTCGCCCAGAGCGCGGAACTTCCAGCCCTCCCCGCGGCGGTACAGCTCCCCGCAGATCAGCGCCGTCTCCGCGCCGGTCTCCGGCTTGATGTCGAACCGGGCCAGCGGCTCCCCGTCGGCGGCCCCCGCGTCGTACAGCAGGATGCACAGCGCCGGCACCCGGTCGAAGGGGACGCCGTCGGCGGAGGCGACCAGCAGGATCCGGCCGATGCTCGGTTCGACACCTGGCAGGTCTGTCTGGATCGTGTCGGTCAGTCCCTCGGCGATCCGCTTCTTGCCCAGCCGCCACACCACCCCGGAGGGGTGCCGGGGCTGGTTGTAGAAGACGAAGTCCTCGTCGGAGCGCACACGGCCGTCAGGGCCCAGCAGCAGCGCCGAGGCGTCCACGTCGGGCACTTCCTGTCCCGGCGTCCAGCGCAGCACCGCGCGGACCGTGGTGGCCTCCAGCGGGACGTTCGACCCCTTCAGCATCGCGTGCGTCATGCGGTCATCCTGCCCTCTCGGTCCTGCTCACGACAATGCGGGGGGCCGTGGCGCCGACACGGGCGGATCACCGGAAATTCATGCCCACCGGGAACTCCGGACACCGATCCATACGTACTATTACCGGCCACCCTTTACCGAATCCACAGACTCGGCTCGCACCCCAGAGGGAGTCCTATGCGTCATTTCGGGCACATCGCCCCGGAGGTGCGTCAGCGTCTCTTCCACCGGGAACCGTGCGCGTTCACCGCCGACTCCCCGGCCCGGCTGCTCTCCGCGGCCCTGGGCGCCACGCTGTACAGCCCGGCCACCCGGCCCCGGCTGGCCGACGACATCGTCAGACAGGCCGGGAACGGCGTGGTCTCGATGGTGCTGTGCCTGGAGGACTCGATCGGCGACGCGGACGTCCCGGCGGGCGAGGAGAACCTCGTCCGTCAGTTCACCGCCCTCGCCGGCCACGCCGCCCGGCCCGGCGTGGAGCTGCCCCTGCTGTTCATCCGGGTGCGCACCCCCGAGCAGATACCCGACCTCGTACGGCGTCTCGGCCCTGCCGTGCGCCTGCTGTCCGGTTTCGTGCTGCCCAAGTTCACCGGGGAACGCGGCATCCCCTTCCTGGAGGCCCTGACCGTCGCCGAGGCCGCCGCCGGCCGGCGGCTCTTCGCGATGCCGGTCCTGGAGTCCCCCGAACTGCTCTACCTCGAGTCCCGGGTGGACGCCCTGGAGGGCATATTCCGCGCGGTCGACAAGTACCGCGAGCGGGTCCTGGCCCTCCGCCTCGGCGTGACCGACTTCTGCTCCTCCTACGGCCTGCGCCGCGCCCCCGACATGACGGCCTACGACGTCCGGATCGTCGCCTCCGTGATCGCCGACGTCGTGAACATGCTCGGCCGCGCCGACGGCACCGGCTTCACCGTCACCGGCCCGGTCTGGGAGTACTTCCGCGTCTCCGAGCGCATGTTCAAGCCGCAGCTCCGCCAGAGCCCGTTCCTGGAGATGCAGGCCGTCGCGCTGCGCGAGAAGCTCATCGAACACGCCATGGACGGCCTGCTCCGCGAGATCTCCCTGGACCAGGCCAACGGCCTCCTCGGCAAGACCTGCATCCACCCCTCCCACGTCCTTCCCGTGCACGCGCTCTCCGTGGTCAGCCACGAGGAGTTCAGCGACGCCCAGGACATCCTGCGGCCGGAACAGGGCGGCGGGGGTGTCCTCAGGTCGGCGTACACGAACAAGATGAACGAGGTGAAGCCGCACCGCGCCTGGGCCGAGCGGACCCTGCTGCGCGCCGAGGTGTTCGGCGTCGCCAACGAGGACGTCGGCTTCGTGGAGCTGCTCGCCGCCGGCATACCCGGCTGACCCTGCCCACCTCTTTCCAAGGAACGCATGAACAACGCAGTGAACGACGGGGTCTGGTCCGGCAGCTGGGTCGCCGAGCGGCTCGGGGTCGGACTCACGGGCGACGACGAGCTGCCGGCCCTCCTCGGGCTCGCCCTGCGCCGCAACCCCAAGCGGGCCCACCTGCTGGTCTCCAACGTCCTCGGCAAGCACGTCCCCCAGACGCCGTCCGTGGTCCACGGCCACGGGTTCCGGCTGGGCCGCCGGGTCGCGGAGCTGCTCGGGACGCAGACGGCCACCGCCGTCGTCCTCGGCTACGCGGAGACCGCGACCGGGCTGGGCCACGCGGTGGCCGACGGCCTCGGGACGGCGCCGTACCTGCACTCCACCCGCCGGCCGGTGGCCGGCGTCACCCGGGCCGGCGGCTTCGAGGAGTCGCACTCCCACGCCACGTCCCATCTGCTGCTTCCCGAGGACCCCGGGCTGCTGTCCGGCGACGGGCCGCTGGTTCTGGTCGACGACGAGTTCTCCACCGGGAACACGGTCCTGAACACCATCCGTGACCTGCACGGACGGTATCCGCGGCAGCGCTATGTCGTCGTCGCGCTGGTGGACATGCGCGCGCCCGAGGACACCGCACGGATGGAACGGTTCGCCGGTGAGATCGGGGCGCGGGTGGATCTCGTCGCCGCCGCGTCCGGGACCGTGCGGCTGCCGGAGGGGGTGCTGGAGAAGGGCCAGGAGCTGGTCGCGCGGTACACGTCCGCCGACGACGTCTGCCCGCACGCCCGGGAAGAGGCGCCCCGGCCGGGGCGGGCGGCCCGGGTCGACCTGTGCTGGCCCCCCGGCCTGCCCGACGGCGGCCGGCACGGCTTCACACCCGCCCACCGCGCCCGCCTCGACGCCGCGCTGCCCGCCATGGCCGCCCGCACCGCCGCGGCCCTCCCCGCCGGCGCCCGCCGCGTCCTCGTACTCGGCTCCGAGGAGCTGATGTACGCCCCGCTGCGGCTCGCCCGCGAGCTGGAACGGCTCCTGCCGGCCGACGTACGGTTCTCCACCACCACCCGCTCGCCCGTGCTCGCGGTCGACGACCCCGGCTACGCCATCCGCACCCGGCTGGTCTTCCCCGCCCACGACGACCCGGCCGACGGCCCCGGCGAGCGCTACGCCTACAACGTCGCCGGCGCCGGCTTCGACGCCGTCGTCGCCGTGGTCGACTCGGCCGGCGACACCCCCGCCCTGCACGCGCCCGACGGCCTCCTCGCCCGCCTCGCCGCGCACGTCCCGCACGTCCTGCTCGCGGTCGTCCCCTCGTACGTCCCACACGCACCCGAAAGGCCGGCCATGCTGCCCGAGCCCCTCCGCGGCCCCGCTTTCTCCTCGTACGCGCCCGAGGAGGTCGGCTGGCTGCTCCAGGACCTCTCCGACGTCACCCTGGAGGCGCCGACCGAGGAGCGCGAGGAGGCCATCCAGAGCGGCGGGGCGCACTACGCCGAGTCGCTGCCGGTGGAGTACCAGCCCAGCGAGCAGTACCAGCAGCTGTTCCACGCCGCCCTGGACGCCTCGGCCGCACGGATCGCCCGGGCGGCCGGCGCGGTGACGGAGCTGGTCCTGGCGGAGCGCTCGCCGCGCCCGGTGCTGGTCTCCCTCGCCCGCGCGGGCACTCCGGTCGGCATCCTCATGCGCCGCTGGGCGCGGTTCCGGCACGGCCTCGACGTGCCGCACTACGCCGTCTCCATCGTCCGGGGCCGGGGCATCGACGCCAACGCATTGCGCTGGCTCGCCGCCCACCACGACCCCCGGGACGTCGTCTTCGTGGACGGCTGGACCGGCAAGGGCGCCATCACCCGCGAACTCGCCCAGGCGGTGGAGGAGTTCGAGGCGAAGGAAGGCATCACGGGCTTCGACCCGGAGATCGCCGTCCTCGCCGATCCCGGCTCGTGCGTCCGCACCTACGGCACCCGCGAGGACTTCCTCATCCCCTCCGCCTGCCTCAACTCCACGGTGTCCGGCCTCATCTCCCGCACCGTCCTGCGCGCGGACCTGGTCGGCCCGGACGACTTCCACGGCGCCAAGTTCTACCGCGAACTCGCCGGCTCCGACCTCTCCGGGGCCTTCCTCGACGCCGTCTCCGCCCGCTTCCCGGAGGTCGCCGGCTCCGTCGGCGCGGCGGCCGGGGAACTGATGGCCGAGGACCGCTCGCCCACCTGGGCGGGCTGGCGGGCCGTGGAGCGCATCAGCGAGGAGTACGGCATCCACGACGTGAACCTCGTCAAGCCCGGCGTCGGCGAGACCACCCGGGTGCTGCTGCGCCGGGTGCCGTGGAAGATCCTCGCGCGCGCCGGCGCCGGCACCGACCTGGACCACGTCCGGCTGCTCGCCGGGCAGCGCGGGGTGCCGGTCGAGGAGGTCGACGGCCTGCCGTACACCTGCGTCGGGCTGATCCACCCCCAGTACACGCGCGGTGCCACGGGCGCCGACGGCCGGGCGGTGACCGCGTGATGCCGGTGCTGGTGGCGAGCGACCTCGACCGTACGCTGATCTACTCCGCCGCGGCCCTCGCGCTGACCATGCCGGACGCACGGGCGCCCCGGCTGCTGTGCGTGGAGGTGCACGAGGCACGGCCGCTGTCCTACCTGACGGAGACCGCGGCCCGGCTGCTGACCGACCTCGGTGACGCGGCCGTCTTCGTGCCGACGACGACCCGGACGCGCAAGCAGTACCAGCGCATCAACCTGCCCGGACCGCCGCCGAAGTACGCGATCTGCGCCAACGGCGGCCACCTCCTGGTCGACGGGGTCACCGACGCCGGCTGGCACACCGGCGTGCAGGCGCGGCTCGCCGACGAGTGCGCGCCGCTGGAGGAGATCCGCGAGCACCTGCTGAGGTCCGCCGACCCGGTCTGGGTGCGCCGGCAGCGGATCGCCGAGGACCTGTTCGCCTACCTCGTGGTCGAGCGCGAGCTGCTGCCCGAGGAGTGGGTGAAGGAGCTGGCGGTGTGGGCGGAGGACCGGGGCTGGACGGTCTCGCTCCAGGGCCGCAAGATCTACGCCGTGCCGAAGCCGCTCACCAAGAGCGCGGCCGTCCGCGAGGTCGCCCGCCGCACCGGCGCGGAGCTGACGCTGGCGGCGGGGGACTCGCTGCTCGACGCCGACCTGCTGCTGGCCGCCGACCGCGGCTGGCGCCCCGGCCACGGCGAGCTGGCCGACACCGCGTGGAACGCGCCGCACATCAGCGCGCTGCCCGAGCGGGGGGTGCTGGCGGGGGAGCGGATCCTGCGGGAGTTCCTGGAGGCGGCGCGGGCGGCGGGGGCGGCGGGTGCGGCGGGTGCGGCGGGTGCGGCGCGGGCTGGACTCGGGGCAACGGACGTTGGCCCACAGCCGTAGGCCCACGGTTGTGTGCCCACAGCCGTAGGCCCACGGTTGTGTGCCCACAGGCGTGGGCCAACGGGTGTTGGCCCACAGGCGTAGGTGCCCGGGAGACGGGCCACAGCCGTGGGCTCACGGATGTCGACCTACACCGACGGGTGTTGGCCTACCGACGTTGGCCCATCGGGGCTGGCCCATCGGCGTTGGCCATCGGTGTTGGCCCACGGACGTAGGCCAACGGTTGTTGGCCTACGTTTGTAGGCCAACAACCGTTGGCCAACACCCGTGGGCAACCGCCCCCGCTCAGCCGCAGCACCCTCCGCCGCAACACCCACCGCCACCGCCCCCGCCTCCGCCGGCCCGGGGTGCCGGGGTCGGGGTGGAGGTGCGGGAGACGCCGGCCACGGCCACCGTCGACAGCAGTTTGACCGTGTCGTCGTGGCCCGCGGGGCAGCTCGCGGGGGTGGCGGACTCCGCCATCGGGCGGTTCAGTTCGAACGTGTTGCCGCAGGTCCGGCAGCGGTACTCGTAGCGAGGCATGGGCCCAGGTTAGTCGTCGAGCGACCCTGGGGGGCATCTCAATGTTCTATGAGTGTTGCTTACTATCCGGCATATGTGCGGGGCATTCGAAAACGTTACTGATAATTTGTGAATGCCGTTGCGAGGATGCTCAGCTCACCCGCGCGAGCAAGACCTAGTGCGGAGGGAGACGCAGGCGTGACCGACGCGTCGCAGGGGGAGGGCGGCTCCATGGGGGATGGCCGGGGCGAGAAGCCACGGGAAGCCGACGAGACCCTGCATCTGAGAGTGGACGCCCTCAGGGCCGACGAGACCATGCAGTTGCGGGTCCCGCCGCCGCCCGAGCCGTCCGTCCCGGCCGGCGGCCGGGCGGAGCGGCGGCGCGGCGCGCGCGCCGCCGAGGGCACCCCGGCGGATGCTTCCGGCCGTTCTTCCGGCCGTTCTTCCGGCGGCCGTTCCTCCGGTGGTCGTTCCCCCGGTCTGACCTCCGGCCTCCCTTCCGGCCTCTCCGCCGCCCTCTCCGCCGCCCGCGAGCGCGCCGTCGCCGCCCTCGCTCCGCTGCTCGCGCTACTGGCGCCGTACGCGCACCGCCTGACCCCGTACGCGCGTCGTCTGAAGCCGCTCTACCCGCGCCGCGGCCGGACCGGCTGGCGGCGCTGGATACCCTCCTGGCGCCAGTCGCTCGGCGCCGTCCTGACCTCCTTCGGCCTGCTCGGCGCGTTCCTCGTGACCGCCTACGCGATGACGGACATACCGAGCAATCTCAACTCGTATGCGACACAGCAGGACAATGTGTACTTCTGGTCCGACGGTACGCCCATGGCCCGGACGGGCTGGGTGCAGCGGCAGGCGATGCCGCTGCGGGACATACCCCCGGACGTCCGCTGGGCGGTGCTCGCGGCGGAGAACGAGAGTTTCTACTCGGACCCGGGCATATCCGCCAAGGGCATCACCCGGGCGCTGTTCCGCACCCTGGGCGAGGGGGACACCGAGGGCGGGTCCACCATCACCCAGCAGTACGTCAAAAACGTTTATCTCACACAGAATCAGACGGTAAGCCGCAAATTCACCGAGGCGATGATCTCCCTCAAGCTCGACAACGCGATGAGCAAGGATGAGATCCTCGAGGGTTATCTCAATACCAGCTGGTTCGGCCGCGGCACCTACGGCATCCAGCGGGCGGCGCAGGCCTACTACGGCAAGGACGTCGGCAAGCTCAACGCCTCCCAGGCGGCCATGCTCGCCTCGCTGCTCAAGGGCGCCGGCCTGTACGACCCGACGCTGAGCAAGGCCAACCACGCGCGGGCGGTGGAGCGCTGGTCCTGGATCCTCGACCGCATGGTCAAGATCGGCAAGCTGTCGCCGGAGGAACGGGCCGGGTACACGAGGTTCCCCGAGCCGCTGAAGAGCAATCCGCTGTACGACACCGGTGAGCAGAGCGACTACCTGGTGGAGCTGGCGACGCAGTACGCCAAGAAGGCCGCGCATCTCACGGACAAGCAGTTCGACCTGGGCGGCTACCAGATCTACACGACGTTCGACCGCAAGCGGGAGAAGGCGCTGACCGACGCCGTCACCAAGGCCCGCAAGCAGGCGAAGCGGGACGACCCGAAGGTGGCGGCGGACGCGCACTACGGCGCCTCCTCGGTGGCCGCGGACGGGCGCATCCTGGCCGTCTACGGCGGCCCGGACCACCGTAAGCAGGGCTACAACGACTCCAACGCGACCACCGTCCCGGCCGGCACCGCGTTCACGCCGTTCGTCTACGCCGCCGGACTCGAACACGGGGTCCGCACGTCACGCGACGGGCCCGCCACGCCCGTCACCCCGGATTCCGTGTACGACGGCGACGACGGCGTGCCCGTCACCACCCCGGAGGGACCCTACTGGGACCGCAGCGGCAAGAAGGTCGCCGCGCACAACGACGGCGGGAGGTCGTACGGGCGGATCACGCTGCGCGAGGCGATGGCCCGGTCGGTGAACACCCCGTTCATGCAGCTCGGCATGGACGCCGGCCTGGCCACCGTACGCCGGACCGCCGAGGCGTCCGGGCTGCTGTCCTCCAGCATCGGTCCCCAGGTGCCCGCCCTGTCGCTGGGCAACTCCACGCCGAGTGCGATCCGGATGGCCAGCGGTTACGCCACGTTCGCGGCCGGCGGCACCCACACCGAGCCGTACTCGGTGCGCCGCGTCACCCGCAACGGCGCCCCGGTCGCCCTGACCGTCCCGCACGCCACCCGGGCGGTCGGCGCCAAGGTGGCCCAGGAGGTCACCGATGCGCTCACCGACTCCTTCCGCACCGCCCATCCGGAGGTGGCGGCCGGCCGGACCGGGGTGTCGGGCAAGGCCGGCTCCACCGAGAAGGACACCGCCGCCTGGTACGTCGGCACGGCCGATTCCGTGTCCACCGCGGCCGTCGTCTACCGGATCGACCTGGCCACATCCCTGGAACCGCTGCCGCTCCAGGGACTGGCCGGCACCTCCGACAACAGCGTCCCGTACGCCCTCTGGTCTGCCGCGACGGGCCTCGGCTGAGACCCGCCCACCTTCCCCTTCCCCAGAATGAGCCGCGCATGCCCCGCAAGATGTCGTCCTCAGGCCGCCGTCGCGCCCCCCGTCGCCGCGGTGCACCCCGCCCCACCCGGCCCCAGGTGCTGACCGCCCTGGCGGCGCTCCTCGTCGTGGCGTCGCTGGTGGCCGGTTTCCTGGTGCTGTCCCGCTCGGACAGCACCACGCCGACCGCCTCCGCGGACCGGAAGCCCGCGGCCGCCCCGAAAGCCACGCCGAGCCCGAGCTGGGACGGCAGGACCAGAATCCTCGGCGACGGCTCGACCTCGTACACGGGCCCGCAGAAGGGGCGGTTGAAGCCGGTGCCGCTCAAGCCGGGGGAGAAGCCGCCGCAGTTCGTGGTGTTCTCCTGGGACGGCGCGCTGGAGGGCAGCGACCACCTGTTCTCGCACTACCGGGAACTGGCCGAGCAGTACGACGCCCACATGACGTTCTTCCTCACCGGTATCTACCTGCTGCCCAAGAGCAAGAAGTCGCTCTACCACGGCCCCATGCACTCGCCCGGGGACGCCGCGATCGACTACGCCACCGACGACCACATCCGCACCACGCTGGAGCAGCTGGGCAAGGCGTACAAGGACGGCGACGAGATCGGCACGCACTTCAACGGTCACTTCTGCGGGGCCAAGGGCGGCGGTGACTGGAGCGTGCAGGAGTGGAAGAGCGAGATCGACCAGTTCTTCTCGTTCGTGGAGCACTGGAAGACCAACACCGGCTTCAAGGACGTACCCGCGCTGCCGTTCGACTTCAAGCAGGAGGTCACCGGCGGCCGGGCGCCCTGCCTGGAGGGCCAGAAGAACCTGCTGAAGGCCATCAAGAGCTACGGCTGGCGCTACGACGCCAGTTCGCCGGGCGACTTCCAGATATGGCCGTCGAAGAAGAACGGCATCTGGGACTTCCCGCTCCAGATGCTGCCGTACGAGAGCGGCAAGTACCAGGGCCTGTCGATGGACTTCAACTTCCTCTACAACCAGTCCGGCGGCGAGACCAAGGGCGACCCGGCCAAGTACCCCGAGTGGGAGCGGCAGACCGTCGACTCCTACATGGCCGGCTTCAACCGCGTGTACTACGGCAGCCGGGCGCCGCTGTTCATCGGCAACCACTTCGAGGACTGGAACGGCGGCATCTACATGCGGTCCATCGACCAGGTGGTCAGGAACGTCTGCACCAAGAAGGGCGTGAAGTGCGTGTCCTTCAAGGAACTGTCCGACTGGCTCGACGTACAGAAGCCGCAGACCCTGGCCGCCCTGCGCAGCCTCGACCCCGCCCAGTCGCCGGACTGGTCCGCGGTCGTCAAGTGACCGGCGTGTGCCGCCGGTTCCACTTGTGCAACCCCCTTCACAACCGCCGCACACGCCGTGCGAAGATGCCCCTCTCCCGGTAGGTGTACCGGCGTAGAGGGGAAACATCATTGAAATCAAGAAGACTGAGCCGTAAGCGGAGCCGCACGGCCATAGTCACCGCGGCCGCCGCCTCGGTGGTCGCCGGTGTGGCCCTGGTGCCCAACTGGAGCGCGGGTGCGGCGGTGACCGACGATCCGACCGTGGACGCGGCCACCAAGGCGACCTTCCAGCGGCTGGCCGACGCGGTCTTCACCGACCGCACGCAGGCGCTCGTGGAGGGCGCAGGCAAGGCCGGCACCCGGCACACGTCCGGCTTCTCGGGGTCGGTGCGCCTGTCCGGCGGGCAGACCCGCCAGCAGACGTCCGCGCTGGACGAGCTGCGTGACCGCCGCAGCCGGCTGGCCCGGCTGGGCGAGACGTACGGCGGGGGGAACACCAAGGTCACGCTGGACGCGACCCGGGTCACGGGCCGCCACGCGAAGGTCGCCGTCACCGAGAACACGACGCTGTCCTACGACAAGGCCACCACCAAGGGCCCGAAGTCCACCGGCTTCCAGGCGCACCACGAGCTGACCTTCACGGCCGACCGGCACGGGAACTGGCAGCTGACCGGCATCCGTGACACGGACGACGGCTATCTCGCGGTGAACCAGGTCGCCAAGCCGGCCGTCGCGAAGGTGAAGACCGCCGGTGAGGACGACGGCCCGCCCAGTGCGGCCCGCTCGGCCACCAGCTGGCCCGCGCCGGCCAACGCGAAGAACTTCTCCGCGTCCGGCTACGACTATCAGGCCATGGCGGCGTACGCGGCCAAGTACTGGAACACCTACAACCCGGCCTACCCGGACTTCAACGGGCAGGGGGCGGGCGGCGACTGCACCAACTTCGTCAGCCAGTCCCTGAAGGCGGGCGGCTGGAAGCACGTACCCGGCTACACGAACGACTTCCACAAGTGGTTCGGCAACTCCGACATCCAGTCGGACTCCTTCGTCGGGGTCAACGAGTTCTCCTGGTTCGCGCTGTCGTCCAAGCGGGTCACCAGCCTGGCCAACGTCTATCAGCTGGACGTCGGTGACGTGCTCCAGATGGACTTCAACCGGGACGGGTCGAAGGACCACTCCATGATCGTCACGTACCGGGACCGCCGGGGCGTGCCGTACGTGAGCTATCACTCGACCAACACCTACAACAGGTCGGTGGCCAGCCTCGTCGCCTCGTACCCGGGCGCGGCGTTCTACGCCTACCGCACCTGACCCCGCCGGGGGTCCTGCCGCTCCGGCCCGTCCCGCTGTTCCTGCGGGGAGGGGTCGGGGTGGCGGGCCCGCCAGTACGGGTTGTCGTACGGCAGGGCGTGCCCGACCCGGCCGTACATGCCGAACGTCATCAGCAGCAGGCCCACGATGAAGCTGAAGAACACGTTCTGGATCTTGAAGGCCAGGAAGTTGCTGCCGGTGTCCAGCAGGCCGAGGAACAGGAAGCCGTTCAGCAGGAACAGCACGCCGAGGACCATGTTCAGGGTCGAGGCGACGTTCCCGCCGATCACCATGCCGGCCAGCAGGATCGCGCCGATGCAGATCGACAGGACACTGAGCGAGCCGTTGGTGTTCAGCCCGACGACCCTGGCACCGCCGGTGTTGAAGTAGCCGATGTGGTCGATCAGGCCGAGGATGCCGAAGACGATCAGGAACGCGCCGATCAGGCCGGCGCCGAACCGGTAGACCCGGTTGAGGCGGTGATCGACGGGCAGGTGGTCGTCCAGCCGCATCTTCGGGCGCTCGTCGGCTTTCCTCGTGTGCACAGCGTGTGCGGCCATGTCCGGCTCCCTCGGGCGCTAGCGGAGGCCATCCGTCCACTTCAATATCCGCCCGCCCCGCCCCCCTCGGCAACACGGCGCGGCAGCTCAGTGCCCGGTGCCGCGCTCCTCGCGGATCCGCGACACCACCCGGGCAGCCGCCTGCCGCACCGCGTCCGTCTCGGTCAGGAAGTGCCAGTAGTCCGGGTGCCGCCCCTCCAGCGTGCCGATCGCCCGCTCCAGCCGGGCCACCGCGTCGTCCAGCGGCCGGGCGTCCCGCGGATCGGGGGTCGTCCGGCCCGTCATGGCCAGCCGCTGGGCGTCCCGGAGTGCGAACCGGGTCCGCTCGATCTCCTGATGCGGATCCTTCTGCACCGCGTTCAGCCTGGTCAGCCGGTCCCCGGCGGCCGAGACCGCGTCGTCCGTGGTGTTCAGCAGGGCCCGTACGGTCGACAGCAGCGCGGTCGCGTCCGGCCACCGCTGGGCGTCCCGCGCCTCCTGCGCCTCGCGGAGCTTGAGCTCGGCCTGCCGCACGTTCTCCGCGGCCTGTTCGGGCACGTGCTGGAGATCCTGCCAGCAGGTGGCGGCGAACCGGCGCCGCAGCTCGCTCAGCACCGGCTGCACCTGCCCGGCACGCGTGGTCAGCGCCTGCGCCCTGGTGCGCAGACTGACCAGCCGGTGGTCGATCTCGGCGGCCTTCTCCGGCAGCCGTCCGGCCTCCGCCCGGATCGCCCCGGCCTCCCGCTGCACCCGCTCGGCGCGCTCCAGCGTCGGCGCCACACCGTGCTGCCCGGCACCCTGGTTCAGCCGGGTCAGCTCGGGTGACAGGGCCGCCAGCCGCGCGGCCAGTTCGTCGGCGCGCAGCCCGTGCTGCCGTACGGCGTCCAGGGCGTTGCTCGCGGCCAGCAGTGACTGCCGGGCCCGCTCCACGGCCGGTGCCAGCCGGGCCAGAGCGGTCTCCGCGCTCCCCAGCAGCGGCTCCAGCGAGGCACCGAACCGCTCCAGGTCCTGGCGGACCCGCACCAGCTCGTCCCGGGCCGCGGTCAGCTCGGCCCGCGCCCGGGCGGCCGCGGCGGCCTCCAGGCCGTCGTGGTCCAGGTCATGGGCGTCGACGGCCTGGATGTACTGTCCGCTGGCCTCGTCGATCCGGCGCCCGAGCGCCTCGAAGTCGGACGCGGCGCGCCGGGCGGCGGGGGAGTCGTCCACCGCCGTGATGGTCTCGACCGAGATCCGCAGATCCCGCTGGGCGGTGTCGAGTTCGTAGAACGCGGCCGCCGCGGCGTCCTTGGCGGCCTGCGCGTCGGCCCGCTGGCTCTCCGCCCGCCCGCCGAACCAGCGGCGGGTGCCGCCGCCGGCGAACGCGGCGGGCAGCGCGAGCGCGGCCAGCACGGGCAGGCCCATCAGGGTGAGGGTGTCCCGCAGGGCGCCCCGCCGCGGGGCGGACCCGCGCCGGGCCCGTGCGGGGGGCGGCGGCGGCGGGTACGGCCGCGTCGCTGGCGTGCCCGGTGTCGCCGTCACATCCCTCTCCCGTGCTGTGGTCCGCGCTGGGTGGTGTCATTCTCCCACCCGTCGAAGACGAACACACGGGCCGGTCAGTTCGCCGTACGCACCGTGACTTCGCCGTCCTGTGCGTGCGCCGACACCCGGTGCGGGCTGCTGTCGTCGCGGGGCACGGACACGGACACCGTGCCGTCGTCGGCGCCGGCCGACACCCGGTACGCGCCCTCGGGCACGGTGACCGTCACCGAGCCGTCGTCGCTGTGGACGTCCACGAGGTCGGGCGCGGCGGACAGCCGGACGTCCACCGGGCCGTCCTGCGTGGCGGCCCGCACCCGGCGCGAGGAGACCTCCGCGCGCACGGAACCGTCGTCGGCCCGCAGGTCCAGCGGCCCGCTGGAGCCGGTGACGTGCACGGCGCCGTCGCTGACGCGGACGCTGAGCGGGTCCCGGAACCCGGAGGCCCGCACGGCCCCGTCCTCGTTCACCACGTGCACGCCGACCCCGCGGGGCACCTCGATCCGGTGCCGGGCCGAGCAGTCGGTGACGATCCCGGAGCAGTGCACGCGCAGGACGAGCCGGTCGCCGGTCATGGACCACCGCACCGTGGGACCGCTGCCGCCCACCACGGACCCGTCGAACCAGCGGATCACGGCGACGGTCCCGGCCCGCTGTCCGTCCGTGGCCTCGATCTCCAGGGCGGAGTCGTCGGAGTCGATCGTGAGGGTGCGGCCGTGCAGGGCGAAGGACCGGTGGTCCGGGTGTTCGTCGGCGGCGGCGGAGGCGCCGCAGGCGCCTACCCCCGCCAGGAGCGCGCCGGTGAGGACGGCCGCGCCGGCGGTACGGACGAGGACGGAACGGGCTATCGGATCTTCCCCCCTGAGCCGGCCCGCGGGACCGGGGGCCGGAGTACGTCGGTCTCCGGCGACTCTAGGCGGCGGCGGCCCGCCTGACGCTCCGGCGGACACCCGGACCCGGGGTGGGGACAACCCCCCGTCGCACGGCCCTCGCCCCGGGCGGCGGGACGAACGGTTTGCGGCGCGGCCCACCGGGCAATGTAGGCTGTCGGCCTGTCCCGGGTGCGTAGCTCAGGGGTAGAGCGCCTGCCTTACAAGCAGGATGTCGGCGGTTCGAAACCGTCCGCGCCCACCGACCGGCCCCCCGGAGAAGTCTCCGGGGGGCCGTCGTGCTCCAGCGGCGCCCCGCCCGCTACCTCCCGCCCTCCGCGGTCTCCTCGTGGACGTGCTTCAGCCGGGTGCGTGCCTCGACGCGGTCGGCCGCCGCGACCTCGGCCCAGAACCGGTGGGTGCTGACGAAGACCGCGAGTTCGTGCTCGCGGCGCCGCAGCTTCTCCACCTCGGCCTGCTCGTCGTCCGTCCAGCCGGGGGACGCGGGCCGCTCCAGCTTGCGCCAGCCGTTGTCGTCGCTGAAGCCGTCCATCGGCTCGACCGACCAGGGAAGCCGCCTGAGCAGGGCCGACAGCTCGGCCCGGACCTGATGCAGCTCCTCCTGGCCGGCGAGGAGGTCACTGGGGAAGTCATAGGTCGTAGCCACGCGCTAATGCTACGCCTGTTCGAATTCGCGAGGCGAGTCCGCGCGGCGGAAGCGGACGCTGTTCATCCGAACGGGTGACCGATGTCAGTGGCCGGCGCCGCGCAGCTCCCGCACCAGCCGCGCCGTCACCGGCACCGCCACGCCGTGCCGGCCGGCCGCGCGGAGCAACGCCCCGCCGACGGCGTCCAGTTCCAGCGGCCGGCCGGCCTCGGCGTCGCGCTGCATGGACGACCGGGCGCCCGGCGGGAAGGCGTCGTACCGGGCCATGGCCCCGGCCGGATCGGCCGGCCCGCCACAGGCCCGGCTGACCGCGGCGGTCTCGGCGACCAACGCCTCCAGCTCCTTGCGGTGATGGGTGCGGACCTCGCCGAGCGGGCGGCCGTACCGGGTGGTGAGCAGCGCGAACGGGGCGAGGAAGGTCATCTTGGCCCACAGGGCCGCCGTCTCGTCCCCGGCCACGCGGACGGTCGTACCGGCGGCACGCAGGTGCGCGGCGAGGGCGTCGAGACGGGCGCGGGGTACGGCGTCCCCGGCCAGGTCCAGCTCCGTGAACGGGCTGCCGTGTTCGATCACGCCCGGAGCGAGCCGGGTGGACTCCACCCGGATCACGGCGGGGGCGACCCGGTCGGGGCGGTAGCGGGCGCGGAGGAGCGC
Source organism: Streptomyces sp. NPDC006309 (assembly GCF_040613095.1). Classification (NCBI taxonomy): domain Bacteria; kingdom Bacillati; phylum Actinomycetota; class Actinomycetes; order Kitasatosporales; family Streptomycetaceae; genus Streptomyces; species Streptomyces sp. NPDC006309. The sequence goes on along the minus strand of NZ_JBEXRO010000001.1, from coordinate 34,733 downwards.
CGGGTGCTCGACGCCGTTCAGCAGCGGTACGACGAGCGCGTCACCGAGGGCGGCGGGCGGAACACGGGTGAGTGCCGCGTCGAGCGCGGTGTGCTTGACGGCGATCAGGCAGGCGTCCACCGGTCCGCGCAGCTCGGTGTCCGCCTCGACGGGGGCGGTGAACTCGCCGAACTGCGGGCTGCGGACCGTGATGCCGGTACGGCGCAGGGCGGCGGCCGTGTCGTCGCGGGCCACGCAGACGACGCGGTGGCCGGCGCGGGAGAGGAGGGCGGCGAGCAGGCCGCCGGTGCCGCCGGGGCCGAGTACGGCCACGGTGAACGGGTGCGTCATGGAGTTGTCCTTCCGACGGTCGGCCCCTGGGTCGGTGGCCGCCTTCGCGGGGATCATCGCAGGGTCGGCCGGGGCGCGCCAGACTGAGGGCATGTGCCGGAGCATCAAGACGCTGCGTCCGCCCGCGCTGCCGGGCGAGGCCACGGACGAGGACATGCGCGCCGCCGCGTTGCAGTACGTGCGGAAGGTGTCCGGGTTCCGGGCCCCCGCCGCGCACAACCGCGAGGTGTTCGACCGGGCGGTGGACGCCGTGGCCCGGGCCACGGCGGAGCTGCTCGACGGGCTGGAGGTCCGGGGCGCGGGCACCGCGCGGGCGGAACCGGACCGGGCGGCGCGGGAGTAGCCGGCCGGCCCCGGGCCCGGCGGAACGGCGGACCGGCGGTCCGGAGGCGGGCGGTCCGGTCGAGGGCGGTCCGGACGCGGGCGGTCCGGTTGAGGGCGGTCCGGTCGCGGGTGCGCCGTCCCGCAGTCTCGTCATGCCGTCATGCCGTCATGCCGTCATGCCGTCATCCCGCTCGTGCCGTCATGTCCTTACGCCCTCAATGCCGGTGCGCGGGCGGGACCTCGACCTCGTATGTTGAACTTGCAAGTACTGATTAGGTTCCCCTAACCTGGACTCTCGTTCGGTTCCGCCGCCCCCACGGCCGGCCCCACGTCCCCGGCCGGTCCGACCGACACCGAAGAGGAGAAGTCCCCCATGTCCGCACGTCTCGATTCCGCTCAGCCCTACGTCCTCGGGCTCTTCCGCGCAGTCATCGGCCTGCTCTTCGCCGTGCACGGCGCCGCCTCCCTGTTCGGCGTCCTCGGCGGCGCCGCGGGCACCGGCGGCACGGTCGATGCCGGCACCTGGCCCGGCTGGTACGCGGCCGTGATCCAGCTGGTCGCCGGCGGCCTGGTGCTGCTGGGCCTCGGCACCCGCGGGGCCGCGCTGGTCGCCTCCGGCTCGATGGCGTACGCCTACTTCGACGTCCACCAGCGGGTCGCCCTGTGGCCCATACAGAACGGCGGCGAGCCGTCGGTGCTGTTCTGCTGGGCGTTCCTGTTGCTGGTCTTCACCGGTTCCGGCGCCTTCGGCCTCGACCGGCTCCTCGCCCGGCGCACGGCGGCGGCCGGCGGGCCCGCCGCCGAACAGGCCCCGCTGGCGGCCTGATCAGCCACTGCGGAAACCCCGCGAAACCTCCTGTCACACCCCCGGCGTACGCTGTACGGCTGTCAACGGGGGAGTGTCGGGAGTCGTGGTGTTCGAAAGCGTGGGGTCGCTGGCGGCCGGTCCATGGATCTATGCCGTGGTGGCCCTGTCGGTGCTGTTCGACGTGTTCCTGCCGGTCCTGCCGAGCGGGGTGCTCGTCATCACGGCCGGCACGGCGGCGGCAGCGGGGTCGGGCGCGGCGGCGGGCGGGGTCCCGCACGAGGTGCCGGACATCCTGGCCCTGATCGCCTCCGCGGCGACCGCCTCGGTCGTCGGTGACCTGGTGGCCTACCGGCTGGCGTGGCGGGGCGGCGCCCGCCTGGACCGCGCGATAGCCCGCTCCCGGCGGCTGACCACCGCGCAGGAACGTCTCGGCGACGCCCTCGCCCGGGGCGGCGGCGCGCTGGTCGTCCTCGCCCGCTTCGCCCCCGCCGGCCGCTCGGTCGTCTCCTTCTGCGCGGGCGCCGCCCACCGCCGCGCCCGCGACTTCCTGCCGTGGTCGGCGCTGGCCGGCCTGTCCTGGGCCGCGTACAGCGTCGCCCTGGGCTACTACGGCGCCCAGTGGCTGGGCGCGACCTGGCTGGCCGCGGGTGTCTCCGTGGCGGCGCTGTTCGGGGCGGGCGCGGCGGCGGGCTTCCTGATGCGCCGCCGGCCGGCCGCCTGACGCGGCACGCCGTGCGGTGCCCGCCGAGGCGCGGGCACCGCACGACCGGCCCCGGCGGCCCGGCGGTCACCGGGTGCGCGGAGTTCAGCAGCCGGCGAGGTAGTTCGTCAGCGCGCTCTTCTCGGCGGTGTCGACCGAGAGGTTGTAGTAGTACTTCACCTGCACCCAGGCGCGGACGTACGTGCAGACGTACGCGGACCGGGACGGCACCCAGGTGGCCGGGTCCTGGTCGCCCTTGGCCTGGTTGACGTTGTCGGTGACGGCGATCAGCTGCGGCCGGGTCAGGTCGTTGGCGAAGCCCTGCCGCTGGGCGGTGGTCCACTTGCTCGCCCCGGAGTCCCAGGCCTCGGCGAGCGGGACGAGGTGGTCGATGTCCAGGTCCGAGGCGGCGGTCCAGGTGGCGCCGTCGTACGGGGAGTACCAGCTGCCGCTGGTGGCCGCGCAGGCGGAGTCGGTGACGACGTTCGTGCCGTCCCGCTTGAGGACCGTCTCGCGGGTGTTGCAGGTGCCGCTGATGGTGATCCAGAGCGGGAAGAGGTCGCGGCTGTAGCCGGTGCGGTTCTCGGTGGCCACGGTGAGCTGGGCGAGGTAGCCGCGGGCGGTGGCGGCGCTGACCGGCGTGGGGAGGGCGGCCGAGGCGCTCGGGGAGTTGACCAGGGCGGCGGAGGTCATCAGGCCGGTGAGGGCCGCGAGTATGCTCAGCCGTCGACGCGCGTAGAGTTTGGACATGGGGTAACTCCCTTGTGGGGTGCGGGCGTTGGGGTGCGGGCGAGGGAATGCTCGCGGGGCCGTGTTGCCGGGGGGTGAGCGCTCGGTAAGAAGCTAATGACGTGCGCATGACACGACAAGGTTCACGGCGGAACCTTCACATCCCGTACGATGGGTGGCGCAGAAGGGGAGTAGCTCTTCGCCGGACCGTCGACATACTGCTCAGCGAGCCTGAGCCGGCGCCCGGAGGCGGACCACCGATCCTCATCGATGTCCGCCAGCGAGACCTTCGGCAAGCAGTGCACGCCCGCGCCTCCCGGCGCGGGCGCCGTGTGCGCTGCCGTGCCGAGGTGTCAGCGCAAGACGTACCGCACTCTCGGCGGGGCAGCCCGACCGATTGAGGGACCTTGATCAGCATCACCGTGACGGCGCTCGTCTTCGGCGTCATCTTCCTCGCCGAACTGCCGGACAAGACCGCGCTCGCCGGCCTCGTCCTCGGCACCCGCTACCGCGCCTCGTACGTCTTCGCGGGCGTCGCCGCCGCCTTCCTGCTGCACGTCGTGCTCGCCGTCGCGGCCGGCAGCGTGCTGACCCTGCTGCCGCAGCAGATCGTGCACGCCCTCACCGGCGTCCTCTTCCTCGGCGGGGCCGCGGTGCTGCTGCTGAAGAAGGGTGAGGACGAGGAGGAGATCAGGAAGCCCGCCGACCAGTCCTTCTGGAAGGTCGCCGGCACCGGCTTCATGCTCATCCTGGTCGCCGAGTTCGGCGATCTCACCCAGATCATGACCGCCAACCTCGCCGCCCGCTACGACGACCCGCTCTCGGTCGGTCTCGGTGCCGTGCTGGGCCTGTGGGCCGTCGCCGGACTCGGCATCGTCGGCGGAAAGGCCCTGATGAAGCGCGTACCGCTGCGGCTGATCACGCAGATCGCGGCGGTGCTGATGCTCGCGCTCGGCGTGTGGAGCCTGTACGAGGCCGTGGCCGGCTGAGCTGAACGGCGGGTGAACGTCCGCCGGGGGTGGTGGCGGGATGCCCGGCAGATTTTGTACCGTGGAGAAACAAAGTGGCTCCCGCCCGTTTTCCCTGACCGGCGGGCGGGGCCGCCTTGTCCCTCCCGCCTTGTCCCTCCCGCCGTCCCCCCGACACGGGACCATTTTCCCGTTCCTGGAGCTGCCGATGCCGGCCACCGCCACGCCCACCGTCCTCACCGCGCGCGCCCTCCTGCTCGACATGGACGGCACCCTCGTCGACTCCCACGCCGTCGTCGAACGCATCTGGCGGCGCTGGGCCGAGCGGCACGGGCTGGACGGCGACGAGGTGATGAAGGTCGTGCACGGCCGGCAGGGACACGCCTCCATGGCCGTCCTGCTCCCCGACCGGCCCATGAAGCAGAACCTCGCCGACAACGCCCGCATGCTCGCCGAGGAGACCGCCGACACCGACGGCGTCACCGAGGTGCCCGGCGCGAGCACCTTCCTCGCCGCCCTGCGTAGGGTCCCGCACGCCCTGGTGACCTCCGCCGACGTCGCCCTCTCCACCGCCCGCATGAACGCCGCCGGGCTGCCGCTGCCCGCCGTCCGCGTCACCGCCGAATCCGTGAGCGCGAGCAAGCCCGACCCCGAGGGGTTCCTCAAGGGCGCCGCCGAACTGGGCGTCGACCCCGCCGACTGCGTCGTCTTCGAGGACTCCGGCGCGGGTATCGCGGCGGGGCGCGCCGCGGGGATGCGGGTGGTGGGGGTGGGTGCGCGTGCCGCGGTCCACGGGCCCGACGCCGTCGTCCGCGACCTTACGCAGGTGGCGGTGGAGGTTTCCGGCGACACGGTGCGGCTGCGCCTGGGCTGAGCGTTGTCGGGCGTGGTTCGGTCGGTGTTCGGGTTCGGGGTGGTCTGCCGGCGGCTCGCTGCACGCCGGTCGTTCGGGTGCGGGTCTGTGGGGGCTGGTCGCGCCGTTCCCCGCGCCCCTTGGGTGGGGGTGCTTGCCCGGTATGGGTGGGGTGGGCCGGTGCGGTGTTCGGGTGCGGGGTGTTGACGAGTGGAATCGGGGCGCCCCCCGAGCGGGGCTCCTGCCCCGGGGTGAAGCCGTCGGCTATGGCTGTGAGGTTTCCGATTCCAGGCTTGCTCGGGTTGCCGGGCCGTACTCGCCCGGGGTGTCGCCCTCGATGCCCCGGGCCAGCTGGTAGTTGCGTACGGCGTCCTCCACCGGGCGGGTGAAGACGCCGTTGATCTGGTCGCCGTAGAGGTTCAGCCGGCGCAGCCGCTGCTGGAGGTCCGTGACCTGCGGACCGGTGTCGCCGCGCCGCAGCACCGGTGCCGCGGCGAGCGTGGTGTGCGGGGTGCCGGAGACCGTCCCGGACGGGGTGGGGGAGGCGGAGGCGGACGCGCTGCCCGACGGCGTCGGGGTCGGGGACGGGGACGCCGAGCCCTGGGACGGGCTGGGGTCGGCCGATGCCGACGGGGACCGGGGCGGAGGCGGCGCCGGTGAGCGGGGCGCGGCCGGGGGTGCCGACGCCGGGGCGGGGCCCGGCGCGACGGCGTCCGGGATGCTCTGCCTGACCTCCGGGGCCGCCTGGTCCCGCGAGGGCTCATGGTAGGAGGACAGCGCGAAACCGGCCGCCGCGACGAGCGCGATCCCCGCACCCCCGGCCGCCAGCAGCACGGTACGGCGGGAGCGGCGCGGTGATCGGGGGCGCGGGCCGGACCCGGTCACCGGGTGGTCGGGCCGCGTGGACGTGCCGCTCTCCGCGGCTGGGTGGTCCGGCGGGTCGGACGCGGCGGTCCGCGCCGGCGGGTCCGGCGGCGCGGGTGTGCCGGGCGCCGCCGTCAGGTGCGGGGGGCCGGGCGCGTCCGGCGGCCCCGCGAGTGCCTCCGGTGGCCCGACCGGGGTCCCTGCCGGCTCAGCCGGCGGCCCCGCCGCCGCGCCCGGCCTCTCCGCGGGCAGCCCGGGCGTGCTCCCCGGCGCGTCCCGCATGCCCACGTACGGGCGTATCCGCAGGGGGTCGAAGTCCTCCGCCGCTGCCACCTCGGCCGTGCGTGTCTCGCGCAGTGCCTCCGCGGCGCGCTCGGTGCAGTCGCAGGACGGTGTGCGGTCCGGTGCCCGCGGCGTCCCGCAACCCGGGCACCTGGTGTCCTCTGCCCCCGTTTTCCCCGTCTTCCCCGTCACCCGTCCGGCCCTCCCCTCGGGAACTCCAGAGATTATGCGGGTCTTCTCGTCGTCCGCAGGACTCAACAGGCCATAAGTGGTGACACCGATCACGATGGGAGTGGCGCATCCGAGCCCCGGGAGGTCTCCATGGCCCTGGACACGCACGGCGCGGCCAAGGACGTGCACGGCGGCGAACACGTACCGGGCAGTGTGCTGGTGCCGATCGGCGCCCTGCTGCTCGGCCTGTTGCTGGCCGCGCTCGACCAGACCATCGTGTCGACCGCGCTGCCGACGATCGTCAGCGAACTCGGCGGTCTGGAGCACCTGTCCTGGGTCGTCACCGCCTATCTGCTGGCGTCGACCGCCGCGACCCCGCTGTGGGGCAAGCTCGGCGACCAGTACGGTCGCAAGCGGCTCTTCCAGACGGCCATCGTGATCTTCCTGATCGGCTCGGCGCTGTGCGGGGCCGCGCAGGACATGCCCCAGCTGATCGCCTTCCGGGCGCTCCAGGGCCTGGGCGGCGGCGGACTGATGGTGCTGTCCATGGCGATCGTCGGCGACATCGTGCCCCCGCGGGAGCGCGGTCGCTACCAGGGTCTGTTCGGTTCCGTCTTCGGCGCGACCAGTGTGCTCGGGCCGCTGCTCGGCGGCCTGTTCACCGAGCACCTGAGCTGGCGCTGGGTGTTCTACGTCAACCTGCCCGTCGGCGTCGTCGCGCTCGCCGTGATCGCCGTCGCCCTGCACATCCCGCACCGGGCCGCCCGCCACGTCATCGACTACCCGGGCACGTTCCTGATCGCGGCCGTCGCCACCTGCCTGGTCCTGGTCGCCTCCCTCGGCGGCACCACCTGGGCCTGGGGCTCGGCGCGGATCATCGGGCTGGCGGTGCTGGGCGTCCTGCTGGCCGTGGCGTTCGTCGCCGTGGAACGCCGGGCCGCCGAACCGGTCCTGCCGCTCGGCCTGTTCCGCGTCCGCACCTTCACCCTGTCCGCCGTGATCAGCTTCATCGTCGGTTTCGCCATGTTCGGCGCGATGACCTACCTGCCGACGTTCCTCCAGGTCGTGCACGGCGTCTCGCCGACCCTGTCCGGCGTGCACATGCTGCCGATGGTGATCGGCCTGCTGCTGTCGTCCACGGTCTCCGGGCAGATCGTCAGCCGCACCGGCCGCTGGAAGGTCTTCCCGGTCGCCGGCACCGCCGTCACCACCATCGGCCTGCTCCTGCTGCACCGGCTCGACGAACGCAGCGGGACCGCCGGGATGAGCGTCAGCCTGTTCGTCTTCGGCCTCGGCCTCGGTCTGGTCATGCAGGTCCTCGTGCTCATCGTGCAGAACGCCGTCTCCTACGAGGATCTGGGCGTCGCCACCTCCGGCGTCACCTTCTTCCGCTCCATCGGCGCCGCCTTCGGCGTGGCCATCTTCGGCTCGATCTTCGCCGGCCGCCTCGGCGACAAGCTCGCCGGGGCCTTCCGGGGGCTGCGCCTGCCGCCCGGCGCGACCCCCGACGCGCTCAAGGCCGACCCGCGGGGCATCGCCGCCCTGCCGTCCGCGCTGCGCCCGGCGGCCCTGCACGCGTACGCGTCCGCCATCACCGACGTCTTCCTGTACGCCGCGCCCGTCGCCGCCCTCGGTTTCCTGCTGGCCTGGTTCCTGAAGGAGGACCCGCTGCGCGGCTCGGTCACCGCACCGGACATCTCGGAGACGATCCCGCCCAACCCGGTCGAGCGTTCCTCCTACGACGAGGTGTGCCGGGCCCTGTCCGTGCTCGGCACCCGCGAGGGCCGCCGGGAGATCTACCGGGACATCACCGGACGGGCCGGGTACGACCTGCTGCCCGCCGCCAGCTGGCTGCTGTTGCGCATCCGCCGGTACGGCTCCGTGGAGCCGGCCGTGCTCGCCGAGCGCAGCCCCGTCCCGCTCGCGGCGGTCATGGCCGCCGCCCGCCAGGTCGAGGAGCGCCGGCTCGCCGAGCGCCGGGGCCTGGAGCTGGTGCTGACCGGCACGGGCCGCGAGGCCGCCGAACGGCTCACCGGGGCCCGCGAGGAGACCCTGGGCGAGCTGCTCGGCGACTGGTGGCAGCCGGGCCGTTCCACCGATCTGACACAGCTGGTCCGGGAGCTGACCGGCGAGCTGTGCGGCGCCGAACGCGAACGCCCGCACGACGGCACGGTCACGAGGGCCGGGGCCCGCTGAGGGACTCGGCCGGGCCCAGTTCCCTGCGGAACCAGTGCTCGGCGTACGGCTCGTCGTTGTGCGGGCCGGTCTCGGTGTAGCCGAGCCGGGCGTACAGGGCGCGGGCCTCGACCAGGTCGCCGCGGGTGTCGAGGACGATCCGCCGGGCACCGAGGGCGCGGGCCGCATCCTCGGCGGCGGTGACGAGCAGTGCGGCCCCGCCCCGGCCGCGCGCCCCCTCCCGAACGAAGACCCGGGTCAGTTCGGCCGTGTCCGCGTCCAGCAGCCGTACGCCCGCCGTACCGGCCGGTGTGCCCGCGTACCGCCCGACGAGCAGCCGCCCCGTCGGCGGGGCGAGTTCGGCGCCCGGGCGGGCCGCGATCTCGCGCTCCAGCTCGTCCGGGTCGGTGCGGTGCCCCTCGTGCAGCAGGTACCAGCGGTCGCTGACCTCCGTGTAGTACGCCCGCCACAGGGCGGCGGCGGCCGGGGAGTCGTAGGGCTCCGGAGCGATCGTCCACGTCATGCCGGCCATTGTCGGCAGGGATCCGTCACCCTCGGCAACTGGATATGCGCGACGGTGTACGGAGGCCGTTTGTGGCCCGGGTTCCGGGTCACACGAAGGATGAACCGGCCAGCGGGGCCGGTCGATCGAAAGGCAACCATGTCCACAGGCATGATCATCGCTTTGGTCGTGATCGTGGCGGTCGTGGTCGTCGGGGCGCTGGCCCTGATCGCGCGCGGCCGCGGACGGCACGGCGGGTCCAGCCTCAAGCGGCGCTTCGGCCCCGAGTACGAGCGGACCGTGGCCCTGCACGACGGGGACCACAAGGCAGCCGAACGGGAGCTGACCGGGCGCCTCGAACGCCACGGCGCGCTGCGGGAACTGCCGCTGGAACCCGCCGAGCGGCAGCGCTGGGTGGAGCGCTGGACGGCCGTCCAGGAGCGTTTCGTCGACTCCCCGCACGAGGCGGTGGCCGACGCCGACCGGCTGCTCGCGGAACTCGCCGCGATGCGTGGCTACCCCTCCGGTGAGCGGTACGAGGAGCAGCTCGACGCGCTGTCCGTGCACCACACCGAGCACGTCGACGGCTACCGCCGGGTGCACCTGGCCGCCCGCACCGGCACCGGCACGGCCGAGTCCGGCGCCGGGACCGAGGAACTGCGGTCGGCGCTGCTGGGTGCCCGCGCCCTCTTCGACGACCTGACGAGCACGGAACCGGGCCGGCACCGCGCCTCCGCCGGCACCGACCGGCCCGGGGCGACCGGCACCCACGCCCGGTCCCACACCCCGGTGCTCCACCGGAGCCGACCCGAGGAGAGCTGAACAGCATGCCGGACAGGACGAGCGGTACGAGCGGTACGGACGACGACCGGCGCCTCACCCGCACCCCGCCGGACGCGGGGGTGCCGGCCGGCGAGCAGGCGCACAACGACGAGTGGGCCCCCGGGGACGCGGTGCCGGGCCACCGCACACCGAGGGAGGCCCTGCCGCAGGAGCGGCTCCCCGGGGAACCCGCTCCGGGCGAGCACCCGGGCGGCTCGCTCACCGGCTCGGCCGGCCCCGGCCCGGACGGGCTGACGGCCGACGGCAGCACTCCGCGGAGCACGGCACAGCCGGCACCGGGACCGGACACGGCAGGACCCGCCACGTCCCGGGCATCCGTGCCGGGGCACGGCACCGAGGGCCTGCGTCCCGGTACGGAGGACCTGGGCCCGGAAACACCCGGCACCGGCCTCGGCACCGCCGGCGTCGGCACGGACAGGACGTCCGGCGCGCCGGCCGCGTCCGGCACCGGCGTGGACGCGCCACTGCTCCCGCACGACGAGGCGGACCGGTGGGAACAGCGGATGCGGGAGGTGGTCGCCGGGTTCGTGGACGAGCCGAAGGCGGCCGTCGAGGAGGCCGACCGGGCGCTGGAGGAGATCGCCGCACGGTTCACCGAGGCGGTGACGAAGCGCCGCCGCACCCTGCGCACCTCCTGGGAGGGCGGCGAGGACCGCGGGCCCGGGGCCGGCAGCGACACCGAGCAGCTGCGGCTCGCCCTGCGCGACTACCGGGAACTGGCCGGACGCCTGCTGCACGGCTGACTCCGGCCCTTCCCCCCTGGCGGCAGCCCTGAGCTGCCGCCATTCGCGTACCACCTGCTCGACGCCGTACGGCGGCCGGCCCAGCGGCGGACCGGACGGCGGCCGTCATCCCCGGTCCCGACCACGTTCCCCGGGACGACCGGTGGCTTTCGCTCGGTCATGAACCCCTTGTGCCGGACGGGACCCCGCCGGGCGTTTTATCATGCGGCGGCGGTACGGCGATCCGCCCACCGCGCCAGGACGTTTCAGGGGGAACGCTCGTGCTCGAACTCACCATGGCCACCGTCTCCGGGGAGGACGCGGGCGCCACGGCCGGCATGACGATGGCCGAAGCGCCCAGCGAGCCCGGTGCCGTGCTGCGGGTCGGCCGCGACGGGACCGTGTGCCGGCTGGGCACCCCCGAGGACTGGCTGTTCGTCTCCCGGGTGCACCTGGAGTTCCTGTGCGGCCCCGAGGGTGTCTGGCAGGTGACCTGGCTGCAGGGCTCCCAGCCCGACCCGGCGTCCGAGGTCCGGGTCACCGTCGGGGAGTACGCCCAGCCCGTCGGCTACGGCGCGACCGTGGTGCTGCCGTACGGCGGGTCCGGCGAGATCGTCATCCAGGACCGCACCGCACCGCGCAGTGTGAACGTGGGCTTCTACCACGAGCCGTGAGGCAGGTGCCGGCGCATCGCGTCCCGGCGGTCAGCCCAGCACGTGGGCCAGCGCGAAACCGTCGTAGCCCTTGCTGCCGACGGTCTGGATCGCCGTACCGCTCAGTCTCGGGTGCGTGGCGATCAGATCGATCGCCGCGCGGGTGCCCACCACGTCCGGCTCGGTGCTGTCCGCGTCGGCGACCCGGCCGCCGCGCACCACGTTGTCCACGACGATCAGGCTGCCCGCGCGGGTGAGCCGCAGCGCCCACTCCACGTAGTGCCCGTTGTTGGCCTTGTCGGCGTCGATGAACACCAGGTCGAAGGGGGCCGGGTTCTCGTCGGCGAGCTTGGGCAGCGACTCCAGCGCCGGACCCACCCGCACCTGCGCGATCCGCTCCAGGCCCGCGCGGGCGATGTTCCGGCCCGCCACCTCGGCGTGTTTGGCGTTGTACTCCAGCGACACCAGCCTGCCGTCCTCGGGCAGGGCGCGGGCCAGCCAGATCGTGCTGTAGCCGCCGAGCGTGCCGATCTCCAGGATGTTGCGGGCGTTCTGGAGCCGGGCGAGCAGGTGCAGGAGCTTGCCCTGCGCGGCCGTCACGCCGATCTGCGGCAGCCCCGCGGCCTCACTCTCCCGCAGGGCCGCCCGCAGCGCCTCGTCGTCCGGTGAGAGCCGGCTGATGAAGTAGTCGTCGACGTCGTCCCACAGCTGCGACCCGCTCATAGCGCCTGGTGCCTTTCCCGAGTGTCGTTCCCGAGTCTTCCCCGGACTGCCTGCCCCTGCCCACCCAGATGATCCCAGCACACAACCCCGCACCCACGAAGGGGCACGGGGCTCCGCGCGCCAGATACGGCGGACCCCGCACCCGAGGGGGCGCGGGGAACCGCGCGGCAAGCCACGACGAGCCGCACCCGGCGAGCGACCGCAACCCTGCGGCACTCACCCGTCACGTGCGGACGGTCACCGCTCCTCCACGGCCGGCGCGGACCCCGGCAGCGGCCGGCCCGCGGACTCGGACATCCGCCACACCGCGAACCCACCCACGACGGCCGCGGCCATCATGTAGTACGCGGGCATCATCATGTTCCCGGTCACCCCGATCAGCGCGGTCACGACGAGCGGGGTCGTCCCGCCGAACAGGGACACGGACACGTTGAAGCCGATCGACAGGGAGCCGTAGCGCACCCGGGTCGGGAACAGCGCGGGCAGCGCGGCCGGCATGGCGGCCGTGAAGCAGACCAGCAGCAGACCCAGCGCGCCCATGCCCAGCGCGACGGCGACCAGGCTGCCCTGGCGGATCAGCAGCAGCGCGGGGACGGACAGGAGCAGGAAGCCCGCACAGCCCGCCGCGATCACCGGCCGGCGGCCGACGCGGTCGGTCAGGGCGCCCGCGAACGGCTGGACGACCATCATCAGGACCATCACGCCGAGCACGACCAGCAGGCCGTGCGTCTCGTCGTACTTCAGCTCACTGGTGAGATAGCTCGGCATGTACGACAGCAGCATGTAGTCGGTGACGTTGAAGACCAGGACCAGGCCCATGCACAGCAGCAGCGCCCTCCACTGGCCCGCGACCATCTCGCGCAGCGGCACCTTCGGCCGGGCGGCCTCCGCCTTCTCGACCTCGGCGGCGAACGCCGGGGTCTCTTCCAGGCGCATCCGCAGGTACAGGCCGATGATGCCCATCGGGCCCGCGATCAGGAACGGGATCCGCCAGCCCCAGGAGGTGAGGTCGTCGGAGGAGAGCAGGGCCGTCATCAGGGTGACCAGGCCCGCGCCGCCTATGTAGCCGGCGAGCGTGCCGAACTCCAGCCAGCTGCCGAGGAATCCGCGCTTCTTGTCCGGGGCGTACTCGGCGATGAACGTGGTGGCACCCGCGTACTCGCCGCCGGTGGAGAAGCCCTGCACGAGCCGCGCGGCCAGCAGCAGGAGCGGCGCGCCGACGCCGATCGTGGCGTACGACGGGATCAGGCCGATCGCGAACGTGCCCGCGGCCATCATGATCATGGTGACGGCGAGGACCTTCTGCCGGCCGACGCGGTCGCCCAGCGGGCCGAAGACCATGCCGCCGAGCGGCCGGACCAGGAAGGCCGCCGCGAAGGCGCCGAAGGTCGACAGCAGCTGCGCGGTCGGGTTGCCGGACGGGAAGAAGACCTTGCCCAGGGTGACCGCGATGTAGCTGTAGACACCGAAGTCGAACCATTCCATCGCGTTGCCGAGCGCCGCCGCCTTCACGGCGCGCTTGACCAGCGCGGGGTCGATGACGGTGACATCACCGGCGTCGCGGGCCGTGGTGGCCCGTCGTGACTTCAGGGGCGGGTTGACGGCTGTGACGGTCGCCAAGACGGAGCTCGCCTACCTTTCGACGGGGACAGGGGACGGACCCGGACGGCGTCGCTGACGTACGACGGGCCGAAAAACGACCATAGGGGCATGTCTGCCCTTTACGTACCGTGTGCGGATCGATGCTGCATGCAGTTAAAGGCGGGATACGCAGGTACTCCTGCCCCCTCACCACCTGCCATTCCGCTTGATCGATGTGATCCTTGTCGCCTCCCCGGCACGCAACCGAGGGTCACCGGGACTGCCGTCCGGACTGCCGCTTCCGGACAAAGACGGATCGACGTCAGGTGAAGGGGAGGTTTCCCGCGTCCCCCTGCACGGGGCCCGAAAGCCTCTTGGGAGGCTTGGAGGGGGCCCGGCGCGCAGGACGCGCCCGGGACGCGACGGGGCGGGAGGCCGACGAGGCGTGGCGAACGTGCGGCACAGCGGGCGACCGACGGATGCCTTAGCGGGAGCGGCGGCCGGAACGCGGCTGCGCGCCGCCCGGCTCGCCCTGTGGGCGATCGCGGCGATCCTCGCCGTACGGCAGATGACCGTCGTCCTGACCACCCCGAGCGGCGAACGGCTCACCGACCTGGAGACCTGGGTCGGCCCCGAGGGCGTCCTGCACGTGAAGGGCTCGATCTACGACTCGACGAGGTTCACCGGCACCCCCTTCGGCGGCCTGGTCCTCAAGCCCCTCACCCGGTCGGCGGAAACCGCCCTCGGCTGGGGCTGGACCTTCGGCACCCTGCTGCTGGTCGTCGCCCTCGGCCTGGTGGCCGCCCGCGCGCTGCCCCAGCCGGTCAGCCGTCGCACCTCGCTGCTGGCCGCGCCGGTCGCCATCAGCCTCCTCATGCTGTCGCTGCCGGTCCGCAGCGCCCTGTGGCTCGGCCAGACCAGCATCATCCCGGTGCTGCTCGTCCTGCTCGGCTGCTTCACCGTCCGCGGGCAGCGCGCGAGCGGCCTGTGCCTGGGCCTGGCCGCCGCCCTCCAGCCGACCGTGCTGCTCTTCGCCCCGCTGCTGTGGTTCACCGGCCGCCGCCGGGCCGCCCGCAGCACGGCCGGCACCTTCGCCGCGTGCACCGCGCTGGCCTGGGCGGCGCTGCCGCACGACTCCGCCACCTACTGGGTGCACCACACGGCCGGCGTGGGGCTCGGCGGCGAGGCCGACGGCCTCGCCAACCAGTCCCTGCACGGCGCCCTGCTCCGCCTCGGCCTCACCGGCCCCCTGGAGATCGCCCTCTTCCTGCTGCTCGGCGCCGCCGTCGCCGGCCTCGCCCTGCGCCGCGCCGTCCGCTACGCCCACGACGGCCAGCTCCTGCTCGCCGTGGCGGTCACCGGCTGCGCCGCGGTCGCCGTGTCCCCCACCAGCTGGCAGCACCAGCTGCTGTGGGTGCTGCTCGCGGTGGCCGGCCGGGTGGGCAGGCGGGCCTCCGACCGCTACGTCTGGCCGGTCGCGGTGATCCTCGTGACCACGCTCCCGGCGCGGATGATGCTGCCGGACACGCCGGTGCTGTACCCGCTGCGGGACGACCTCGTGCTGCTCGCGGCCCTCGCCGCCGCCACGGCCGTCCCCTTCCTGTCCCGCACCTCGCCGCACTACCAGATCCCGGTCCCGACGGAGTACGCCCCGCGGTCCCCGGCCCGCTTCCGCCGCGTCCCACCGCCGCCGGCCCTCCGCCGGGCCCTCACCCGCCCCAACCTCCTCCTGGAGCTGCTCCTCATCCGCGTCACGTACGCGGCCTACCAGCAGGTACGGCTGGCCGCGACCGGCGGCACCAACTCCGGGGGCCGCGCCACCGCCGAGCACCACGGCCGCCTGGTCCTCGCCGCCGAGCGTTTCCTGCACATCGACATCGAGCACGCCGTCAACCACGCCGTCGTCAGGGTCGGCTGGCTGCGGGGCTTCTTCGACCACTACTACGAGACCTTCCACTTCATCGTCCCGCTCACCCTCCTCGGCGTCCTCTACCGGCGCCGCCCGGTCGACTACCGCTGGGCCCGCGCCTCCCTCGGCTTCGCCACCTTCCTCGCCCTCATCGGCTTCTGGCTCTTCCCCCTCGCCCCGCCCCGCCTGATGCCGGCCCTCGGCATCATCGACACCGTCCACGGCGTCCAGGACTTCTCCCAGCCGGACTACGGCACCCTGACCGCCCTCACCAACCAGTACGCCGCGATGCCGTCCCTCCACTTCGGCTGGTCCCTGTGGTGCGGGATCGTCATCGCGGTCATCGCGCCGAAATGGTGGATGAAGGCCCTGGGCCTGCTCCACCCCCTCTTCACGGTCTCGGCCATCGTCGCCACCGGCAACCACTGGGTCCTGGACGCGGTCGGCGGCGCGGTGGTGGTCGGCGCGGGGTTCGGACTGGACCGTCTCCTCCTGGGCGCACGCGCACCTGCCGTAGCCGCGGAGCGGGCTGTGCACGAGTCCCCGGCGTCACAGCCGAGTGCCGTCCGCACACCGGGACGCCGCAGCTGAGTCCGCCGGTCCGGGGTTCCGTCCCGCCCCACCCGACGCAGCATCCGAGTCCAGGCAACCGCGGTCGGCACGGTGATGCTGATCTCCGCGAGCGCTGCCGAAGCCTCGGCCACCGCAGTCATCGGCTTCGGCAACGCGGTCATCGACGACGTATGCGCCGACACGGGCTCTCCCGCTGCTCGCGGCACCGCCACGGCCGGACCCGGCACGCTGGACGCGCCGGCCGTGGCCGTGCCCGTCGGCTCACCCGGAAGGTCGGCTTCCTGAGCGCAGCTGCCCTTTCCTGGGCGTCCGCCGGCACCCAATGCCCTCACTCCCGTCCCGACGCCACCACCGCCGCCCCGCCGGCGGCCCCCGCCGCGAGGAGGAGGGGGAGGGCCAGGCCGTGGTGGAGGACCAGCCACGCGCCCAGGCCGGCGCCCGCGGCCATGGCGAGGGCCGAGGCCGTGCGGCGTGGGGAGCGGTGGCCCGTGGCGTCGCCGAGGCGGGACTCGGAGGCCAGGGCCGTCAGGGTCATCGTCAGGACCGTGGTGGTGAGGTCGGGGACGCCGAGCTTGCGGACGGTCGCGTTGCGCAGGCCCATCGCGAAGGCCGTGAGGGCGATCAGGGCGTAGTGGGCCGCGGTGGCGTCCGGCCAGGCGAAGGCCACCGCGGCGGAGCCGCCGACGAGCACCGCCTCCGCCGCCAGGGTCCGCCGGGCCCACGCGCGGCGCGAGCCCCGGACGTGGCGGGCCGCCACCCGGCCGCCCGCCGTCGCGCCGAGCAGGAAGCAGACCAGGGACGTGGCCGTGTGGGGCACCGAGAAGCCGGGGGCGCCGGCCGCGGCGAAGCCCAGGACGACCACGTTGCCGGTCATGTTGGCGGTGAAGACGCGGCCCAGGCCGAGATAGCTGACGGCGTCGATCAGTCCGCTCACCACGGTCAGCACCAGCAGTACGGCCACCAGCCGCAGCCCGCGCGCCTCCGGGTCCGGAACCGGTGGCGGTACCGGTGGTGTCGGCGTCGTCATCGTTCCTCCGGAGGGACGGTGGCCGCGGGGGTGGAAAGAACTCCCCACGGCGCGCGAAAGAAGTCCACCCCGAGGACGGGGGGCTCTCGGATGTCCCGGCGCAGCCTGCGTCCGTAGCGTTCCGGACATGACACAGGACACGCGCGAAGTGGCGGGAAAGCAGCCCGGTCGGCCCATGCGGAAGGGGCCGGCGGTCACCCTGGGCGCCCTGGCGCTCGTCGGGGTCGCCGGGGTGGTCCCGGGGCTGCCCGCGGCCGAGGGGCAGGGGAGCGGTGACCGGGGGGAGGTCGTGTCGGTCGTACCGGTGGCCGCGCACAGCCGCGCCGAAGTCGCCCGGGCCCTGGGCCGTCAGCACATCGGGGCCGTACCGCTGCGCTACGGAGTCCTCGCGTACCGGGTGACGTACCGCACGGTGGACCCGCAGGGCCGGCCCACCACCGCGACCGGCCTGCTGACCGTGCCGGCGGGCGGCGGGCGCCGGCTCGGCCTGGTCTCCGACACCCACGGCACCATGGCGAACCGCGCCTACGCCCCCTCCGTCGCGGAGGACGCGCGAACACGGTCGTACCTGTTCGCCGCCACCGGGCGCGCGGTCGCCGCGCCCGACTACCTGGGCCTGGGCGAAGGACCCGGACGGCACCCCTACATGGACACCCGGTCCGCGGTGACCGCCTCCGTGGACATGCTGCGCGCGGCCCGGACGGCGAGCCGTCTGCTGGGGCGCTCACTGGACCGGGACCTGTACGTCACCGGATTCTCCCAGGGCGGCCAGGTGGCGATGGCGCTGGCCCGGGCCGTGCAGGGCGGCGACGCGGCCGGGTTCCGGCTGAAGGCGGTGGCGCCGGTGGCGGGGCCGTACGACCTCCAGGGCACCGAGGAGCCCGCGCTCACCGACGGGCGGGTCAACGATGTCAGCGGAGTGTTCTACCTCTCCTACTTCCTCGTCGCCCAGAACCGGCTGCACCCGATCTACAAGGACCCCGCCGAGGTGTTCCGGCAGCCCTACGCCGGGCGGGTCGAGGGGCTCTTCGACGGGCGGCACAAGGACGAGGACATCGTCCGGCAGCTCGCGCCGACCGTGCGGCATCTGCTGACCGACCGCTTCTACCGGCAGCTGCGCCGGCCGGCCGGCGGCCTGCTTCAGGCGCTGCGCACCAACGGGCACGCCTGCGACTGGAAGCCCGACGTGCCGGTGCGGCTGTACGCGGGCAACCGCGACACGGACGTGCCCATCGGCAACGCCCGGACATGCGCGCGCACCCTCGCCGGCCGGGGGGCGAGGGTGCGGGTGCTGGAGGTGGGGCCCGTCGACCACTTCGGGTCGGACCGGGCGGCCCTGGCCGGGATCGCCCGCTGGTTCAGCGGTGCGACCGCGTAGGGGTGGCTCAGTACCAGCCGTTGGCCTGCCAGAAGTTCCAGGCCTGGGCCGGGCTGCCGTAGCGGGAGTTCATGTAGTCCAGACCCCACTTGATCTGGGTGGCGGGGTTGGTCTTCCAGTCGGCGCCGGCGGAGGACATCTTCGAGGCCGGCAGGGCCTGGACCAGGCCGTAGGCGCCCGAGGAGCTGTTGGTGGCGCTGGGGTTCCAGCCGCTCTCGTGCTCCACGATCCTGCTGAAGGCGTTGAACTGCGCGGCGTCCGGGATCATCTTGTGCGCGATCGCCTGGGCGGAGGAGCCGGAGGAGGCGGCCTGGGCGGGCGCCGCGGAAAGCGCCATGCCGGCGGTGGCGGCGGCCAGGGCGACGGTGGTGAGGGCCTTCTTCGGGGAAGCGATGCGACGGATGAAGGAGACGGACACGGAGAAACCTCTTCGGTGGGGGACGGTGGATCACCCGCATGGGAAGGACCACGCACTGTGGCCGCATGCGGCGGCGCCGCGGCCCGGGTGGGCTCGTGGCGCCTGGTGACGTCCTAAGAGAAACAGGCGGGAAACGAGTCCGCAATGACCCCTTTTACTAGTTGTGGCCGGATCTGCCCGTCTGACCGACTCTGTGGCGTGGGTCTCAAAGCGCAGGTCAGAAGGGGTGCATGGAAGGGTGTATCGGACAAATGGGACTACGACTCAGGTTCGTAGGTGACGTGCGTCATGTGGGGTGCTTCACCGTCCCGCTCACCGTGCGGACACGGCGCCTCACGCACCGGGACCGCCGGCTGTGACGGCCGTCTCGCACCGGGACCGTCGAATGTGACCGCCGTCTCGAACGCCGCCCGCCGCGTGGCCCGGCGCAGGGCACGCAGCACCGCCGGACCGAGAGCGAGCGTCAGCACCACCGTGCACACCGCCCGGCCCAGGTCCCAGCCGAGCGAGGTGGCCAGGCAGTACGCGACGAAGCGGGCCAGGTTGGCGGCGACCGGCGCGTCCGCGTCGAAGGAGATGCCTGAGGCCGCCGCAGCCATGAACGGCCAGCCGGCCAGGTTCATGACCGTGCCGTACGCGAAGGCCGCCAGGAAGCCGTAGGCGGCCAGCACCGCCAGTTCACCGCGCCCGCGCAGGCGGACCGGCCCCGGAAGTAGGCCGGCGCCCATCGTGAACCAGCCCATCGCCAGCATCTGGAACGGCAGCCACGGCCCCACCCCGCCCGTGAGCAGCGCGGACGCGAACATCGTCACCGAGCCCAGCGCGAACCCGAAGCCCGGGCCGAGCACCCGGCCGCTGAGCACCATCAGGAAGAACATCGGCTCCAGCCCCGCCGTCCCCGCGCCGATCGGGCGCAGCGCCGCCCCCGTCGCGGCCAGCACCCCCAGCATGGCCACGGCCTTCGGCCCGAGATCCGACTCGGAGATCGTCGCTGCCACGACCGCCACCAGGAGCAGCAGCAGACCGGCGAACAGCCACGGCGCGTCCTGGGCGTGCGCGCTCAGCCCGGAGCCGGGCGGGGCGAGGAAGGGCCAGCCGAAGGCCACCACACCCACCGCGCCGCTGATCGCGAGCGCGGCGACGGAGCGGGGGCCGAGGCGGACGGCACGGACCCGCGGGGCACGGCTCATGCCAGGGCCTCCCGCACCTCGGACACCGTCAGCCACCGCTGCGGGGCGAGGATCTTCGTCACCTGCGGGGCGAACGACGGCGACGACACCACGATCTCGGCCGTCGGACCGTCGGCGATCACCTCGCCCTCGGCTAGCAGCACCACCCGGTGGGCCAGCTCGGCGGCCAGTTCCACGTCGTGCGTCGCCAGGACGATCGCGTGCCCCTCGGCCGCCAGGGTGCGCAGGACGGCCACCAGACGGCCCTTCGCCGCGTAGTCCAGGCCGCGCGTCGGCTCGTCCAGCAGGAGCAGGGGAGGGCGGGCGGTCAGCACGACGGCCAGGGCGAGCGCCAGGCACTGGCCCTCGGACAGGTCCCGGGGGTGCGTGTCGTCCGCGATCCCCGGCAGCAGCCCCGACACCAGCGCCCGGCAGGTGCCGGGCGCCGCGCCCGCGTCCCGGTCGGCCGCCGCGCACTCGGCGGCCACCGTGTCCGCGTACAGCAGGTCGCGCGGCTCCTGCGGGACGAGACCGGCCTTGCGGACGAGGTCCCGGGGCGAGGTGCGGTGGGGGACGGCGCCGCCGACGCTGACCGTGCCGGTACCGGGCGCCACGAGCCCGACGAGCGAGCCGAGCAGGGTCGACTTCCCGGCACCGTTGCGGCCCATGAGGGCCACCGTCTCACCCGGGGTCACGGTCAGGTCCACCCGCCGCAGCGCGTGGACACCGTCCCGGCGCACGGAGAGGGCACGGACCTCGGCGACAGGCGCGTCCGGCGGCACCGGCCCGGGGGAGGGGCGGCGGCGGAACAAGGGGCGGCGGGTGGGCCCGGCGGGTGCGGCGGGTGCGGGGTGCCGCGACTGGGCGGGAACGCCGGTGGCCGTGCCGGCCGGAGCGGTGCCGGTACCGGTGGCGGTGGCGGTGCCGGTACCGGTAGTGGCGGTGGTGGCGGTCTCAGCCGCCGTCCTGGCCGCGGCGGTCAGGCGGGTGCGCAGGTCGGCCGCGCGGCGGCGGGCGTCCCGGACGGTCAGGGGGAGGGGGGACCAGCCGGCCAGCCGGCCCAGGCCCACCACCGGCGGGAACACCGGGGACACGGCCATCACCTCGGCCGGGGGACCGACGACCGGTGCCGCACCGGGCGCCGGCAGCAGGACGACCCGGTCGGCGTACTGGATCACCCGTTCCAGCCGGTGCTCGGCCATCAGCACCGTCGTCCCCAGGTCGTGCACCAGCCGCTGCACCACGGCCAGCACCTCCTCCGCGGCGGCAGGATCCAGCGCCGACGTCGGCTCGTCCAGGACCAGCACCCGCGGATGCGGGGTGAGGACCGAGCCGATCGCGACCCGCTGGCGCTGCCCGCCGGACAGCGTGGCGATGGGCCGGCCCCGCAGCCCGGCCAGGCCCAGCAGATCGAGGGTCTCCTCCACCCGGCGCCGCATCACGGCCGGGGCGATCCCCAACGACTCCATACCGTAGGCGAGTTCGTCCTCAACGGTGTCCGTCACGAAGTGCGCGAGCGGATCCTGGCCCACCGTGCCGACCACGTCGGCCAGATGACGCGGCCGGTGCGTACGGGTGTCCCGGCCGGCCACCGTGACACGCCCGCGCAGGGTGCCGCCGGTGAAGTGCGGCACCAGCCCGCTCACCGCGCCCAGCACCGTCGACTTGCCGACCCCGGACGGACCGGCGAGCAGCACCAGTTCACCCTCGGGCACCTCGAAGTCGACGCCGGCGACGGTGGGGCGGGCCGCACCGTCGTACGTCACGCTGACATCCTCGAAGCGGATCACGACGGCTCCCTGGGGACGACGAAGGCGGGCAGCAGGGCGAACAGGACGGCCGCGGCGGGCCAGACCGGAAGGCCGGGGGCGACCAGGGGCACGACCCCCGGGTGCAGCGCGTCCGGATCACGGACGGAGGCGAGGGTGAGCAGCGCGGCGACCGCGGCACCGGAGCCCGCGACCAGCCAGGCGCGCGCACCCCACGGGTCCGGGCGGTACCGGGTCCGCGGGGAGCGCCGGCCGCCCAGCCGCAGGCCCGCGAGCGCTGCGGCGACCCCGGCGCACAGCACCGGGACGCCGTACGCGCCCCGTTCGGCCGTCAGCAGCCCGTACGTTCCCGCGCACACGCCCAGCAGACCACCGAGGGTGAGCGCGGCCGTCGTACGGCGGACCCGGGCGGGAACCTCGGCGGTACGGCCGTAACCGCGCGCCTCCATCGCGGCGGCCAGCGCCACCGAACGCTCCAACGCGCCCTCCAGGACCGGCAGTCCGACCTGGAGCAGGCCCCGCACGCCCCGGTCCGGACGGCCCCGCAGGCGGCGGGCGGCCCGCAGCCGCCGGACGTCGGCCACGAGGTGCGGCGCGAAGGTGAGCGCGACGACCACCGCCACGCCCGTCTCGTACAGCGCGCCGGGCAGGGACTTCAGGAGACGGGCCGGGGACGCCAGCGCGTTCGCCGCGCCGACGCAGACCAGCAGGGTGGCGAGCTTCAGCCCGTCGTACGCGGCGAAGACCACCGCCTCCGCGGTGACCCGGCCCCCCAGGCGGATGCCCTGCGCCCAGTGCGGCAGCGAGACCTCGGGAAGGGTGAGAAGCGTGTGCGTGCCGGGGATGGGCGAGCCGAGCGCCACGGCGAAGAGGAGCCGGACGAGGACGACGGCGAGCCCGAGCCGCGCGAAGGCGGCGTACGAGCGGGACCAGGGCGCGGACGACCGGTGCGTCGCCACGACGTAGCCGGAGGCGGCTATGAGCAGGCCGAGAAGCAGCGGATTGCTGGTACGGCCGGCAGCGACCCCCAGCCCGAGAGCCCACCCCCACCAGGCCCCAGGATGCAGAACACCCCCACCGGAACCCGACCTTGACCGCAACTCCTCAGGGGCGCGGGGAACTGCGCGATCAGCCACGCCGCACCCGCACCCACAAGACGCCCCGCACCCTCCTCCGGTCTCACCCGGAGTCATCGCGCCGCCGCTTGGTCCGCCACACCGCCGCCCCCGCCAGCGCGGCGACCACCGCCACGCCGACCGGCAGCCCCAGCGACGGCCCGCCGTCGGACGCGTTCCCCCCGTCGGACGCGGTCCCGCCCCCGGCGGAGGTCTGCTCCCCGCACCCCTTCCGCGGATACCCGCCGATCGCGCACAACAGGGCGTTGGCGTCGTAGCGCAGAGGCTTCGCCACAGCGGCCAGCGCCTCCGCCGCCGTCGCGTCCGGCGACACCCGCGCGCACGCCGTACGCGACGCCGGCGGAGTCTCACCGGACGGCGCGTCCGACGCCGTACCGAAGTCCAGCACCAGACCCACCCGCTTCGTACCGGACTTCGCGTGCGTCCCCGCGCACACCGCGGCGAAGTCCGCCGTACCGCGCGGCCGGCTCGCGTCCGCGGAGTCCGCGCTCACCGCGAACCGGAAGCCCTGCACGCTGCCGTCGTCGGGCCGGACGGACGCCGGGCCCTGCGTGGCGTACGCCCAGTGGCCCCCGGTGCGCTCCCAGAACGACCAGTAGCGGTAGCCGGTGGCGCCGGCCTGCCCGGCGGAGCCGGACAGGAGCGCCGCGGCGACGAGCACCGGCACGGTACGGCGGACGGCCACGGTACGGCGGACGGAGGTCACGGCTGCCGCTTCTTCCGGCCGCTCAGCAGGAAACCGATGCCGATGCCCGCGACGAGACCGACGCCGACGATCCACCAGACGGCGGTCTTCGAGTCCTTCTCGTCGGAGGCCGACGGGTCCGCGGCGGAGTCCAGGTGCGGGGCCGGGCCGAGCGCGTTGAGGGAGCGGACCAGGCTGGTGCCGTCGAAGTCGCCCGGCTGCTCCCCGACGGCGTGCGCGGCGAGGATGAGCTGCGCGTACGCGGCCGGGCCGCTCTGCGTCGCCCACTGGGCGGCGTTCTTCTCCAGCCAGGCGTACGCCGTGCGGGCGGCGTCGGTCCGGCCGTCCGCGGCGAGCGCGACAACGGCGTCCGCGGTGTTGCCGAAGTCGGGCTGGTCCTTGGCGCCGGGCAGCGTGGACCGCAGATGGCCGGTCTTCGCGACGGCCGCCGCGAGGTAGGCGCCGGCGTTGTCGGCCACCTGCGCCCGGGTGAGGTGGCCGGCCTCGGTGCAGGCGTCCTTCGCCGGGGCCTTGCCGGCCCGGACCACGAAGCCCTTGCCGAGGGCGCCCAGCAGGCCGGCCGCCGTCGCGTCCGCGTTGGCGAGCAGCTTGCCCTTCTTGTCCGGCTGGAAGGCGAGGGCGCCCCCGCCGTCCTGGCCGCAGGGGACGGACCAGGCGGGCAGCGGGTCGTAGGGGGAGCGGCCGGACTTGCGGACGTCCGCCGGGTCCGTGCCGGCGGCGGTCAGCGCGCCGATGACGACGGAGGTGGAGTTGGTGTCGCTGGGGTCGCCCGGGTAGTAGCCCCAGCCGCCGTCCTTGTTCTGCACGGACTTCAGCCAGTCGACGGCCTTGCCGGCCGCGGCGCCGCGGCCGCCGACCGCCGCGAGGGCCTGGACGGCGGCGGCGGTGTTGTTGGTGTCGAGCTTGACCTTGCTGTCGCAGGCCGTGCCGGGGGTGGCGCGGAACGCGGCGAACCCGCCGTTCGCGCACTGCTGTCCGGTGAGCCAGTCCACGGCCGCGGCCGCGGGGCGGTAGCCGACGGTGCGCTGGGCGACGATCGTGAGGGACTGCCGCCACACGCCGTCCCACGTCGGGTCGCCCTTGCCGTACAGCCCGGACGGGACCGTCACCTGGGGGGACGGCGCGGACGGGGACGGGTCGGCGGCCGTGGCGGGCGCGGCGGCGGCCAGCACGCCTACGGCGGCGAGGGCCGCGGCACTGCGGCGGACGTTCATGGTCGGCGACTGCCTCTCCTGCGGGGAGCCGGCAGCGCGTGGGAGAACCCTCGGGCGGCTCGGCTCCGTAGAACTCGACGGTGCCGTGCGCGGCGGGCCGCCGGCGCACGGGAGCCGGTCAACGTCCCGTCCGGGGCGGTCCGGCGCACCGTCGGACGACGGTTCACGGACAGGGATGTCCCCTGCCCGGGCCAAGTCGAGGGCGTGGGAAGGGCCTACGCCGGAATTGCACCGGCTTCCCCCCGTACGGGTGTGATGACGACCCCGCCACTGTACCGGCCGCCCCACGCGGGCCGAGGGGTGGCCGTCGGCACACGGCCCCGGTGACCGGGGTCACGGCGGTGACGGCCGCGACGGCCGTACAGGTTGTCGCAGAGGGCGGGGCGGCGCCCGCGCGAGCGTGGTGCGGGCGGGCCGTCGTACGTACACGGACCGTCAGGTGCACCCGCCGCACCTGCCGTCCGCCGGGCCTGCCGTCCGCCGGGCCTGCCGTCCACTGGGTCTGCCGTCCGCCGGGTCTGCCAGGTCTGCCGTCTGTCGGGTCTGCCCTCCGCCGGGTTTGGCGGACCTGCCGGACCTGTCGTCCACCGGACCTGCCGTCCACCGGACCTGCCGTGCACTGGGTCTGCCGGACCTGCCCTCCGCCGGTGCCGGCGTCGGGCCCGGTGGGTGTTCGTGGCCCTGCCGGGTCGCCGGTGCCGGCGTCCGACCCGGCCGGGTGTCCGTGGCCCGGCGGGCTACGCCGCGTACGTGTTCGCCGTCGGGGTCACCGTCGCGCTCAGGTGGCGGGCCATGCGGCGCAGTGCCTCCTCGCACTGCGCGGGGTCCTCACCGGTGGCGACCCAGTGCGCGAGCCGGTCGGTGACGTCCGCGTGGGCGGCGGCCGTCACCAGGTCACCGGACCGCCGGGTGAGGACCATGCGTTCGGCGGACGGCTCGTGCGCGGCGCCCGGGTCCAGGCGGAGGTCGGTCAGGCGGCCGGTGGTGGCCGGGTAGGCGAACTGGACGGCGGCGGCCCGCTGCCGGGTCGGGGTCAGTTCCGGGAGCCGGCCGGTGGCCAGTGTGGCGGCGGCCCGGGCGAGGTCGACGCCGGTGGCCTGTTCCACGAGCAGCGGGAGCAGGTCGCCGGGCAGGTGCGGGGCGACGCCCGTGACGCGGGGGCCGCGGTCGGTCAGCCGCAGGGTGAGGTGCGCGACCGTGTGTGTGAGCCCGAGCGCGCGGACGGTCCGCTCGACGCACTGGCGCAGGAACCGGTTGTGCAGGAGCCCGTCATGGGCGTGGACGCAGTGCCGCAGCGCGCGGCGGGCGGGCGCCGGGCCCGTCGTCGTCCGGGTGAGCGCGACGATGCGGATCTCGTCGTCGAGGACGACGGTCTCGGCGGACACGAGCGGCCCCTCCGTGTCCTCGGGGCCGGCCGGCGTCACCCGGTGCCGCAGCAGCAGCGCCCGCAGCGCGGCGGGGTCGGCGCAGGCCGCGGCCGTCTCGTACGGCAGGCCGGGCAGCCCCAGCCGGGCGGCGACGCGCGCGGCCGTCACCAGATGCTCCGCGGACCAGGTGAGCAGGCCGCCGACCGGGCGCCGGGCCGCGTACCGCAGGACCGCGTCGGCCGTCTGCGCCTCGCGGGCCGGGTCGGCCGCGAGGTGGCCGGCCAGATACGGGCGCGCCCAGGCGGGCGGCTCCGGGTCGACCAGGATCACCGGATGGACCGCGGCGATCCGCGCCAGCGCGAACTCGCCGCACGCGTCCCCGTGTCCGGCCCCCAGGAGGAGGACGGGCTGCGCCATGGGTGCCTGGTCCTTCCTCGACGGCGAAGGCGGACGAGAAACACCCCGGGTGCCGCTCCCCCATCGGCGGCACCCGGGGCGGGTCAGATCTTGCTCTCTGTGCAGTGATCCTCACCCACAGCACCAGCAACTGTCAACGATAGCTGCGTACTTCCGCAGGGAGTGTTGTCACGTCTGGTAGGCGCACGGGCGACCCGGTAACCTCGCGTCAGCTCAGCCGCCGAACGGACGACACGCCCAGGGGGGACCTCGGTGAGTGACGCCTACGCCTCGCTGGCCGAATTCCTCGACCGGCTGGGTGAGTTGACCGGACGGCCGGGCCGCCTGCCGGAGGTCCTCGACGTGGCCGGCCTCTCGTACCGCACCGGCATTCCCGTAGGTACCGTCGTCGAACTCCTCAGCGGGGGCCGGGTGTCCGAGCCGTGCCTGGCCCAACGAGTGCGCCAGCGACTGGATTTCATCCGGGAGACCCGGCGCAGGCCCGACGGCAAGCGGTACTCCCTGGACGAGCTGGCCCGGATCGCCGGGACCAGCCGGCAGTGGCTGAGCGAGTGGCGCAAGAGCGGTATGCCGAGCCTCGAACACGCCGACCGGTTACGCCGGTTCTTCGGCCTGCCCGCGGGCTTCTTCACCGCGGACGGACCGGAGGCGCTGCACGAGGCGCTGCAACCGGTGCTCCAGAGCCTGGAGGCCGAGGCCGACCCGCTGCTGCGGCTGCGCGAGAGCGGACTGGTCCGGCTGGCCGCCCGCGCGCCCCAGATGAACGCCCGGCAGCTCGCCACCCTGGCCGACCTGGCCGAGATGATCATCTCCTCGGAGCGGGCGAAGGACACCGGGCGTGCCTGAGCGACCCGCCCGGTCCCGGAAGTCCCCGGCGCCCGCTGCCCGCCCGCGGCCGGCGGCCTGCCCGCCGTACCCGAAGTCCCCCAAGCGCTTCCTGGACCAGCTCGTGCGCGACACCGTCCGCACCCTCACCCCGCCCACGGAACCGAAGGCGTTCCTGCACGCGCTGTGCGCCACGCTCAGCCCGCGCCTCGACCGCCCGGTGCGGCTGAGGTTCGTCGCCTTCCCGGCCACCCTGGACGTCTCCGGGATCACCCTCGCCCGGGACGAGGAGTACCTCGTCGTGGTCGAGGAACGCGCCCCCGAACTGCACCAGTTCGTCATCGCCGGGCACGAGATCGGCCACGTCCGCTACGGCACGCTGGACGTGCACTACCCGGCCGGGCTGCCCGCCGCCGCACGCCGGCTGCTCTCCCGGGCCGAGGACGACATCCCCTGGGACCAGGTGGTCGCCACGGCCACCCGCTCGCCCGCCGCGCCGGCGGCCGCGGCCGAGTGGGAGGCCGAGGAGTGCGGGCTGCGCCTCGCGGCCAAGTTCTCCAAGGTCGTCGGGCCGGGCGCGGCCGGCCCGACGACCCAGGACACCCTGACCGACCGGCTGTCCTCCTCACTGGGCAACATCGGCGGGCCCTGATGCGCTGGGACCTCGCCGGCTGTCTCGCCGCCTACGCCGTCCCGGCCGTCCTGCTCGGCGTGGCCTTCGTGATCAAAGTGCCGCTGCTGCGGCGCGCCTGGCAGGACCCGATCCTGCGGGCCACCGCCCTGCTGCTGGGCATCGGCGCGGTCGTCTTCGCCTCGCTGCCGCCGGCCGGCCTGCACGGCATCAACGAACTCACCGGCATCCCCAACTTCGCCGGCCTGTGGGTCTACTCGCTGCTGACCGTCTACTGCGGCGCCTGCCTGTGGCTCATCATCACCTGGCGCGAGCCGCCGTCCGCCGTCCGCCGCCGGCGCACCCGGCTCGTCTGGGTGACGTACGCCGTGATCATCGTCGGCCTGTGGACGACGTTCCTGCTCGGCGACCACCATGTGGAGCGGGTACGGGACCTCGACACCTACTACGCCGCCACACCCTGGATGCGCGAGTTCGTGCTGCTCTACCTCGTCGCCCACCTGGTGTCGGCGCTGGTCGCGGCCGGCATGCTGTGGGCCTGGTTCCAGGAGGTGGAGGAGACCTGGCTGCGCCGGGCGGTGATCTTCCTCCAGGAGGCCTACGCCCTCGGACTCCTCTTCGACCTGGCGAAACTCGCCGCGATCGGCGCCCGGTGGAGCGGCCGGGACTGGGACTGGCTGTCCACGTACGTCGCCCCGCCCTTCGCCATCGCCGAGGCCGCCCTGGTGGCCGTCGCCTTCATCGCCGGGCAGGCCGGGCCACTGGTGGCGGAGCGCCGCCGGCTCGTGCGCACGTACCGGCGCCTGAAGCCGCTGTGGCAGATCATGCTGACCGTCAGCGCGCCGGCGGCCCCGGCGACCGGCCGGGTCAGCGGTGCCGCCCTGCGCCTCGAACTGCGCCGGGCCGCCATCAACGACGGCCTCCTGAAGCTGGCACCGCACCTCAGCGGAGCCCGGCGCGAGCGGACCCTGCGGGCGGCGACGGCGGCGGGCCACCCGGAGTGCGTGGCGCGGGGTATCGCGGCGGCGGTGGACATCCTCGTCGCCGTCGAGCTGCTGCACGCGCCACGGGCCCGGGACCGCCCGCCACCGGCCGGCCTCATCGCCCCTGTCCGCGGTCCTGGCACGGCCGGCCCCACCGCCCCGGCCTGCGGTCCTGGCACGGCCGGCCGCACCGCCCCCGCCTGGGGTCCCGGCGAACTGGAGTCCGTCGCCCACGCGCTGCGCTTCCACGCCGCCGCGGTCGACGGGTTCCGCCACCGGACGGCCACCACGGAGGGCCTCCCGACCCACGTCTGACCCATCCGGCGCACCGGCCGTACGGCCGTACCGCCTCCCGGCGCGCCCCGCAGGCACCTGCCCCGGCCCGCCCGCCTGTCCGGCGGGGCCAGCCCTGTACGGAGCCGCCGCCGGGCGTCACCGGAGGTCCGGCCGGTCAGGGCGCCGGACCCGCCGGGGTGGCCGGACGTTCTCGGGTCCGGGTGCTGCCGGGGCGCCCGGGGGCGGTGTCACCCCGGGGGCAGGGGGCCGGAGGCGCGGGGTAGGCTCCTGCGTTTCGACGGGTACCGACCGGGGTGGGGAAGACAGCGTGCGCAAGTCCGAGGCCGAGCAGCTGATCGAGCGGGCGTACCAGGCCTGGGACGCCGAGGAGTGGCTGACCGCCGCCGGTCTGCTGGAGCGGGTGCTCGCCCACTTCCCCGACGAGGAGACGAGCGGGGTGTGGTGGTACGACGCCGCCCTCGGCCACAAGTTCCTGCGCAACTGGGCGAAGGCGTACGAGCTGGGCCGGGAGGCCGCCGCCCGCGCCCCGCGCGGTGAGGGCGACCCGGCGTTCTGGAACCTGGGCATCGCGGCCACCATCCAGCGCGACTGGGTCACCGCGCGCCAGGCGTGGGAGGGGTTCGGCATCACGCTCCCGGCGGGCGAGGGCGCGATCGAGGCCCGTCTCGGGCCGGCGTGCGTACGTCTGGACACGGGCGGCGAGCGCGAGGTCGTGTGGATCGACCGGCTGTGCCCGACCCGGGGCCGGGTGATGAACGTACCGGTGACCGCCGGCCGCCGGTACGACGAGGTCGTCGTGCACGACGGCGAGCCGACGGGCCGCCGGGTCGTGGACGGCCACGAGTACCCGGTCTTCGACGAACTGCTCCTCTTCGAGCCCTCCGGCCTGCCGACGCTCACGGTGACGGTGCACGCGGCCGGGGCCGCCGACGTCGAGGCGCTGGTCGAGCTGTTCGGCGGGCAGGACTACGGCGCCGAGCCCGCGAGCGGCTTCGACCTGCTGTGCTCCTGCTGTAGCGCGGGAACGCAGGAGCGAGAGCGGAACACGCACGCCGGCACCCAGCGGGTCTCCCTGGCCGCGCCGCCCGAGGAGGCCCGCCGTCTGCTGGAGGAGTGGGCCGGCCGGCAGGCGCCCGCCCGGAGCTGGAAGGGGCTGGCACCGGCCGGCTGAGCGGCACCCGGCACAGCCACCGCACAGGGCACAAGCAAGGACCTACGAGGCGGGTTCCCTTCGCCGGCATGGTCCGGATCAGGTGCTGGGGGTCGCCGTCCGGCCTGACTGCTGCCGTCCGGCCTCTCAGCCCCACCGTCGCTGTCGGCCCCGGCGGATGCTTGCGCGTCTCGCCGTAGTCGGCTACTCCGGTTGGACTCCCTCACTCGCCTCGTAGGCTGTTATCAGCATAGCCCGGTCAACGGTGTCAGAACCCGTCATTTCGTACCACTTACCGACAATTTGGGTATTCGGTCAGTCGTCCGGTTCCGTCAGGTCGATCAGGCGGCACACCGTCCCCAGGTCGGCCTCCACCTGGGCGACGGAGGCGCGGCCGGACAGCCAGGTGGAGAGCGCCGAGTGCCAGGTGTGCTCGATGACCCGGACCGCGGACAGCTGCCCGGGCGTGGGGTCCGCCAGTCCCGTCGCCTCCAGGATGATCGCGGTCGTCTGCCGGGAGACCTGCTCGACCTCGGCCGAGACGCCGCGGTCGGCGAAGATGAGGGCGCGGACCATGGCGTCGGCCAGGCGGGGTTCGCGCTGGAGGGCGCGGAAGGCCCGGATCAGGGTCTCGGTGACCCGCTCGGCGGCCGTGTCACCGGTGGGGGGTCTCTTGCGCAGGGTGCCGTGCAGGTGCTCCAGCTGGTCCTGCATGGTCGCCACGAGGAGATGCACCTTGGACGGGAAATAGCGGTACAGGGTGCCGAGGGCCACCTGGGAGACCTCGGCGACCTCACGCATCTGCACGCCGTCGAACCCGCCCCGGCCGGCCAGCTGGGCGCTGGCGCGCAGGATGCCGCGCCGGCGGGCCTCCTGCCGTTCGGTCAGCTGCGCGGGTGCGGCTGCCCGTCCGAGTGGGTCCGGGGGCTCGGGGGACGGACGCGGGGGACGGGCTTCGGCGGGCATGGGTACCGTCCGTGACAGTCGGTGAGGTCGTCCGTGGGGCTCGCGATCAGCCGGCATGGCAGCGCCGCGCGCCGTGGCGCGAATCACCTGATCCACTGCTCACCGCGCTCCTACCTGCCGGTAGATTCAGAGCCTCCTGAACGATCAAGTCTGAAACTTGTTCTAGATTATCTCCCGTCGTAGTGTCGCGGGCAGTGCAGGCAGAAGGGGGCACGGAGTGACCGCTGAGGCCCGGGAGGCGGGTGCCGGCCAGGAGCCCGCTGCCGGTGGGGGTCCCTCCCGCCCGAGCGCGGCCGGGGGCGGGGCGGAGCGGCCGCTCCACATCGCGCTCCTCACCTACAAGGGGAACCCGTTCTGCGGGGGACAGGGCGTCTACGTACGGCACCTCTCGCGCGAGCTGGCCCGCCTCGGCCACCGGGTCGAGGTCATCGGATCGCAGCCGTACCCCGTCCTGGACGAGGGCTACCCGAACCTCGCCCTCACCGAGCTGCCCAGCCTCGACCTCTACCGCCAGCCCGACCCCTTCCGCACCCCCGGACGGGGCGAGTACCGGGACTGGGTCGACGCCCTGGAAGTGGCGACCATGTGGACCGGCGGCTTCCCCGAGCCGCTGACCTTCTCGCTGCGCGCCCGCCGCCATCTGCGCGCCCGCCGCGGCGAGTTCGACGTCGTCCACGACAACCAGACCCTCGGCTACGGCCTGCTGGGCGACATCGGCGCCCCCCTGGTGACCACGATCCACCACCCCATCACCGTCGACCGGCAGTTGGAGCTGGACGCGGCCGGCACCTGGCAGCGCCGCTACTCGGTGCGCCGCTGGTACGCGTTCACCCGCATGCAGAAGCGGGTCGCCCGCCGCCTGCCCTCGGTCCTCACCGTCTCCGGCAGCTCCCGGCAGGAGATCGTGGACCACCTCGGCGTCCGCGACGACCGCGTCCACGTGGTCCACATCGGCGCCGACACCGACCTCTTCGCGCCGGACCCGGCCGTGCCCGAGGTCCCCGGACGCATCGTCACCACCTCCAGCGCCGACGTGCCCCTCAAGGGCCTGGTGTTCCTCGTGGAGGCGCTCGCCAAGCTGCGCACCGAGCACCCGGCCGCGCACCTCGTCGTCGTCGGCAAACGCCCGCAGGAGGGCCCGGTCGCCCAGGCGGTCGAGCGGTACGGCCTCCAGGGCGCCGTCGAGTTCGTCAAAGGCATCTCCGACGCCGAACTGGTCGACCTGATCCGCTCCGCCCAGGTCGCCTGCGTGCCCTCCCTGTACGAGGGTTTCTCGCTGCCCGCCGCCGAGGCCATGGCCACCGGCACCCCGCTGGTCGCCACCACCGGCGGCGCGATCCCCGAGGTCGCCGGCCGGGACGGCGAGACCTGCC
This sequence comes from Streptomyces sp. NPDC006309, assembly GCF_040613095.1. Lineage (NCBI taxonomy): Bacteria > Bacillati > Actinomycetota > Actinomycetes > Kitasatosporales > Streptomycetaceae > Streptomyces > Streptomyces sp. NPDC006309. The sequence continues at coordinate 2,197 of NZ_JBEXRO010000001.1, read as the reverse complement.
TGGCCGTACCGACCGGTGACGCGGACGCCCTCGCCGCCGGTCTCGGCCGGCTGCTCGGCGACCCGGTGTTGCGGGCCCGGCTCGGCGCGGCCGGCCGTGAGCGGGTGCTCGAACGCTTCACCTGGGCCCGGGCCGCCGAGGGCACCGTGGCCCGCTACCGCGAGGCCATCGCCCGCTCCGGCGGCCCCCGCCCCCGGCCGCAGGACCCCGGCCGCCCCGCGGCCATCCCCGGCGTCTACACCGAAAGCAGGGCCACGTGCTGACCGTCGACTTCTCCCGGTTCCCGATCGCCCCCGGCGACCGTGTCCTGGACCTCGGCTGCGGAGCCGGGCGGCACGCCTTCGAGTGCTACCGGCGCGGCGCCCGGGTCGTGGCGCTGGACCGCAGCGCCGAGGAGATCCGCGAGGTCGCCAAGTGGTTCGCGGCGATGCGGGAGGCCGGGGAGGCCCCCGAGGGCGCCACCGCCACCGCCATGGAGGGCGACGCCCTCGCCCTGCCCTTCCCCGACGACTCCTTCGACGTCGTCATCATCTCCGAGGTGATGGAGCACATCCCCGACGACAAGGGCGTACTCGCCGAGATGGTCCGCGTGCTCCGCCCCGGCGGCCGGCTCGCGGTCACCGTGCCCCGCTACGGCCCCGAGAAGGTCTGCTGGACGCTGTCCGACGCCTACCACGAGGTGGAGGGCGGCCACATCCGCATCTACCGGGCCGGCGAACTGGTCGCCAAGGTCCGCGAGGCCGGCCTGAAGCCGTACGGCAGCCACCACGCGCACGCGCTGCACTCGCCGTACTGGTGGCTGAAGTGCGCCTTCGGCGTGGACAACGACAAGGCGCTGCCGGTGCGGGCGTACCACAAGCTGCTGGTCTGGGACATCATGAAGAAGCCGCTCGCCACCCGCCTCGCCGAGCGGGCCCTGAACCCGCTCATCGGCAAGAGCTTCGTCGTCTACGCCACCAAGCCGCACCTGCCGCGCCTGGCCGACGCCGGCACCGAGACCTCCGAGGCGGCCGCCAAGTGACCACCCCCCGGACAGAACACCTCGTCCTGCCCGGGGTCCTCACCGCCGAGCAGGCCGCCGCGACCGTCCGCGGCATCCTCGCCGTGCAGCGGGAGGACGGTGCGCTCCCGTGGTTCCGCGGGCACCACCTGGACCCGTGGGACCACACCGAGGCCGCCATGGCCCTGGACGCGGCCGGTGAGCACGAGGCCGCCGAGCGGGCCTACGACTGGCTCGCCCGGCACCAGAACGAGGACGGCTCCTGGTACGCCGCCTACGCCGACGGCGCCCACGACGACGTCACCGACCGGGCCCGCGAGTCCAACTTCGTCGCCTACATAGCCGTCGGCGTCTGGCACCACTACCTGTCCACCGGCGACGACATGTTCCTGGACCGGATGTGGCCGACCGTCTACGCGGCCATGGAGTGGGTGCTGCGGCTCCAGCAGCCCGGCGGGGAGATCGGCTGGCGCCGCGAGGACGACGGCGCACCGGCGACGGACGCCCTGCTCACCGGCAGCTCCTCCGTCCACCACGCCCTGCGGTGCGCGCTCGCCATCGCCGAGGAACGCGAAGAGCCCCAGCCCGACTGGGAGTTGGCCGTCGGCGCGCTGCGCCACGCGATACGCCGGCACCCCGAGCGCTTCCTGGACAAGAACCGCTACTCGATGGACTGGTACTACCCGGTCCTCGGCGGCGCGCTGACGGGCGAGGAGGCCAAGGCGCGCATCGAGGAGTCCTGGGACCGGTTCGTCGTCCCCGGCCTCGGCGTGCGCTGCGTGACCCCCAACTCCTGGGTGACCGGCGGCGAGTCCAGCGAACTCGCCCTGGCCCTGTGGGCGGTGGGGGAGTCCGACCGCGCCCTGGAGATCCTCCAGTCGATCCAGCACCTACGGGATCCGGACAGCGGCCTGTACTGGACGGGCTACGTCTTCGACGACGACGCCGTCTGGCCGCGCGAGCTGACCACCTGGACCGCGGGCTCCCTGCTGCTGGCCGTCGCCGCACTGGGCGGCCACGAAGCCACCTGCGCGGTCTTCGGCGGGCAGTACCTGCCGGCCGGCCTGGCCCCCGACTGCTGCGACTGACCCGTACCGGCCGCGCACCGCCCCGCCGGGGGCGGATGTCCAGCCGGACCGACGGGCCGAAGACGGGCACCGGGTCGCCCGGGCCCTTGCGCTGTCCGGACGGCCGTAC